>DAIDMK010000029.1 GCA_027449025.1 Lutibacter sp. | reverse complement strand
TTTAAAAATAAAAGTAATACCCAAAATTGAATAGAAATAAAAAACCGCCTCAAATTTTAATAGTGAGACGGCTTCTTTTTATTATTTTTACCAAATATATGTTTGAAAAATCAAGTACTTCAGAAGAAGATTATTACACAAATGAAGAGGGTTACCGTGTATTTACGGAAAAGTATCATTTGAAAAGAGGCTATTGTTGTAAAAGCGGCTGTAAACATTGTCCGTATGGATATGACAAGAAAACTGACCGCATCAAAAATTAATTACCGTATCTTAACAAAATAAAAATACTAAGATGTTAAAAAAAATACTTTTAGCAGTGGTTGTGTTTCAACTTTCTGCTTGTTCAGAATTACAACAGGTTATAAATCAGTTGCCTAATGGCGGAATTACAAACGAACAAATTGCAGCTGGTTTAAAGGAAGCCTTGCAAAACGGAATTTCAAATCAGGTGACAACTTTGGCTGTTCAGGATGGGTTTTTTAAAAATGAACTGGTTAAAATTTTACTTCCTGAAGAGTTACAAAAAGTTGACAGAACATTAAGAAGCATCGGCTTGTCGAGCTTGGCTGATGAAGGTTTGAGGGTATTGAATAGGGCTGCAGAAGATGCTGTAGGAGAAGCCATTCCTATTTTTTCTGATGCCATTACAGGGATGACCTTTGTTGATGCTAAAAATATTTTATTGGGCGATAAAAATTCGGCTACCATATATTTGAAAACAGCAACATCAGCAGCGTTGTACCAAAAGTTTAATCCAATTATTAACAATTCATTTAAAAAAGTTGGTGCAGACAAAGTATGGACAGACTTAATCACGAGATACAATAATTTGCCATTAACCGCCGATGTAAATCCGGATTTAACAGATTATGTGACTAATGAAGCCCTGAAAGGCGTATTCACTATGGTTGAAGTTGAAGAAAGAGGAATTAGGGCAAATATTGCCAAACGTACTTCCGATTTATTAAAAAGAATTTTTGCTTTGCAGGATTAGTTGAAATAATTTTTTAAAAATGACTGTCTAATTTTTTGTGCAGTTCTTTAAAATAATCAAAAGCCAAAAGCAGTCTGCTACCGTACCAACTAAACATTTCACCATCTGCAAAAACTGTTATAGAGCGATTGGTGTAAGTCGAAATTTCCACAGCATGCTCATCCTTGAAGGGAAATGGCTCTGAAGACAAAATGATGATTTCAGGATCTCCTTCGTAGCGGATTTTGTCAATTGCAACCTTTGGATAGCGACTCATATTTTGGTAAATGTTGTCAAACTTGTTTAACTGTAACATTTGGTTGATATAAGTTTCATTTCCAGCAACCATCCACGGTTTTGCCCAAATAAAATAAGCCACTTTTCTGATTGGCTTTGTTTTGATGAATTCCTTAAAATCGTTAATTTTAAAATTTATTTTTTCGATTAAATTTTGGCTTTCTGTTCTTCTATTTAAGATACTCCCTAAGTTTAAAATAAAATCAATACTGTCTTGAATTGTACTGATGTCAGAAAAATATGTAGGGGCAATTTTTTCAAGTTCAGGCAAAAAATCATAAGTATTTTCTTCTTTATTGCATAAAATAAAATCGGGTTTTAATGATTTTATTTTATCGAAATCTACTTTTTTTGTGCCACCTACAATGGTCTTGGTCGATTTTAAGTGATAAGGATGTACGCAGAATTTTGTAATTCCTACCAGCTCGTTTTCTAAATTCAGATCACAAAGTAATTCAGTTTGTGAAGGTACCAATGAAATGATTCTTTTGGGTTGGGTTTTTAAGGTAATTTCTCTTCCTAGTTGGTCTTTAATTGTTTTCATTTTTAAAAATAACTTTCAACTTAAAACTATTTACTTAAAATCAAAGCCATTTCCTGCTGTAATTTCAAGGCTTCCAACTGCGCCGCTTTTGCGAAATATTTATCATTTCCAGCATAAATAATGCTTCTTGCCGAATTTACCAGCAATCCGCAATCTTTGTTGAGTCCGTATTTACAGACTTCCTGTAGGTTTCCGCCTTGAGCGCCTACACCGGGAACCAATAAAAAATGATTTGGCACAATTTTTCTGATTTCCTCAAAATATGTAGGTTTTGTTGCGCCAACCACAAACATTAAATTTTCCGAATTTTTCCAAGTTATCGCTGTTTTTATCACCTCTTTATATAATTCATTCCCGCCAATTATTAACCCTTGGAAATCGAGTCCGCCTTTATTTGAAGTCAATGCCAAAAGAATGGTGGTTTTATCTTCAAAAGCCAAAAATGGTTCTATGGAATCACTTCCCATATAAGGTGCAACAGTTACCGAATCAAAATTTAAATCTTCAAAAAACGCTTTTGCATACATTGTTGAGGTATTCCCGATATCGCCTCTCTTTGCATCAGCAATGGTGAAAATTTCAGGATAATTTACATTGAGATACTCAATTGTTTTTCCCAAAGCTGCCCAGCCTTTTAATCCGTATGCTTCATAAAATGCGATGTTCGGTTTGTATGCAACAGCCAGATGATGTGTGGCATCAATAATTTGTTTGTTGAATTCAAAAATAGGATCTTCTTCTGCCAATAGGTGCATCGGAATTTTAGTCAAATCAACATCTAACCCAATACATAAAAATGATTTTTTTTGCTGAATTTGTTCAATAAGTGCTTGTTTGTTCATACGTTTAAATAAAGAATTTAACAAAAGTAGTAATTTTAATACTTTAAGTTATCTTTGTTTACCAAATAAAGCGCCTTGTTTAGTTATATTTTAAATAAATTAGTTTACGGAATTCTTACACTGTTTGGCGTAATTACGGTCATATTTTTTCTTTTTAATGTGTTGCCTGGCGATCCTGCAAGAATGATGCTCGACCAGCGTGAGGACAGTGAACAGCTTCAAAATATTCGTGTTAAATACGGATTCGACCAGTCTTTAACCACACAATATTTTTATTATTTGAATGATTTATCACCCATTTCTGTCCACAGTTCAGATCCGACAAACTACACCTATTTAACTCGTGAAAAATATTCCTATTCGAAACTTTTTTCGACAGGTGAAAAAAATGTTGTGGTAAAATATCCTTATTTGCGTAAATCCTTTCAGAAAAACGATAAAAATGTTACGGAAGTAATTGCGGAAACGATACCAAATACTGCTATTTTAGCGGTATCCGCCATTACAATAGCAATTATTATTGGCGTATTTTTCGGTATACTTTCCGCATTGTACAAAGACAGTTTTTTCGACAGGATTATATCAATATTGAGTACCTTAGGAATGAGCCTACCATCTTTCTTTTCCGCCATTTTATTTGCATGGTTTTTCGGGTTTGTTTTACACAAGTACACCAATTTAAATATGACGGGCAGTTTGTATGAAGTCGATGATTTTGGCGAAGGCATTTATGTTCAATGGAAAAACTTAATATTGCCAGCAGTAGTTTTAGGAATCAGGCCTTTGGCAGTGGTTATTCAGCTGATGCGGAATTCATTGTTGGAAGTTTTAGGTCAGGATTATATTAGAACGGCACGAGCGAAAGGACTATCAACCTATAAAATTATAAAAACACATGCATTAAAAAACTCACTGAATCCTGTTGTTACTGCCATTTCTGGATGGTTTGCTTCAATGTTAGCGGGGGCCGTGTTTGTTGAATATATTTTTAATTGGAACGGTTTGGGAAAAGAAATTGTAAATGCACTAAATACTTTGGATTTACCTATAATAATGGGCAGCGTTTTGGTAATTGCCACCATGTTTATCATTATTAATATTTTGGTTGATATTAGTTACGGAATGCTGGATCCAAAAATAAGGTTGAAATAAATCAGTAAATACGAAAACGAATTCGTACAATAATGAATCGAATTTTTTTAAGAAATTTAATAATGATTAAATTTGTCGATAAAACGGAACACAAAACAAAAATATGAGAGCAAAAATAGTAGCCGGAAACTGGAAAATGAACAATGATTTAGATGAATCGAAATCATTGGTCAAAAAAATTGCAAAGAGTATTAAAAAACAAGCACTTAACAACACAAGAGTTATTGTTGCGCCAACATTTGTGAATTTGCAAAAAGTGGCCAGTAAAGCCGAAGGAACAAAAGTAGAAGTAGCGGCGCAGAATATGCATTTTGAAAAAAGCGGTGCTTTTACTGGCGAAATTTCAGCGAGCATGTTGAAATCAGTGGGGGTGCATATTGTAATTTTGGGACATTCAGAACGTAGGGAATATTTTGGGGAAACTGATGCGATTTTGGCTAAAAAAGTTGATGCTGCTTTGGCAAATAAAATGGAAATTATTTTTTGTTTTGGAGAAGTTTTGGCCGACAGAAAAGCAGGGAATCATTTCAAAGTGGTTGAAAGCCAAATTAAAAATGGCTTATTTCATTTAGAAGCAGGTGCCTGGAAAAACATCATTTTAGCTTATGAGCCTGTATGGGCAATAGGAACCGGTGAAACGGCATCACCTGAGCAAGCGCAAGAAATGCACGCTTTTATCAGAAAAATTGTTGCAGATAAATACGGCGAAAATGTAGCTGCTGAGGTTTCCATTTTATACGGTGGAAGCGTAAAACCAGCCAATGCTCAGGAAATATTTTCAAAACCTGATGTTGATGGTGGTTTAATTGGCGGTGCTGCGTTAAATTTAGAGGACTTTAAAGCAATAATTGACGCAATTTAATGGATAATATTTATATATCGTACACTTTCAAAGTGAGCCCGAAAGAGCCAGCAACCGAAATATTAATTGCTGAATTGGGCGAAGTAGGTTTTGAAAGTTTTGTCGAAAATGAAGAAGGAGTTGAGGCTTTTATTCAGAAAACAGATTGGAATACTCAAGTTTTGGATGATATTTATGTATTGAATTCGGGAGAATTTCAGGTTTCTTATGAAATGAAAGAAATTGCGCAGACAAACTGGAATAGTGAATGGGAAAAAAATTTTAATCCCATTCAGGTTGATGGTTTGGTAAGCATTAGAGCGCCTTTTCACGAAAATCCGAATTTGAAGTATGATATAGTTATTGAGCCAAAAATGAGTTTTGGAACAGGGCATCATGAAACTACTCATATGATGGTTCAGCATTTATTGGAACTTGAGGTAACCAATAAAAAAGTGTTGGATATGGGATGCGGAACAGGAATTTTGGCAATTTTTGCAGAAATGAAAGGGGCAAATCTAATTGATGCAATTGACATTGACAATTGGTGTTATCAAAATTCTGTGGAGAATGTGGAACGAAATAACTGTAATCATATTTCAGTTTTTGAAGGCGATGCATCGTTATTGAAAAACAAAAAATATGATGTAATTATTGCCAATATCAACAGAAATATTTTGCTGAATGATATGAGCGTTTACGCAAGTTGCCTGAACGATAAAGGCGTAATTTTACTAAGCGGATTTTATGGAGAAGACATTCCTATTATAGATTCGGAAGTTTCAAAATACGGATTGAAACTTGCTAAGCAAATTGAACGAAATAAGTGGGTTTCTTTGAAGTATGTAAAATAATGATTATTTTTGTTGTATGAGCACCAAAAGAAAAATACAAGAGTCTATCGATGTCTTGGAGAAAGAAGTCAATCTACATGAAATTATCTTGTTTAACGATGATGTTAATACTTTTGATTTTGTAATTGACGCTTTAATTGAAGTCTGTGATCATACCGCAGAACAAGCAGAGCAATGTGCTTTGTTGGTTCATTATAAAGGGAAATGTACCGTTAAAACAGGAGAGTATGACGAATTAAAACCTCGTTGTACACGACTTCTAACCAAAGGTTTGTCGGCTGAAATAATATAAAAAAGCTACAAATTTAAAGAGGTTACTGAAAAGGTTCAACAAAATTAAGCAAGATCTATCAGAATGATTAAGTTAAAAGATAACTTTAATTTAGTCGCTTTTTTATTTCTTTATCTCTCCAAAAATCCGTACTATTTTTTTTCTAAGACATAACTAATGAGTCGCGCCATAAAAAGCCTTTTTTAACTAAAATGTCTTATAAATCATAAATTCAAGTAAGGGATATCATTCCAAATATTCCGAATATGTTTTAAAATCAACAATCCAATCATTAATTGAATTGGCTTTGAAGGTTGCCCATTATTTTCTTTTGGCTTGGTTAACATAAATTTAAATTACGGGGTTTATGTTAAAAAAATACAAAATATGGCAGATTTAAATAAGAAGATTTTAATTTAAACTACTTACAATTAGAACGCTAACCTATTTTTAAACGAGAATTATGTTTTTTTAAAGATCTGTTCAATTACATAAATCTGATGAATTTTTTAGAAAACCTAGAGAAAGACTGGGTTATTTGTTAATCTGAAATAAAACAACTGTTATTTTTCTGCCACCTTGTTTTTAAAGAAGGTAAAATTTAAAAATCAAATCAACTGAATTACAATTAGATAGAAGATAAAAATAATTATTTTTATGTTTTGTTGGACATTAATGATTAAAAATAAAAAAGCTTCATAAATTTTAATTAATGAAGCTTTTTTTAAGTTCTATTAATTATTTAAAAATTATAGTTTCTTGTAATATTAAATCCGATTAAGAAATCACCATTAAAGAAATCATTTTGGTTTTTCATATAGTTTTGTTGTGGAACTATGCCAGCATAATTGGTTAAGAAAATCTGAAAAGTGTGTGCAGAAGTTGCAAATTCAGCACCAAAACTAATTCCTGGATTTGGATTAAGTTGGTCGAATTGTGTTAAAGGTTGGCTATAATCTGCAAGAATTGCAGTATTAGGGCTAATTTTAATACGACCTCCAAAAGCAATTGCAACCATGTCGTTTTTCATTCCCGGTTCAACTGCATTGAAATGTGAAATACTTGGTGCAATTTGCATAGACACGTTTGGACTAAATCTTTTGGCAATAATCAATTGGTTAAAAAATGAATACCTGTCTTGCTCTAAATTAAAAGTTGATTCAGGTCTTGCATCAATGGTAAAATTTCCATAATAGGTAACGCTAAAAGGCATACTGTTAGAGCGAGTTTGTCTCAACAACCCAGCTTTCCAGAAAAAGTCTTGCAAACGATTATTTTTGGTGGTTCCGTACCCAATAGTCAATCTTTCATGCACAGCATAAGATAAGGCGATTCTAATGTTAGCGCCATCTCCATAAATACCAGCTAAGGTATTTGTTTCGTTGAGCAAACCAAATCTGTGTTGCATTTGTACTTCCAAGGTATTTTTGGAAAATAAAACATTGGTTGGATTCTCAATAAGTGAAGCCCCTTCAAAAGCACGCCTTTCCAGTTGTTCCTTAACTTTAACATTTGTTGAGTCTTCTGTACTATCTTCTTGTGCGAATGAAATTGCAGGGAACATCAATAGAACAAAAAGTATTTTTATATAATTTTTCATGTGTACTGTCTTAAAAATTAGTTGTTCTTAGCACCTTGGTTAATCCAAGTTTTGATTAAAGTTAACTTGTCTGTTGCTAAATTTTGGTGACCTCCAGCGAGTTTAATATACAATGGACTTGCATCTGCATTGCTTGCGGTAACGTATTGAGGCACTAAAGCGCTATAAGCAAAACCAGTTCTTAAATCTGGATTTCTGCTGGCATTATGGCAACCAATACAACTATTTGTGAAAATAGGCTGAATGTCGGCTCCAAATTTAATTTCAACATAATCAGGATCGTCTGGATCAACAGGCAATTCGGGAATTATCTTTTCTTGTAATTCATCATAATAACAAGAGTTCATCAGCAAACCCCCGCATACGATTAATAAAATTTGAAATATTTTTTTCATTTTTAGTTTTTTAATTAAATAAATACTTGCTTTTTTACAAAATGAAATTGAAAATTTATTTTTCAAATTTGTTAAAAACTATTTATTATAGATAATTATTGAAGTTCAGGAGTTACAGAAATTTTATAACTCCTGAACTTTTAATATCTATATTTGAAGGAATTTATTGAACTGCTTCAAGTGCATTTTTAACTAATGCTTTTGCATATTTTGGGTTATGAACACCATGGCTATGGTCTTCTTCAACAGTTTTGTAATTCCACAATGCTTGAATAGTTTTAAATGGAACTTTTTCAGTTTGAACTAATGTATTTCCTGCTGCATCGATTAAGCCAAGAGCTAATAATTTATCATATAAGGCAGTCATATCAGCAGCCAAACCAGCAACTTCAGTTGGTACTGTAGTATGACAAGTTAAACATGCAGGAGATGAAAAGCTTGCTTTAAAAGTATGCATTCCGCTTTCTCCATCACTAGAAGATCCCATATGGCAGATTGTACAAGAAGCTCCTTTTCTGTGTCCTGCTGTTCCCGCACCTGGGTAATCAGTTGAACCACCTGCAATGAATGAACCTTGGATACCTTCTAACATAGTAGATTGTCCACCATAATGAGGGTAAAATCTTGAGTTTGTTTGTAAATACATTCCAGTACCATCATCTACTGGTGCCATTGATCTAGGTTGGTGACAAGAAACACAGTTGTTGCTTGTACTGCCGTAATCTATTACGGTATTGTCTGTTAAATCTAATGTTACAGCAGCCATATTTCTTAAAGCATAGTCATGACCATCATTTTCGAAATCGAAAGTGCTGTGTTTACTATGGCAAGTTGTACAACTAACAGCGGTAGGATTTGCAATAGCTACTGCTGGTTTTCCTGTAATAAAATTGATATATCCTTCATTTGAGTGACATCGAGAACAAGAATCTCTACCCCCTGCATAAGCAACTGCGGATCCCGCTGCGTGTCCTGATTTTGCATATGATTCTTCAATTGGCGCTCTGTGACTTTCACTATGACATGCCACACAAGATGCCGTGCCATCAACACCGTCAACACCGTCAACACCGTCAACACCATCAACACCGTCTATACCGGCCAATCCTTGTGGTCCTTCAATAGGGTCACTTGTACATTGGATAAACATTAAGCTTGATACTAAAATCATCAAGAAACCTATTAATTTCAAATTTTTCATAATATTAGATATTTGTTTGTTTGTTTTAAATATTTGTTAAAAATACCACCAACTTTAACTTTTTTTTATGATTTAAATCATCTTTTTGTAAATTTAAACACACTCATAATCAGATAGTTAAACCTTATTTAGACTGTTTATTAATTATTTGATGCAATTTTAACGCTACTTTTGTTACATGCAAGTGTAATTATTGTTTTATCGATATTAAAAATTAGTTTTTTGGAGGGTAAATATTTTTGTTTTTTTAAGATGATTGTTTTATAGGAAAGTAAAAATTATATTTCTACACAATTTATGAGCGTTTTTATAGCGTTAATTGTGAAAATGGCAATTAGTTATAAATACTATTTTGAAGAATTATTACACATATGGAATCCAATAAACATTCTCCAGAAGATAAACCAGAAGATAAAAAAATCGAAAAAGATTGAATTCTTTTCCGATTTTAGTACTCTTTGGGATAATTAATTTTGTCTTATTAGAGAAAAATTATTATAATATTGAATGATTATTCAATTTTCATCGTTTTGAAATTACTCATTCCATGTGCAATGGCTGCATTGTTAAATATAGATAATCCAAAGGCAATTTCTTCTCCTACAACAAACACAGCATCTTTAGGGTCACCAGTATTTAATTTACGTTTAATTTCAATTTGCCATCCTTTACCATTGTGTTTGGCTCTAACTTGAGTGTCAGTTCTAAAGTCATTTCCTGCTCCTCCTGGATTAATTGTAATACTTGGGAAGCGTTTTAGACCAACTCCTTGTGCGTAATTAGATAATTCTCTATTAGGATCAATTGTTGCCCCATCAGATAATGTTAAAGTACCGTTAACAGCAACACCGGTTACTGTTTGAGCAGCCCCAGATGCCAATTCTGCATCAGTTATCCAATAATAATTTGTTTGATCTTTTTTAACCCATTTAGGCCCTTTCATACCAGTTACTGCATCTGTAAATACTGGATTATCGTTATACATTTTTACTCCTTCATCACTTTTTCTACCATTGGCAGAAGCTTTGCCAGCATTAGGATCAGTTGTTACATAACCATCATCCACTGATAGAGAAAGTGCATTTCTGTTACGTTTCCAATGCCATAAATCAGCTAATTCCCCAGCGTTTTTCATATAGTGTCTTGTGGTTTTCTGCCCTGGTGCAGGGTTGCTTAAGCCACTGTGACATGTTACAGTACAAGTACCTGTTGCAAATCCTTCAGGATAAGTACCATTTACTTTTATAGGGAACATCACTGCAAATTTATCTTCGTAGAATTTATCATTTTTATTATTTGCATATTTATTTTCTTGTTTCCAAGTTTTGGTAGCTGGATCAAAATAGAATGATTCTCTGTCTTGGCTATCTTCTGCATCCTCAAATTCTAATAATAAATAAAGATATTCTCCATCATGACCGCCACGTAAAGAGTACTTGTAACTTTCACCAGTATAAGGTTCAAATAAATCATTTGGCTCTAGGGCTGTGTTGCCGTTGCTTGATTCATTTAAGGTTATTACCCTACTTCCAGCAGAAGAAACCGAAGCTTCGCTTAGTAAAGGCCTTGTTGTACTCCATACTTCATCTATTTCACCATCAAAAATTGGGGCTGTTTTGAATTTTTTTACCAATAATTCATCAGTACTTGAATTAAATTCTGAATAATTTGCGTTGTCGTCAAACGTACAACTCGCTAGAGATATTGTAATTGCAACTGTTAAGACTAATTTAGATTTAAATTGTTTCATAAAATTTGTTATTATTTTTGTTAAACTTGTTGTTAAAATCAAAGATAAATTCATTGATTTTAGATTTTTTAGAATTCGCTATTACTTATAATGTGCAATGAGCAGTTGTAAAATTATGACCAACTTTAATTTTTATCTATGATTTAAGTCATCTTCTGTAGAAATGTAACATACTAAAAATCAAGTAGTTGTCGCTTATTTAGATTGTTTATATATTGTATAGTCCAGTTTGAAGGCTATTTATGTTACATATTAATGTAACTGTTATTACATATTAATGTAAATTACTACTCATTAAAAAACTAGCTTTTTAGAGGATAAATTTTATTCTTCACAATTTATGATTGTTTTTACGGCATTAATTGTTAAAGGGGCAATAAATAAAATGAGTTATATTTTTTATAATAATAAGGGCAAGCAAAAATCCCTCTTTTTTTGTAAATTTGCTGATCAAAATAAATAACAAAATGGCTAGATTCGAAATAAAACTTCCCAAAATGGGCGAAAGCGTTGCAGAAGCGACAATCATTTCATGGTTGAAAAATGTTGGTGATCATATAGAAATGGATGAGGCAATTGTTGAAATTGCAACTGATAAAGTAGATTCTGAAGTGCCAAGTGATGTGGAAGGAACTTTGGTTGAACTTTTATTTGAGGCGGATGCTATTGTAAAAGTAGGCGAAACCATTGCCATTATTGAAACTTTGAATGAAAATACCAAAGAAGAAGCTGCTATAATTTCAGTTTCTGAAGACATATCAAATGAAGCAGCAGCCATTGAGAAAGAAGTTGAAAAAACGATTGAAGCTACAAGCATTGGTAAAGTTTCAGAATCTGGTAAATTCTTTTCTCCTTTAGTTAGAAACATCGCTACAACAGAAAATGTTTCCATGGAAGAATTGGAAGCTATTATTGGAACGGGAAAAGATGACAGGGTTACCAAAAATGATATTTTGGCTTATATTGAAAGCGGCAGAGGAGCCGCTAAGCAGGTTAAAAAAGAAATTATTGCGGAAGAAGTTCAGCAACCAAAAGCAGCAGTAGAAACTGTTAAAGCTGCTGTGCCAATATCGGTGAGTGGGGAAGACGAAATTATGGAAATGAGTCGAATGGGTAAAATGGTTGCACATCATATGGTGGCTTCCGTTCAAACTTCCGCACATGTACAATCCTTTATTGAAGTTGATGTTACCAATATTGTAAAATGGCGAGATCGTGTTAAGGACCAGTTTTTTGTGCGTGAAGGAGAAAAAATTACCTATACACCTATATTTATGATGGCCGTTGCCAATACCATTAAAAAATTTCCAATGATTAATATCTCTGTTGATGGCGATAGGATTATCAAAAGAAAATCGATTAATTTAGGCATGGCGGCATCTTTGGCTGACGGAAATTTAATTGTACCCGTCATTAAAAATGCAGATCAATTAAATTTGGTTGGAATGACCAAAGCCGTTAATGATTTAGCCGATAGAGCAAGAAAAGGACAATTAAAACCCGATGATATTCAGGGTGGAACTTATACCGTAACCAATGTTGGAAGTTTTGGAAGTGTTTTTGGAACACCCATCATTAACCAACCGCAAGTGGCAATTTTGGCCTTGGGCGCTGTGCGCAAAGTACCTGCCGTTATTGAAACACCCGACGGAGATTTTATAGGAATCCGCCATAAAATGTTTATCTCACACTCTTATGACCATCGCGTTGTGAATGGTGCCTTGGGAGGAATGTTTATTAAAGCAGTTAAAGAAAATCTAGAAGCTTGGGATGTTAAAGCGGAATTCTAATAAATAAATTGTATAAAAGTTTCGTGCATTCGATTATTATTTATCACAAAAAACGCAGTCAATTTAAAGAGACTACTGAAAAAGCTTAACAAAATTAAGCAGGGTATATTATAGCGATTAAGTTAAAAGGTTACTTTAACTTAGTCGCTTTTTTATTTCTGTATCAATAAATTTTTTTTTTTTTGCACAATCAAAAACAATGGTGCTATCAATCACTGCAGCAAACAGGATATTTTATTGCTGTGATATTTTGTAAGAACCAAAACTTTTTAAAACCTGGTACTTGCTAAATTTGAGTATGAAGGATAAACTGATTAGTTATATTTTTTTTTGATTTTTGGAAGGAATTATGCAACTTTCCTTTTTGCCAAACCATCGATAACGGTTTTTTGCAATAAAAACATAAATTATGTCTCTAAAAATTTTCGGTACTATAAGAAACACATATAATGTTTTAAACACGCCATCTAGATGCTTGGCGATTTTGAGTGCTGCAGTTGATTTATCATATACGCTATTTTTTTCAATCAATATTAAAGTGTCTGCATTCAAATTTTTTAAATTGAAATGTAACAATATTTCTTTTGCAGCGTCTGATTGAAAGGAGACAAATAAAAATTGTGCTTTTTTATCGTGTTTAATCACAAAATTTACCGAAGCATTGCAGAGGTTACAAACACCATCAAAAAAAATAATTGATTTGTTCTCAAAATTGTTCATTGCGTAAAATTATTGATTTAAATTTAAAGTTTCTTTTAACATATAATTAATAATCACTCTCAATGGCAATTTTTAATTTAGAAAAAACAATTACCAAATGATTAAAATTGAAAAGCTTCATAAATCTTATCCAATCGGAAAAGGTTCTCTCCATGTATTAAAAGGCTTGGATTTACATATAAAAGAAGGGGAATTTGTATCTATTATGGGATCTTCGGGTTCGGGAAAATCCACCTTGCTAAATATTGTTGGTTTGTTGGACGGTCATGATACGGGAAAATATTATTTAAACGGACAATTAATTGAAAATTTAGATGAGAAAAAAGCCGCAATTTTAAGAAATAAATTTTTAGGTTTTGTATTCCAGTCCTTTAATCTGATAAATTATAAAAGCGCCTTGGAAAATGTAGCCTTGCCTTTATATTATCAAGGAATAGGACGGAAGGAAAGAAATAAAATCGCCTTGCAATATCTAGATAAAGTAGGATTAAAAGACCGGGCTGAACATTTACCGAACGAACTTTCGGGAGGTGAAAAACAACGTGTTGCCATAGCACGTGCTTTGGTTACCAATCCAAAAGTAGTGTTGGCCGATGAGCCAACAGGTGCATTGGATTCAACAACTTCTCATCAAGTAATGGAATTGCTAAAAGAAATTAATCGTGAAGGAATGACGGTATTTGTCATTACACATGAAGAAGATATTGCAGCTGAAACAGACAGAATTGTAAGATTGAAAGACGGCGTTATTATTAGCGATGAAAAAGTAAATAAAAAAGTAACCATATAAATTATGTTCGATTTAGATCGTTGGCAAGAAATTTTTCAGACAGTTCGCAAAAATAAACTGCGAACTGCGCTTTCCGGTTTTACCATTGCATTTGCCATTTTATTGTTTACCTTGTTGTTTGGCATTGGAAATGGCTTAAAACACACTTTTGAAAAACAATTTGCTGGAGATTCCCAAAACTCAATTTATATAAGATCAGGAAATACTACAAAACCTTATAAAGGACTACAAAGTGGAAGAAAAATTCAGTTTAGAAATGATGATTCTAAATTCATCAATAAAGAATTTGAAGATAAAATTCAATTTTTCAGTCCAAATATCGAACGGTTTGCACAAGCATCCTACAAGGGCGAGCAAAATCAATATACAGTAAGAGGTGTTTATCCTGACTATCTTCCGCTGGAATCGGCTGTTATTGAAACTGGACGATTTTTGAGTGTGTTGGATATCAAAAAGAAAGGAAAAGTAATTGCCATAGGAAGATTGGTTGAAAAAGATTTGTTCGGAAATAAGTCGGCTTTGGGAAAAAATATTGTACTTGACGGACTTTCCTATAGAGTTGTTGGTGTTTTTAGCGATCCTGGTGGGGATAATGATGAACGTTTTATTTACGCGCCTTTTACAACTTTGCAGGGAATTTATAAGCCCAATGATGAGTTGGATCGATTTGGTTTAACCTTTAACCCAAAATTAAGTATCGCTGAAGCCATTGCATTTTCAAACCAGTTGACGCAAGTGCTGAAAGAAAAACACAAGGTTGACCCTCGAGACCAATCTGCTATTCGTGTTCAAAATTATGCAGAAGGGGCCAAAAATGTGCAACAATTTATGGGTGTTTTAAATGTGATAATACTTTTTATTGGAATAGGAACTTTGGTTGCAGGTGTTATCGGTATCAGCAATATTATGGTTTACATCGTAAAAGAAAGAACAAAAGAACTGGGAATCAGAAAAGCATTGGGTGCAACGCCAAGTAATATTATTGGAATGATTATGATGGAATCTATCTTTATTACTGCGTTGGCGGGTTACACAGGATTGTTGATTGGTGTATTTGCCCTAAAAGCTTTAGGGGACAGTTTAGAAAAATATTTTATTTTGAACCCGAGTGTAGAAACTTATGTGGTTGTTGGCGCAACAATTGTGCTTATTATAGCAGGCACCATTGCAGGATATATCCCTGCTAAAAGAGCGGCAAGAATCAAACCAATAGTAGCATTAAACGACGAATAATATGATTAAATTTTTATTTGACACAGATACTTGGCAAGAAATATATAGCAGCATTCGCAAAAATAAAACGCGTACTGCAATTACTATTATTGGTGTAATGTGGGGTATTTTTTTATTGGTTGTTTTATTGGGCGCCGCAAAAGGCGTAGAAAATAATTTCAATAAATTATTTGGAAGTTTTGCAACCAACAGCGTTTTTGTTTGGGCACAACAAACCAGCAAACCATTCAAAGGCTTTCAGGAAGGAAAATCACTTACTCTTAAAATGGCAGATTTAGAGAGTATCAAAAAAGAAATTCTGGGTTTGGAATTCGTCGTGCCACGTCTTCAGGACCAAGCCTTGGCAGTAAATGACTTTAAATCAGGAAACTTCGGAATTTTTGGTGATTATCCTGAACTTGATGAAGTTCAAAAAATGGATATGGTTTACGGAAGGTTTATCAATAATAATGATATTATTGAAAAGAAAAAAGTATGTGTTATTGAAGAAGAAATTTACAAACAACTTTTTGATAAAGATGTACAACCCATTGGAACCTATATTAAAATAAATAACATCAATTATAAAGTGGTTGGCATGTATAAAAAAGGCCAAATTGGCAGCGGAGGCCCACAGGGAAATATCCATATTCCTTTTACCACATTTCAACAGGTATATAATAGAGGAGATGATGTTGGTTGGATGATGATAACTGGGAAACCTGGATTTGACATTACACAAATTGAAGCAGATGTGAAGTTATTATTGAAAAATTTGCACAAAGTTCATCCAGAAGATGAAAGGGCGTTTGGCAGTTTTAACTTAGGAAAAGAAATCGCAAAAGTGACCGGTTTTATTAAAGGAATGCAATTTTTAACCTGGTTTGTTGGTATAGCAACCTTAATTGCTGGCGTATTTGCTATTGGAAATATTTTGTTAATTACCGTTAAAGAACGCACAAAGGAAATAGGAATCAGACGCGCATTGGGAGCCAAACCTTGGGAGATTAAGCGTCAAATTATTTTGGAATCGGTATTTTTAACAAGTATCGCAGGTGCATTGGGAATTATTTCTGGCGGATTGGTTTTAATGGTTATCGATGCTACTTTGGGAAAAGGGGAAGAAGCAGCTTTATCAAACCCAACAGTTGATATTCCCGTAATTTTAATTGCGGCAATAACATTGGTGGTTTTAGGAACTTTAATTGGATTAATTCCTGCGCATACAGCCGTTAGCATCAGACCAATAGAAGCATTAAGAGAAGAATAATCAATTGAAAATTGATAATTAACAATTAAAAAGGAATAATTAAAAGTAATAAATTTTCAATTTTTGAATAAACAGTAATAAATAAGTAAATAAGAATTTTTAATCTTTCAATTTTTGAATCATTTAATAAATAAAAACTAATGAAAAAAACTATAATTTTTGGAGCAATAGGAGTAGCATTGATAGCTGTTTTGGCTTGGTTTGGGGCAAAAAATAGTAAATCTCCTATTGAGTACGAAACAGAAAAACCATTTGTAACAAATATTGTCAGAAAAACGGTTGCAACAGGAAAAGTAATTCCTTTGGAAGAAGTAGAAATTAAACCCAAAGTTTCAGGAATTATTGATCGTATTTATGTAGTAGAAGGCGCGAAAGTTAAGGTTGGCGACTTAATTGCCACCATTCGTGTCGTTCCAAATGTACAATCCTTAAATAGTGCACAAGGCAGTGTGAAAACTGCACAATTACTCTATAACAACACTAAAATTCTGTACGATAGAAATAAAGGTCTTTTTGAAAAAGGCGTTATTTCAAAACAGGAGTTTGAAACTGCCGAATTGAATTTTAACAATTCTAGGTCTGAATTAAACAATGCCCAGAATAATTTAGATATTATTAGAAAAGGCTCTGCTGCAGGAATGGGAGAAACAGCCAATACTTTTGTGAAAGCAGAAATTTCAGGAACCGTTTTAGAAATTCCAGTTCGTATAGGAAATCAGGTAATTGAGAGCAATACCTTCAATGCCGGAACAACCATTGCAACCATTGCCGATATGACCAAAATGATTTTTGAGGGTAAAGTTGATGAAGCTGAAGTAGGAAAAATTAAAAAAGGAACAGTTTTGGAAGTTTCATTGGGCGCTATTGAGAAGAAAAAATATCCAGCGAAATTAAACTTTATCGCTCCAAAAGGAACTGAAGAAAATGGCGCAGTTCAATTTAAAATTAAAGGAGATCTTACCTTAGATGATGATTTTTTTGTGAGAGCAGGATATAGTGCAAACGCTGATATCGTTTTAGAAAAAAAGGACAGCGTGCTTTCCATTAAAGAAGCCCTGTTGCAATTTGACAAAAAAACCGAGAAACCTTATGTAGAAATTAAAACTGGAGATCAAAAATTTGAAAAAAGAGATGTGGATCTTGGTATTTCAGATGGTGTGAATGTTGAAATTTTATCAGGCCTTACTATAGAAGATGATATAAAGATTTGGAATAAAACTTCCAAAAAAGAAGACGAAGATAAAGAAGGCAAATAATAAAATATTTAAAGCCTCAATTTCGTGAATAATTTAAAAGCGTTTTAATTTAGTTAAAACGCTTTTTTTATATCTTTATCCAAATGCTTTTATGAGCCGTTGTATTTTGTTAAAACTTTATGATTTATATCAGCGGGAAATTAAAAGAAAATCACGAAATTTAGCATATAATAATTTAAAACCGATTCGAAAATGGAAAGTCAGTTAGTATTCTTAAGTGATTTAAACTTCAACCTTGAAGTTTGGAAAAGAGAGTTGAAGTTTCAAGA
This sequence comes from Lutibacter sp., assembly GCA_027449025.1. GTDB lineage: Bacteria > Bacteroidota > Bacteroidia > Flavobacteriales > Flavobacteriaceae > Lutibacter. The sequence goes on along the minus strand of DAIDMK010000029.1, from coordinate 16,735 downwards.
AAGTGAAATGGATTATTTTGAAGAAAAGTTAGAGCATATTGTTATGCGAAATCCCGGATCGGATGTTCTGGTACAATTAGAAGGTTTTCAAAATAAAATAATCCGTGAACGAGAAGTTATGGGTCATTTAAGGCATAGAATTAGAATGAAAAGGAGAGAATTGGCTCAGCTTGGTCATATGGAGAAAAACAATGATTCGCAATTTCATGAAAAGCAGGTGTTGCTGAAGGACGAAATGAAAACATTTGTAAATATGCACTATCAGCTTAAAGAAAAGATGATGGATTTCTTTCTGAAATATTTATAGATATCTTTTAAAAAAATATCGCGGTTTTTGTGAGACCACTAAAAAAGTCATTTTAAGATTAAAAATTTAATAAAAAAGGAGTAGGAATATTAGTCATCTACTCCTTTTTTTGTGTTATAAAGCCTAATAGGTATTATTGAAGATCCTTATATAAATCACATTGTCAAAAGATCAGTTTGACGCAATCATAGGCGATAATGCTTATTCAGAAATAGAAAATGTTAAATTAACTAATAGGCAGGATATTAAAATAGGAGCTAAACTCATCCATCAATTACACAAGGTTGTAGATTGTGCTAAGTTTAGAATCTAAAATTCCTTAGCAGGATTTAAGCCTTTGTAAGATTGTCTATTTTGCTACTTGTCATATGCTTAAAAGAAAGTTGGTAATTTCTATTATATCTCCTGCCTGCATATCGTTTATATGAATATTTCCAACGCGAACACGAACCAATCGCAAGGTAGGAAAACCCACTGCAGCAGTCATTTTGCGAACTTGTCTAAATTTTCCTTCTGTTAAAGTAATGGAAATCCAATTTGTTGGGCCGTGACGTTCATCTCTTATCTTTTTTCCTCTTTTGGGTAACTTAGGAATTTGGTTTAATTTAAAAACATGGCAAGCTTGTGTAATGTATTTTATGCCGCCAAAACCAATTTCTACGCCATTTTTTAGGGTTTCAATGGCTTCTGAAGTAATGTCGCCGTCAACTTCAGCAAAATATTCTTTTTCTACCTTGCTGCTTCTCACCAATTCGCTCATATTTCCATCTGTGGTAAGCAACAAAAGCCCTTCCGATTTTTCATCCAACCTGCCGATGGCCATTATTTTTTCAGGAAAAGGATAAAATTCACCCAATAATTTCTTCTTGTGTTTGCTAATGTCATTATTCGCAAACTGACTCAAGTAACCATAAGGCTTGTAAATTATAAAATGCCGATGATGCTGATTTTCGTTAGGATTTTCCATTTAAAATAGCGTAAACCAATGTTGCGGAAAGTGGTTGCCCCGCTGCTTTTTTTCTGATGTCATCAAAACTGAATAGAAAATCGCAGCCATTTTTATAATTACTACACCCGTAAGCTGTTTTTCCTTTCAGCACAGTTCCTTTATGGCATTTCGGACAAACAATTTTATCAGGAACTTCGCTTAAAGTAGTTTTTTTTGAAGTTTTCTTTTCTTCCAGCACCAAATTAAATTGTTCGTTAAAACGGATTAAACCTTCCGTTTCTCCAACTTCTGTTTTAAAACCTTTTAAATTGACGGTGCATTTTTTTTGTAGCAAGCGGATATATTGATTTTCCGATATTTTTTTATCGAGAAAACTAAAAGGCAATCTGAAATCACAGCCGTTCGTATATTCACTGCAGCCATAAGCAGTTTTTCCTTTGAGAATAGTTCCTTTTTTACATTTCGGACATTTCTCTGATGAAATTCCAGTGGAAATTGCTGTACTTTTTTTAGGAACCTGTTTGGCAACTTCATGATGGTAAATATTTGCCGTTATTTTTTCGGAACGAACCTCATAAACCAAATGGTCAACCATCTTTTTCATATTTTTTATGAAAGTCCCGGCATTGTAAGTTCCTTTTTCAATTTCTTTAAGCTGTTTTTCCCATTGTCCGGTCAATTCTGCCGATTTTAACAGTTCACTTTGGATAATATCGATTAATTGAATGCCAGTTTGCGTGGGTAAAATTTGCTTCTTATTTCGGATAATATATTTTCTTCTAAAAAGTGTTTCAATAATATTTGCGCGGGTTGATGGTCGGCCAATCCCGTTTTCTTTCATCAATTCTCGCAATTCATCGTCATCAATTTGTTTCCCTGCAGTTTCCATTGCCCGAAGCAAAGTGGCTTCAGAAAATAAGTTGGGCGGTTTTGTGGCTTTCTCCAAAAAGGAAGGTTCATGTGGCCCTTTTTCTCCTTTTATGAAATTTGGCAGGATTCCAGTTTCCAGTTTTTCTGCACTTGCACTAAGCGGAGCCGAAGTGGCGAATACAACCCGCCATCCTTTTTCAAGAATTTCTTTTCCGGTTGTTTTAAAAGTAACATCAGCCGCTACGCCAATAATTGCCGTGTTAGAAACGGTACAATCATCATAAAAAACAGCTATAAATCGTTTGGTTATAATATCGTAAACCTGTTGTTGATTATAAGGCAAATTAATTTGAACGCCGGTTGGAATGATGGCGTGATGATCAGTAACCTTTTTGCTGTTAAAAACCAACGATGATTTTTTTATTTTTTTTCCTAATAAAGGCGAAGTCAATGTTTGGTAAGCGGTCAGGTTTTTTAAAATTTCCGGCACTTTCGGATACACATCATCAGGCAAAAATGTGGTATCGACTCTTGGATAAGTAACCACTTTTTGTTCGTATAATTTTTGAACAATTTTAAGGGTTTCATCAGCAGAAAAATCAAATTTATTGTTGCAATAAACCTGCAATCCGGTTAAATCAAATAATTTTGGCGCATTTTCTTTCCCTTTTTTCTTGGTGACGGAAACAATTTCAAAATCGCTTTCTTTTACTTTATTGGCGAGCAATTCGCCATCTTCCTTTTTTTGAAAGCGCCCTTCTTCACAATTAAAAAGCGTTTCACGATAAAGTGTTTGCAATTCCCAATAAGGCTGTGGTACAAAATTTTCTATTTCCTTAAATCGATTGACCACCATCGCCAAAGTGGGTGTTTGTACTCTGCCAACGGATAAAACCTGTTTATTTCCGCCGTGTTTTAAGGTGTATAATCTTGTGGCATTCATTCCCAATAGCCAATCGCCAATAGCTCTTGAATAGCCTGCATAATATAAATTGTCGTAGTTTTCTGAAGGTTTTAAATTTTCAAAACCTTCTTTGATGGCTTCCGTAGTTAATGAGGAAATCCACAAGCGTTTTACTTCTCCTTTGTAGTTTGCCTGTTGAATTACCCAGCGCTGAATCAACTCTCCTTCTTGTCCGGCATCCCCGCAATTGATAATTAAAGTTGCTTTGTCGAACAGACCTTTTACAATGTTGAATTGTTTTTTGATGCCAATATTGTCCACCACTTTGGTTTCAAACTTTTCCGGAAGCATGGGTAAATTGTTTAAATCCCAGCTTTTCCAATGCGATTTGTAATCATTGGGTTCAAATAAGGTACATAAATGTCCGAAAGTGAAAGTAACTGCGTATCCATTCCCTTCAAAATAACCGTCGTGTTTGGTGTTTGCACCTAAAACAGCAGCAATTTCACGCGCAACACTTGGTTTTTCGGCAATACATACTTTCATCTGTTTATATTTTATATTTTATTGGTACAGATGCAGTTCGCCATTAATCATTCTGCTGTGTATCAAAATTTGCCAAGCTCGTTTCATTTTTGAATTTTTTTAAAGCCGCAAAATACTAATTTTCATCGTAATTGTGGCCTTAATAAGTAGATTGATTTTGAAACTTTTTCAAGGTTAGGTTTGATTGGAGATTAACTTCTTAAATGATAAAATGTAATTTATGTTACCAATCATTTATCATCATTTTGGCTAAAACACCAATGATTAACTGTTATATTTGTTGAGATATTTAGAAGCATTTAAGAAAATTAAATAAACAATGACGCATTTCAACATACAAGCCAAAGAATGGGACAATGACCCAAAAAAGAGAGAAAGAGCCATTACCATTGCAAAAGAAATTACGGGTTTTATTCAGCCGGATAAAACGATGAATGCTTTTGAGTTTGGCTGTGGAACAGGACTATTGAGCTATCAGCTAAAGGATTTTTTCAAAACAATAACACTCGCCGATACTTCAGACGGGATGATAAAAGTTTTGCAGGAAAAAATAGCCAATGAAAATATCAACAATTTTAAACCGGTTCTTATAGATTTATTAGAGGAGAATGCTGTTATTAATAGCAATGAATTTGATGTGATTTATACCTTGATGACACTTCATCACATACTTGAAATTGATAAGATTTTACCAATATTCCATACGATGCTGAAAACTGGTGGTTATTTGTGTGTTGCTGATTTGGTGAAGGAAGACGGTTCTTTTCATACCAATGTACCTGGTTTTGATGGTCATAATGGATTTGACAGGGAAAAACTAAGTGCTGTTTTATCCAATCATGGATTTAAAGTTGTGTACAATGAAACGCCTTTTGATATTGAAAAAGAGTTTGATGGAAAAGTTAGAAAATATCCCTTGTTTCTAATGATATGCAAAAAAATAAATTAATCGCATATTTTTTTCGAAATTTGATATATAAATTATTTAATGGTATAGAAGTCAAATTTTACCAGTAAATAAAAAAATAATCCATTAGATTTGTTAGTATTTTTAAATCGTATAAAATTATGAAAAAAGCACTCAAAGAAATAAAACTTGGTTACGGATTGGGCAACCTAAAATTTGGAATGACCAGAAAAGAAGTGGAATTAATGCTTGGAAAGCCTTCATTTATCGATAAATATTCGCATTCGGATTCTAAAAAGGATTTGACGGAATCTTGGCAATATGACGACTTATTGTTATCGCTAAGTTTTGATGAAGAAGAAGACTGGAGATTGATAATGATTTCTGTAAATGATGATTTTTATGAATTGGAAGGAAAAAGTTTGATTGGTTTGTTTCAAGAAGGCTTGATGACAGAGTTGGACGAAATGGATCTGGGAGAATGGAGCCTGGAAGTTTGTTCTGAGGACGATATTGAAGACCAAAAAGTGATTGAAATTGAAGAAAAATCAATTAATTTTTGGATTAATGATGGGGTTTTAGATGAAATTCAATGGACACCTTTTTTTATTGATGATGACACCATTGATTGGCCTGAGTAATCTGAAGAAGATGAACACGAACCATTTGCCGTAGATGATTAGAAAAGTTAAATTAGAAGATGCCCAGAAAATAGCTGAGATATACAATTATTATATTCTTAATTCTTGCGTCACTTTTGAGGAATATCCTGTAAGCGCCGAAGAAATGTGTGGAAGAATTGAAGCTGTCTATTTAAAATTTCCTTGGCTTGTTTTTGAAAAAAACAATGAGATTTTAGGCTACGCTTATGCGAGTGTTTGGAAACCAAGATCGGCTTATAAATATACGGCTGAAAGCACTGTTTATCTTAAAAATGAGGCAATAAAAAGTGGCATTGGTTCTCTGCTTTACAAAGAATTGCTTATACAACTAACAGAATTGGGTTTTCACGCCATAATTGGCGGCATTTCCCTTCCTAATGAAGCAAGTGTTGCTTTGCATGAAAAATTTGGTTTTGAAAAAATAGCCCAATTTAAAGAAGTGGGCTATAAGTTTAAAAAATGGATTGATGTTGGCTATTGGGAATTGTTAATTCACAAGAATAGTATTTAAAACACTTTATAAACAGGCAATTTTAAGTGTGCAGTTTCATAGTAAGGAGAATTTTTGTACACAAAATCCAATTGTGCTTCTGGACTTTCAGCAAAATCTTGGTCTGTTGTCATTTTCTGACGCAGCAAATCTCTCAAGGTCGGATTCTCTAGTAATAATTTTTCTGCAATATCTTCAAAAACATAGGATGAAAAGTGTTCTTTTTGCTCCAAAATGGTATCAAAAAAATTCCAGTTAAAGAAGGAATCGGTTGCTTCGGCTTCTAAAGTTTCCACAATATAGCGCACACCATTTTGCTGGGTTGGAATATAAACGGCTCCTTTACTGAATAACACTTTTTTTGTTGTTGAAGAAACTTCGGTTTTTGAATGCATATAATGCCCTTCAAAAGGTCTAGGGCTTGTTTTATAATCTTTAATATGTTGTTCTTCAGCAATTATGGTAGTGTCGTTTTTGAAAACAAGGTATTCAATATTGTTATCTTTCAATCGTTCCAAAACTTTCCACCAGCCTTGTTTTAAAATATAGGCTTTAGGAAGTTGGATTTCTTTTGAAGGAATATAATTGTTGAAATATTTTACAGGTTTTGTATAGGGTTTTGTCCGGTCGTAATACAAACGCTTACCATTGGTGACTTTACTGTCGATATAACTTCCTTCGTAGCCTTTAAACTGTAAGGTTGAATAGGTGTTTTTATCAAGTTCAAACAAAAGAGGGTAGGTTTCTTTTGCCAAAATTTTTGAAACGGCATTGCTGCGAAGTTCTTTAATTTTAGCACCATTTTTTATCGTGAAATCGATTACCGATACCAGTAAACTGTAGGTTTCTGAAACACGTTGTTTGTAGGGTTTCAGCATATGTGTTTCTACCATCATCCCCAAAGTGTTGAACAAAGTTGTGTAACCAGTTGAATATCTCGGACTGTCGAAAAACTGACTAAAACCGGCTTCTGGTGTAGTTCCCCAAACATTCACATAGGGCGTAATGATAATGTCTTTTTTCAACAATGATGCTTCGATGTTGGGTCTCATTTCATTTTCAATAAAATCACCAAGATCATTTCCCAAGTTATTGTGTTGTGTAAATAAATGGGTAATACCGTATTGATAATCAGCGCCATTGCTCACGTGATTGTCTATAAAAACATCGGGTTGCACCAAATGAAAAATTTCAGCAAATGATTTGGCATTTTTTGAATCGGTTTTTATAAAATCTCTGTTTAGATCATAATTTTGGGCATTTCCTCTAAAGCCGTATTCTATCGGACCTTTTTGGTTTGCACGGGAATGGCTGTTTCTGTTTAAAGCGCCACCAACATTATACATCGGAATTACGGCCAATACGATATTTTCTAATTTTTTAATCTTGTTTTTATCCTGAACAAAATCTCTTAACAACATCATACTTGCATCCACACCATCAGGTTCACCTGGATGAATGGCATTGTTGATTAAAATAATATTCTTTTGGTCTAGGTGAATTTTACTAAAATCAAACTCTTTTGAAGTATTAAAAACCACCAGGTGCAAAGGAAAACCACTGTCAGTTTCTCCCATTTCCATTAAAGAAATTTCAGGATAAACGGCGGCCAAATCTTTGTAAAATGCAATGGTTTCTTGATATGTTGAAGTTTCTAGACCTTTTGATTTTTCGAAAACGGTTGTGAAATCATTGAGTTTTTTTTGGGCTGAAGTTATACCCGAAAATAAGATGATTATTACTGAAAACAGAATTCTTTTTAAGTGCATCATTATAATTTTTTCGGGACACTTTCCGGTACAAAACCAGAAATATCTCCACCGTTACGCAAAACATCGCGCACAATGCTAGAGCTAATAAATGATGTGTCGGCCGAGGTTAATAAAAACACTGTTTCAACGGTTGATAATTTTCTGTTTGTTTGGGCAATGGCTTTTTCAAATTCAAAATCTGCAGGATTTCTTAAACCTCTCAAAATAAAATCTATATCCAATTTCTGACAAAAATCAATGGTCAAACCGGCATAGGTTTCCACTTTTACCTTAGGTTCATTTGCATAATGCTTTTTGATAAAATTGACTCGTTCCTCAAGTGAAAAGAGGTAAGTTTTGTCGGTATTTATGCCAACAGCAACAATAATTTCAGCAAATAAAGGCAATGCTCTGTTAATTACATCAACGTGGCCTAAAGTAATTGGATCAAATGATCCTGGGAAAATTGCTCGTTTCATCTGTTTAAATTTTAATTTTTAGCGGTAACAGATGCTGTTCGCTATTAATCATTCTCTTGCATGTCAAAATTTGTAATGCTCGTTTCATCTGTTTAAATTTTAATTTTTAGCGGTAACAGATGCTGTTCGCTATTAATCATTCTCTTGCATGTCAAAATTTGTAATGCTCGTTTCATCTGTTTAAATTTTAATTTTTAGCGGTAACAAAGCTGTCTGCTTATCGGCAGGTAAATTTGCCATTAATCATTCTTTATAAATGTTAAAATTTAGAATATTTGTTCATGAGTTTTTGCTTAAAGCCATATCAATAGCATTATGAAAAAGTGCTTCTAAACTAATGCCTGCAACTTTGGCTTGTTGCGGAATTATACTTGCCGTTGTCAAGCCAGGCACAGTATTCATTTCGAGAAAATGCGGCTCATTATTTACTAAAATATACTCAGAGCGTGAAAATCCGCTCATGTCTAAAATTTGATATACTTGAGAAGCTATTTTTTCTAATCTTTCATGAACTTCCAATGAAACTCTGGCAGGCGTAATTTCCTGAGATTTCCCTAAATACTTCGCTTCATAATCAAAAAACTCATTACCACTTACAATTTCTGTCATTGGTAACACTTTAATTTTTCCTTTGTAGTTAAAAACGCCAATGGTAATTTCCGTACCGTCTAAAAATTCTTCTATTAAAATTTGTGAATCTTCTTTAAAAGCTTTTTCTATGGATGGAATTATTTCTGAAGCGGTTTTTGCTTTAGAAATCCCAAAACTTGAACCGGCATTGTTGGGTTTTACAAAACAAGGCAAACCTACTCTCGCAATTATTTCTTCCACATTAATTTTATCACCCTTATTTAAAAAGTAAGATTTTGCAGTTTTTATGCCATATTGTTTCAGAACACTTAAACAATCACGCTTATTAAATGTTAATGCCATTTGATAAAAAGGTGCTGAGGTGTGTTTCAACCCAATCAATTCAAAGTAGGCTAAAATGGTTCCGTCTTCGCCCGGATGGCCATGTATGGCATTAAAAACGCAATCAAAATTAATTTTTTTACCCTTAATTTCTGCTGAAAAATCGTGTTTGTTTATGGGGAATTCATTTCCAGAATCATCAACAAGCACCCATTTTTCTTTAAGAACATGAACTTTATAGGTATTGTATTTCTCTTTTGAAATATTTTGATAGACAACCTGACCACTTTGTAGAGAGATTTCAACTTCCGAAGAGTGTCCGCCCATAATTATGGCAATATTTTTTTTCATTATAAGTTTAATAAGTTGAAATACAAACTTACAGTTTAAAAGTTAAATATTAAAAGGTAAATATTAGAAGATTTTTGTTGTAAATAACTATTTATCTCAAATCAAACGCCCTTTCCTTCGGAAAAGCCTGCCTGCCTAGGTAGGGGTTGGGGATAGGATTAAAAGTTAAATGTCGAAAGTTTAAGCCAACTAAGGCAACAACTAAAAATTAAACAGAAAAAAAATAAACAATAAAAAAGTATCTTTGCATAAAATCTAAAAACGGGAATATGAGTTTTTTTAAATTTATTAAATCTAAAGTATTTGTAAAACAGTTGCTGATGGCATTTGTTGTTTTAGTGGTATTGATTGTTTTTAGTGTGTTTTGGTTAAATTTTTCGACCAATCACAATCAGAAAATTGAAGTTCCAAATTTGTCTAAATTGAGTTTGGAGGAGGTTGAGGAAACGTTGAGCGATTTGGATTTAAGCTGGGAGGTGATAGATTCTGCAAGTTTTATTGCAGAGTATCCAAGCAAATCTGTCATTGAACAAAGTCCGGAAGCTGGGGATTTTGTGAAAGAAAACAGAAAAATATATTTGACATTGAATCCATCAGGATATTCGGATATTGAAATACCCGATTTTTATGGCAAAACAAAAAGACAAGCAGTTGCACAATTAACAGCCATTGGATTTAGAATAAGTGCACAGGAAATTTATGTGAATGATATTGCGAAAGATGTGGTGAGAGGTTTAATTTACAAAGGAAAAGATTTAAAAAACGGAGATAAAATTCCACAAAATTCTGAAATCATCTTAAAGTTAGGCGATGGAAATGAAGGAGGTATGCAAATAGATAGTTTAGGAACCACCGAAGAACTGATTATAGAATGAAAATAGACAATATAGAAGATTTAGATAAAGAGGAATTTTACGAACATTATAGGTTTCTTGCCAGTGAAGGTCAGGAGCCTTTGCGCGTTGATAAATATCTGATGAATTTTATAGAATATTCTACCCGAAATAAAATTCAACAGGCTGCAAAAGCAGGAAATATATTGGTGAATGACATTGCAGTAAAATCTAACTATAAGGTTAAGGCAAAAGATGTTGTTCGTGTTGTTTTGGCACATCCTCCACACGAGAATTTATTGGTTGCGGAGGACATTCCTTTGGATATTTTGTTTGAAGATGATGAGGTAATTGTTGTAAATAAACCTGCCGGTATGGTAGTGCATCCTGGTCACGGAAATTATAGCGGCACTTTGGTAAACGGATTGATTTTTCATATTGAAAATTTGCCGACAAACTCCAATGAACGTCCTGGTTTGGTACACAGAATAGATAAAGATACCAGTGGGTTGCTGGTGGTGGCAAAAACCGAATATGCGATGGCACATTTGTCCAAACAATTTTTTGACAGAACCACCGAACGTTTATATTATGCCTTGGTTTGGGGAAATATTGATGAAGAAGAAGGGATTATTGAAGGAAATATTGGTAGAAGTTTAAAAAATAGATTGCAAATGGATGTTTTTCCAACCGGCGAATTTGGCAAACCTGCAATTACCCATTATAAAGTGCTGGAGCGCTTTAGTTATGTAACCTTAATTCAATGCAAACTGGAAACCGGAAGAACGCATCAAATTAGGGCGCATATGAAACACATCGGCCATACGCTTTTTAATGATGAACGTTACGGTGGAGATACCATCTTAAAAGGTACAACATTTACCAAATACAAACAATTTGTTGAAAATTGTTTTAAAGTATTGCCAAGGCAAGCACTACACGCAAAAACATTGGGTTTTCAGCATCCTATTACCAAAGAATTCTTACAATTTAATTCGGAAATGCCTCAAGACATGCAGTTGTGTTTAGAGAAATGGCGAAGCTATACCATCAATCAAAAAGAATAAAAAGAATATAATGAAAGAATTTGATATTGAAAATTGGAACAGAAATGCACAATACCAATTTTTTAAAACGTATGAAGATCCTTTTTTTAATATTACAGCCAATTTAGAAGTCACCAATCTTTACAAGTACTGTAAGCAACATCATTTGTCGTTTTCTTTAGCCTGTATGTATGTTGCCTTAAAATGTGCCAATGAAATTACCGAATTTAAATTGCGTTTTAAAAACGACAAAGTTTACTTATTTGATCAAGTAAATATTGGCTCCACAGTTTTAAATGATGACAAAACTTTTTCATTTTGCGATTTTAAATATTGCACAACCCTTTCAGCATTTAATGCAAATGGTAAATTAGTGCTTGAAAATCATAAAAAAGGCATTGGGTTCAATACCCAGGAGGATCAATTGGGAATCATCCATTGCTCCACAATTCCTTGGGTTTCTTTTACCGGATTTAAACATGCAAGAAATGGAAATGAAGGATTGAGGGGGATTCCAAAAGTGGTATTTGGAAAAATATTCAAGGAAAACGAAATTCAAAAAATCCCATTTTCGGTGGAAGTTCATCATGCATTAATGGATGGGTACCACGTGGGATTGCTGTATGAAAAAATGCAAAAATTTATAAATGAACTTGTTTAAATGAGAATTATTTCAATAATAATTCATAAAAACGCAACTATTTGTATATTAATTTTTAATTTTAAGATATTATTTAAAAATAATTAATCATAAAATTGCCTAGTTGGATAAAATTTCAACTAAAAATGAAAAAATAAGAAATGAAACGAGCATTACAAATTTTGATACACAGCAGAATGATTAATGGCGAACTGCATATGTACCAATAAAAAATAAAGTTTAAACAGTTGAAAATTATTATATCACCGGCTAAATCACTGGATTATAAAACGTCCATTCCCTCAAAGCAGTTTACACAAGGAATTTTTTTAGATGAAGCCGCAAAATTGAATGTCATTTTAAAGAAGAAATCTCCTAAACAACTTTCAGCAATAATGAATGTTTCCCCAAACTTGGGCGAATTAAATTGGCAACGTAACCAGGAATGGACATTGCCTTTTTCGTTAAGTAATGCACGTCAGGCTATTTTTGCTTTTAATGGGGAAGTTTATATAGGGCTCGATGCATATTCCTTATCAAATGATAAATTGAATCAGCTTCAAAATAAATTAAGAATCCTATCAGGGCAATATGGTTTATTGAAGCCTTTAGATTTGATTCAGCCTTATCGTTTAGAAATGGGAACCAAGTTAAAAGTGGCGAAAAAGGAGAATTTATATCAGTTTTGGGGAAAAAAAATTACCGAAAAATTAAATAATGAACTTGCTGATAATGAATTGTTTATTAATTTAGCGAGCGCTGAGTATTTTAAAGCGGTAAAACCAGCATTGTTAAAAGTTCCTATAATCACGCCAGTTTTTAAGGATTTAAAAGACGGGAAATTAAAAGTAATTGCGTTTTTTGCGAAAAAAGCAAGGGGGTTAATGGTTCGTTTCATCATAGATCAACAGGTTGAAACAATAGATGAGTTGAAAAATTTTAATTATGAAGGCTATGCATTTGACGCAAACTTATCCTCAACAGATGAGTTGGTTTTTACGAGATAAAATTAGATTTTTTTTAATTTGTATTGATTTTTTATATAAGTTTGCGCCAACGTTTAAAGCAGCCATAAAAGAAGAGCGTTTTTTAACGGCTAACTTGTATGTTTGCAGACCTTTAAAACACATAATTATTAAAAATATAACGAGGAATTAAGTATTTTAATGACTTCATTTAACCACATTTTAAAGTTATTCAATCCATTGAAAATTGTACGGCTTGAAAAAAATTATTTAGTATTAAGAGTATAGCTATAAAATCCTTTTTTGAACTTAATACGAGTCTAAAATGACTACCTTATTAATTGTAAAATTAAAATACTAAATGAACACTAAATATATCGACTTAATTAATCAAACATTTGATTTTCCCCAAGAAGAGTTTTTTGTTGACGCCAATAAAAACTTACATTTTCATGACATTGATACCATGAAATTGGTTGAGGAATTTGGAACGCCCTTAAAATTTACCTATTTACCTAAAATTAGCCAAAATATCCAAAAAGCTAGGGCAATGTTTGTAAAAGCAATGCATAACCATAAATATAAAGCTAAATATCATTATTGTTATTGTACCAAAAGTTCCCATTTTAAACACGTGTTAGATGAAGCTTTAAAAAATGATATTCATATAGAAACTTCCTCAGCCATTGATATTGATATTGTTGAAAGCTTAAAAAAAGAAGGTAAAATAACGGATAAAACCTTCATTCTTTGTAATGGCTTTAAACGCGATGAATACATTACAAATATTCAGCGATTAATCAATAACGGTCATAAAAATTGCATTCCGATTATCGATAATTATGAAGAAATTGGCTTGCTTACTGAAGGGACAAAAAAGAAAATTAATATAGGAATAAGGATTGCTTCTGAAGAAGAACCAAAGTTTGAATTTTACACCTCACGTTTGGGAATTGGCTATAAAAATATCGTCGATTTTTATAGACGAGAAGTGAAAGACAATCATAAGGTAAATCTAAAAATGTTGCATTTCTTCATCAATACCGGTATTAAAGACAATGCCTATTATTGGAACGAATTAAGCAAATGTTTAAAAGTTTATATCAGTCTAAAAAGGATTTGTCCAAGTTTGGATAGCTTAAACATCGGTGGTGGATTTCCAGTTAAAAACTCATTGGCTTTTAATTACGATTATGAATATATGGTTGATGAAATCATCTGCCAAATAAAAGAAGCCTGCGAAGATGCTGAGGTTCAGGTTCCGCATATATTTACAGAATTTGGGAGCTATACGGTAGGTGAGAGCGGAGGCGCCATTTATAAGGTCTTATACCAAAAAAAGCAGAACGACAGAGAAAGATGGAATATGATAAACTCATCATTTATTACTACCTTACCAGACAGTTGGGCTATAAATAAACGATTTGTTTTATTACCTTTAAACCGTTGGAACGATGTATATGAAAGAGTATTATTAGGAGGTTTAACCTGTGATAGTGATGATTATTACAATTCAGAACAACATATAAACGCTATTTATTTGCCAGTTTATAAAGAAGAAAAACCACTGTATTTAGGATTTTTTAATACAGGCGCATACCAGGAATCAATAGGAGGTTATGGCGGATTGCAACATTGCTTAATCCCTCAGCCAAAACATATTATTATATCAAAAAATAACGAAGATAAATTAGAATTTAAAGTGTTTAAAGAAAAACAAATAGCAAGCGATTTTTTAAAAATATTAGGTTATGAATAAAAGAACTTACGCAGGGATATCTGAACAATATGCCAAAATTGAAACTTCAAAAATAGTTTTAATACCTGTTCCTTATGATGGAACAAGCACATGGCAAAAAGGTGCAGACAAGGGACCTGAAGCTTTTTTGAATGCTTCAGAAAACATGGAACTTTACGATATTGAAACTGATTCTGAAGTTTACAAAAATGGTATTTATTTAGCAGATGCCGTTACAGAAAATTCCTCTCCTGAAAAAATGGTGGCTGCAGTTCATGCAGTAACAAAAACATTTATAAGAAAAAATAAATTTGTCACTATTTTTGGTGGTGAACACTCTGTTTCTATTGGAACTATCAGAGCTTTTAATGAATGTTTCAATGATTTGACAGTTGTTCAAATTGATGCGCATGCCGATTTAAGAAAAGAATATGATGGTTCTAAATGTAACCATGCTTGTGCTGTTTATGAAGCGAGTCAAAACACCAACTTGGTTCAGGTAGGCATACGCAGTATGGATATTTTGGAGAAAACGGTCATAGATCCCGATAAAGTGTTTTTTGCCCACGAAATGGCCATCGACGATTATTGGATGGAAAATGCCATTGATACCATGGGTAAAAATGTTTTTATAACTTTTGATTTGGATGCCTTTGATCCTTCAATCATGCCTTCAACAGGAACTCCTGAACCAGGAGGATTGCTTTGGTACGAAACCCTAGATTTTCTAAAAAAAATATTCAATGAAAAAAATGTGGTAGGTTTCGATATTATGGAACTTTGTCCAAATGAAAAGGAAAAATCATCTGATTTTTTAGCAGCTAAATTGTATTATAAAATGCTTAGTTACAAATTTGACAACACAGAAGAGGCTGATTACGGAAATGAAAGCGGTTTTAAAGAACCAAGTAACAAAATCTCAAAATTCGAAGACGAAGATTATGAATAATAAAGGAGCGATTTCCCAATTTATTGAAAAATATTACCTGCATTTTAATTCTGCAGCACTAGTTGATGCGGCAAAAGGTTATGAAGATCAGTTAGCTGCCGGTTCAAAAATGTTGGTTTCTATGGCTGGCGCCATGAGCACTGCGGAAATAGGCAAAGTTTTTGCTGAAATAATCAGACAGGATAAAGTGCAAATTATATCTTGTACCGGTGCAAATTTGGAAGAAGATGTGATGAATTTAGTAGCTCACTCTCATTACAAAAGAGTTCCTAATTATAGAGACTTAACTCCTCAAGACGAGTGGGATTTAATGGAGAAAGGCTTGAACAGGGTTACCGATACTTGTATTCCAGAAGAAGAAGCTTTCAGAAGATTGCAAAAACACATTTTCAAAATTTGGAAAGATGCTGAAGATAAAGGAGAACGATACTTTCCGCATGAATTTATGTATAAATTGGTGCTTTCTGGTGTGTTGGAACAATATTATGAAATTGACCCAAAAAATAGTTGGATGATTGCAGCTGCAAAAGCCAATTTGCCAATGGTTGTTCCAGGCTGGGAAGACAGTACGATGGGGAATATTTTTGCTTCCTATGTGTTAAAAGGCGAACTTAAAGCAAGTACCGTGAAATCAGGAATTGAATATATGACTTTCCTAGCCGATTGGTATACTAAAAATTCTAAAACAGGCATTGGTTTCTTTCAAATAGGTGGCGGAATTGCAGGTGATTTTCCTATTTGTGTGGTTCCAATGTTGTACCAAGATTTAGAACTTACCGATACGCCTTTTTGGAGTTATTTTTGTCAAGTTTCAGATTCTACCACTAGTTATGGATCATACTCAGGCGCTGTTCCAAATGAGAAAATTACTTGGGGAAAATTAGACATCAATACCCCAAAATTTATAATAGAATCTGATGCAACCATTGTTGTACCGTTAATATTTGCGTATTTATTAAACATGTAAACGAATTTATGAAAAGAGTAATAGTAGATTATAGTAAATTAACCAGCGATATTTTAGATTTATTGGTAGCGAAATTCCCTAATGGTTATGGCTACAAAGACATCATTACCTTCAAAAATGCTCAGGGTGAAACCGTTAGAGCAGTGGAGGTTAATTTTGAAGATACTATATATCTTGTTAAAATTAGTTTGAAATTGGAAGAAACTATGGAGGATTATGATGCAGAGGAAGACAATTTTGATGATGTATTTGATAGCGATATTGAAGATATTGCAGATGAAGAAAGTGACGAAGATTTAGACTAATAAAATTATTTGAAAATATTTCAGCTTATAAAATATCTGATAATATAAAAGAAAAACCCACAAATGCGGGTTTTTCTTTTTAAAAATGGCATAATACTGAAAAATAGTTGGTAAATAGTCTGTTAGGCATTATTACCATTGAGATTCCAAGAAGTTTGATGAAA
>DAIDMK010000028.1 GCA_027449025.1 Lutibacter sp. | reverse complement strand
TAACTGAAAAATTTATATCTCATAAAATATTCGTAAAATGGAAGAAATATGCAATACTTAATAAGTAATTTTAATGCACTATTTCGAATGCAAATTTATTAAAAATAATTGAAACAATTTGCTATAATAACACATTATATTATGAGATTATCAATAAAAACCGCTTTTCGATGTTGATATTATTATGATATTTATCATATAATGAGTAATTAATAACGATGATTGATTTGAAATTGGAGCTCAAAAATAGTTTAAACGATAAAAAACATAAAAAAAAACCGTAAAAACTAAATCTAGTTTTTACGGTTTTTATCTAAGATAAAAATTTATTTTATTTGGAATTTGTTATTCCCATTTCAAATCATCAATATAATAAATGTCGGTTGCAGTTCCGTCTGATGCTCCTCCATTGAAAAATAAGACTATTTTTTTATGATTTGCTGTAGCTTGATCACTAAAATCGAAGGTGTACTCCGTCCATGCATTTGAGGTAGTAATAGCTCCCCAAACTTCTTTGGCACCAGAAGTTCCTCCTTCTAATTTGGCCAATAAAGGCACTGCTCTTGAAGACCATATCTTAATTTTCAGTTTATTTTTTGTCGACAAATTAATTGCGGCTCCAAGATCAAACACTAAAGCATCCCAGGCATCTGTGCCATTATCAATTACTTTTAAAACAGCATTACTTGTATTAATACCTGTTTTTGAAGGATTCGTAACAATTTCTGTTGTGATACAGCATACCACCGCATAATTTTGTTGACATTCAAAATTATTTACAATGCTTAAATCTGGAATCACACCAGCACAAGGATCATATGCCGCAAACCTGATGTCATCAATATAATAAACATCTGATGCGGTTCCGTCATTTTGTCCACCGTTGAAAAATAGCACTATTTTTTGATGGTTTGCAGTAGCCTGATCACTAAAATCAAAGACGTACTCTGTCCAGATTCCCGTTTCAGTAATTGCGCCCCAAACTTCTTTAGCTCCTGAAGTTCCTCCTTCTAATTTAGCCAATAAAGGTACTGCCCTCGTTGATAATATTTTAATTCTCAGGTAGTTTTTTGTTGACAAATCTATTGATCCGCCAAAATCAAATACCAAAGCATCCCAGGCATCGGAGCCATTATCTGTTACTTTTAGTACTGAATCACTTGTATTTATGCCACTTGGATCTGGATTTTCAACAATTGAATTGGTTATATATCCTGGAATGGTTGAATTTTGCTGACAATTAAAATCGTTTATAATACTTGGGTCTTTAATTACACCATTACAAGGATCTGTAACTTCCCCAAATTTTAAGTCATCTATATAATAAACATCTTCGCCATTTGTGTCAACTCCTGCATTAAAGAAAAGCACTAATTTTTGATGATTTGCATTGGCCTCACTGCTGAAATCAAATGAATATTCTTTCCATTCTCCAGTAGTTGTAATATTGACATCTTTTTCAATTCCGGCTGATGTGCCGCCTTCCAGTTTTGCTTTTAAAACACCTTCAACTGGTGCAAGCACTTTTATTTTGAAGGTATTGTGCGTGGTTAAATTTATTGGCGCACCAAAATCAATAATTACAGCATCCCATGCCCCTGTTTCATCAACATATTTTCCTGAGAATTTACTACCGTTTATGTTATTTTTGTTAGGTGTTGCGGTAAGTTCTACTTCAGGTACATCCTGATTTTGCTGACAGTCAAAATCATTTATGATATTTAAATCCTCTGCAACACCAGCACAAGGATCTATTGAAGTATCCCATCTTAAATCATCAATATAATATACATCAGCACCACTTGTATCAGCACCAGCATTAAAAAATAATACCAATTTTTGATGATTTTGATTGAACTGACTACTGAAATCGAAAGAATATTCCACCCAATTGGTTGTGTTTGAAATGGTGGCGTCAACCTCTATTCCTCCAGAAGTACCACCTTCCAGTTTTGCTTTTAAAGTACCTGCAACATTTGTTTGCACCTTGATTTTAAAAGTGTTTTTTGTTGAAAGATTTATAGGAGCACCATAATCTATAATTAATGCATCCCAAGCACCTGAAGGATCTATGTATTTTCCAACAAATCTACTCGTGTTGAGACCTGACCAATCTGGATTATAAACAGCTTCAACATCTGGAAGAATCATATTATCCTGACATTCAAAATCGTTGATAATGGAAGGATCGGCAGTTTCCGGAGTTTCACATGGTACAGATTCAATTATTGGATAATAAGTGTCTTCGTTGCATGATGCCATACTTATTATCAACAGCATAACAAGCAATAAATTAGTTGGTTTAAATTTGAAAGTTTTCATAAAGTTCTGTTTTTGTTATCGTTAAAACTGCTATTTTGGATTTGATTTATGTATTTATAATTTTTTATTTCAGCGTAAAGGTTGTTTCAAGCAACGATTCACTATTTGTCCCCACAAAAAGTTTAAATTCACCAGCCTCAGCTTTAAAACTCATATCTTTCGTATAAAACGCTAGGTCATCAGAAGTTAGGGTGAAAGTCACTTTTTTAGATTCTTTTGGCATCAGCATTATTTTTTCAAAGCGTTTAAGTTCTTTTAAAGGCAGGGTAACACTCGCTACCATATCCCTCATATAAAGTTGCACAACTTCTTCACCTTTAACAGTTCCGGTGTTTGTAACCTTTACGCTAATGTTTATAGTTTCTTTAAATGCATACGTTTTTTTATCTACAGCGAAATCTGTGTATTTAAATGTAGTGTAACTCAATCCATAGCCAAACGGATAAAGTGGTGAATTGGAAACGTCGAGGTATCTTGAACGGAATTTTTGTTCAGGGCCATTCAATTCATATGGTCTTCCAGTATTTTTTACATTATAATAAATAGGGATTTGGCCAACATTTCTTGGGAAGGTCATAGTTAATTTCCCTGAAGGATTTGCATCTCCAAAAATTAAATCTGCAATGGCATAACCGCCCATTGTTCCAGGGAACCAGGCTTCTAAAATAGCATCCATATTTTCGTTTTCCCATTCCAGTGTTAAAGGTCTTCCGTTCATTAATACCAACACCATCGGTTTGCCTAATTTTTTAATAGCCATTAACAATTCTTTTTGATTTCCTGGTAAGTCAAGATTTGTTCTGCTTGCTGCTTCGCCTGACATTCCTTCGGATTCTCCCATAACCATCACTACCACATCTGCTTTTTTAGCGATGTTTATCGCATTTTGAAAATCGGCAGTATCTTCTGAATTTATTTCACATCCCTGCGCAAACAAAAGATTTGCCTGATTTGTAATTTTTCCTTTGAAACCTTCCAAGACAGTTACCGGTTTTGTATATCGGTCACCAGCTGCAGACCAGGATCCAATAATATTGTATTTGTCATTTGCCAATGGACCAATTAAGGCAACTTTTTTATCTTTGGAAATAGGAAGTGTTTGCTTGCTATTTTTCAAAAGCACGCTCGATTTTCTTGCCATATCTCTTGCCGCCTCAAGGTGTTCGGGCGTCATTAACAATTCCTTTTCTCTTGTTTCATCACAGTATCGGTAAGGATCTGAAAACAAGCCCAATTTATATTTTAAGGCTAAAATTCTTCTCGCTGCGGTTGTAACCTGTTGTTCTGTCACTTTCCCATCAGCAATTAGCTCTTTTAAATAGTCCATATAAGCACCACCTTGCATATCCATATCCACACCCGCATTTATGGCGATATCAGCTGCTTCCTTATTGTCTTTTGCCACGCCGTGAGGGACTAATTCATTTATGGAGGTGTAATCGGTGACCACAAATCCTTCAAACCCCCATTCATTTCTTAAAATATCTGTCAGCAAGTATTTATTTCCGCTTGCGGGTACGCCATTTACATCATTAAAAGCAGTCATAAAAGTGGAAACCCCAGCATCAACAGTCGCTTTAAAAGGAGGTAAATAAGTGGTTCTTAATTCCCTGTCAGACATATCAACTGTATTGTAATCTCTACCAGCAATGGCGGCACCATAGGCTGCATAATGTTTTGCACAAGCCAAAATGGTATTTGTTGCAAATAAATCGTCTCCCTGAAAAGCTTTCACTCTTGCTTTGGCTATTTCTGAACCCAAATAAACATCTTCTCCCGATCCTTCTGAAACCCTTCCCCAACGCGCATCTCTTGAGATGTCAACCATAGGGGCAAAAGTCCAATGAATTCCTTCTGCGGAAGCTTCTGTAGCTGCAATACGCGCACTATTTTCAATGGCTTTTAAATCCCAGCTTGAAGATTCTCCCAAGGAAATAGGAAAAATTGTACGATGTCCGTGAATCACGTCATAACCGAACAATAGCGGAATACCAAGTCGGGTATTTTCAACAGCGAGCTGTTGTAATTCTCTGGTAAAATCAACCGTGTAAGCATTAAAAATATTGCCAACTTTTCCTGCTTTAATTAAATTTTTATAATTATCGTTAATGGTTGGCCCCGTTTTTTCCCAGTCGGTTGACAAAAGAACCAGTTGCCCAATTTTTTCATCAAGTGTCATCATTTTGGTCAAACTGTCTAAAAAAGATTCCATTTTTGCATCAGATTTAGTTTCAGGAGTGCTGCTTAAATCTTGTTTAGCAACGACCGTCTTTTCTGTACAGCTTATAAATCCAAGCAGTATGGCAAAAAATGGAATGATGATGTATTTAATTTTCATTTTATTTTAAATTTTTAAGCACAAGTAAATCGCAAACAGATTTTCTATTAAAAATGCGGACTTGTAAATTCTAATTTTTTTAATCCTGCCTGCACTTCCGGACTCGACATAAATAAATCCCAAAGCAATCCGGTTCGGTGATTTTCAATCATAATAATTATTGGCCCTTGGTCAATAGCCAAATAATTTGTGGCATACCAATTTTCTGTCTGGTTAAAAGCATCATAAAATCCGTAATCTCCCCATAGTTTTCCATCGAAATTATAATAGAAATTTCGCATTGCTTGCATAGAATATTCTGGCGTATAGGGAAATGATGACAATGCTGCTGTTGGGGAAATAACACCTAAATCATTTGTTGGACTGTGGGCCGAATAACCTTGGTGGTCGTCGCTTGCTGTGAGCCCCCAATTTTCCGCGCCATATCCAACAAATCGTTTCGGATTACTAACACAATATTCTCGATTTATAAGCGTATGACTTACGTTTTGATCCCAATAATTTGCGTATTTATCAGCCAAATTTCTCGGATCTAATCCTAAAAAAGAATAATGCGCAAAAAATAGAGGTCCGCCATAACTTGGTCCCAATGGCAACTTCCATTTTTGATAATACACCGTGCCATTGGTAAATTCATTTCCTTTTGTCCAGCCATTTTGATAAGCAGTTTTGTTTATCGCATGGTTTGTTGATGATGCAGCCAGCACATAGGTTATAAGGGCTTCATCATAGCCTGTTATTTCATGATTTATGGCCCAGCCATAATTTGGAGACCAATGCCAAATCAAGACATCTTTATTATTGGTGTACCAATCCCATTCTACTTCATTCCACAATTGGTTAATTTTAGTCCGAAGTGAATTTTCTAGCGTGTTGTCCTTGTTAAAATATTGGCGAACTGTTAATAAACCCTGAATCAAAAAGGAGGTTTCAACAATATCGCCACCATCATCTGTTGAGAAAAAAGGTCTCACTTTTCCCGTATCTCCATAATACCAATGTGGAAAAGCCCCGTGAAAACGATCAGCTTTTAATAAAAAATCGGTTATTTTATGCAAACGTTCTATGGCTTGATCTCTTGTAATATAATTTCTTTCAACGCCTACAACAATGGCCATTACGCCAAAACCGCTTCCGCCTGTGGTAACAATGTTAGAAGCTTCCCCTCCGTAAGCTTCTACGTTTGATCGCTCTAAGGCCAAACCACTTACAGGATGTGCAAAATCCCAAAAATACTTAAACGTGTTTTTTTGTACCAAATCCATCAACTCGGTATCAGTAAGTTGTTGCGGCAGTGGATCAGTTGGATTTGTGTTGTTTTCACTTCCGGAACAAGATTGTAAGGAGGTGTAAAACAGACAAAAAGCTATTAATGTAAATATGCGGGATGTAAGTTTCATGTGTCTATATCATTTTTTTTAAAGGTCATCTTTCGACTGTGCCCAGCACAAACATGCTGCCTTCCGCAGGCAGGTTCGCTGTCAGTCATTTCGTTGGGTAATACACCTTTTACCATGCTTGTTTCCTAACTTATTAAAGTCAATAATAAAAGGAATGAACCTTTTTAAAATTAAATTTCTATAACCAAAAGACTTTTTACCTAAAATTTGGTTGTCAACATTAAAATAATGCTGTGTGCAACAGTGCAAAAAGTCTTTTGATTAATTTTTTAGTAACCTGGATTTTGTACCAATAATCCTTTACTTAAATCAATTTGGGCTTGTGGTATTGGAAATAGTTCGTGTTTTCCATCCACAAAATTTTTGCCGTGAGCTCTAAGCACTGCGCCTGCCCTTCCTTGACGCACCAAATCGAAATAACGATCGTGTTCAAAGGCAAGTTCTAACCTGCGTTCTTTCCAGATAGCCATTCTATCTACTACAGGAGCGTCTCCTAAACCAGCTCTATGCCTAACTCTATTTAACGGAGTAGCAGCATCACCACCAACTTCTATTGAAGCTTCAGCATTCATTAAAAGCACTTCGGCATATCTTAAGATACGGACGTTTTTATTTGATTCCCAGTCGTTTCCATTAAAAGTTTCTGCAGTTTTGCTCACATAAGCTTTTTGGTTGTACATTGGGTTTGAAACTGTATTCGCTACCAAAAGCCCATCCCATAAGGTTTCCCCTCTAAAAATAATGGTGGCATCCCTTCTGGTATCACCAGCTTCATAGGCATTCGCCAAATCTTGGCTTGGTGTATTAAAACCCCAGCCCCAGCCACCGGCACCACGGGCGCCCTGACTCACAAAATAGCCTTGAACACCTTTGTTGGGCGTTTCGCCTCTTGCCTGAATTTCAAATATAGATTCTATGTTGTTTTCACTGATTTCTTTCCAAATATCCTCATAATTGGTTGTTAAATCATAGCCCATACCCATTACCTGGGTGGTTAAATCTTTTACTTTTTGCCAACGATCTGGGTCTTCCAAATTATACATATGTACTTTTGCCAATAAGGCCAAAGCAGCTCCTTTGGTAGCCCTACCAAGATCTGCAGCACCATATTGTGTTGGTAAGTCGGCAGCAGCATCTGTTAGATCTGCTATAATAAATTCATAAATTTCCTTTCTGGTAACTCTTATGTTTGCGGCATTGATATCATCTTCGTTTTGGATATCAGGCACACTATTAATTAAAGGAACCCCTCCAAACATTCTTGCCAATCTGAAATAGAATAAGCCTCTTAGAAATTTACTTTCCCCAATCAATCTACTTTTAAGGGTTTCATCAATATCTAAATCGGGTAGATATTTAAGCGCTTCATTTGCCCTGGCAATACCTTGATAATTTCCTTCCCAAACTTCATTAAAAGAGATTGTTGTACCAGAAAAATTTAAATTATCCAATAAATCTTTATCACCTCCAGTATCACCGGGATCACTTCCTTTATCTGCATCATCAGTAGTAATGCTACTTACTCCAATCCATGAAAATGAGCTGATATTCCAATCTAACAATTTATTATAGGTTGCATTTACCAATTCTGTTGCAGCCGTTGGGCTTGATAAAGCTTGTTCGGGAGTTTCTGTTGACGGATTTACGTCAAGAAAATCGTTGTCATTACAAGATAAGAAAGCCAAAAGCATCAAACTTGTAATTAATATGTTTATATTTTTTTTCATAAAGCCAAAAATTTAAAAATTTATATTAACGCCTAACATATAAGATGATACTGAAGGGTAAGCATCTAACTCAATTCCAGAACTTCCCATAGGATCTCCATTACCCGGTAATTCAGGTGTAAATCCCGTAAAACTTTTGATGATGAAAGGATTTTGCGCCAATGCATAGATTCTTATTTTCTGAATTTCCTCTAATATTTTAGGTAAGGTATAGCCTAGGGAAATATTATTTATTCTAAAAAAGTCGCCACTTTCTAAAAAGTAGGTGGAAGAAGGGGGAACTGCATTGGATGGTTTCGGATTTTGACTAGAGGTATTTGAAAGAGAAAACGAATTATCAGCAACACGTTGCTCAATATTTTCACCTCCAAAGCGCTGTGCTTTTTTACCATTATATACCATACCACCGGCACTTCCATAGCCATCAATGTTTAAATCCCATTTATTGTAGTTTAATCCAATATTTATACCATAGAAAATATCTGGTTGTGAAGAGCCAAAAAATTGGCGATCCTGATCGGTAATTTGATTGTCCTTATTAAAGTCATTATAAATAAATTCACCGCGTTCATCTATTCCTAATACTTCTAGAAGATAAAAACTACCAACTGGTTCCCCTTCTCTCAATAATTTTGTGTATTCTCCATTACCAATATTTCCCCCTTTTTGTTCAAAGGCAAATTCATTGGTTATTTTTTCCAATTCATTTTTATTTGTGGTTAAATTACCACCAATATTATAATTGAACTTATCATTAATTTTATCTTTCCAGTTTAAAGCGAATTCAAACCCCTTATTTCTAATTTTACCTGCATGGGTAAGCGTTGTGCCACTTGCACCAAAAGCTTGGGGTAAGCTAATCGGTAATATTGCATTTCTGTTTAGGCGGTTGTAATAATCTATTTCTCCGGTAAGACGGTTGTTAAGAAAACCAAACTCAATACCAAAATCAATTTCTTGGGTTACTTCCCAGCTTACATCTTCATCAATAATAGCAGTAATGGTTGAACCTTGTACAATCTCCTGATTTGGACCTAATACATAACTAAGATCATTATTAAAAGTTAGTACATTTAACGGTATATTTTGGTTCCCCAATTCGCCCCAACTTGCTCTTAATTTTAAATTGTCCAAAAATTCAACATTTTCTAAAAAGCTTTCTTTTGAAATAACCCATCCTAAACCAACAGAGGGAAAATTACCCCAATTTTTATCTTTATTTGCAAATACGCTTGAACCATCTCTTCTAATAGTGGCAGTTACTAAGTATTTATGCAAATAATCATAACTCATCCTAGCAAAATATGAACGTAATCTTTTAACATCAGAATCTTCGCCACTCACCAAATCGGTACCTGCATCACCATTATTTATTGAAAATAAATCGGAATTTTCCGGCACATTATTCCTAGACCCCTCTAAATAGCTACTTTGTTCTTCTTCGGTGGTTGTACCTAACACAATTTTAAAATTATGCACATCGTCAAAAGTTTTATCATAGGTCAAAAACGCATCATATACCCAATGGTAATAATCACTTTTATTTGAAGTTAATGTATTTAGGTTGGTTGAATTATAATCTTCGTCTTCCCTACTAGGATCACCAGCCAAAAAGGCATCAAGATTATTGACAAAATTATAGGATTTTCCATACCCGCTTTCAATACCAAAACTGGTGTTGAATTTTAAATTATCCATAATTTTATATTCAGCAGTAAAATTTCCCTGAATAATTAAATTTTTAATCAACTCATTACTTAAATCAAGCTGAGAAACCGGATTCCCAACGTTGTTATATTGGGCGCCTAAATCATCAAATGGAACCCCATATCTTCCCGCAAATACACCATCAGCATAACGAACTGGAACCAATGGGGATTGTTTGTAGGCGTTTGTGAATGCGCTGTATGGCTTAGGTGTTGAGCGATTTAAAGACAACGAAATATTATGCCCGAATTTTAATTTAGAAGAAATATTATAATCAACCTTATTTCTTAAATTTAACCTTCTGTAATCGTTGCCAATTAAAATTCCTTCTTCTTCATAAAAATTTGCACTAAAAAAAGCCATTGTTTTTTCATTTCCGCCACTTACGGAAATATTATGATTCATAACACTACCTGTTCTGGTAATTTCATCAAACCAATCGGTGTTGTATTGTGGATTTGCAGAAAAACGATTGTATCCGAAAGCGGTGTTAGAAAAGTTTGTATATGATGATGCATCGGCCATATTTACTTTACTTAATACTGTTTTAGCCCCATAATAAGAGGAAACATCCACTTTTATTTTACCTTCTTTACCTGATTTTGTGGTGACCATGACAACACCATTGGCACCTCTGCTACCATAAATGGCCAATGAAGAAGCATCTTTTAAAATATCCATAGAAACAATGTCTTCACTATTTATATTGTCTATTCTATCTGTAATTATACCATCCACAACATAAATAGGGTCTCGACCTGCCATTACAGTCCCAGTTCCTCTAATCCGCACCACAGGAGAACTTCCAGGAGCACCAGAGCTAATAATTTGAACACCCGAAGCTTTTCCTTGCAAAGATTGGGCGGCCGTTAAAGATGGCTGTTTCAAAAGATCTTCAGATTTAATGCTGGTAATTGAACCGGTTAAATCTCTTTTTTGAACAGAGCCATATCCAATCACAACAACTTCCTCTAAATTCTCGGCGCTGTCTTCAAGCAAAACATTAATAATGTTAGCCGTTCCAACCACAATTTCTTTTGGTTTCATTCCAATATAGCTAAAAACCAATATGTCATTATTAGCAGCATTAATGGCATAATTTCCATCAAAATCAGTTATAACTCCTTTGGTTGTATTTTTTATTAAAACATTTACCGAAGGAATAGGTACTCCATCTGATGAAGTAACTTTACCTGAAACAGTTCTTTCCTGAGCAAAAATTAAGAAAGGAAGGAATAATAAGGCATAAATTATCTTTGTTTTCATTTAAATTAATTTAATGTTAAGTAATTGTTAAAGTTAAAGGGTTTATGCTTTTTTAAAAAAAATATACATACACTTTAGTTACGCCACATTAATTTAAAAAGAGGTTTTTTCTGAAAGACGTATTACTAAGCAGGTTATTTTATCAGTAAATAGCTATATAAATATTTAAATGAAGTAGTAATGACGTAGTATTTAATACTAAAACAACAAGAAAATGCCGTGGTATTAATTAAAATTTTGTAAAAATCCTCGAAGACTGTCTTCTTTTGTGATGCCAAGTTTGATTTTTAGCCTATATCGGTTTGTTTCTACACCCCTAATAGATATATTGAGCAATGGTGCAATTTCTTTGCTGCTCATGTTCATTCTTAAAAAGGCACAAATTTTTAAATCTTTATGGGTTAAGCTTGGAAAGCTGACTTTTAATTTGTTAAAAAATTCTTCATGTACCTGATTGAAATTGTATTCAAAAAGTTCCCACCCATCAACATGTTCAATAGATTTATCTATTTGCTTTATTAATTTTTTAAAAGAATATTGATTGGTAAAATTATTTTTATTCAGCAGTAGCTCATCTTTTAAATGAAGCAATGTTTCATTTTTTTTAACCAAAGACATAGCGGTATTCGCCAACTGTTTACTTTTAAGTTTTATCTCATTCTTAAGGGATTCATTTTTTAGCCTTATAATTTCCTTTTCATTTTCTTGTTTGCGTTCTTCCAATAATTTTTTTTGTGTTTCTTCATACATTAATTGAAGTAATTTTTGTTCCTTCTTAATCTTTCTTTTATGAAAAAAATAAATGATAAAGGCAGTAAGAATAAGTATAAATAGATAAATAATAAATCCTGAAGTGCTTTTATACCAAGGAGATAAAACTGTAAATTCTAAAGATAGAATAGGCGATTTTCCTTTGTTGTAACCAACTGTTCTTATAGATAAATGATAGGTTCCATCAGCAAGATTTGAAAACTCCAAGGTACCGCTTTTAGATTCAGTCCAGGGCGGATTTAAATGCAAACTAGAAAGTTTATATTCAAAATTATGATCTTTTGAAAATGGAGAACTTACGGAAATAGCCATAGAATTGTTGCGAAATGGCAGTGAAATTTCACTTGTATCAAGCGCTATCGCCTTGTTATTAATGGTTATTTTTGAAAGTGTTGGTGTTTTTAAGATTTCCTTTTCTGAAAATTTAGCGGCGTCAATAAACATAAATCCGTCATATAAATTTAGCGCAAAAGTTGAGTCGTTTATTTTTGAAATATTTTCGTAGCCAGTTATCAGCCTTCTTTTGAAGAATTTATTTGGGATTAAAATGTTTTCAGTTTCACTTAAAAATGAACCAAAAGTTATGGAATTTTCAGTTTTATAAGCTATTTCTGGAATATTTTCTTCGGAAATGATGTAACTTTCTTTGCCTATTTTGCTATTTAATAATTTATAGGGTACAATACTGTCTATTAAGGGTTCATAATTTTGCCAGCCTTTTATGGTATGAAAAGCAATGGTGTTTTTTAGTTTATAAATTCGAACAAAATAATCAGACCAAAGTCCCTTTTTATTATAGTCTTTAATTTCCGTAATTTTCTCATAATTTTTATCAAACTTAACGCGGTACAATCCTTTGTTTGCGTGGGATATCCATGCGGTATGTTCATCTTCAAAAACTAGAAATCGGGCTGGAATGGTGGTTTTACCCAAGTGCTTTACCTGCCAGTCGCCCTTTACTTTTTTAAAGCTCACCAAACCAGCGTAAGTTCCTTGAACATACGTGTTTTTCTGCTCTGGAACTTTATTGATAACCCAGCCGCCTGTGTAGGCTGAAATGAGTTTTAAGGTATTGTTATTAACCAAATAAGTGCCATTGTTATGCCCACAAAATAAATCGCCATCTATTTCTTTTAAATCCCAAACCTGTCCTTGGGATCCTTCAATAAATTGTAATTTTCCTAAAGTATCAATAAAATATAAACCGGTATTGCTACCAATATAAATGGTGTTTTTATAATTGATGATGTCATATACTGCACCAAGTTTTCCTGAAATATCATTATAAAAATAGTTGGGGGAATTTAAATCAACAAAGGCAATTCCATTATCCAATCCCAACCAAAGTTCATTATTTTCGGAAACAAATTGTCCCAATACGGTGTTGTTTATGAGTCCGATTTCTTTATTTATGTTGAAAAGGACATTGCCTAAATTATCTGTGATATAAATTCCGTTTTTTATCGTTCCAAAAAGCATATTGCCATTGGGCAATTGTGTAAATTTATTGAGCTGGTGTTTTTTAGCAATCTGATTTATTTCGGTTTCCCAAGGAATTAAATTATTATTATCCAACAAAAAGGAGCCTCTAAGTGCCGTATTTATTAGAAATTGATTTTCGTTTTTGGCGGATACTGAAATAATCTTGGCATTTATTAATTTTTCAGAATAAAAAAAAGGTTTCAGCTGTTGATTTTCCAACACAAAAATTCCGTTATCCAAAGTAGCAATATATAATTTGTCATTTATAACATCACAAGACATAATGGTAGCCGATAAATTGTGTGAGGTAATTTTTCCATCTTTGTAAATATGGATGTTTAAAAAAGACCGAAATACAACTGCATCACCAAACAAAACTATTTGCCAATATTCTTCATCTTTAGAAACATTTATTTTCTTGGAGGCGGTAAGCAGAGAAGTATATACCAAAGCGCCTTTGTTGTTTCTTGAGAAATAACCAAATTCCTCATAAGACCCCACGAATATTTTATTTTGATAAACCAATAAAGAACGAATGGTGGTTTTATTGGGCATTTCCCATAGGTTCCAATTTATGCCATCAAACTCAAGGAGTCCATTATTATTAGCAACATATAATTCTCCATCTTCAGCCTTTGCAATGTCCCAATTTTGGTTGCCAGCCTTGTATTCATAAAGCGTATAATTATTTAAATAATGTGCATATTGTGCATGAATAAACTGAGATATCAAAAATGCAAGCAGAATACAAAAGGTAAATTTAGTATGATTAGCGATCCTCATAAATAATTTTAAACGGCATAATTGTGAATGTAAACAAAGCTAGGTAAATATAGAAGAAAAATTAAATTAATCTAGTAAAACAAAACTTTTAGTTAGAAAATACTATACCACTTTTACTTAAAAACATGTATTTATTTTTTAATGCGAATTGGCTATAATTAATTTTGAAGCGAATAGCAAACATAAAAGAAGAACTAATTAAGAAAAATTTAACAGTCTGAAATAGGGGAAAAAAGATTATAAAACGACATACTGATTAATATTGTTTAATTTTGAAAATTCTTATATAAAGAAACCAAGCTTTTAGTATGAAAAAAATATTTTTCCTTTTGGCGTTTTTTACGCTAGTAAATTCGAGTTTTGCCCAAATTCACGACCCGGTAAAGTGGTCAACTTCCATAGAAAAAATTTCAGATTCAGAATACAATTTAATTACGACAGCAACTATTGAAGCAAAATGGCATTTGTATTCGCAAAATGTTCCTGCCGATGGTCCAATACCAACTTCTTTTTTATATAAAAAAAGTGCTGATTTTAAAATCGTTGGAAAAACTTCAGAAGAAAAAGGCCATACCATTCATGACGCTGTTTTTGACATGGAAATTAAGTATTTTGAAAACAAGGCTGTTTTTAAACAACGCGTTAAAATAAATAATTCAAAAGCTTTTAAAATTTTAGGAGAAGTGGAGTTTATGGTATGTGACGATTCAAGTTGCTTGCCACCAACTATGATAGATTTGACATTCTTAATTCCAGCGAATGAGGGAACAACGGTAATTGTGAATACCAATGATAACAAAGAAGCTCTTTCGACAACAAATGATGACGCGAGCGTTTCTATAATAAACGTTGATAAAAACGAAGTTGATTCTACAGTGATTGGTGTCGAAAAAAAAGAAGTCACAAAAGTAATCGCCGCAAAAAACAGCAATAAAACCTCGAATAAAAGCCTGTTAACCATATTTATTATTGCGTTCTTTTCAGGGTTTGCTGCATTGTTAACGCCGTGTGTGTTTCCAATGATTCCTATGACGGTGAGTTTCTTCACCAAACAAAGTAAAAGCAAGACCGAAGGAATTAGAAATGCCATTATTTATGGCTTTTCCATTGTAATTATCTATTTGCTTTTAGGTTTGTTGGTTAGTGCAGTTTTTGGCGCCGACGCTTTAAACGCACTCTCTACCAATGTTTGGTTTAACGTTATTTTCTTCCTTTTGCTCGTTGTTTTTGCAGTTTCATTTTTAGGAGCCTTTGAAATTGTGTTGCCAAGTTCGTGGGGAACAAAAGTAGATGCGCAGGCAGATAGAGGCGGGATCATCGGCATATTTTTTATGGCATTGGCCTTAGCCATTGTTTCGTTTTCTTGTACTGGACCTATTGTTGGAACATTATTGGTTGAAGCTGCCGCAGGAGGAAATAAAATTGGACCAATTGTTGGAATGCTAGGATTTTCAACGGCTTTGGCTATTCCATTTGCCTTGTTCGCCGCTTTTCCGGGTTGGTTAAATTCATTGCCAAAATCGGGAGGATGGTTAAATACCGTGAAAGTGGTGTTGGGATTTTTGGAATTGGCTTTAGCCTTTAAGTTTTTATCGAATGCCGATTTGGTGTTACAGCTCCATTGGCTGGAAAGAGAAGTTTTCTTGTCGATTTGGATTGCCATATTTTTGGCTTTGGCATTTTATCTTTTTGGAAAAATTCAATTGCCACATGATTCTCCGCTTACGCACATTTCGGTTGGAAGATTAAGTTTGGGACTGCTATCTTTGGTATTTGCTATTTATATGATTCCGGGTTTGTGGGGCGCACCTTTAAATTTAATCAGTGCTTTTCCACCAGCACAACATTACAGTGAATCACCTTACGGAGTTGGGTTTTCAAGAATGAGTAGCGGAATGCCTTCCGGCGAAAATATAGAAATACCAGATGGTGCGCATTTAATGCCACCTCACAATATCTTAGCTTTTAACGATTACGACAAAGGTTTGGCTTATGCCAAAAAAGTAAATAAGCCAGTGATGCTTGATTTTACCGGTCATGCTTGCGTAAATTGCCGAAAAATGGAACAAAATGTTTGGGCAAAAGATGAAATTCTTCCAATCCTTAAAAACGATGTGGTCTTAATTTCCTTATATGTGGATGATAAAAGGTCGCTTGCCAATGACGAACAAATTGATTCCAAATTATACCCTGGGAAAAAGTTAAAATATATCGGACAAAAATGGAGCGAATTCCAAATTATAAAATTCGGTGCCAACGCACAGCCATTTTATGTTTTGATGGATCATAACGAAGCAAATTTAACAGAGCCTGTTGCTTATACACCAGATGTAGAAGAATATCACAATTGGCTGAAAAAGGGAATCGCAAATTTTAAATAGGTGTTTTTCTAACAACAAAATACAGACTTATAAACCAATATTTTTTCAATAGGGATGTCAGCAAAATCAACAATAGAAAACCAAAACCAACCTTCTGAATTGGAATCTTATTTTCAACAATTCAGGAAACATATTGTGGGGGTTGACCAAACTTTTGAGTCACCTTACGGAAAAAAGAATATTATTTATACCGATTGGACTGCAAGCGGAAGGTTGTACCGTCCCATAGAAGAAAAACTGCTGAATGAATTTGGTCCGTTTGTAGCCAATACACATACAGAAACTTCTATTACAGGATCGGCTATGACCATGGCATACCACAAGGCACGATCTATAATTAAAGCCCATGTAAACACTTCTAAAGAAGACGTTTTAATCACCTCGGGAACAGGAATGACTGGCGTTGTAAACAAGTTTCAGCGTATTTTGGGATTGCGAATTTCAGAAAGTATAAAAAAATATGCTGAAATTCCTTCAGCTCTAAAACCTATCGTATTTATAACACATATGGAGCATCATTCCAATCAAACCTCTTGGTTGGAAACCATTGCTGATGTTGAAATTATTCCTTGTCAAGAATCGGGTTTAATCTGTTTTGACAGTTTTAAAAAACTCTTGATTCAGCATAAAGACAGACCCATAAAAATCGCTTCAGTAACTGCTTGTTCAAATGTTACCGGTATTGTGACCGACTATCATAAAATAGCAAAAATGATTCACCACTATGGCGGATTGTGTTTTGTGGATTTTGCTTGTTCGGCGCCGTATGTAGAAATAAATATGCACCCACAAGATGAAGAAGCCTATTTAGATGCTATTTTCTTTTCTCCCCACAAATTTTTAGGAGGACCAGGGTCTTCAGGGGTGTTAATTTTCAACAAAAAATTATATAAAAATATGGTTCCTGATAATCCAGGCGGTGGAACTGTAAATTATACCAATCCTTGGGGAAACCACGATTATATTGATGACATTGAAACCCGAGAAGACGGCGGAACACCAGGTTTTTTGCAAACAATAAAAATCGCTTTGACCATTCAACTAAAAGAAAAAATGGGGGTTAAAAACATGTTGGAGCGCGAACATGAACTTATTGATTTAGTGTTTGCAAAACTGACCAAAATTCCGAATCTTCAATTATTGGCCGGACAGCACAAAAACCGATTGGGCGTTTTTTCCTTTTTCCTTGAAAATGCACACTTTAATCTGGTTGTTAAATTGTTGAATGACCGATTTGGTATCCAAACCCGTGGAGGCTGCTCTTGCGCAGGAACCTATGGGCATTTTTTATTGCATGTTGATCAGCTAACTTCAAAAAGTATTGAAGAACAAATTAGTGAAGGATGTTTGGTTGAAAGACCGGGATGGATTCGCATGTCCATTCACCCAACAATTACAAATGAAGAAATACTTTATGTTTGCGAAAGTATCAAACAAGTTGCGGAAAATATTGAAGAATGGCGCAAAGATTATCAATATGATGCCATAAAAAACGAGTTTACGCATAAAACAGCCCAGCCAATAGAAAATGAATTGGTAAATAATTGGTTCAAGTAATTGTTATTGGGTAACAAATTTTTCTATATTTGGGCTTAAATAATTTACTGTATTGATGGATAATTTTATGTTCTTTCTTAAAGAAGGTCTTTTTCATGTGCTGGACTGGAATGCCTATGATCACGTACTTTTTTTGATAGCTTTGGTGGTGGTGTACGATTTTAAAAATTGGAAAAAAATATTGTGGCTCATTACGCTGTTTACCATTGGGCATACGCTTTCCCTTATTTTAGCGGCTTATAAAATAGTATCAATCAGTCATAATTGGATTGAATTTTTGATTCCAGTCACTATTTTGATTACCGCTTTGGTCAATATATTCTTTGCGAAAAATGCTTCAAAACTAGCCAAAACAAATACCAATTTATTTTTCGCGCTATTTTTTGGGTTAATTCACGGACTTGGATTTTCGGGGTATTTTAAAATATTGATTGGTAGCTCAACACAAAAATTAATTCCGTTGTTGGAGTTTGCATTGGGAATTGAACTTGCACAATTGATAGTTGTGTTTGCGGTTCTTATTATCGGACTCATTTTTCAAACGGTATTCCGATTTCCAAAGCGCGACTGGATTTTGATTATCTCATCCATAGTGATTGGGTTGGTGTTGCCAATCCTTAAAGCAGCCATATTTTGGTAAAAAATTAACGTTGTGTTTATTAGAATCTTAGTACTTTTGAAACTTCTAAAAAATTTATGAACAAGAAACAATTAAAATACGATCAAGCTTATATGCGAATGGCATTTGAATGGTCGAAACTATCATATTGTGAAAGAAAACAGGTGGGTGCATTAATTGTTAAAGACCGAATGATAATTTCCGATGGTTTTAACGGTACCCCAACTGGTTTTGAAAATGCATGCGAAGATAAAGAAGGAAATACAAAGTGGTATGTGTTGCATGCCGAAGCGAATGCCATATTAAAAGTGGCGGCTTCAACCCAATCCTGCAAAGATTCTACCTTATACATTACCTTGTCGCCTTGCAAAGAATGCAGTAAATTAATACATCAATCTGGAATAAAAAGAGTCGTTTACGCCAATGCTTATAAAGATGAAACAGGCTTGGAGTTTTTAGAAAAAGCAGGCGTTGAACTTACCCATCTTAAAAATTTATAATGATAAAAAGTAAAGTTTATTTTCCCTTAATTATTGGTGTTGCCATAGCCGCTGGGATATTTATTGGCAGCACTTTTAACTTTAAAAACAAATCGGTTTTATTCAGCACCAATTCTAATGAAGCAAAAATAAAACGTTTGATCAACTACATAAATTATGATTATGTTGATAAAGTAAATACCGACAGTTTGCTTGATGATGCTATAACTACGATGTTGGCAAAATTAGATCCGCATTCCGTTTATATACCAAAAGACGAATTGCAGCGTGTTACGGAAAGCATGCAAGGAAAATTTGTAGGCATTGGAGTAAGTTTTATTGTTCATGAAGATTCTGTTGCGGTAAGCAGTGTTATTAAAGGCGGTCCAAGCGAAAAAGCAGGAATAAAGTCCGGAGACAGAATTATAATCTCAAATAACGATACGTTGTTTGGAAAAAGCCTTCTAAAAAAAGCTGAGATTACTGAATTGGAACAAGGAACGATTGAAGGCAACAGAAAAATGAGTGATGCAGTGATGAAAGCCCTAAAAGGTGAGCCAGATACCAAAGTGAATGTGGTAGTTTACAGACGCTCAACAAATCAAAAACTAAATTTTCCAATTACACGTGGCGATGTTTCAATTACAAGTGTTTCAGCACATTATATGATCAACAATACTTTGGGATATATTAAAGTTGATCGGTTTGCGAGAACCACTTATCAGGAATTTAAAGAAGCTTTGGATGAATTGATTGGAAAAGGAATGACTTCATTGGCACTTGATTTACGCGGAAATCCGGGAGGTTATATGGACATTGCAAACATGATTATCGATGAGTTTTTAGAAGATGGCAAATTAATCGTTTTCACCAAAAATAAAAACGGGGCCGTTGACAAATCATTTTCAACCGATAAAGGTGATTTTGAACACGGTAAAATATTTGTGTTAATCGACCAAAATTCAGCCTCAGCAAGTGAAATTGTTGCGGGCGCACTTCAAGATAACGACAAAGGCACCATTGTTGGCCGCCGGTCTTTTGGGAAAGGATTGGTGCAACAGGAAATGTCTCTTGGTGACGGCTCGGCGGTAAGGCTTACAACCGCAAGGTATTATACACCTACAGGAAGATCCATTCAAAAACCCTACAATCATTTAGACCAAACGAATTATAATAATGATTATTTAGAAAGAATTCACAACGGGGAATTGCTTTCTAAAGACAGCATTAAAGTAAATGATTCACTAAAATATAAAACGCCCAAAGGAAAAATAGTTTACGGTGGCGGAGGAATAATTCCTGATGTTTTTGTGTCCATCGATACTACAGGTACTTTTAGCGCGCGCTTGTATAGCCAATTAAATCCGTTTATATTTAAATACATCGACAACAACAGGAAAGAAATGAATAAATGGGAATTGTACGATTTTGTTAATAATTTCGATAATAACGACATAATATTCAATCAATATATTAGTGAACTCGATATAGATTATCCAATTCCTCCAGTAGTTAAAGAAGACTTAAAACGCTATTTTAAGGCAATTATGGCTAGAAATCTTTTCGATGAAACTGGCTATTTTATAATTACCCAGAAAAAAGACAATATGATTTTAAAAGTGATTGAGTTGGATAGTAAAAATCAGTAGCTATTTATCAATTACAACAAACAGTAATTTTAGTCATCTAACGCGGTTAAATTTTGACGAACAATAAAAAAATATATTTTGCTTCCGACCAACATTTTGGCGCACCAACTGTTGAAACTAGTAAAATACGTGAACAAAAGTTTGTAAATTGGCTAGATTTTATCAAAAAAGATGCTGATGTGCTCTTTCTTTTAGGCGATTTATTCGATTTTTGGTTTGAATATTCACAAGCTGTTCCAAAAGGTTTTGTGCGTGTTTTGGGAAAATTGGCCGAATTAAGCGATCAAGGAATAAAAATTCATTTTTTTGTGGGAAATCACGACCTTTGGATGCACGATTATTTTGAAAAAGAACTAAACATTTCCACCTATCACCAGCCAAAAGAATTCATAATTAACGGCAAATCGTTTTTTATTGGTCACGGAGATGGCTTGGGGCCTGGAGACAAAGGCTATAAAAGAATGAAAAAAGTTTTTACCAACGCAGTGTCAAAATGGTTTTTTAGATGGTTGCATCCTGATATTGGAATTCGGTTAGGACATTATTTGTCGGTACAAAATAAACTGATTTCAGGAGAAGAAGATGTGAAGTTTTTGGGAGAAGAAAATGAATGGCTGGTGCAATACGCCAAAATAAAATTAATAGAAAAACACTACGATTATTTTGTGTTTGGCCATCGCCATTTACCGCTAAAAATAACACTTCCCGGAAACTCAACATACATCAATACAGGCGATTGGATTGTTCATTTTACCTATGGCGAATTTGATGGGGACCAAATGATGTTAAAATCTTACTAAACCTCACATTTTGCTTATATTTTTAACCAATTTTTAACAAGTTTTAAGAAAATATTTATGCTATTTGCATAGCCTAACGGCGCATACTAAAATCACACGATTAAAAACAATAAATATGATTGAAGAAAATAACGTTTCAGTAGATATTAGGGCTATAAATGAAAAAATAGAAAGAGAAAGTGCCTTTGTAGATTTGTTAATGATGGAGATGAATAAAGTGATTGTTGGCCAAAAACATATGGTAGAACGATTGCTTATTGGTTTGCTGGGAAATGGACATATTTTGTTGGAAGGTGTTCCCGGATTGGCAAAAACATTGGCTATTAACACTTTGTCAAAAGCGGTGCAAGGCAAGTTTAGTAGAATCCAGTTTACACCCGATTTATTGCCTGCCGATGTAATTGGTACGATGATTTACAACATTAAAGTCAATGATTTTTCCATTAAAAAAGGACCTATTTTTGCAAATTTTGTGTTGGCGGATGAGATAAATCGTGCTCCGGCAAAAGTGCAATCCGCTTTGTTGGAAGCCATGCAAGAACGCCAAATCACCATTGGAGACACAACTTTTAAGTTAGAAGAACCCTTTTTGGTAATGGCAACTCAAAACCCAATTGAACAAGAAGGAACGTATCCGTTGCCAGAAGCACAAATTGACCGTTTTATGCTAAAAACAGTGATTCACTATCCAAAATTAGATGAAGAGCAATTAATAATGCGTCAACATTTAAATGACACCTACGGAACTGTAAATGCAGTGGCTTCTATTGATCAAATTATTAGAGCAAGAAAAGCAGCGAGAGAAGTGTATATGGATGAGAAAATTGAAAAATATATTCTCGATATTATCTTTGCAACACGTTTCCCTGAAAAATACAATTTACCCGATTTAAAAGACCTGATAAGCTTTGGTGCTTCTCCCCGCGGAAGCATTAACTTGGCGCTTGCCGCCAAATGCTACGCCTTTATAAAACGCAGAGGATATGTAATTCCAGAAGATGTTCGCGCTGTAGTGCACGATGTTTTACGTCACAGAATAGGTGTTACTTACGAGGCTGAAGCAGAAAATATTACTTCAGAAGATATTATCAATAAAATTGTTAATGAAGTTGAAGTACCTTAATAAGTTTAAACGTTTAATTGTTGATTTGTTTCTAAACTTGTCAACTTTTAACTTTTAACTTTCAACTTAAATACATGGAGACTAAAGAAATACTTAAAAAAGTTCGCAAAATTGAGATTAAGACACGTCGCTTGTCTAATCACATATTTTCTGGCGAATACCACAGTTCTTTCAAAGGACGCGGTATGACTTTTTCTGAAGTTCGACAGTACCAATACGGCGACGATATCAGGGCTATTGACTGGAATGTAACCGCCCGCTACAATGAGCCTTTTGTGAAGGTTTTTGAAGAGGAAAGAGAATTAACAATGGTTTTAATGGTTGACATAAGCGGCTCTGAATATTTTGGA
Source organism: Lutibacter sp. (assembly GCA_027449025.1). Classification (GTDB taxonomy): domain Bacteria; phylum Bacteroidota; class Bacteroidia; order Flavobacteriales; family Flavobacteriaceae; genus Lutibacter. The sequence continues at coordinate 13,619 of DAIDMK010000028.1, read as the reverse complement.
ACCACGCAACAATTTAAACGTGATACCATTACAGAAATTGCTGCAACACTGGCATTTTCAGCCATTCAAAACAATGATAAAGTTGGGTTGCTTTTATTTTCAGACCAAATGGAATTGTACATTCCTGCAAAAAAAGGAAAAAGCCACGTATTGCGAATTATTAGGGAACTGATTGAATTTAAGCCTAAAAGCAAAAAAACTGATTTGAATGAGGCTCTTAAGTTTTTTTCAAGTGTGATGAAGAAAAAGGCCATTGTTTTTATCCTGTCCGATTTTATGGATGCTCATTATGAACATACGTTGAAAATTGTTGGAAGAAAGCATGATGTAACCGGAATAAGGATTTATGACATTCATGACAGCGCAATTCCAAATTTAGGAATGGTGCCAATGCGCGATGCCGAAACAGGAAAAACGATGTTGGTAAATACCGCTTCAAAAAGCGTTAGAGATGGATATAAAGCACATTATTTAGCATCTGTAGATTATTTTGAAAAAACCTTTACCCATAGCGGTTCGGGAACCATCAGTTCTCAAATAGACGAAAGTTATGTTAAAAAATTATTGGGTTATTTTAAGCAAAAAGGAGCTAAATAGCAAATGAATTTGAATGAATATTAAATGAAACGAGCATATCAAATTTTGATACACAAGGAGATGATTAATGGCCAACAGCATCTGTTACCAATTAAAAATAAAATTTAAACAGATGAAACAACGGATAGTTTATATATTATTTTTAATTGGTTTGATAAGTTTTGCACAGGAAAATCCGGTGTCAACTGTTATAGATACAACCGCCATAAGAATTGGTGAGCAAATTCAATACAAGATATCGGTAAATAAAACCGGCAAGGTGATTTTTCCAAAATTGAAATTAGACAGTTTAGGAAAAGTGGAGTTGGTAGAATCGTTTCCTGTGGATACTTTAAAAGCAACTTACGAAAAAAAATATGTGCTAACAAGTTTCGACAGCGGGCGCTATACCATACCAAAACAACAAGTGCTTATAAACAACAAAGCTTTTTTTACAGATTCCTTGCTAGTGAGCGTTGCCACGGTTAAAGTGGATACTTTAAAACAACAAATGTTTCCAATAAAAGCCATTAAAAGCGAACCAAAAACATTCGACGATTACAAACCAATGCTTTGGTGGATTTTGCTGATTCTAGCAATAATTGCAACAGTGTTGTACTTCATTTTCAGAAAGAAAGAGAAAAAAGAAGTGCCAATAATAATTGTTGCCCCAATACAGGAAGCTTTGCAGCGATTAAAAGAATTAGACGAAAAACAATTGCTTCAACAAAACAAAATAAAAATATATTATACAGAACTTACAGACATTGTAAGAACATATATTGAAAAGGACATTTATATTCCTGCTTTGGAATCTACCACAAATGAATTAATAGATACCATTAATGATTTTAATGAGTCGAGTAAATTGGGAATATCGAAAGAAACAATTCGAGAATTAAAAGAGGTTTTAGAAAGCGCCGATATGGTAAAATTTGCAAAATCTAAACCAATTGTTGAAGAAATAAAAGCGCACAGAAATTTATCTGAACGCATTTTACAAAATTTAAAACCGGCAAAAGAAATAAAAAATGAAGTGGAATAATTTTGAGCTTTTACATCCGCAGTTTTTATGGTTATTAGTGCTTTTGCCACTGTTGGCTATTTGGTATTTTTTAAACAGAAAAGGCGACAGTGCAGCATTAACTATTTCGAGCACAAAAGGATTTGAAGCAAAAACTTCAATTTTGGCGAAATTAAAACCCTTGCTCTATGTTTTAAGATTGTTGGCAATTGCCTTGTTAATTATTGCAATGGCGCGTCCGAGGACTGTTGAAATGAGCAAGAATACCAAAACAAACAAAGGAATTGATATCGTGATGGCAATTGATGTATCGGCAAGTATGTTGGCGCGCGATTTAAAACCAAACCGATTGGAAGCTTTAAAAGGTGTTGCCATGGAATTTGTGAATCAACGTCCAAATGACAGAATAGGAATTGTGGTGTACGCAGGCGAAAGTTTTACCCAAACGCCAATTACCAGCGATAAAAGAATTGTTTTGAGCACGCTTTCAGAACTTAAATGGGGAGAACTTGATGGCGGAACAGCCATTGGAATGGGATTGGGATCGGCAGTAAACCGATTAAAAGAAAGCAAAGCCAAAAGTAAAGTGATTATTTTATTGACTGATGGTGTTAACAATACCGGATTTGTTGATCCTAAAACAGCCACAGAATTGGCGGTTGGTCAAGGCATAAAAGTTTATACAATTGGTATAGGTACAAATGGAACGGCCCCTTTTCCTTATGCAAAAGATCCAACATCAGGTGAGATATTGTTTAGAACTGCAGTTGTGGAAATTGACGAGCTATTATTGAAATACATTGCCCAGCAAACTGGTGGAATTTATTTTAGAGCAACAGATAACACAAAGTTAAAAGCAATTTATAACGAAATTAACAAGCTTGAAAAAACAGAAGTGGAAGAATTTAAGTATTACAATTATGAGGAAAAATACAGGTTCTTGGTTTTATTGGCCGGCTTACTTTTGTTAACAGAATTTGCATTGAAGAATACTGTTTTTAGAAGTTTTATATAAATTGTTGAGTTGTGTAATCGTTTATTCGTGTAAAAGTAAAAATATGTTTAAAAAAGACAGCAATAGCAACTCAACGATTAAACAGTTAAACCAATTCAACGTTTAAACAGTTAAACGATTAAACATCAAAAAAATGTATCAAATAGAAGAACCGACATATTTTTATTATTTAGCAATTATCCCTGCAATAATTGTGCTGTTTTTTTTGGTGCTCTGGTGGAAAACACGCAGTCAAAAACGATTTGCAGACCATAAACTAATAAAAAAATTAAGTCCGGAAAAATCAACTTTTAAATCGTTTTTAAAGTTATTTGTTTTTTGTTTTGCCTTGTTCTTTTTAATTATTTCATTGGCAAACCCTAAAATGGGAACAAAATTAGAAACAGTTAAACGCGAAGGCGTTGACATTGTTTTTGCTTTGGATGTTTCAAGAAGTATGGAGGCTGAAGATATTGCACCTAATCGTTTGGAGAAAGCCAAGCAAATTATCACAAAAGTGATAGAAAACTTGGGGAGCGACCGTATAGGAATTATTATTTATGCAGGAAGTTCGTATCCGCTTCTCCCAATCACAACAGATTATGCCGCTGCAAAAATGTTTCTGCAAAACGCAAATACAGAGATGGTTTCCAATCAAGGAACGGCAATAAATGATGCGATTGAGCGCGCCCTTTCTTATTATGACAAGGATGAGCAAACCAACCGATTTTTAGTGATCGTTTCAGATGGTGAAGACCATGAGGAGAACACCATGGAGTTGGCTAAAGAAGCTGCAGAAAAAGGAATAAAAATATATACTGTGGGCATTGGAACTGCAAAAGGAGGTCCAATTCCAATTAGGGAAAACGGAAGGGTTGTTGCTTATAAAAAGAACAATAAAGGAGCAGTGGTTGTCACCCAAATGAATGAACAAATTTTAAGGGATATCGCCAGTGCTGGAAAAGGAAAATACATAAACGGAAATAAAACGCAGGAAACCATTGAAATTATTAAAGATGTTTTGAAAAAAGCAGAAAAAAACGAATTTGAGACCAAACAATTTTCAGATTATGAAGATCAGTTTCAGTGGTTTGTGGGCATCGGTCTATTGTTGTTAATTATTGACGTTACATTGCTTGAAAAGAAAACGAAATGGGTTCAAAAATTAAATTTATTTAATGAAACGAGCCTCACAGCTTATGATACAAAAAGGAATGACTAATGGCGAACAGCAGCTGTACCAACAAAAGAATAAAAATTAAACAGATGAAAAATAGCATTTTAATCATATTTTTAGGAATTACAACATTGCTATTTTCTCAACAAAAAAGTCCAAAAGACTTGGAACGAGAAGCGAGAAATGATGTAAGGGAGGGAAACGAATTATACAATCAGCTAAAATTTAAAGAGGCTGAAATTGCGTATAAAAAGGCCTTGGACAAAAATCCAAATTATGCAAAAGCTTCCTATAATTTAGGTAATACCATCTATCAACAAAATAAAAATAAAGAAGCAGTTTTTCAATATAATTTGGCTGAAAAAACATTGCCAGATAAAATGAGCAAAGCAGAAATTTTTCACAATAAGGGCAATTCTTTTATGAAAGAAAAGCAATACGACAAAGCTGTTGCCGCTTATAAAAATTCGATGCGCAATAATTCCAAAGATGAAGAAACGCGCTACAATTTGGCAATGGCGCAAGAATTATTGAAGAATCAGCAAAACAAAGACAATAAAGATAAAAAGGACGACAACAAAGACAATAAAAACAAAGATCAAAAAGACAAAAAAGGCGGAGACAAAGATAAAAAAGACGAAAAAGACAAGGACCAGAACAAAGGAAAAGATAAAGAGGACGACAAAGGAGATCCTAAAAAGGACAAAGATGAACCTCAAAATCAAAATCAGAAACCTAGACCAAATCAGTTGTCACCTGAACAGATGAAACAATTGCTCGAGGCAATGAATAATGAAGAAAATAAAACACAAAAAAAATTAAATGCCCAAAAAGCAAGAGGGCAAAAAATTAAACAAGAAAAGGACTGGTAAAAAAATGAAAAGTGCAAAGTTTTACATAATTACCATTTTAATGTTCGCTTCTCAAGCGATTTTGGCTCAGATAGAGTTTAAAACGTCTGTGAGTAGAACCAGCTTGGGGTTAAACCAGCGTTTTAGAATTGAGTTTTCTGTTGATAAACAAGGAGCAGATAATTTTAAACCGCCTTCATTTGCCGATTTTAAAGTTGCGGGTGGTCCAAGCTCATCCGTGAGCCAATCTTGGATTAACGGAAAAGCCAGCTATTCTCAAACTTATATCTATATTCTTGAGCCAAAAAATGAGGGTGAATTTATTATTGAACCGGCTACTATAGAGTATGACAATGAAATTGTGAAGTCCAATACCGTTAAATTAACAGTCTCAAAATCCATAGAAATTTCTAAAGATCCTAATAATCCCGAATATATTGCACAGCAAAACATACATTTGGTGGCAGAAGTGTCTAATTTAAATCCGTATGTGGGTGAAGGAATTTATGTGGTATATAAATTATATGTTAGTCAAAATATTAGCGTAAACGATTGGCGCGTAAGTGAGTCTCCACAGTACAACGGTTTTTGGAACCAAGATATTGAAGTTACTGACATCAACGTTCAAAACGGGAAATACAATGGCGAGGATTATCGGTTTTTGGTTCTTAAAAGAGCCGTGCTAATTCCTCAACGTGCAGGAGAATTAATTGTTGAACCTATGAAAATGGACTTTTCAGTGGGAATTCCAACAGGAAGAGGCGATTTTTTTGGAAATATGATTACCAGAAATATTAGCTATGCAACAGAATCAGCCATTCGTAATGTAAGGGTAAAAGCCTTACCTGAAGTGGGAAAACCAATAGATTTTTCTGGAGCGGTAGGTGAATTTGAATTCAGCGTTTTGGCCGATAAAAATGTATTAAAAGCCAATGATGCAGCACAAATAAAAGTTGAAGTAAAAGGAAGCGGTAATTTAAAATTATTTGAAATTCCGAAAATAATCACTCCGGTAGAATTGGAGGCTTATACACCAGAACACAAAGAAGATGTAACCACTTCTTTGAGTGGTTTGCGGGGATCTATTTCAGATACTTACACGGTTGTTCCACAGTTTAAGGGGAAATATAAAATTCCGGAAGCCACATTCTCCTTTTTCAATCCAAAAGATAAAAAATACCACACCATATTAGCAAAAGCCGTTTTTGTGGAGGTTACTGATGGTAAAGAATTGGTTTCAACTGGCAATGATAGTGCGGGAACGCTCAAAAAAAATGTAGTGTCTAACGGAAATAATTTTAGATTTATTGCGCTTGAAACAACTCTTAAACCAGCCATAAAAAAGGATTTTCTGTTTTCAACTGAATTTTATCTATTGTTATTGCTGCCATTTTTAGCGATTCCTATAGGCATACTTATTGGCAAGAAACGCGCAAAACGTGCAGGAGATATCTTTGGAAATAAAATTCGAAATGCCAACAGATTGGCCCGTAAATACTTGTCGGAAGCCAAAAAGCAATTGGGTAAAAAAGAAGCTTTCTACATTGCTTTGGAAAAAGCGCTTCACAACTTTTTAAAAGCAAAACTTCAGATTGAAACCTCTGAAATTTCAAAAGAAAAAATTTCGGAATTGTTGCAGGAAAAAGGTGTTGACAACAGTACAATCAAACAATTTATAACAGTTTTAAACGATTGTGATTTTGCTCGATATACACCTACAACGGATGTTATGATGAAGAATGAGTATGATAAAACAGTGAAAATATTAACCGAAATTGATAAACAGCTGTAATATGAAATGAGCATAATATAGCCCAGCTTAACAAGAAAATTGGTGATATATGCGAATTCCAGAAGACCATTAAAAAACAAATAACGATACTGATGAAAGGGAAAATTGTTTTTATTTTAGCGTTAATTATTGGCGGCATTTCCAATGCGCAAACCTCAAGTGAATTATTTTCAAAAGCAAATAATTTCTACAAAAATGGGCAATATTCCAAAGCCACGCAATTGTATTTAAACATTGAAAAAAGTGGTCTGGAATCGGAAGAATTATTTTTTAATTTAGGCAATAGTTATTATAAATTGAACAAAGTGGCGCCTTCCATTTATTACTATGAAAAGACCCTAAAACTAAATCCAATGCACCATGATGCTGCAAATAACTTGGCTTTTGCAAAACGTATGACCATTGATATTATTGAAGATTTGCCCAAAACATTTTTCCAGCGATTTTCTTCAAATGTGATTCAAAAATTAACCTACAATACCTGGGCAATTATAGCAGTTTCAGCTTCATTTTTAGCAGCTATGCTATTTTTGTTGTATTATTTTTCAGAGGCTCCAAAAAGAAAAATATTTTATTTTAATACCACTATTTTTGCTGTTCTTGTGATGACAGTTACCGTTGTTTTCGCTTACAGCAATTATGAAACTACGCAAAAAAGCAGCTATGCTATTATTTTTTCTTCAAAAAGTGAGATAAAAAATTCCCCGTCTTTAGATGGCGAAGCCGTTTTTGAACTTCATGAAGGAACCAAAGTGACTGTTTTGGATGCGTTATCCAACTGGAAAAAAATAAAAATTGCCGACGGTAAAACTGGCTGGGTAAATGCCGCAGATATCAAAGAGATTTAGACCTATTTCTGAAGAAACAATTCATCAATTTTTTCTTTCAAGTGTTGTCCGTGAATATTTACGGCAATAATTTTTCCGGAACCATCAATCAAAAAATTTGTGGGTAAAGATGTAATTCCAAATTCCACAGAAACAGGGGTTTTGAAACCTTGAACCGTTGACACATTTGTCCATATTCTTTTGTCTTTTTCAAGGGCATTTAACCAATTTTCACGTTTGGAATCAAGTGAAATTCCGTAAATTTCCAATCCTTTGGCTTGGTAAGTGTTGTATAACGCATAAAGCAATTTACTTTCCGTTCTGCACGGCGGGCACCAACTTGCCCAAAAATCAATTAAAGTGTATTTTGCGCGAATGCTATTAAGAGATATCAACTCATTTGATGAAGAAGGCATTTCGATTCCTGAAATAGTTCCCCCAACACTTGTTTTTTCTAGCAGGTATAATTTCTCTTTCAACTTTTGGGTAATTTTTAAGGCAGGATTTTTTTCTTCAAATTCAGCTACCAGTTTTTGTAAAAAAGGCAAATTGTCTTCACCATTCCATCGGATGGATGTTGGGTAAATGGCAATAGAGATCCCCATATTTTCCTTCACAAAAGCCATTAATTCATTCAAATGCTTTTTATAGTTTTCAACTTCAACCTCCCTTAATTCGGTAATTTTATCTTCGTTTGCGCTATCGTTTTGCAAGGTTTTAATTTCTTTTCTAACGGAAGTTACCAATCGGCCTAAAGATTCAATTCTAAAAGCTTCATAAGCAATCAATAAATCGGTATCTACAGAACCGCTGATTTTTAAATCATCCAATGAAGTTCCTTTTACAATAATACGTTGGCCTTTATCAACTGCAAGATTTATTGTTTTTATTCCGTCAAAAGTAAGGGTGTAAATGCTTGGTTCTAAAGAATAATCCGACTTAAATTCACCTAAATCAGTCACTTTTATAGTGTCAACAACTGTTAGGATGTGTTGCTGAATATCATCAACTACAGAAAGGACAATGAAGTTTTCCTTTAAATTTGAAATATTTCCTTCAATGGTAAAAGAAGGTTTTTTTTCGGAAGTGCAACTAATAAATAAGATTGTAAAAAAGAATAAAATAAAAAAGTGACGGTGAATATTCAACATAGATGTAATACATTTTAAAGGTTGACGTATAAAATTAAAATCCTTACAGAAAATCAGTTAAAAAAACTATTATCATCTTCTGGTTCTTCAACTTTTACAACATCAGGAAAGATATTTGGCGCTAGATTTTTAAGAGGTTCATATAAAACAGTATTTTCTTGTTGTTCTACTGATAAAAATGGAATTTTTTTATTCAACTTGCTAAAAATCAATAAAATGACACTTAGTACAAGCCCAATTTTTAAAGCGCCAAAAATACCGCCAAGCAATTTATTTAAGATACCCAAACTCGCAAAATCAGCAATTTTTGTAAATAACTTTGCTATCAAAGTAACTGCCAAAATGATGATCATAAAAGTAATGGCGAATGAGACCAATGTAATGTATTTTTCTTCCCACGAGACACGGGGAGTCAGCAAATCTTTGATAAAATGGGAGAAATGCATGGCACCATAAATTCCTGCAATTAGGGCAATAAATGAAGCGATTTCAAGAAACAAACCTTTAAACAAGCCTCGTATAAAACCAAATAACAAAAGTGCAGTGATGATAATATCAAATGTATTCATAGGATGATTTTTGTAAATATACATGAATGGATTTGTATATTTGCATACTAACTAAAGATTTGAAATGTCAAGAGATAAAAATTTAAAGGAAGATTGGGAGCGGGTTCTCAACATATTGTCAGCTACTTTTAGCGAAGGAGAAGACCTAAATTTAGATGCGATTATTTATTTAATAGGCGTTCAGGAATTAGGGCAAGGCGCCAAAGAATTTAAAAAAGATGATAAATTAAATTTAATGCACATTGCAATTTGTCGATTGCTAGAGCCTTTTGGATACTACGAATTTGACTTTTATGACAATGATGGCTGGCCACATTATAAAATTTTGGAAGAATTGCCACCACTAAAATCGGGGGAGCAAACCGTGCTTATGAAAGAGGCAATTGTGTTGTATTTTAGAAAAAATGAACTGATTTAGCTTACTGCCAATTTTCGAATTATTTTTTAGAGCATTTTAGGACATAGCCGCTTTATATAAACAGCTAATTTTTCTTTAAATCCGCAATATAAACTTCTTGTTTTTCTAGTTGAACTGTCAAAATTTCTTTGACAGTTGCGTATTTATTAAGTTCACCATCTTTATAAATATTATTTAAATGATCATTTATATTTTGTTTAGTGGTTTCAAAATTATCGGCCATAGCTGACTGACTAACCCAAACTGTATCTTCCCTAATTAACCTGAATATTTATATGTTGTATAAAAAGGAAGTTTGTTTGAACTTATAAATTATCCATTATAATTTTTTTAAATTATTTAAGACTCTAAAAGTAACAATCATCCTTTACTCTTTCGATGTTATAAAAAATTCTATAATTAAGTCGCACTTTTCATATTCACATTGATATAAGCATTGGCTTTGGGACAGCCCCGAAGTATTTTTTGTTATTGAACACAAGGACAACCTAAAATTCACTGCTATAAAAGAGAATGAATTACCCGATAATAGACACAGCAAATACTGTTGATTAAGTTGGTATGGCAAAAATAGTGCGGAAAACAGGAAAAATGCACAATATTCATGATTTCTACAGAAACGGTTTTTAGAGAAAATCAATAATATATTGCTGAGATTTTCTATAAAAATTCTTCTGAGGTGATAATGGGTGAAGTATCAATTTCATCAACTTCCATAAGATCGGTTAATATATCAATGCCATCAATAATCGTTTTAAGTTTTTCCGGGGGAAGGGCTTGCAGTTTTTCACTTAATTTTTGCTGAAAAGTGATTGGCGCATTATGGATAAGCGCCATTCCTTTAGCCGTTAAAGAAATTAAGGTAATTCGCTTGTCTGTTGAATTAGGGAGTTTTACAACCAAGTTTTTTTTCTCCAGTCTAGAAATAATCCCAGTAATGGTGCTGGCATTTAAATTTAAAAAGCTTTTTAGTTTTGAAGCATTGGCCCTAAATTCATCTTGTTCCGCCAAAAATTGAAGACATAGCAATTGAGGAATGCTAACGCCCAATTCTTTATCCACTCGTTTGCTTTCCAAGTTTACGGAACGCACAATTCTTCTAAGCTTTATTAAAATTTCGATAAAATTCATGATTCAAAAGTAACCAAAATATATTAACCTCTTTTAAATTCATTAAGGTTGATTGATGATTTATTTCCCATAATCAACTCACTTACAAGTTCACCTGATACCGGCGCCAAGCTAAAACCCATGCCATACCTATTCTTTTTTGGGAGGGTCAACTTTTAGATTCTTATTTTAAATGTTAATAATGATTTTAAACAATTCATAAGAAAGTATTTATAGTTTATGAGTCGTTCTTTTGCCATCAACAACTCTTAAAATTCCAAGTGGATTTTCATTTTTTAATTCGTTTGGAAGCAACTCATTTGGCCAACTTTGGTAGCTAAAAGGTCGAACCCAGCGTTTTATGGAATTTATTCCAACGGCGGTAAACCTGCTGTCGGTTGAAGCAGGATAAGGGCCACCGTGAACCATTGCGTCACAAACCTCAACACCAGTTGGAACTCCGTTAAAAATAATACGGCCAACCCTATTTTGAAGCGCGCTAACAATATTTGCATAATTTTCAAGCTCCCCATTTTCAGCTAAAATAGTGCCAGTTAATTGTCCTTCTAAATTAGAAATTATGTTTTCCAATTGTGTTGTATTTTCACATTGTACTATCATTGAAAAAGGACCAAAAACTTCTTGATGTAAATTTGTATTTGCTAAAAAAGTAACGCCTTCAACTGTTGTAATTGCCTGACGGCCATAATTTTTAGAAACTTCTTTTTTAAAAGTTGCAGTTGATTGCAATCCTTTTTGAGCTAACATTTTTGATTTATTACTTTCAAAAGCACCAATAATGTTTGGATGCAACATACAAGTTGGTTCAATTGTCACAATTTCTGCTGATAATTTTGTAATGAAATTTGTTAATTCATTCCCTTTTATGCCTAAAATTAAACCAGGATTTGTACAAAACTGTCCAGATCCTAATGTAATTGAAACCGCATAGGTTTTTGCCCAATCGGCACCCTTACTTTTGGTTGCTTCTGGTAAAATGATTACTGGATTTACACTTCCCATTTCGGCAAAAACAGGAATTGGCTCTTCCCGTTGTGAAGCCAGGTTGTATAAAGCTCTACCGCCTTGTACGCTGCCTGTAAAACCAACTGCTTTTACTTGTGAATGCTTCACCAAAGTTACACCAACTTCAATTCCGCTACTGTTTAAATTTGAAAACACCCCATTAGGCATTCCTGTTTTTTCAGCAGCATTTATAATGGCCGAAGCCACCAACTCACCTGTTCCTGCGTGCATAGGGTGGGACTTTACAATAACCGGACAGCCAGCTGCAAATGCAGCAGCCGTATCTCCACCTGCCGTTGAATAGGCTAAAGGAAAATTACTTGCTCCAAAAACCACTACTGGGCCAATTGGAATTAACATTTTGCGAATGTCAACTTTTGGAATCGGTTGTCGGTTTAAATCGGCTTTATTAATAGTTGCTTCAACCCATGAGCCTTCTTTTACCAAATTAGCAAACGACCTAAGTTGAAAAACAGTTCTTGCTCTTTCACCTATCACCCTGTCTTCCGGCAAACCTGTTTCTGAGCAATACGTTTTTATCAATACGTCGCCCAAAGCTTCAATTTGATTGGCAATTTCATTTAAAAAATCACTTTTTTTGACGCCAGAAACCAATTTAAAAACAGCAAACGCCTCAGTTGCCAATTCAACTGCTTGTTGAATTTCAACATCAGAAGCTTCGCTAAAAAGAATGCTATTTTCAGTGTTGGTTTGTGGATTGAAGGTTTTAAAAGTCTTATTTCCTATGGATGACAATAAATTTCCTATGTAATTTTTTCCTGTTATCATGTGCTCTATTTTCTATCCGTTTTTTAGTTTATTAGAATTTGTGTTTTGTGTTAGTGATTGCGGCGATATCCTTTTTACATGGTAAAAAGATAAAGCCAAAAGCACGACCGCTTGCGGTAACACCCAAATTAAAAAACTACAAATTAATATTTAGTACTAATTTAGTGTTTTATCCAACTCTAACAAAGATAAAAATCAACTGTAAATGGCGATGGTTTCTTTTATTTTTCGAGCTTTTGCCAATTTATACATTCTTAGCTATGACAATAGTTATATTTTATCTATTGATAATAGTATTTTACCTCATATTTATCGTTTAATCCTAAAAAATAGCTTATTTTTGATACATATATAGCAGATATGAAGGTATTGCCATTTAAAATTCCGAAACCTGAGAATGTAACTTTATTCATTCAGAAATATGATGAAGATTCATTTTATGAAAAACTGCACCAACATCAGGAAATTCAAATCAGTGTTTTTGTTGAAGGTGAGGGCACTTATATTATTGGGGATTGTGTAGGAGAATTTAAAAAAAATGACATTTTTGTAATTGGTGAAAATTTGCCTCATATTTTTAAAAGAGACGCCGCTTTTGAGCAGGAAACTGTAATGATATCGTTGTTTTTTGCAAAAAATTCTTACGGAGAACATTTTTTTAATTTACCCGAATTTGAAAATTTCAACAACTTTTTTTATGATGCTGTTTTAGGTTTTGAGGTACTTTCCAACAAACCGGAACTTTCCAAATTATTGACAGAAATGGATAGTTATTCAAAATATAAACAATTTACCTCATTTTTAACTATTCTGTCTTTAATTTCAGAAGCCAAAAAAGAAACATTGTCATCGTTGATAAACCTAAAAAAATATGATGGGGATGAAGGTAAACGAATGAGTGATATTTTTCAATACACGATGAATAATTTTCAAAACGAAATTACCCTAGACAATGTTGCCGATATTGCGAATATGACGCCCAATGCCTTTTGCAGGTATTTTAAACAGCGAACCAACAAAACTTTTGTGAATTTTTTGATTGATATCAGAATTGGAAATGCCTGTAAATTGCTTACCCGAAATAACGATTTAAACATCACCGAAATTTCCTACAAATCTGGGTTTAACAATCTGGCCAATTTTAATAGAAAATTTAAATCGATAAAAGGTGTTACACCTTCGGATTATAGAAAGAAACAATTTGCCCCCTAGCCCCCGAAGGGGGACAGAGCGTTAAGGAAGCCGTCTCACTATTAAAATTTGAGGCGGTTTTTTATTTCCATTCAATTTTGGGTATTACTTTTATTTTTAAAAA
>DAIDMK010000027.1 GCA_027449025.1 Lutibacter sp. | reverse complement strand
TTTCAACACATTAAATATAAAAAACTATCTCTTCTTTTCCAAATATTTTATGCTTTTTTATATCGAACTCACGTTAATAATAGTAATTCTTTTAACTGCTCATTTCACAATGGCCCAAGTTTTTGGAAATGATGAACCTATACAATTAGAAAATTTGCAGCCAGAAAGTGAATGGCAAATTATTGAGCAAGCATTACTAGAAAATAATTTTAAGGTGGCTAGTTTTAAATCTATAGAAGGACAACTTATGTCTGATTGGATTACCTGGACCTCAATGATGATTAAAAATAGAGCTCGATTAAATTTTACTAAAGAAGGTGCAACTATTACTTTAAGAATTGCTGACCGATCATATAATACAAAAAATACTTGGTCTGAAGCAATTGGTAATTTATCTAAAAAGAAATATCAAGAATATGTTGAGACTGTTGCTAATAGGATTAATGAAATTAATAATAATCCAGCGTTAAAACTTGAAGCAATTAAAGCCTCAAAATTAATACCAGCATTTAATGCTGTATTTGCAGTTGACGAATTGGTTTTTAAACTAATGAAAACAAGTAAAGATGAAAATCAACATCTTACTCTTGAATATACTGTTCATAACAAAGCTCAAAAGGAAGTAAAGGTTGATATTCCACTAATTGGATTTAAAAAAACGGTTAATTCTAAAGTAACTGGAGCTCGTGGAAACGTAATATGGAGTCGTCCTGCAGAAATGGGCAGAAATGCAGTTATTCATCCTGATGAAACTTTATCACTTACTTTTGAAAATCCTGACAAATGGGAATTAAACACGTTACCCCAATTTGATATAAGAGTAATTTGTAATGGTTCAGGTACAAATGGTATGCGTACTATGAGTATTTATAGTATACCTATTCCGTATGTTTATCAAGAAGGTGACTAACTTTAGCTTTTTTAATTATAAATAAAATCTCAGAATAAGTTCTGGGATTTTATTAAAAAACTTTTAAATAATGAAAACAAAATTATTATTCATACTATTTTCATTCTTTGTGTTTTCAATCACTTATGGTCAAGAATCCATTGATTTTAATCGTATTAATGGGGAAATAAAGGCACCAATCATAGTAGTAGAAACCATTAATAATGATGATTTTAAATACAATCAATTTGATAAAACTGACACGTATGCTGATAAAAGTTATCAGGTTCACACCTCATTACATAACATCCCAATTATGTTTTCCCGTGGAGGGAAAAGTTATACTGGCAGTTTGATTACTAAAACTGATTTTTATGATATCATTTCCAATATTCATGTTGCAGGTTATATTGATACCGAATCAAAATTGGGTGAAATAATAGTGAAAGAAACCATTACTCAAAAAAAAGATGATCATGAGGTAAATTTTCAAACGATATATGAATATACCGGATTGAGAATGGGTGTTACCAATTATAATATCAAATATAATGGAAATAAAAAAGGGAGTGTCTTTACCTTTCTCGTAGGTAAAAGTACGCAGTTAACTGTTAAAAAATATTTTAACTGGGAACAATCAAAAAGTAGCAGAGGAATCAATACGCACACTTTTGAATTAACAAAATTGGATGAAGAAAAATTAGAAGAATGTAGAAGATCTTCTTTTCCTTGTTTTAATTTTTCAGTTTATTGGGATGGTAAAACCGAAGATGACTTACTAAAAGAATCCATGACTGTTACACAAGTTAGAGGTGAAGACCCAAACTGGGAGCCGCCATCGGTCTCTTATTTAAGAGAAGGCGTTGAAACAGAACCTAATAGCATTGGTGTTTATTTTAATAAAGCAAAAATAACTAACTCACTTAACAATGAATTAACGAAGTTATTAAAAGATAATGACCTTGGAAAAGGATTGGCTGCTTTGATAATTGCAGACTTATCGAAAGTTCCTGGTTTAAAAGTTTTAGAACGTCAGAAAATTGACAAAATACGTGATGAAATTGAATTAAGTGAATCAGGACTTGTTAAAGAAAATTCAAAAGTAGAAAATAAATTAATGAAGGAAGAAATAGAAGTAAAATTGGATTTGGAAATTGATCAAGAAAAAAACCAGTTTACGACAAAATTTAATGTGGCCAGTAAAAATAAAGAAATACTGATAACCACCAATTACCTACCATTAAGTGAATTTTTCAAAATTCAAAAAGAAGTTACTAAAGAAATAATCAAAGAGGTAAATAAACAATTTAATATGAATGTTAATCCGGAAATAATAACTACCGGAAATAATAGATTAGATAATTAATATAAAACCTTAAAAAGGTTGTCTAAAGGTGAGATTCTGAATAAAATGAAAACAATTTTTAAAAATATAATCACCTGATTATTAATATATTAAATTTTTCACCACACTCAAAATGTTAAAGTATACCATTCCCAATTCACCTCTATTAAACGTAAAAACACGGAAGGTTGGCTGTTTGTTTAAATGAATGATAGGAGCCAAAACTAAGACTTGCAAGTAATTGTATGTCCTTTTTGCTTTTAATACGTTGATACGGTTTTAAAGAAAATTAAAAAAATGTAACTTATTGATTTTCTTATAATTGAGTATTGAATTAATGAGTTCCAGCTGCAGCTTCTGTTAAGAAGGGGAGCAACTTTTGTTAAAGCCTTTACAGAAATGTAGAGGCTTTTTTTGTTTTTAACAGTGCCAAACAGTTCATTTATTTAGATTTAAGAAAAAAGGAGGTAGTACAATATTCTCTAGAAAGTTATGGAATTTTAGGTTTACGCAAAAATTTAAAGCTTAAAATATTTGCCAAAAAAGCTTTAATTAATCTCCAACAATAACAGTTGTGTTTATAGCCACTTTTTCCAATACTTTTGAATTCCCCTTAGCGTCTTTTATAGTGATAGACGAAATCTTTCGAGCGTTGCCCAACCCAAAAATTAGGGTATTGGACTGGTCGCTACACAATCCTTCGCCAATAATATTGTAATTTGTTTGGGAGCCATTTTCTGTGGTAACAGTAACTGCTGAGCCAATTAATTCAGCTTTATCCTGCATTCTAACTTTCACAAAATTTGCTTTCCCACCATTGTTGATAAACACTTTTACTTCCCCATTTAAATTTGCATAGACCAAATCTGGATAACCATCATTATTAAAATCACTGCTTAAAGGTGTAATCGCATAATTTTTATTAATCACATTGGCTTGTTGTTCTGTTGCTGCAAAAGTACCATTGTCCAATTGCACCAAAAAACGACAAGGCAATTTAAAAAGTGCTTGCGGCGGAAACGCAATATAATTTTCGGCAACAGCCAAATCTTGTTTCCCGTCTAAATTGAAGTCTTCAAAAATAGCGCCCCAAGAAAATTCAAACTCTGCGATATTCGTTTTTTTTGCGGTATCCGTAAATGTTCCATTGCCGTCATTGTTGAATAAAATCCAGTCGGTAAATAATTCTTGATTCTCTTTTAAATCTCCTTTTGCCAAAGCTTTTGGTACTGAAGTTCCTGTGTTTGAGAAAAAGAAATCAGGCGTTTGATTGTTGTCATAGTCTCCCACTGCAATTCCCATTGGATAGGAAAATTTTCCGGTTAACGGATTGTTTTTCAATTTAAAAGATGTTCCGTTTTGGTTGATATAAATCCTTGGTTCACCAGTATCGTACGCCACCACCAAATCGAGTTTACTATCTTTATTTACATCTACAAAAATGCCTTGAAAGGTATTGTGTACATATTCCAAACCAGCCGATTTTGTGATGTCAGTAAAAGTATTATCGCCATTATTTAGCAACAACACACTGGAGCCACCATATTTTTTATCATTAAAAATAGTTTGGCCTTCCATCAAATCAATTTTAATATACCCAGCAACAAACATATCTATAAACCCGTCTTGATTAAAATCACCCAATGTCAAAGAAATTGGGGTCGATTTTTCATTCAAATGCACCTTTATTTCTTCTGAAGAAAAAGTGCCGTTGTTGTTCAATAAAACAAAAATACCACTGTCTCTAGTAACTATTATATCTGTAAATCCATCCTGATTAAAATCGTAGGAAACTGCCCCTAAAGTATTGCCCTTTTTTACAGGTAGTTTTGCTTCTAAGGAAATATTTTTAAACGCACCGTCACTAAATTGAAACAATGCATCCTCCTGTGTGCTTCCACCGCCAATAAATAACTCATCAATTCCGTCATTATTAATGTCAACAAGGCAAGAACCTAAAACAGGTAAACTAGTTTCATCATTAAATTGGTGTGTAAAATCAACAGTTACTTCAGTAAATTTTGGGATAATGGAATCGGGAACGGTTAAATCACAACCTTTAATTGATAAGGGGTTTGCAACATACGGATTGGTGGTGTCTTTCCAAAAATAGGTTAATACAACTCCAATAATTATTACAATAATTAATGGAATAATCCATTTAATTTTTTTCATCTTTTTAAAGTTTTTTGTTTGGTTAGTATGACTATTAATGACAATCCGAATACAATAAAATGTACCACATTCATTGCAATCGGGCCAATGATGAATCCTATGGAAGGAACTATGGTATAAATTGCCAACACCGAAAGCAATATAACTATTGGATTAAATATCGCCATCCATTTTGGATAAATAGTACTGCCTTTTAAAATTGGAATTACAAATAATATGGAAATGGCCGCAACCCAAATCCGTAAAGATTTCACTAAAATCTCCGCGTGGTTTTTATAGACTTCAATTAAAGATTGTAAAGCGGTATCATTAGGAAATTCAGCTATTTTATGTACCAAATAACCCAATTGTGCCCTTGAGGAAATCCACATGCCGCCAATCATAAAAGCAATAACGCCCAAAGCAAAAATTGAGGTTGCTATTACTGGATTTTTTTCTTTAAAAACTAGATATAAATGATAATAGCCGGCAATGTAAAATGGCACAAATGAAACGGCCACAAAATGACCCAGAGTTAATCGACTTAATGGAATTTGATTGAAAAATTCAAAATTGCTTCCATCGTAACCGATTCCTTCAGGAGAATAATGCAATAAAAATTCGCCGATTCCTACACCAATGGCGCCAATAATTCCAAGGAACCCAGAAATAATTAATTGTTTGTTGGTTGATTTTTTCATTTTTATTAGTTCGAAATAAATACCAATACTTACATTCTCACAATATTAATAAGTGTAATAAATGCCAAAACACCTGTTAAAATGCTTAATATCAAATTTAAATTTTTTGCCAAACCCTTAGATTTCAATTGAATTAATTTAGCATAATGTGCGTACATATATAGCAATGAAAAAGTGCCAAGTGCAGAACCAATCACAAAACCAAGAATGTTTTGCTGAGAAAACCTCAGCCAGCCGACAACATCCAAAGCGGTTGTGACACCGCAATAAAATGGAATTGAAAACATATTTAAGGATGAAAGCATTAAGCCAACCACAAAACTGTTTCCAGTTTCCTCTTTTATTGAATCTGTCGGAGCTTTGTCCTTCTTTGATTGACGATAGAAATAATAAGACAAAAGTGAAAAAATAGCTATAGCAATTTCTTGCAGCGATCGCACAAAAGCTGGATTGCTTCTTAAAAATTTAGTGAATAAAATAGCTATGTAAACTTGTGCCAATACAATGATTGAAGCGCCAACAGCAAATTTGACAGCATCGGATTTGCTTTTATTCAAGCTGATTTTTGTTGCAGTCATGTTTAACATACTTGGTGTTAAAGTGCCCAAAAAGGAAGTAATGAAACCTAATATGAAATGTATGGATAAACTCATTCAGAAAATTTAAATATAATAAGTAGTGAATTTAGTTAAATAGAAAGCAATATTTTAAAGATTTAACTTAATTATTAAGATTTTGTCAGTATTTCGAATTTTATTCGACTATTAACTAAAATGTTTTTCATATGAAATCAAAATATATATATACTTCATTAATTATATTGATGTTAATTTCCTGCAGTAAATCTTCAACTCAAGATATACTAGATAGCCCGGATGAAAACCTTATTGGTTGGTCAGTTCCTGTAAAAGATATCGTTGGTAGTTTCAATCCATTTCCTTTGGCAGAAAACCCTACAATGAGTCCCGTACGCAATGTGACTGGATTAAGTGATGAATCTACCGTAGTTTTAATTTCTTTCAATGAAAAGGTAAATATTTATCCACTTACTTTTGTGCACCCTTTTGAAACGGTTAATGATACGTTAAATAATAATTTTTTTACTGTAAGCTATTGTCCAATAACCCAAAGCACCATGACAATAAATAGAGACAATTTAGCCCAAAACTTAACTTTAAGGGCGTCAGGAATTTTATATAAAGAAAATTTGGTTATGCATGACAATAACAGTAATTCTTATTGGTCACAAATGCTTTTAACAAAAGTTAAAGGAACATCTCAAACGGATTTACTATCAATTATTCCAATGATTGAAACTTCATGGAAAACAGCCAAAGCATATTTCCCCAATGCGCTTGTTTTTACAAGTTCGAGCATAATTTCTTCCAAAAATAGCAATGTGTCAAAATCAACAGAAAATATTAATAATGATGAAAAAGTCTTTGGTTTTATTGACAATATGAACACCAAAAATAAAAGTGTATATATTTTTAGGTATTCACAATTTAACGATGGCATTAAATTAATCTCGGCTGGAACTACAAATAAAATAGTAGTTGGCAGCTCGGAATTAAAATTTATCACGTCATTTATTAATGAAAACAACAATTCATTTGTTCCAGTTCAAAATGAATTTCCAATAGTTATGATGGATAATTTAGGAAATAAATGGAATGTTTTTGGCAAGGCTGAAAGTGGTCCAGATAAGGGTAAAATACTTAAGCCTGCTATAGGTTTCGTAGCTTCTTGGTGGGCTTGGAAGAGCTTTTATACCAGTTTTAATTTTTAATCGGAAAATATGTATCTAATAAACAATCTATATAAAGAAGCTCGAAATAAAAAAATTATTTAGAAGATGAAAATAAAAATAATATTGCTACTCGCCATTTTAAATAGCAGCCAAACTTACTCCCAAGATAACCTGCCTAAAATTAGCTTAAAAAACAATCAGGGAAAAAGCATTTCTATCGCGGAAATTGAGACCAATACCGTTACTGTCTTTAGTTTTTGGGCTACTTGGTGTATTCCTTGTATCAATGAACTTGACGCAATCAGTGAACTATATGATGATTGGCAAAATGAAACCAATGTAAAAATTATTGCTGTTTCAACTGATGACACCAGATCGGTCTCTCGGGTTAAACCTATGGTGAACAGTAAAAACTGGAATTATGAAATTTTATTTGATACCAATCAGGAGTTTAAACGAGCCGTAAATGCCAGCTCCATTCCTTATTTGATTATTGTAAAAAGCAATAAAATTGTGTATTCCCATTCGGGTTATACGCCAGGTTCTGAAATTAAACTTTATGAGAAAATAAAAGAATTTTCCGATAATAATTAACTTATGAAAAAACTGCCAATTTTATTTATTTTGATGTTTTCAATGGTTTTAAGCGCTCAAGAATATTCTTTTAGCGGAAATTTCACTTCGTTATCGCAATATTATGTTGATGATAAAAAAACGGGGGATTTTATCGAAGGAGATAGGTTTCGGTCAAATAATTATTTAAAATTAAATAGTGAGATTAATAAATTCACTTTCGGTTTACAAATTGAAGGTTATGCACCACAGGCCATTTTAAACTATTCCTCTAGTTTTGATAAACAAATTGGTGTAGCTACATATTTTGCCAATTATAAAAATAAAAAATTAGATATAACGGCAGGTTATTTTTATGAACAATTTGGGAATGGATTAATTTTTAGGTCTTGGGAAGATCAACAACTCGGTTTAAATAATGCACTACGTGGTGGAAAAATAAAATATAAGCCATTTAAGTACTTGCAATTAATCGGTTTATATGGAAAACACCGCGTTGGCTTTGATGTTTCTGAAGGGGAAGTCTATGGTTTTGATACAGAATTTAGTATTTCTGAAGCGTTAAAAATTGAAAAGTCCACCTTAAATTTTGGATTCAGCATCGTTAATCGTTCCCAAAAAATTGAAAATGCTGATGAAGGTTTTAACAAAAATACGTATGCATATTCTGGTAGGTTTAACTATTCGAAAAATAATTTTTATTCGAACGCTGAATATGTGATAAAAGACAAAGATGCCTTGCTCGAATTTGACAACGTAAATACCAACTCACTTTCAAAAGGAAGTGCTTTATTGTACAATATAGGTTCTTCTTACCAACAATTAGGATGGAATGCCACATTTAGACGTTTGGAAAATATGACCTATTATTCCGATAGAGAGGTGAACGATAATATTGATAATGAGCAGCTTGTGAATTATTTACCAAGCTTAACCAAGCAACATGATTACAGTTTGGCTAATATTTATGTTTATCAAACACAATCAGGAGTTACATTTAGTCCCTTTGAAAAAGCAGGAGAAATTGGTTATCAATTTGATGTTTTTTACCAATTTAAAAAAAAATCATTTATAGGAGGTAAACACGGTACAAATTTGGCAATAAATTACGCATCCTTATATGGTTTGGATGCCGAATTTAATCATAATAACAGAACATTTAATACAGATTTTTTAAGCTTTGGAAGAAAATACTTTACCGATTTTAATATTCAAATGCGCAAAAAATGGTCGAAACAATGGTCATCAATTTTTACGTATATCAATTTATTTTACAATAAAAAATATCTTGAAGAAAGGTCGGGAAAAGTAAATGCACAAATTGCAATATTGGATGCCACTTATCATTTTTTACCTACAAAATCATTTAGATTTGAAGCACAACATTTGTGGACAGATGACGACCGGAAAAATTGGCTAGCTGGAACTGCCGAATTTAATCTTTCTTCGAAATTTTCATTATTTGCAAATGACTCCTACAATTATGGGAATGAAATAAACAAAATTCATTATTTTACTTTTGGAGGGAGCTACACAAAAAATAGCACTAGACTTTCTTTAAACTACGGAAGGCAGCGAGGTGGTTTAATTTGTATTGGAGGCGTTTGCAGAATTGTGACTGAATCAACTGGATTTGCCTTAAATTTGAACACCTCTTTTTAATGGGATTAATTCAATAATTTAATATTGATTAAATATTATTTTACCCCAATAATAGTTAAACATCAATAATAAAAAACACCATTCATTTCATCTCAAATTTTTTTAATAATTCCTACATCGAGTTAAATTATTTCTTTTGTTGAATAAAAAACAATCCAAAACTTAATTGATTCTTATAAAATTTTCTTGTGAAATTAAATTTTATTCAATCGTTTTATTGGTTAAATATAAAAATCTGTATCTTTCGGGTGAATAAAAAGACCAGACATTTTTATGAAATCAACAAATTTATGAAATCAACAAAAGAAAATACAAAAACTTTGTTTGAAAGTTGGGTTAGTCAATTTAGTGACGAACTTTTTTCTTGGGCTTTTCATAAAACTTCTTCCAAAGAAACTGCCGAGGATTTGGTTCAGGATACTTTTCTTTCCGCTTATCATAAAATAGATTCCTTTGAGGGTAAAAGTCAGCCAAAAACCTGGCTATTTGCCATTCTGAATAATAAAATTATCGACCATTACAGAAAAAAATCAAAACAATTTATCATTTCTTCCGATGATTATCTTCAACAAATTAAAAGGACAGATGGTTTTTTTGATGAACATGATAGGTGGAAAAAGGCAGCCGATAATGAGGAACAACATTGGTTAGACAATCCAGAATTTAACAATATACTTTTGGACTGCATAAAGGATTTACCCGAAAATTGGCAGTTCATCATTCAGTCAAAATATATTTTAGACCAGAAAAGTGAACAAATCTGTCAGGAGCTTCAAATAACGATGTCTAATTATTGGCAAATAACGCACAGGGCTAAACTATTATTAAAAAAGTGCATAGAATTAAATTGGACAAGCTGATGAATAAAATGATGAATATACTAATGCTTTCATGCAAAAAAGCTACCGAACTTATTGAAAAAAGGTTGGTTACCAAGCTAACATCTGTAGAAAGAATTCAATTAAAAATGCACACTGCAGTTTGCAGCCAGTGTTCAACATATGAAAATCAAAGTGAAATTATTGAGAAATGCTTAGCTGAAATTCATCAGCCAAATAAAGAGCCTATGAAACTTTCTTCAGAAAAAAAGGAACAAATTCTAAAACAATTAGAGAAATAAGTATAAAGCTTAATTGTTGTTTTATTATCTTCAAGATAATACCATAAAAGCAAGAAAAGCAAATTTAGCGTTTGCTTATTCTCCATAATAAACCACACGCATCTATTCAATTTTTTAATGAAAATTATATTTTTTACGATAATATCGATGCTCTCTATTTTTTTTATAAATGCCCAGCAAACAACTATAAAAAATGTAAATTCATCAGAATTTAATATGCTGATAAAAAAAAATGATGGCATATTGCTCGATGTTCGAACACTTTATGAGTTTGACGGTGGTCATATAAAAAATGCTGATCAATTAAATTATTATGCATTCAGTTTTAAAGAAAACCTATTGTTATTACCCAAAGATAAGCCCATTTATGTGTATTGTAGAACAGGTTACAGAAGCCGTAAAACTGCAGAAATATTGCTGGCAAATGGCTATAGAAATGTTTATAATTTACAATATGGTATAAAGGATTGGGAACAAAAAGGGTTCCTTGCTGTTAAAGACTCTAAAAAACCTAACAGGTTTTAAAAACCAGTTAGGTTTGGTTCTTAAAGCTGTTAAATTTAATTCTCCAATAACAACTCCTGCATTAATTCAATACAATCTTGTTTCTTTTGGTGTAAAAATTTAAAATTTTCTATATCATCAAATAGATTTATTACTTCAACTCTTTCAAGTAACGTAGGCTTTTTTGAAAGTAAACTTTTGTATGATGAATGGTTGTAATCAATATAATTTGCAATTGAATGGTGTGCTGGATTTGTATTAACATATACTATTAAATTTTTCAAATAGACCTCATTTTCAATTTTTATTCGTTTTAAGTGCTCTTGAAATAAACTTCCAGTTCTTTGATACTTTTTGTTGATTGCTTTTGTGTAGGCATTAAATAAATTTGAAAATGGGTGATGCAATCCTAAATTGCCATTTTTTATTTTGTCAGGCAATTCATTTTCATCTTTAATCTGAATAATAAAATGAAAATGATTAGGTAGTAAACAATAACTGTATATTTTTCCTATAGAAAGCAAGTACTTTTTTACTAATTTTAGAAAATATTGATAATTTTCTTCAGTTTTAAAAATATTTTCTTTGTTGTTTCCTCGATTATAAATATGATAAAAACAAGAAGGCTCAAATGGTTCATATTTCATAGTTAATTTTTTAGTGAATTTAACAAACTATAATATATAAACCTAACAGGTTTTGAAAACCAGTTAGGTTTGGTTCAGTGAGGTGCCAGTTACTTGAGATGTAATATAGCCGAAATTTTAATGAAAATAATTATAATAGGACCTAAGGAATTGGGAACAAAATGGGGTCCTAACTTTTAGAGATACACCAACTTCTACAAAATAATTTTAAAAAATTTACAATCTAAAACCCTATAGATATAGGGGATTCACCTAAATATCGAAAAAAACAATTTCTTATTGTCAGGAATTAAAAGTCCTTAAGTCTATTCATTCAGTTAAAACAATTTAAACAAACTGAAAGATGACAACAAAAAAGAAAATTTTTAAAATACTGCTTATTGTAATAGGAGGGGCAGTTCTAATTGGAGGTGGTGTTGGATATTATATGTTCAATAAACCTGCAAGAGATGTTCAAAGTACCAAAACCGACTTTAGTTATAAAGCGAGTGAAATTGTGAATGAATATTTAGCCGATGCAAAAAAAGCAAATGCTAAATATTTAGCTGAGAACGGAGAATCAAAAGTGCTTGAAATAACAGGCATTGTTTCTGAAATTTCGGAAGATTTCAACAATCAAAAAGTAATTCTCTTAAAAGCTGATGGAGAAAAAGTAGGCGTTAGTTGCACGTTTACATCCGAAACCAATGCCAATACCTTAAATATTCAAATCGGTGATCAAGTTACCATTAAAGGTGTAATTAGATCAGGTGCATCTTTTGATGAAGATTTAGATATGTATGAAAACGTAATTATAGAAAAAAGTGACATCGTGTCAAATAAGTAAACCAATAATAAATTAAATTTTAAATCATGAAAAAAACAATCTTTACAACCCTAGCTGTAGTAGCAATAGCATTAACATCATTTACGGCTTCGGCACAAAAATTAGTGAGTACAAAAACACACTTCAAATTCTTTTCAACAACACCCGCAGAGGACATTCAAGCCAATAATTACAAAGCTGTTGGAACAATTGAAAAAACCAATGGAGATGTAGTGTTTTCAGTCCCAATGCAAAGTTTTGAATTTGAAAAAGCGTTGATGCAAGAGCATTTTAACAGCAAAAAGTTTTTAGACACCAAAACCAATCCGAAAGCAAAATTAGTTGGAAAAATTGTGGATCTTTCAAAAGTTGATTTCACTAAGGACGGTACTTATCCAGTTGATGTTGCGGGCGAATTAACCATTAATGGCGTTACGAATGCTGTTAAAGAAAAAGCAACAATTAGCGTAGCTGACGGTAAAATAGCTTTAATGTCGAAGTTTAATTTGACATTAAATGATTATAAAATAGCTTTTAAAAAGGGAAAACCTTCTACAAATATTGCAAAAACAGTTGAAGTAACTGTTCAAGCAACTTATTAATTTCACCCCAATAAAATAGTAGGGTTAAATTAGTTTTAATTCAATATAATTATTGAGATTCTAATTTTACCCTACGTCCTATTTATAAATAACTAAATAAAATATATGGCACATTTAAAATTAGAAAACAATCCAGTTTCTCAAATATCACAGGATATTTTTGACAAAACTCAAAAAACACTCGGTTTTGTACCGAATATGTATAAAAAAATGGGGCAAAATCCAGCTTTATTGGATGCTTATATTTATTCCTACAATAGTTTCAGAGCCAATTCAGGCTTTAATTCAGTGGAACAAGAGGTGGTATTTCTTTCCGTAGCCGTTGAAAATAACTGTGATTATTGTATGGCAGCGCATAGTTTTATTGCCGATAAAATGTCTAAAGTTCCTGTTGAGGTAACAGACGCCATTCGTGATGGAAAGAAAATTCCAGACGCTAAATTAGCCGCATTGTCAAAATTAACACGCTTATTAACCGTAAATCGCGGCAATGTTTCACAGGCAGAAATAGATGAGTTTTTGGCTGCCGGTTATACTGAAGTTAACGTGTTGGGCATTATTGCCGGAATTGCGGTAAAAACCATCAGTAACTATTCCAATCATAACACAAATCCCGAACTTGATGGCGCTTTTGCCGGCAGAGTTTGGAAAAAATAAATGTTTCTTTTTAGTGTAAAAAACCAATAAGGAAATAGTTTCTTTATTGGTTTTTTTTTTGAAAAATATGTTGAATAATAAAATTAAAGTTTTCTGTCAGGAATCCAACAACATAGTGTCTATTCTGTCAGTTATAAAAAGGAAACTTCTATATTAAATAAGATGTTAAGTAAGTTAAAAAATCTAAAAGTATTAATTACTGCAGGACCAACACGAGAATATTTGGATCCTGTTCGGTTTATTTCGAATGAATCGACTGGAAAAATGGGTTATGCCATCGCTGATTTTTTGTACAAAAATGGTGCAGATGTTACTTTAATTTCTGGTCCAGTTTCTATCACTTCAACAATACCTTTAAAAAAAATAGTTCAAGTAAAATCTGCCAACCAAATGTTTGAGGCTTGCAAAATTTATTTTGATACCACCGATGTTGCCATATTTTCGGCGGCGGTTGCCGATTACAAACCAAAATTTCAATCGAATTGTAAAATCAAAAAAACTGCGGAAGTTTCTATGGTTGAATTTGTTAAAAATATAGATTTGGCTTTAGAATTCGGGAAAGTGAAAATTGGTAAACAAATTTCCATTGGTTTTGCTTTGGAAACCAATGATGTATTAGAAAATGCAACAAAAAAGCTTCAATCAAAAAATTTTGATTCCATAATTTTAAATTCCCCCAAAGAAGGAGAGGGGTTTGGATTTGACACGAATAAAATAGCAATCCTTAAAAAAGAAGGTAACATTAAATTTTTTTCGTTAAAATCAAAACAAGAAGTAGCTATCGATATTATTAATGAATTAGTTGAAATATTATGAGTAGAATAAAAGTAATCCAACAAGAAGAAGCAACCGGTAGGCTAAAAGAAATCTACGAAGAATTGATCCAAAAAAGAGGTCTGTTAGCTGAGGTTCATAAAATTCAGAGCTTACGCCCGGAAAGCATTGTTAAACACATCGATTTGTACATGGAAATTATGTTTTCAAAATCGGAGCTTTCAAGGGCTGAGAGAGAAATGATGGCGGTGGTTACATCAGTTTCAAATCAATGTTTTTATTGCCAAATTCATCATTCACAAGCCTTGAATAATTATTGGAAAAATGAAGACAGAATCCAAAATTTACGCAAAAATTATTTTGATGCCCAATTAAATGAACGTGAAACTGCGCTTTGCCTTTTTGCTGAAAGTTTAACACTGAATCCGAGTGATTTTGCGGAGCCAAGAATGATTGACAGCCTTAAAACTGTTGGACTTTCAGATGCCGCTATTTTAGATGCCACCTTGGTGGTAGCCTATTTCAATTTTGTAAATAGAATAGTGTTGGCATTGGGCGTAAATCTTGAAGATAACGAGGGTACAGGTTATAAATATTAAAATTTAAACAGATGAAACGAGCAAGAAAAATTTTGACACACAAAGGAAGATTAATGCAAACTGCATCTGATACCGCTAAAAAATAAAATTTAAACAGATGAAAACCTACTGCAAACAAAATCTGGAAGAAATAAAAGGTCTCATGCTTCAATTGTCAAATGCACAATATACTTATGCTTCCAAATTGCTGTCTGATGCAACTATTGGACAACATGTGCGACATATTCTCGAATTTTACCAAAGTGTTATGAAGGGAATCGACACGAAAATTATTAATTATGACAATCGGGAAAGAAATCTGTTGATAGAAACGGACAAAAATGTTGCAATCCAGATAATTGACCTTATAAATGCAAATTTGACACTTGATATAATGGATCAACCTTTTATCTTGGAAGGCAATTTTTCTTCAGAGCCAGGCAAACAGACACAAATTCAAACAACGCTGTTCAGAGAATTGGCTTATTGTTTGGAACACAGCATTCACCATCAGGCATTGATAAAAGTGGGTTTGATTGAATTAAACAGCGCTTCATTTATAGATGAAAGTTTCGGATTGGCACCAGCAACAATAAGGTATAAAAAAATATGTGCACAGTAAGTTTTGTTCCGTTAAAAGATAGTTTTGTGTTAACATCCAACAGGGATGAAAAAAAAGCACGCCCAACTGTTTCGCCTAAAGTTTACACTGAAAAGGGTATGAAATTATTGTATCCTAAAGACAAACAAGCTGGTGGGACCTGGGTAGTTGCAAAAAATGAAGGAACGTGTATTGTTTTACTGAACGGCGCTTTTGAAAATCATAAGAAGAAACCAAAATATTTAAAAAGTAGGGGGGTTGTTTTGATGGAAATGATAAAAGCCTCAAACCCAATAAATCATTTTTCTTCAATGCTTTTAAAAGGTGTTGAGCCTTTTACGCTCATTGTATTTCAAAATAAAAAATTAGTAGAACTAAAATGGGATGAAAAAGAGAAATATGCCATTCCGCATTCAGTTTCTGAACCTCATATTTGGTCTTCTTCAACATTGTATAATCAAAATCAAAGAGATTTAAGAAAAGATTGGTTCGAAAATTTTATGCAACAAAATAACAATTTCACTCCTGAAAAAATACTTTCCTTCCATAAAAATACGCAACCCGAAAATATGGAATTTGGTTTGGTTATCAACAAAGGTGAAATTGTCAAAACATTGAGTGTTACACAATTGTGTTCGCAAAATAATTCGGTTGAAATGACTTATGTGGATATGGAAAATAATGAAAACATTGAAAAAATAACGTTTTGAGAAAAGCAAAAAATACCCTTCATAAAATCCTGCATTGGGAATATTGGAATGTAAATGTGGTTTATTTTCCAATTTACTTCTATTGGATCTATTTGAGCCTTAAAGCAAAATCGCTGGGTTTTTTTAACGCTAGCAACCCGCGAATTATAAATGGCGGATTTGCCTTGGAAAGCAAAAAAGAAATCTATGATTTAATTCCAAAGCAATATTATCCCGAAACCTTATTTTTTAAAGCCGATGAAAGCTGGGAAACTATTTTAAAGCAACTAGCTGCTTCAAACATTAAATTTCCATTTATCATTAAACCCGATATGGGTTTGCAAGGGCTTCGTGTTGAAAAAATGCACAATGAAAATGAGTTGAAACTTTATTTAAAAAAGGTAAATTATGATTTTCTAATTCAGGAGTTTGCGAAATTTCCATTAGAAATTGGATTGTTTTATTACCGAATGCCCAATGAAGAAAAAGGAAAAATTACAGGAATCGTTTATAAGGATTTTCTTATTGTAAAAGGAAATGGCATAAATACAGTGGAAGAATTAATCCTTCAAAATCCGAGATTTGCCATTCAATTTGAAACTTTAAAGAAAAGATTCGGAATTCAACTGACTAAAGTTTTGGGCAAAGGCGAAATACTTAATTTAGTGCCTTTCGGCAATCATGTTCGTGGCAGTAAGTTTACCGATGTAAGTTTTTGGATCAATGACAAATTAATAGAAACCTTTAACGACATCTGTTTACAGATTCCCGATTTTTATTTTGGCAGATTGGATATTATGTTCAAATCTCGTGAAGATCTGGAAAAAGGTAAAAACTTTTCTATCATAGAATTAAATGGTGCAGGAAGTGAACCTACACACATGTACGACCCCAAACATTCCATCTTTTTTGCATGGAAAGAAATCGTAAGACATTACGATATTTTATATAAAATATGTACTTACAACCATCAAAAAGGACATTCTTATTTGAGCATAAAACAATCGAGACAGTTGATAACCGACAATAAAATATTAACAAATCACCTAAAATCAATCACCTAAAATGCACATTTTAACCAATTTTACATTCAAAAATAGTTCATTTGCCTTAGGTTTTTTCATCAGCCTAATGGGAACTTTACCATTGGGATATCTCAATGTAATAAGCTTGCAAATATTGTTGGAAAAGGGAAATTGGGCGACGGTTTCCTTTATTTTTGGAATTGTAGCAGTTGAATTTTTTGTGTTGAAAATAGCTGCTTTTGGCGCAAAATGGCTGGTTGAACAAAAAAAACTGTTATTGTTTATTGATGTTTTTACCATTGTTTTCTTTTCGAGTATTGCCTTTTACTTTTTTTTCAATATTGGAAATCAGAAAAATTTTAGTTTATCGCAATTGCAATTGATCCAATATCCCTTTGTTTTGGGATTGGTGCTAAATAGCTTAAATTTTATGCAATGGCCTTATTGGTCGGGCATTTATCTTTACTTATTCAGAACAGAAAAAATAAAACCGAAGAGCAACCAGAACAACATTTTTATTATGGGCGCTCTTATTGGAACTTTTGCGGGAATGATGCTTTTTGCCCAAACCGGCAATTATTTTTTAATCGACAAAAAAGCAGCAATCGGTAAATACCTTAATATTATTTTTACTTTAATTTTTTCAACATTGGCGCTTGTCCAATTTATTAATCTTTTTTGGAAAAGAAGAAAAATCAATTTAATTTAAACCTTTAAAAAATAAAAATATGGTCTCAACAAAAAATTTCAAATCTGTAAATCAGGCCAAAGGATTAAAAGTAGGTGCAACGGTACCCGATTTTGCGGCAAAAGATATATTTGATAAGATTCATAGGCTAAGCAATTTAGCGCAAAACGGAAACGTGGTTGTAATTTTTATTCGCGGTCAATGGTGTCCGTTTTGCAACAAACATTTGAAAGAATTGCAAGAACAGTTTCATAAAATATATGAAAAAGGCGCTTCAGTGGTGGTTGTAACTCCAGAAAAATCGGAATTTATCAAAAAAACCATTGAAAAAACAGGCGCCGAATTCACTATTTTATACGATGAAAATTACAAAATAGCGGAAGCTTTTGACTTGCTTTTTCTTCCGAATAAAATGATGCGAGTTGTGTACAACACCGTTTTGGGTGCGAAATTAAAAGAAAGTCATAGTGACAGCAGCGAACAATTGCCGATTCCGGCGACTTTTATTATATCAAAAGAAATGAAAGTAATCTGGAGACAATTTGACCCAGATTATAAAAAACGTTCAAAAATGGCTGATATTCTTATGAATTTAAATTAATTTTAGACTGTTAAACAAGCATAACAATTTTTGATACACAAAGAAATGAATAATGGTGAACCTGCCTAACGGCGGGTTGGCGTGCCTATCGGCAGGTAGGTAGGCCTCACCTGTTACCTCTAAAATATAAAACTTAAAAAATGAAAAGCATCTTCAAACTAATTCTACTACTTTTTTCTTTCCTGTTAGTGTTTTCTTGCGCCACTTTTGATAAAATACAACCAACAAATACAGTTTCTGATACAGATTTATTAGGAACTAATATTTATTTAATAGGAGATGCCGGATATATTGCAAACGGGAATAGATCAGAAGCTATAAATGCCTTAAACGAGCAATTTATAAGTTCTAAAAAAGAAGATGTATTGCTTTTTTTAGGAGACAATATTTATCCAAAAGGAATGCCAGAATCTAAACAAGATGCCAATAGGGAAAAAGCGGAACTATCATTACAAGCACAACTAAAAGCAGCAAAAAACTTTAAAGGTAAGGTGATTTTTATCCCGGGAAACCACGATTGGTACTCGGGTGTTGACGGATTAAGAGAACAAGAAAAAATGGTTGATGATGCCTTAGGTAAAAATAGTTTTCAGCCCGAAGATGGTTGTCCGCTTGCAAGTTATGAAGTGTCGGACAACATTATAATTATTGCGGTTGATTCTGAATGGTATATTACAGATTGGGATAAGCACCCAAAAATCAACGACAATTGTGAGATAAAAACCCGTTTAAAATTCATGGAAGAATTTAAATCGTTGGTGAATAAAAATCAGGGGAAAACCATCATTTTTGCAATACACCATCCGCTGGAAAGCAACGGAAACCACGGCGGACAATATGCTTTTAATCAATACGGATTGCCTATTTTAAATATTCCAATAAATGTCATCCGCAGAACTTCAGGTGCCGCACCATCCGACCTTAATTTTCCACTTTATAGGGAACTGTCCAACAAAATAACCACCATATTGCAAGAGTATAAAGAGAATGTGATTGTGGTTTCTGGCCATGAGCATAACTTGCAATATCTGGTACATAAAAATATTCCACAAATTATTAGCGGATCGGGTTCAAAAGTAAATTCGGTGCGCCATTTTAAAAATAATGAAATTACTTTTGGCTATGCAGGATTGGGTTTTGCTATTTTGAACCTTCAGCCCAATAAACAACAAGTTTCCTTTTTCAACGAGAAAAATCAGTTGATTAAATCAAAAATCATTCATACAACAAAAAAAGACCAGATTGAAAACAAGGTGTATCATTTTCCTGATACTCCTACAATAAAAGCTTCCATTTATACCGATAATAACAGTTTAAAAAATAAAAAGGAACACCATTATAAGGATTTGTATCTTAAAAAATATGATTTTAAGGTTGTTAATCTCGATACGCTTTATGGCGGATTGACACCTGTTAAATTAGGTGGTGGAAACCAATCTGTTTCCTTGCGCATGGAAGATAAAGAGGGTAAAGAGTATGTGATGCGGAGATTGCGGAAAAGTGCCACGCAGTTTATACAGGTAAAAGCTTTTCAGGAAAATTACATGAAAGATCAGCTTGAAAATACGGTGGCAGAACGTTTTTTAATGGATTTTTACACTACATCTTACCCGTTTTCCGCCTTGGTTACAGGTGATTTATCTGATATTGTTGGAGTTTACCACAGTAATTCAGAGATATTTTACGTACCAAAACAGCCTGCCTTGCAAAATTATAATGAGACAATTGGCGATGATTTATTTTTTTTCGAAGAAAGGTCAACCAAAGATTTTAAGCACTTAGCTTCTTTTGGAAATCCAGACGATATTGTTTCAACAGACGAAGTGATGAACAATTTGATGAAAGACGAAAAATATCAAATTGACCACAGCCAATACATAAAAACCCGTTTGTTTGATATGTGGTTGGGCGATTGGGATAGACACGAAGACCAATACCGCTGGGCAACTTATAAAAACGAAAACGGCAATGTAACTTATGCTCCTATTCCAAGAGACCGCGACCAGGCTTTTCCAAAATTTGACGGGTTTTTAACGCAGGCAACCACCAATTTAGTTCCGGCGCTTCGATTGATGCAGTCATTTGGTGAGGATATTAAAAATGTAAAAACCTTCAACCAGGTTATTTATAAAATAGATATGACGCTCATCAACCAGTCGAGTTTAGAAGAATGGCTAACGGAAGCTAACTTTTTAATAGAACATTTAACCGATGAAGCCATTGAAAATGCATTTGCAAATTTCCCTAAGGAATTGAAAGACAAAAATATAGAAAGCATCAAATTCAATTTAAAGAAAAGAAGAAATCATATTGCTTCCTGGGCAAAGGAATATTATAACATTTTAAACAAAAACGCCATTATTATAGGAACCAATAAAGACGATGTTTTTGAAATTACGCGTTTGGAAAATGGAAATACACACATCAAAGTAATCAGAAATAAGAAAAATTTAAAAGATAAAGATTTGGTGTATGAAAAAATATTTTCTCCAAAAATCACTAAAGAAATTTGGTTGTACGGTTTGGATGACACAGACCATTTTACAGTAAACGGCAACGGAAAAGCTACCATAAAAATTCTAATTATTGGTGGTCAAAATAAAGACACCTATACCATTGAAAATCCGTCAAAAATTCAAATTTACGATTACAAAACCAAGAAAAGTATTTTTGAAGGTAAAGAGGTAAAAACAACACTTACGGACAATTACGAAATCAATAATTTTGACCATCATAAATTTAAGCACAACCAACTACAAATTTTACCTTCTTTTGGCTACAATCCCGACGATGGTTTACAAATTGGCGCCGTAACCCACATCACCCTATTTAACTTTGAAAACAATCCATTTTCACAAAAACACACATTTGGTGCAAAATATTTTACGGCTACCAATGGTTTTGAGGTGAGTTACAAAGGTGAATTTGCCAATATCATTGGAAAATTTAATTTGGGACTGGAAACCATGTACACAACGCCAGCTTTTAGCCAAAACTTTTTTGGATTCGGAAACGAAACTATTAATTTGGAAGATGATTTAGACATTGAATATTACCGTACAAGATTGGAACAATTTCAAGCTAAATTATCACTTATAAAGCACGGGAGGGTTGGAAGTTTGTGGAATATTAGTATTCCTTTTCAGTACATTAAACCCAATGACAACGACAATCGTTTTGTGGAACAATCATTCTCTTCAGTAGCATTAGAAGCTAAAAAATTTATGGGAATTGAAACCAGTTACAGTTTTATTAACAAAAACAATAATGCATTTCCAACATTGGGAATTGAGTTTAACGTTACCGCTGGCTGGAAAGCAAATCTAGAAAAAAACGAACAAAACTACGCCTATTTCAGTCCGGCATTACAAATTGATTATCCAATCCTCAAAAATGAGATCTTAACATTATCAACACTGTGGAAAGGAAATATCCTGTCAAATTCCAATTTTGAATTTTATCAGGCGGCAAGCATTGGAGGTAAAGATGGGTTAAGAGGTTACAGAAACGAACGCTTTTCCGGAAAAAGTTCTTACTATCAAAACACTGATTTTCGTTTGAATTTATTCAAATTTAACGCGGGATTGGTTCCGGCAAAATTCGGAATTTTTAGCGGATTTGACTATGGAAGGGTATGGCTAGACAACGACAATTCAAACAAGTGGCACTCGGCTGCAGGAGGCGGAATTTATGCAAATGGCGCCGGGTTATTTACGCTTCAAACATCTTATTTTAGTTCAGATGATGGAGGCCGATTTATGTTTGGATTGGGATTTGGTTTTTAATGATTTTCTGTTAAAATCTGTCAGGAAACACGTTGTAGACAGTCTATTTTATTGTATTTGTTCAATTTTAAGACAAATGCTTTTATAATCAATCAAAAAACAAATATCAACGCATGAAGGCTAGAGAGATTTTTATTAAAACGGCAGTATTTATTTTATTTTTTATAGCACTTATATCAATTTATTGGCCACCTGTTTTATGGAGTCTTCTATTTTTCGCACCTATAATTCTGATTGGAATTGGAGATATTATTCAAAAGAAACACGCCATCAATAACAATTTTCCTGTTATTGGGCATATCAGGTATTTACTGGAGTCCTTTCGACCTGAGATTCAGCAATATTTTGTGGAAACAGATATGGAAGGAACTCCTGTAAACAGAATATTTCGTTCATTGATTTATTCAAGAGCCAAAAATGAAAATGATACCACGCCATTCGGAACTAAATCTGATGTATATAAGATTGGTTATGAGTGCATGACACATTCCTTGTATCCGAAAAAAATAGATGATGTTGAGCAAAATCCGAGGATATTGATTGGCGGAAAAAATTGCAAGCAACCTTATAATTCGAGCATTTTAAATATTTCCGCCATGAGTTTTGGGGCTTTAAGCCAAAATGCGGTATTGGCTTTAAATAAAGGAGCTAAATTGGGCAATTTTGCTCACAATACCGGTGAAGGTGGCATAAGCCCGTACCATTTGGAAGGTGGTGGTGATTTAATTTGGCAAGTGGGAACGGGTTATTTTGGCTGCAGAACGGCAGATGGAAATTTTTGTGAAGACACTTTCAAAAAAAATGCCTCGCATGAAAATGTTAAAATGATTGAAATAAAACTTTCACAAGGCGCAAAGCCAGGACATGGCGGTATTTTGCCGGGAGCTAAAAATACAGAAGAAATCGCTAAAATAAGAGGCGTAAAACCATTTACTGATGTACATTCTCCACCGTATCATACAGCTTTTAGCAATGCTGAAGGCCTGATGTATTTTATTAAGGAATTAAGAGAACTTTCCAACGGAAAACCTGTGGGATTTAAACTTTGTGTTGGCAGCAAAGAAGAATTCATTGATTTGTGTGAAGCTATGAAAAAAACGAATATTTCACCCGATTTTATTACTGTTGATGGGGGAGAAGGCGGCACTGGCGCGGCTCCCGTGGAGTTTTCGAACTCTTTGGGCTTGCCTTTGCGTGAAGGATTGTCTTTTGTGGTGAATGCTTTAAATAACTATGATTTAAAAACAGACATAAAAGTAATAGCTTCAGGTAAAGTGTTTTCTGCCTTTCATATGATTCGTTTGCTGTCTTTGGGGGCTGATGGCATTAACAGCGCACGCGCCATGATGATGGCCATTGGATGCATTCAGGCCTTGCAATGCAACACCAATAAATGTCCGGTTGGTGTGGCAACACAAAATAAAAGTTTAATGAAAGGGTTGGATGTAAACGATAAATATATCCGTGTAGCCAATTATCATAAAAACATCATTCACAGTTTTGTGGAAATGCTGGCAGCAGCTGGATTTGTCAAATCAAATGAAGTTAAAAGGAAACACATTTTACATAGAATGGCTCCAAATAAATTAGTGTCTTATCAAGAATTATATCCGGAATCGCTCTAATTTGGTAGCTGTAAATATAAAAATTAAACAGATGAAAAACAGCTTATTAATAGGGCTTATCATCATTGCAATTGCGATGATTGTTATTGGTATTTCAGCAAAAATTCTTCCTCCGGCGCTTACGGGAGTTGGATTTATAATTATTGCAAAATTGTTTTATAAAAAAAACGAATAATTATCTAAATGCTCTAGCGGATAAATAAAAAACAGTATATAAACAGATGAAACGAGCCATGACAAATTTTGATACACAGCAGAATGATTAATGGCGAATCGCATCTGTACCAATAGAAAATAAAATATAAACAGATGAAACGAGCCATAACAAATTTTGATACACAGCAGAATGATTAATGGCGAACTGCATCTGTACCAACAAAAAATCATAATTTAAACAGATGAAATTTAGCATCA
This sequence comes from Lutibacter sp., assembly GCA_027449025.1. GTDB lineage: Bacteria > Bacteroidota > Bacteroidia > Flavobacteriales > Flavobacteriaceae > Lutibacter. Next base: position 15,834 of record DAIDMK010000027.1, on the reverse strand, counting down.
CTTTTATTATTTTTAGTTTACTACTTTCTTGTCAAGCACAACCGAAAGTAACTTTTGATGAATGTAAATCCTATGATTTAAAACAACCAATCGTTGTTTGGGAAATGCCTAGCGTGCTTGATGAAATATCGGGAATTGAAATTTTAGCACACCAAAAAGCGATTTGTCACAATGATGAACTCGGAAATTTGTTTATATACGATTTAAACAACAAAACCATTGAAATTACAATTCCTTTCGCTAAAGCAGGAGATTATGAAGATATAGCAATTAAGGGCAGTACTGCTTTTGTGTTGCGATCGGACGGAACTATTTTTGAAGTTCAAAATTATTTAAATGCACCGAAAACAATAAAACACAAGACCTTTTTAACGCAACAAGACAATGCCGAAGGTTTGTTTTTTGACGTGGATAAAAATAGGTTGTTGGTTGCCAGCAAATCAAATTCTGGCAAGAAAGACGGAAAAGGCAAAAGGTTTGTTTATGAATTTTTATTGGGTAAAAATGCGCTAAATCCAACTCCTGTTTTAACAATTTTACAAAAAGAAATACTGAAAAACTACCATATAAAATCGCAATTTTCGCCAAGCGGCATCGCTATTCATCCTATTTCTAAAAAGATATACATCCTTTCTTCTGTAGGAAAAATGTTGGCAGAATTTTCTTCCGAAGGAAAATTACAAAAAATATACAGCCTTAATTATCCCCATTTTATGCAGCCAGAAGGTATCAGTTTTACAGAAAACGGAGATTTATATATATCAAATGAAGGGAAAAAAAATAAAGCCAATATTTTAAAATTCAATTTTATCCTATGAAAAATTTCAAATTAAAAAGTGTTTTGATGAGTTTGCTTTTTGTGTATGGCTACCAATTGCAAGCACAAATTGACACTACAAAAGTTGCTGAGAACGAATATTGCATTCCGGCACTAAAAGGAATTCCCGTAGGAAAAGGAGCTTCATTTGTCTATCAAACGATGCCAAACATTTCTATAAAAACGCATGACAAAACCGGCAACTATGGAGATTCAAAAAATACCATAAGAACCAATAGCAGTCTAGAAGCCAAACTTAAAATTCCGATTGTGGACAAGCCTTATTTAAGCATTTTGGGCGGATTAAAATACACTTTTGAAGAATATCATTTTGAAGATTTAGACGAAAATTCAAATCCGTTTTACCGAAGTTTGGAAGATAAAGCCTTAAAAAGTGTTGGCGCCAATATCACAGTTATTAAACCAACTAAATCGAAGAAATTTTGGATTTTGAGAGCCAGTGCCGATTTTAACGGTGATTACAGCGGCAATAACAGCGGGAGTTTAAGTGATTATTTAAAATTCTCCATTTCGCCAGCTTTAGGATGGAAGGTAAACGATAATTTTTCGTACGCTTTGGGCGTAAGTTACAATTACCGGTTTGGAAGTCCGCTCATATTGCCTGTTGTTGCCATCAACAAAAACTTTAATGAAAAATGGGGTGTTGAAGCCATTTTGCCAATATTAATAAAATCGAGATACATTCATAATTCCGGATTAAACTGGTTAAATACGCTTGAAATAGACGGCGCATCATACAAACTTAACAATTTGGAGCCAGAGCTTGGACAATTTAACAATATCCATTTGCATCGTTCTGCAATACAATTTAGCACTAGAATAGAAAAACGATTGGCAGGATGGCTTTGGGCAGCTTCAGAAGTGGGCTATAATGAAAATTTAACCTACAATGTCACAAATTCCAACCGCTCACAAAATGACGTTATTTTCGAAAATACGCTGGGAAGTGGTTTACTTTTTAATGTTTCTTTATTTATTTCACCTAGAAAAAAATAGCAATTATGAAAAAAGCACTTTACTTTATGCCAGATATCAGCGGATTCACAAAATTTGTGAACAATACCGAGATTGAGCATGGTATTCATATTATTGCCGAATTGCTGGAATTGTTAATTGACTCTGATATTATAAATTTAGAACTGGTTGAAATTGAAGGCGATGCTTTGTTTATGTTTACATCTAAAATACCTGAATATGGACAACTTTTAGAACAAACAACTGCGATGCTCCAAAATTTTCACAAGCATACTAAAAGCTATGAATCGAAACGAATTTGCAATTGTGGCTCGTGTAGAACAACTACAAATTTAGAGCTTAAATTTTTGGTTCATTATGGAGATTTGGCTTTTATAAAAGTTAAGGATTTTGTAAAACCTTACGGAAGAGATGTCATAAAAATTCATGGTTTGCTAAAAAATCAAGTACCTGTTAATGAATATATTCTGTTAACGAATGAAGCTTATGATTTGTATAAAAATCAGGTGGATAAGACTTGGATAAAAACGAATGAAAACCAAACTCCAGAATCACTAGAATATTTTTATAAAAATCTTGGAAATATTAAAAATGATATCCAAATAGCCAATGTAAAAGAAGGCGATGAAAATATTGAAAATAGCACTCCTTCCATTACCATTGAAAAATATTTCGATGAAAATGTCCAAAATATTTTTAGGTATGTCAGCGAATTAAAATACCGCCATCTTTGGGATAGAGAAGTAAAAAAAATTGAGTTTGATGAGAACAGGGTAAACAGAATAGGCACCCAGCACAATTGTGTGCTTAACATTGGAAGCCTTCATTTTAAAACCATTGCGAATGATGCTACAGATGATTTGGTATATGGCGAAAGCACAAAAGATATGATGTTTGCAAAAAACTTTTCGTACATAATAAAACTCCATAAAACAGCAGAAAATAAAACAAAAGTGGAAGTGAATTTATTTTTAGAATTAAACACATTGGGCACTTTTATGAAATCGAATATACTTAAGATGATTAAAAAAATGTGGGTTAACAAACTGGATCAATTACAATTGGTTTTAAAAAATAAAAATTAAACAAATGAAAACAATCCTTCAAAAAGCAGAAAACTTTGTGCTAAAAAGTTTAAACAAAAACCTAAAAAGTGCTTTTGTTTATCATACTTTTTACCATACGCAATTTGTGGTTTCCAAAATAAATGAAATCATTAAAAATGAAAATCTTACTGATGAAGAGGTGGAGATTGTATTGCTGGCAGGTTGGTTTCATGACATAGGTTATACAGTTGACAAAGCAAAACATGAAGATCATAGCATCGCAATCACTAAAGAATTTTTGACGAAAGAAGGTTATGAAGAAAATAAAATACAACAAATTTCGGACTGTATCAATGCCACAAAATTAAATGAAACGCCTTCAAATCTGCTTCAGGAAATTCTTTGTGATGCCGATTTTGCGCATTTTGCTTCTAAAAATTATGACAAACTTGCCAATCAATTACGGGAGGAATTTGAAAATATTGGTTGTGGCACTTATACAAATATTGAATGGATGAAGGAAAATATTGCCGTTTTCAATCAACATAAATATTATACCAAATTTGCTATTTTAAACTGGAATATTGCTAAAAACGAGAACCTAATTTCAATTAAAAAGGAACTTAAAAAAGTCACAAAAAAGGCGGAGCAAAAAGAAATTTCTGGAAACAGATCTGAAAGAGGTGTTGACACCCTGTTTAGGGTAACCTTAAAAAATCACCTTACCTTAAGCGATATTGCCGACACCAAAGCCAATATTTTGCTTTCGGTAAATGCAATTATTATTTCCATGGCGTTGTCTAATTTAATCCCAAAATTCGACAATCCAACCAACCATTTCTTAATTTATCCAACGGTTATTTTTGTGTTATTTAGTGTGGTATCAATGGTCTTATCGGTAATTGCAACCCGACCAAGCGTTACTTCAGGCAAGTTTACCAAAGAAGATGTGGAAAATAAAAAAGTGAATTTGTTGTTTTTTGGAAATTTTCATAAAATGAAATTGGGAGAATTTGAAGCCGCTTTAGAGGTAGTTATGAATGATAAAGATTATTTGTATGCCTCTATGACCAAAGATTTATATTTTTTGGGGAAAGTGTTGGACAGAAAATATAAAATTCTCAGATGGACCTATACAATTTTTATGGTTGGAATCATTACTTCCGTAATTGCTTTTGCCATTTCCTATAACATTTTTAGTCTTTAAAAAATATAGTAAATAGATATGATTTCTCAAAAAGTAACATTTAAAAATACTAAGGGTATGGTATTGGCGGCCAGATTAGAATTGCCTGAAAACGAACCAAAAGCTTATGCGATTTTTGCGCATTGTTTTACTTGCAATAAAAATCTAACCGCTGTGCGTACTATTGGAAAAACCCTGACAGAAAAAAATATCGCCGTTTTGCGTTTTGATTTTACAGGTTTGGGAGAAAGTGAAGGCGATTTTGAACACACCAATTTTTCTTCAAATATTGAGGATTTATACAGTGCAGCACAATTTTTAAAAGAAAATTATCAGGCACCTTCCCTTCTAATCGGACATTCATTAGGTGGTGCGGCCGTAATTTACGCATCTGCTAAAATCCCTTTCATTAAAGCAATCGCAACCATTGGAGCGCCATCAGGACCGGAACATGTTTCCCATTTATTTCATAGCAGCATTGATGAGATTAAACAAACAGGCAGTGCATTGGTTTGTATTGGCGGCAGGGAATTCACCATTCAAAAACAATTTATTGACGATATTCAAGAGGAAAACATTAAGCAAATTTTAGATAATTTCAGAAATTCACTTTTAATTATGCATTCACCGCAAGACACAACCGTTGGAATTGAAAACGCGGCAGAAATTTATTCAGCGGCGCGGCATCCAAAAAGTTTTATTTCATTAAACGGCGCCGACCATTTATTGAGCAATAAAAAGGATTCTGAATATGTAGGACACGTAATTGCAACTTGGGCGGATAGGTATTTATAATCTAAAAACTAACACAATAAGCACGTTGACTAGGAAGAAATAATTAAGGTGCTTTCCAAAAGTGCAAGTTTTCATTATTTGAATGAAGAATAAATTATTCTTTTAAGTGATATATGTTCTTATGTAACCTATAATTCCGAAGTAATTATTTTTTTAGAATTGCAATAAGCAGCATAATGTCAGGATATTATTTCTATTCGTCTAAAATATTACCAACTTAAAACCGTTAATTATGAAAACTTTAATTATATCAGGAGGAGGCAGCAAGGGTGCATTCGCTGGTGGAATTGCGGAATATTTAATTAAAGATTGTTGTAATCAGTATGAGTTGTTTGTGGGTTGCTCTACAGGAAGTTTGTTGTTGCCGCATTTGGCTTTAGGCAAAATTGATAAAATAAAAGAAATATACACCTCCGTTACCCAAGAGGATATTTTTAGCATTTCTCCATTCAAAATTACAAAAACAGCCGATGGTTTTGTTACAAAAATTAACCATTTCAATACGTTAAGAACTTTTCTTAAAGGATGTCCAACCTTTGGTGAAAGCGAAAACCTGCGAAAGCTTATTAAAAGAAGCATCACCAAAGATGAATTTGAGCAGCTAAACCACCTTCATAAAAAAGTGATTTTTACTGTTTCAAATCTTACACAAGATACCATAGAATATTATAATTCTGATAACTGCAAATATGAAGATTTTTGCGATTGGGCTTGGGCATCTTGTAACTTTATTCCGTTTATGAGTATTTTTACCAAAAATAATTGCCAGTATGCTGATGGAGGTTATGGAAGTTTAACTCCCATTAAATATGCCCTTGAAAATGGAGCCTGCGATATAGATGTCATTATTTTAGAAGACCAAAAAGAAAACACAAACCATCCCCAAATGAAAAATGCATTTTCGCTATTGTTTCGGACTTTTAAATTTATGAATCATCATAACAATAACAAGGATATTGTTATTGGTAAATTGATTGGATTGAACAAAAAAATAAACATCAGTTTTTATTATTCACCGAATAATTTAACCGAAAATCCGCTAATTTTTGATCCGGAACAAATGACGCAATGGTGGAAAGATGGCTATGAATTCGCCAAATCTAAAAATCCTGTGAGTTATTGTCATCTCCCAGATAAAAATCTGCAATAAAGCGACATTTTATGGCCATTTTAGTAAAATATTTTAACTTGAAAATAATAGGCATACTGCTATTTGCAAGTGTCATTTTTTCTTGCAAAAATAAAGAAGGTAACCAGGCAATTCATCCTTTTTGCGCATCAGATTATTGTTCGGTCTCAGGAAAAGAAGAACTCATAGATTTGTATCAAAATAGTAAACCTATTGAAAAAACCCTCTATTTTGATGTAAATTGTATTGTAACAGCTAAAAGGTCCCCTGATTTTTTTAAAATAGCAGCTAAAATTGAAACATTAAATCAAATTTTCTTCTCTTCCCACATACAATTTCGGTTGCTTCCAATAATTTCCCATCATCATGCAACTATTAATTTAGATGAAATTGAAAGGAATAAGAGTTTGCGACGACTACTAACTCAGGATTTGGAGAAAGACGATGCCTTAAATATTTTTATTGTGACTCATGGAGAACATCTCAACGGATTTACCTACGTAATTCAGCAAGATTTTTTGAGTTATTTTAATTTGTTTGAATGTAATACATCTTTTATTAGTGAAAAAGCTTGGTTTAACGAATCGACCTTGGCGCATGAAATAGGACATTTTTTTGGATTGCAGCATACTTTTGGCAAAAGTCCGTATGAAAACACAACCCTTGAAAAATCCGACGGTTCCAATTGTGTTGAAGAAGGTGATTTTATTTGTGACACGGGTGCCGATCCAAATGGAAAAATCAATAATGAATGCGAGTATATTGGTTTATCCGATGCTAAAAAATATGATTTTAATCCGCCAGTTACCAATTATATGAGTTATTATCGAAATGATTGCAAAAATGAATTTACGGCAGGGCAATATGCTTCCATGAATGCATTTGCGAATAAATATCGAGAATATTTGAGTGCTAAAAAATAAACTAAAATGGATATTAAACTAACATCAACAATTACCTGTCCGACTTGTGGTTTTCAAAAAGAAGAAACAATGCCCACGGATGCTTGTCAGTTTTTTTACGAATGCGAAAATTGCAAAACGGTATTGCGCCCCAATGAAGGAGATTGCTGTGTTTATTGCAGTTATGGCAGTGTTGCTTGTCCTTCAATTCAAGCAAAAAAAGATTGTTGTAAATAAAATTAAATAGTGTAATTCTTAAAATTAATTAAAATGAGAAAATTTATAATCTTATCAGTAATAATTACTTCTTTATTGGCTTGTAAAAATAGCAAACCAGTTGAGAAGGTCAATACAACTTCAGCCATCGATACCGTCGATTATTCATCTTATGGAATGGACCCGGAATACCTTCCAAAAGGCTTGGAGATTGGTGCCAACGCCCCTCAGATTGTATTTACGACTGCTGAAAACGAAAAAGTGAAATTAGAGGATCTTTATAAAAATCAAACTATAGTTATTATTTTCTATCGTGGATTTTGGTGTCCGGTTTGCAACAAACACCTGTCTGAATTTGCCACCAGAGCAAAAGAAATTGAAGCTAAAGGTGCTAAATTAATTGCCATATCCTCTGAAAGTTATGAGAATATAGTTCGGACAAGAGATAAAACCAATGCCAATTTTACCATTTTTTCGGATATGGATGGAAGTATTATGAAAGCATTTGATGTGAATTACAAAGTAACAAGTGACTACCAAGCAATCATTGCCGAAAAATTGAATGCTTCAATTTCAGAAACCAATGCTACAAAAGAGGCTGTATTGCCAGTTCCAGCAACCTATATAATAGACACAAATGGAAAAATTGTTTATAAACAATTCAATCCAAATTATAAGATAAGAGCTTCCATTGAAGATATTCTAAATAATTTGCCAGAATAAATTTTGATGTGTATTTCCTGTTTTTAAAAGCGTAAAGTTTATTGTGTAAATTGCTCAACCCTAGGAAAGGGCGGTTTTGCCGCCCTTTTCTTATATCTCGTCAACTGCAACCTTATAGGTTGGATCTTCCCAAACATTGACATCAATTATGCTGTCAGCATTTTTTAACAATTTCTTGCAATCGGGGCTTAAATGCTTTAGATGAATATTTTTGCCCACTTTTAAATAGCGTTCCGTAATTTTATTTAAGGCTTCGATAGCCGACATATCCACAACCCTGCTTTCCGAAAAATCAATAATCACCTCATCGGGGTCATTCAATACATCAAACTTTTCATTAAAAGCCGTTACAGAGCCAAAAAATAAAGGGCCGTAAATTTCATAATGTTTTACGCCATTATCATCAATTAATTTTCTTGCCCTAATGCGTTTTGCATTGTCCCAGGCAAACACCAATGCGGCAATAATAACACCAATAATAACCGCCAGCGCCAAATTATGTAGCACCACAGTCACTAAGGTAACCATGACCATCACAAAAATATCGGACTTTGGCATTTTGGTAAATATTTTCATACTGGCCCATTCAAATGTTCCAATGGCTACCATAATCATCAATCCTGTTAAAGCTGCCATTGGTACTTTTTCAATCAATCCCGAACCGAACATCACAAAAACAAGCAACATCACCGAAGCGACAATTCCCGATAATCTTGCCCTTGAACCCGCAGAGATATTAATCAAGCTTTGACCTAACATGGCGCAACCGCCCATACCAGAAAACATACCCGACAAAATATTTGCCGAACCTTGAGCTATAGCTTCTCTATTTCCGCGACCACGTGTTTCAGTAATTTCATCAATAATATTTAAGGTAAGCAAACTTTCAATCAATCCAACTCCTGCAACAATCGCTGCGTAAGGAAATATTATTATGATTGATTCCATTGTAAAAGGAACACTTGGTATATGAAATGGAGGAAAACCACCACTGATAGAGGCGATATCGCCAACAGTTTTAGTTTCGATGCCAAAAAAAGCAACAATTCCGAATACAACAAGAATGGCTAATAAGGAGGCGGGGATTGCTTTGGTAAGTTTTGGCAATCCATAAATAATTGCCATAGTCAGCAAAACCAATCCGAGTAAAATATAAAGTGGCGTGCCAGTTAGCCAATTGCCTGAAACATCTTTAAATTGTGCCAATTGAGAAATAAAAATGATAATTGCCAATCCATTAACAAACCCAAATATAACTGGATGCGGTACCATTCGAATGAGTTTTCCCAGTTTTAAAACTCCAGCGACTATTTGAATAAGGCCTGCAAATATGACTGTTGCAAAAACATATTCCACACCATGTGTTTTTGCCAAAGCGACTACCACAATAGCGACTGCGCCTGTCGCACCTGAAATCATTCCCGGGCGACCACCAAAAATTGCGGTGACCAAACCCATCACAAATGCTGCATAAAGTCCGGTTAAGGGTGACAATCCAGCAATTAATGCGAAAGCAACGGCTTCGGGAACAAGGGCAAGAGCTACCGTAATACCCGATAAAATCTCTATTTTATAATCAACTTTTTGAGAAACAGCGAATAGGTTAAAATATTTTTTCATTTAAATTTTTAAATAGATTAAACATTAGCGGAGCTAGAAACTCCGGGACAAACAAATCAATAATTCTTATGAAAACGTGCTATTTTAAATAGAATAAGTGCAAAAAAATTATAAGGAAAAACTATTTTTTAAGTTTTAAGTTTGCAAAAGTATGAATTTGTGGATTAGTGACCAAGCAAACTATAGGTAAAAAAATGCCTGTTATTACGAATGTGAGGTTTTTATGAATATTTATGGAATCCGCTTTAATTCAGAATGTTATTATAAAGGTTGCAGTATAAAGAAATTTTTCAATAAAAATTTCAGGTCGCTTGGCGGAGATATCGAAAAAGTGAAGGCGCAAAACATATAATAGTTTTAACCAAACAAATTGGTTTAGATGTGCCTATATATTATTATGATAGTTGATCATCAAAAAAACACATCATCTTCAGCTTTGTTAGAGACTTACACTTTAAAAAACCAAATTAAACTAAAATGAAAAAATTTATACTTTCACAAATTTATTTATGCTATTTTAGTAATTCAAAAGTAAATGGAAACAGAATTATTTGTTATAATCACCTTTTAGCTTGATAAAAATTGGGATAAATTAAGTAGTTGAGAAATCACGTTGTGTACCATTTCAAAATCATCACAAATGAATGAATAGACAAACCAAATTAATAGTTTTATTTTTTTGTATCATAAAACTGATTTTACATGTAATAGCAGATAGTCATTCAGGTTTTCAGGGAGACGAATTATTGCATATAGAAACTGGAAAACATCTTGCTTTTGGTTATATGGAATTTCCGTTTTTAATAAGTTTGATTGCATTGATCCAAAATTTATTTCAATCCCATTCGGTTTTTGTGCATCATCTATTTTCGCATATTGCCGCCATACTTATTCTAATTTATATTGCCAAAACCACACTTGAATTGGGTGGTAAAAGCAAAGCGGTATTTTTAGTGCTATTGGCTATTATTATTGCACCAGGTTTCGGACGATCTCAACAACTTTTTCAACCTGTAGTTTTTAGTCAATTATTTTGGGTTTTGGGATTTTATCAACTCGTCCGTTTTACAAAATACCTCGATAGTAAATCCTTGTGGTACCTTACACTTTTCTGTATTTTGGGTTTCTTGATGAAATATGATAGTATCTTTTTTCTATTTGGTCTATCCTCATTATTACTCTTTAAAAGAACTAGAACTGTATTAATAAAAAACAAATTTTGGTTCAACATCTTAGTTTTTCTTCTCTGCATCGCACCGAATCTCATTTGGCAATATTTGAATGACTTCCCGCTATTCCAAATGACGAATAGGCTTTACGAAACACAATTAGACAAAATAAGTAGGCTTGATAACCTGTCGGGTTTATTTATGGCAGTTAACCCAATAGTATCTTTATTATTGGTAATTCCAGCGCTATTTTATCTTTTCAAGTCGAAAGAAAAAAGGACAAACATCTTGTCAATCGCAATTGGATTGTCTTTTTTAGCATTGTTATTCAAAAATGGCAAATCCTATTATTTCTTTCCTATTATATTGACAATAATTCCATTCGGAGCCATATTTTGGGAGCAAAAAGTGATTGTAAAACGAAGATGGATAATGTATCCTGTTTCGTTTCTAATTATTGCAGGAGTAATTCTTATCCCTTTCGGAATGCCCGTATATAGTTTTAATAGGTATCTTGATAAAGTATATCCGCACGAAGAAAAAGAGATAGAAGGCGGTAAATACGGTGTAAAATATGATGAATATTACACGCATGAGAAATGGACAACAACAATGAAAGAATTAAAATCGGTATATGATAGTTTGTCTGATGATGAAAAACAAGACTGTTTAATTTGGGGAAAACATTATGCACAGGCAGGAGCGGTCAATTTGTTTGGAGCATCATACACTATTCCAAAAGCATTTTCTTATCACGGAAGTTTTTACAGTTGGACACCGAAGGGACAAATGCCGAATACTATTGTTGCTTTAAGTTATCAAGTTGGTGATTTTTTTGATCTTTATTTTGAAGAAGTAAAACTGGTGAAAACTATTTACAACCCTTATGCTGACAATGATGAAGAGCTCTATCAAAAAATTTATATTTGCAAAAAGCCACGACAAGACTTTGATAAAATGAAGGCACTATTTAAGACAAGAATATTTGAATAAAAGAGGGATGGTAGAGAAGGCTTCATTACATTATTTTTTATAAAAGATATTCAATTTAAACATACTGAATCTCTACTCGCATTCAGAATAGTGTACAAACTTGGAGTTTAAGCGATGTTCTTTTTATATAAACTTAAAATAATTATATCATGGCTGTATTGAAGAAAAAACTCACCAAAGCAGAATTAAATGATAAAAAACAGGAAAAGATTCTAAAAAAAATAGAAGATACAAAAATAAGGAAACGCAATTTATGAAAATCACCTATTAACTGCATAAAAAGTTGTGGTTTTGCAATCGTAATTTTATAGTGCTTAAATTCAGGTTTATAATTTTTTTGCATTATCTGTCTTGTAAAGACATTCGTTTACTTTTTCATAATCTTTCACAGTATTTGCAAGAACCATTAAAGTATCATTTGCTTTAATTTCAGTAGTACCACCGAGGCGAATATATTCTTTATCGCGTTTTATCATTACAATGAATGCGGATTTTGGAAAATTCAAATCAACAATTCTTTTGTTTACTGAAAAAAAGTCTGGTAAAATTTCAAATTCTTGTAAGGAAGATTTCGGCAGATCCAAAAGAAGCTGGCCTATTTCTGTAACCTTTTTCAATTTTTCGGGCATAACCACTTTTAGCCATTTCACAAAAACAGATAAAGTTGTTCCCTGGATTAAAATAGACGTAGCCGAGATGAAAAACACGAGGCTAAGTAAAGCGATTGGTTTGCAATCTGTTAGCTGTAGTTTTTAATCATGGTTAATAATTCTTTTGGTGATTCTAATTCAAAATCGGGTTTATAGCTCCAAGAGTTTGTAATCGCTCCGCTATATTTTACTGCAATTGATATTACTTTATTATCATTCGTTATATCGTTTTCAATGTTTCTTGCAAATTCAATATCCCCTTCGTGGTCACCAATATAGATTATGGTTTTGTTTTTTAGCGTTTTGAAAATCTGATTTAAACATTTTATTCCACTAAATGAAGATGGTTTTTGCATATTGCTTGGAATGTCATCATATCCAATTATGGAATTAAATTTATGTGACAAGTTATATTTTTTTAAAACCTGATTTATATTTTCGGATGAGTTTTGAGAACAAATTCCTTGAGGAAGTGTTATTTGATTAATAGTTTCCTTAATTTCTGAATATAGCGCAACAGGCGTTAAATTTTTCAATTGGTACTCGGTCCATAAAGTTCCAGCTAAAAGCATTTCGCTTTCGGTCATTCCATAATAATTGATATATAGGTCTTGCCAATTTTTGGATTGATGATTTGCAATATGATAATCTTTCTCGTTTTCTAACTGTTTTGGTAAATGTACTCCAGTTAATCGTGGTGCAACAACTGAAAGAATTTGTTTTGTAATATCAATATTTTTTGGAACTGAATTTACAAGAGTTCCATCATAATCCCAAAGTATTGCATCAATTTTCATATTAGGTTTCAGTTTTTATTACAGCCAACGAGTTTGTACCTGAAAAGTCGCGCTTTTGAAAACGTAATTTTACATGTTTAAATATAATAATATTTTGTGTTTTAAATATCGTGTTAGTTAGATTTAGCAATATTTTATGCATGGTGTTACGCAACGTTTTAATTAAATAGATTTGTATAATCTCTAAACATATAAATTTTACCTCTTTTAGCCCCAGTTATTTCCTCTATTATTTCTAGACTTTCTAAATCGTTGATTAATTTATAAACCGAAGGAGATGAAAGATTTGTTATTTTTTTCACTTTTATTGCAACACTTATTTATAGCATCTAAGTGTTCTAATAGTTACATAACCAACATACAAATTCTAAATTATTAGTAAAAAAACTATACTTTTGTGGATTGATTTATTATTCAGTATCTAATATTCTAAATTCCAACACTATACAATTTGTTTTAACAATTTTATAGTTTTAAATAAAACACTTATGCCAAAAAATCTACTTATTGAGGATCAATATAAAAGAACAAGTTTATTTGAAAAAGAAAATGTAAACTATTTGGTTAGGGTTTTAAAGAGATTTAATACTGTCCCCAAGATAAACAACATAAATATTATTACCTCTATTAAAGAGCCCGATATATTTATGATTTTACCCAACAAATCAATTATCATTGGTTCATCATTTTTAGAAAAACCTGTTTTAGCTTTAATTTATTTGAGATATGGAATAGAATGGCAACTTTGGTATAAAGCCCTAGGGAAAGATAAATCGAATACCCTTTTGTGTGATATAGCTGCGCTAAGAGTTACTCAAATATTTTATAAATTATTGCCAAAAGATGATAAAGAAAAATTAAAAACGATTCATCATTTTTTAATTGATATTATCAAGAATGAGCAAGCTTTGGATACAGAATCTTTATTAAAACATAAGGATATACAAACGATACACGGATTAAAAAATTCAAAGAAAATAGTTAAAGAATCATGGAAACCAATTCTTGAAAATCTGGCAAAACCAACGGAATATTTATTAATGGCAGGTGGCGATCTTAGATTAAATATTGACGAAATTGAGTTGTTAAATAAATATGGTTGCCGACCATTTCCAAGACCGGAAGCATTTACTTTTGCCTCATCAACTGCAACGAGTGTTTCAAATTTTGCTTTTGATAAAACAGACAAGGTTAGGAGTATATTAATTCAAAACAGCTTAAAAAAAGGATTCAAAAATACGACCATTGAGTTTTCAGAATTGCTAAAAACCAATCTTAGAAAAATATTTAAAATAAATAATGAATGTCAAATAATATTTTCGCCTTCCGGAACTGATTCTTCTCTTCAAATTGCAGCTATTACCCAAATAATTTCTAATAAGGAGATTACGCATGTTTTAGTAGCTTCTGATGAAACCGGCAGCGGCGTACCTGCTGCATTAAAAGGATGTCATTTTGAAAATACAACCGCTTTGAATTACCCTGTTAAAAAAGGAGATAAAATAGAAGGGTTTAGAGATATCGATTTGATTAAAATTCCTTTAAGAGATGAAAATGGTGAGTTAAAATCCACCTTACAATTAGACAAAGAGGTTTTTACTGCCATTTCAAAAACTAATGAATTGGGAAGACATATTGTATTACATGCAATGGATCAATCAAAATTAGGCTATCAATCACCTAGTGAAGAAATGATGCGAAAATTGAATACTCTTGATAATTTATCAATGCAAATTATTGTAGATGCTTCACAACTAAGGTTAGATCCAAAAGACATACAAAATTATTTAAATAAAGGATATATTGTTACTATAACGGGTAGTAAATACTTTACGGGACCTCCTTATTCGGGGGCATTAATTCTGCCAGAAGGTGTTAGTAAATCCATTAATTCTGTAAAAAACACTTTACCCGAAGGTTTGGCCAATTATTACAATAATACTGATTGGCCAACATCATGGTTCTGTTCAAAAGATTTATGTGATGAGTTTAATTATGGCTCTTATATGCGCTGGAATGCTGCCATAGTTGAAATGGCTCGATACTATAAAACACCTATTTTATATAGAAATATGGGCATTGAGATGTTTTGTAATTTTGTTGAAGATTCTATTAAAGATGCCTCTTTTTTAGAACCTCTTTTTGGGGATGAAACAAAAAAGAATACTTATACCCGTGAAGAATTCGGACTTAGAAATATTCGTACAATTTTTCCTTTCTTCATCCTTCAAAATAAGGAGGTACTACCTATTGATAAAGTAAAAAGGCTCTATGAATTGTTAAATTCTGATATATCTAATCAATTTAAAGATTCCTCTTTAGAAATAGTTAGACTTGCAGCCCAAAAATGTCATATAGGGCAAGCAGTTAATGTAAAATATGATGCTGATTCTCAAAGTGCGGTTTTAAGAATTAGTTTGGGTGCAAGAGTTATTTCTGAAAGCTGGATTAACAGAGATATTAGTATCTATTTTAGAAATATAGAAGTACAAATGAGTCAAATCACTGTAATTATAAAAAAGATAGAGTTGATTCTTAGCAATCCTAGATTATTGAATTAAATAAGCGGTTAAAGCAAGATTACACAAATAATGTAGGGTTATTATGGCTTGTGTTTTAGCTCAATAATTTTAAGACTGTTTCCTGCTAATTTTCTTCGAAAATTAAAAATTGTGGTGTTGACTATTTACCCAGTGGGAAATGAAATTCAACAAACTCGGTAATGTACTGAAAAATAGTTGGTGGATTTCACAAAAATAATTTGTATTATATGCTCATTAATCTGAAGAGGAAAT
>DAIDMK010000026.1 GCA_027449025.1 Lutibacter sp. | reverse complement strand
AAATGTAATCCCTTTTATTCTCCTAAAACAACTTTTTTTTGCCTTTTTTTGAAGAAAAAAACAAATGGTTGAAATAAAGCCATTTACAGATCTTAAAAAATTAAATCGGGGTTTGTTTTTATGAAAGCGGGCTACTAAAATAAGTGATTTATTTCAATTGTGCAATTCTTATAGGATTATTATTTTCCTTTTTTCTTAGCAGGTGCAGGAACAACAATCCAACTTGATCCCAATTCTATATAATTAAAATCAAGTTTTGAAGGTTGTGGTTCTAAAGTTCCGTCAGCAAAAGCGCGTTGTAAAATATCTTCAATTAAAAAATCCTTAGTGTTGTGCACAGGGTCATACTTGTCCTTTAAGGACAGTTTAAACATGTTTGCAGTCGCGTTATACCAGAAAGCTTTCCAGCCACTGCGATAATCTTTAACCAAATCATATGCGGTTTCACCAGTTTGCCTATGCATCAATTTTATTAGGATCTCCCCTTCTGTCTTTGTTAATTTTTTGAGTTGGTCGGTAAATTCACCTTCCATATAATTTTGGATTACCTTTATATATTGTCTTTTCTTTCTTTTAGATTTTATTTTCTCCAATCTTTCATTCAAAGTTTCTAACCTGTCAGCTGCCAATTTTGCGTAAGGATAGGCTTTTAATGTTTTTCTGCGATACCATAAATAATAGCGACGATCATAGTCTGTCTTAAACTTTAATGTTTTCAACAAGAAAACTTCATCCAATTCTATCAGTAATGTATCGCCCTCAAAAATGGTATATCGTTCAAGTAAAGGAATAGAGTCCTTTTCTTCTTGTGCAAAAAGAAACGTACCCAATAATAGGATAGGCAATAACAAAAACTTTTTAACCTTATTTCTCATCTATTATTATGCTTATCAAAAAGAGTTCCAAAATTACAACATTCAAAAAAATATACCAATGGTCTCAAGCTGTTTTTTTTACCAGATTAAAAGATTATATATTTTAGCTATAAATAACAATTTAGTACCTTGCGTTTGCAAAAACAAGTAATAATTATGAGTAAATCTATATTAAATAAAAAATCAATCGACTTTCTAGAAAAATATTTGAACAACGCGTCGCCTACGGGCTATGAAAGCGAAGGTCAAAAAATTTGGATGGATTATTTGAAACCTTATGTTGACACCTTTATAACAGACAGTTACGGCACAGCAGTTGGTGTAATAAATCCGGATGCAAAATTTAAGGTGATTATTGAAGGCCACGCAGATGAAATTTCTTGGTATGTAAACTATATAACGCCAGAAGGATTGATTTATGTAATTAGAAATGGGGGAAGCGACCATCAAATAGCACCTTCAAAAATAGTGAATATACACACAAAAAAAGGTATTGTTAAAGGTGTGTTTGGGTGGCCGGCTATCCATACCAGAGATAAAGGTAAGGAAGAAGCGCCTCAATTGGACAATATTTTTATTGATGTTGGCTGTAAAAAGAAAGAGGAAGTTGAAGCATTGGGTGTTCACGTGGGCTGTGTAATCACTTATCCCGATACCTTCTTTATTTTAAATAAAAACAATTTTGTTTGCAGGGCACTCGACAACAGAATGGGTGGATTTATGATTGCCGAAGTTGCGCGTTTGTTAAAAGAAAACAAGAAAACCCTTCCTTTCGGATTGTATATCACCAACTCTGTTCAGGAGGAAATCGGATTGCGTGGTGCCGAAATGATTACGCAAACCATCAAACCAAATATCGCGATTATTACAGATGTTTGTCACGATACATCAACACCAATGATTGACAAAAAGAAAGAAGGAGAAACTCTTTCTGGTAGCGGACCGGTGATTAGCTATGCCCCTGCTGTTCAACATAATTTACGCGAATTGATTGTGAATACAGCTATAACACAAAAAATTCCATTTCAAAGAATGGCCTCTTCAAGAGTTACAGGTACTGACACTGATGCTTTTGCATATAGCAACGGAGGCGTCCCTTCAGCCTTAATTTCTTTGGCATTGCGCTATATGCACACTACCGTAGAAATGGTTCATAAAGATGATGTCGAAAATGTTATAAAATTAATTTATGAAACCTTACTTAGCATTAAGGAAGGAGAAACATTCAGTTATTTCAAATAGATGATTGTAATTGGACCAGTATTAGCAGTTGCCAGATTGTTACTGTTTATGTTAATTGTTTTAATTTTCTTTTGTTTATTATTAGTTGTTAGTTTATTTTATAAAAGCACAGAAAAAAAATTGGAGCGTGGTATAGTGCTCAGGCGTTTTGTAATACGAGTTTTACACCCTATTTTAGGGGCAAAAATCACTTTTTATGGCAAAGAACCTGTTGCTTCCGGCTTAATTATTTCAAATCACAGAAGTTATTTTGATCCTATGGTAGTTTTAAAAAATATGTTGGCATCTCCCGTTGGAAAAAAAGAAGTGGAATCTTGGCCATTGATAGGAAATGTTTGTAAAACCACGGGTGTTATATTTGTTAACAGGGAAAGTCAGCTAAGTAGAAAAAAGACCTTAAAAGATGTCAGAATGGTTTTAGAAAATGGTTTCTCCATCTATATCGCACCTGAAGGAACAACACATCTTGAACCTACCACCATCGCTTTTAAGCCTGGCGGTTTCTTTCTAGCGGCAGAATTAGGCATTCCCGTTATTCCCATAGCAATAGATTATAAAAATATGGACGATGCCTGGATTGGTAACGCCACTTTTATCCCACATTTTCTGAAATGCTTCAGCAAATGGCGAACAGAAATTAAGGTTAGTTATTTAAATCCGATTGTTTCTGACAACGCAGAAGACTTGATGTCCATATCGAAAAAGCAAATTGACCAAGAGCTTGTTCGGTTTAGAAAAGACTGGAATTTAATTGATCAATAGATTTTTTAAACGACATATATATATAAGGAGTAATGCAACGAGCATAACAACTTTTGATATACAAAGGAATGATTAATGGCGAGCAGCATCTGTTACCGCTAAAAAATAAAATTTAAACAGATGAAAAATACTATAGCTGAGCGAATTTACGATTTTCTAAAAAACTTCCCTCCTTTTGATGTTTTAGAAAAGGAACAACTCCTTAAAATTGCATCAAATGTAAAGGTAACCTATATTGAAAAAGACAATTTTGTTTTTAAGCAAGAGGAAAATCCACATGAAAATTTTTATGTGGTAAAAGATGGTGCCATAGGTTTGTATAGAAAAATGGACAATGAACAAATATTGGTCGATATTTGTGATGAAGGCGATATTTTTGGACTTCGGCCATTGATACAAAATGATTTTTACTTGATGAGTGCCAAAGCCAATGAAGAGTCTATTTTATATGCCATTTCTGTAGAAATATTAAAAGAAATTATTGAAACCAATGATAAAGTAAAGAAATTTTTAATTGCAAGTTTCTCGTCAAACATTAAAACGCCTTATGCAAAAGGCACTAACGGACAGCTATTTGCAAATATTGAAATGCTTGATTCTTCCAATACCAGTTTCACTGAAATTCAAAGTGCCGAATTTAGTAAAAACCCTGTTACCACCTTAAAAACTACCACTATAAAAGAAGCCGCCAAAATAATGAGCGAAAAAAAGGTGGGCTCCATTTTGATAGTGGAAAATAAAAATCCGATTGGTATTATAACCGATAAAGACTTACGTTCCAAAATTGCTACAGGATTGGTTTCTATTGATGAAAGCGTTACTGCAATTATGACTTCTCCCGTTAAAACCTTTAAGCAAAAAATCACGGTAGCCGAAGCGCAAATTGCTATGATAAAAAACAAAATCACCCATTTGTGCATCACCAAAGACGGAACTCCAAAATCTGAATTAATCGGTGTTTTGTCGGAACATGACATCGTAGTTATGCATGGCAACAACCCTTCCTTGCTAATAAAAAAAGTATATAGGACAAAAGATGTAAGTGCCTTAAAATATATTCGGGGAAAAACTTCAAATTTGCTGGAAGGTTATATCGAACAAAATATTCCAATTATCTTTATCTCAAAAATTATTTCTGAAATAAATGAAGCCATCACCATAAAAGCCATTGAACTTTCTTTGGATGAAATGGACGAACAGCCACCGGTCAAATTCGGTTGGCTGGCATTGGGAAGTCAGGGTCGAAAAGAACAATTGCTGATGACCGACCAAGACAATGCCTTGGTTTTTGAAGATGTTCCACCAGAAAAATACCAGCCTACAAAACAGTATTTTTTACAACTTGCAAAAAAAGTCACCGAAAAACTCAATGTGATTGGATTTGAATATTGTCCAGCAGATATGATGGCAAGCAACCCAAAATGGTGTTTATCCTTATCCGAATGGGAAAATCAGTTTAATAATTGGATTAAATCTCCTTCGGAAGATGCTATTATGATGTGTACCATATTTTTTGACTACAACTTGATTTTTGGCAACAAAAAGTTGGTAAATAAAATGTCCGACAGTATTTTTGAATCCATAAAATCTTTTGAAATATTTCTGAATTTTTTAGGGAGAAATGCGCTTAAAAACCCACCTCCTATCGGATTTTTTAGGCAATTTTTAGTTGAAAATGACGGTGCCAATAAGGACCAATTCGATATAAAAAGCAGGGCTATAATGCCATTGGTGGATGCCGCTCGATTGCTTACGCTATCACATCAAATTAAAGATAAAAACAACACCATTTCCCGATTTAAAAGTTTAGCCAAAATAGAGCCACAAAATCAAGATTTATATTTATCGTGCATCGATGCCTTTAAAATATTGCTGCAGTTTCGCACTCAGCAAGGCTTAAAAAATAACGATTCAGGAAGATACGTTGACCTTAATAATTTATCCAAATCAGAAAAATTAAAATTAAAAGGATGTTTTAAACCTATTACAGCTATTCAGGAATTATTGAATATCAGGTATAACTTAGCCCAAATGATGTGATGATCTCCTGGTTCAAATATAAAAATTATCCAATTTTTTGGAAGCAGTATTCAAAAAAATTTAAGCAAAAGCAGCCAAAAAGTATTGAAAATACCCGATTTGTTGTCTTTGACACAGAAACTACGGGTTTAGATATTTTTAATGACAGGATATTGTCAATTGGTGCGATTGGCGTATCTAACAATACAATTGATGTTGCCGATAGTTTTGAAATCTATTTAAAACAAGAAAAATTTAAAGCTGAAACTGTTAAAATTCACGGAATTTTAAAAGAAGGAAAACTCACTAAGCACAGTGAAGCTGAAGCGGTGGAGGATTTTATTAACTTTATAGAAAATGCCGTTTTGGTGGCGCATCATGCTGCATTTGACATTGAAATGATTAACGCTGCATTAAAAAGACTGGAATTACCGAAATTAAAAAACAAAATTATTGATACTGGTATTTTATATAAAAAACTAGAGGGCAAAAAAGACAGTCATTTTAATTTAGATGTGTTATGTGAAGAATTCATCATTCCAAAACACGACCGTCATACTGCAGCAGGAGATGCATTTATCACTGCCTTGCTTTTTTTGAAAATTGTTTCAACATTAAAGAAAGAACGCAACCTGCATTATTCCGATTTGTTCAGGGTTTCGGGCAAAGAAGGATTGTTATAAAAAGACGCTCTCAAAAGTTGAGAGCGTCTTTCACTTCAGGGTTTGGCAAATATTATTTAACCAATGATCCCTCCATAATGGCTTCTACAACCTCTGGATTTAACAATGTGGTGATATCACCCATATTAGAGGTTTCATTTTCAGCAATTTTACGCAAAATACGTCTCATAATTTTACCTGATCGCGTTTTTGGCAATCCCGGTACAAATTGAATTTTTTCCAATTTTGCGATTGGTCCAATGGTTCGGCCAATTAAATCATTTATTTCACGTCGTAAATTGTCTGGATTCTCAGGAATCTCATAAACAATTACATAAGCATACAAAGCATTTCCTTTAATATTATGAGGGAATCCAACAATGGCAGATTCAACAACATTATTGTGCTCGTTTATGATATTTTCGATTGGTGCAGTTCCTAAATTATGACCAGACACAATCACCACATCATCTACTCTACCTGTAATTCTATAATTTCCTTCTAAATCTCTAAATGCACCGTCACCGGTAAAATATTTTCCCGGAAATGCCGTGAAATAGGTTTCTTTATAACGCTTATGATTTCCATAAATAGTACGTGCCATAGATGGCCAAGGATATTTAATGCACAACCCTCCTTCTGATGGATTTGTATTCAACTCATTTCCAAGTTCATCAACCAAACAAGGTTGCACACCTGGCATTGGCCTGGTTGCAAAAGTTGGTTTTGCAGGTGTAACTCCGGCCAATGGAGAAATCATAATGCTGCCTGTTTCCGTTTGCCACCATGTATCAACAATTGGAGATCTTTGTTTTCCAATTTTTTCATCATACCAGTGCCAAGCCTCTTCATTGATAGGTTCTCCAACTGTTCCCAAAACTTTTATTGAACTTAAATCGTTCTTTTCAGTCATTTCATTTCCTTGTGCTGCCAACGCTCTAATGGCTGTTGGCGCAGTATAGAATTGGTTCACTTTATGCTTCTCAACAATTTGCCAGAAACGACTATAATCTGGATATGAAGGAATTCCTTCAAACATTAAAGTGGTGGCACCAACCGCTAAAGGTCCATAAACAATATAAGAGTGACCTGTAATCCAACCAATATCGGCAGTACAGAAATACACATCACCATGCTCATATTGAAAAACATTTTTGAAACTATGCGCTGTTTGTACCATATAACCAGCACATGTATGCACCATTCCTTTTGGTTTTCCTGTTGAACCGGAAGTGTATAAAATAAACAACATGTCTTCGGCATCCATAATTTCTGCCGGACAATTGGCATCTACTTTTTCCAATTCATCATGCCACCAAATATCGCGACCTTTTTTCATTGTAACTTTACCATTCACCCTATTTAATACAATGGATGTTTCAATAGTAGGACAAGTTTCCAGTGCTTCATCAACAATAATTTTAAAATCTACTGCTTTGTTACCTCTAAAAACACCATCTGATGTCAATAGTAATTTACATTCGGCATCATTAATTCTGGTGGAAAGTGCAACTGCTGAAAATCCTGCAAACACTACAGAATGCACTGCGCCAATTCTAGCGCAGGCCAATAATGAAATAGCCAATTCCGGTACCATTGGCATATAAATACAAACCTTATCTCCCTTAACGATACCATTGTTTTTAAGGACATTGGCAAATTTACATACTTCGGCATGCAGTTCGTTGTATGTCAATATTCTATTTGCTTCATCTGGATCATTAGCCTCCCAGATTATGGCGACATCATTACCTCTTTTTTCCAAATGACGGTCCAAACAGTTTTCGGTAATATTAAACTTGGCACCTTTAAACCATTCAAATTTTGGCGTTTCCCAATCAAATTCAACAACTTTATCCCATTTTTTACGCCAAGTAAAAGTGTCCGCAATTTGCGCCCAATAACCTTCAGGATCATTAACGCTATGTTGGTAAGATTTATAGTATTTTATAAATGAATCTATGCGTAAATCTGCAAGCGTTTGTTTTTCTTCTTCGGTTGCGTGTTCAAAAATTCCAATTTTGAAAAGTTTAAACTCGTGGATTATTTCTTCAATAATTTCTGGATCATCAATGGTTGAAGGAATAGTAAAATCAACACCATCAGCCATATTTCGCAATAATTTACGAAGAATTTTTCCTGAGCGTGTTTTTGGCAATCGCTTAACCACCAATACTCTTTTTAAAGCTGCGACTGGTCCAATTACCCTTCTAACTTCCTGAACTATATTGTGTTCCAACTCAAAACTAGAAACATAATCTCCTGATTTTATCACCACCAATGCCAAGGGAACCTGTCCTTTTAGCGCATCTTCAATACCAAAAACGGCACATTCAGCAACAGACTTATTTGAGGAAACAATTTCTTCCATTTCGGCAGTTGACAATCGGTGACCAGCAACATTGATTACATCATCTACACGACCTGTAATAAAAACATAGCCGTCCTCATCAACATAACCGCCATCACCTGAAAAATAATAGCCATCGAATTTTTTTAAATAACCTTCAATAAAACGCTCTGTATTTCCCCAAATATTAAGCATATTTCCAGGAGGCAACGGTAACTTAACTGCAACGAATCCTTCTTCATTTGGCCCAACTTGTTTTCCTTCAGCACTTAAAATTTGAATGTCATAGCCGCCAACAGGTTTTGCTGATGAGCCAGGTTTTACTGGCAAGGCTTCCAAGCCCATCATATTGGATATCATTGGCCAACCGGATTCAGTTTGCCACCAATGGTCAATCACAGGTATTTGTAATTTTTCTTCCAACCAATGTAAGGTTGCTGCATCACAGCGTTCCCCCGCCAAAAACTGGTACTTCAAACAACTTAAGTCGTACATTTTTAGCAGTTCGCCATCAGGATCTTCTTTCTTAATAGCCCTAATTGCAGTTGGTGCTGTAAACATCACCTTTACATTATTTTCACTGATAATTCTCCAAAATGTACTTGCATCTGGTGTTTTTACCGGTTTTCCTTCAAAAATAATGGTGGTATTTCTGTTGATAAGCGGTGCATAAACGATGTAACTATGACCAACAACCCAACCAACATCTGATGCTGCCCAAAAAGTATCACCTTCTTCAACACCATAGATATATTTCATTGAATATTTCAAGGCCGTGGCATAACCACCAGTATCTCTTAAAATACCTTTTGGTTTCCCGGTGGTTCCTGAAGTGTACAAAATATAAAGTGGATCATTGGAATCCATCTCAACATAATCAACAGGTTCAGACGCTTTAACCAACTTTTTATAGCTCACATACGATTCTGTTTTAGGATTTATTGCACCCAGATTACGTTGGTAAACAATAATTTTTTCAACTTTATGGGTAGCTTTTTTCACTGCTTCATCCACTAAGGGTTTGTAAGCAATCAATCGGTCAACTTCCATTCCCGAGGTGGCTGTTATGATAACTTTAGGTTTACAGTCATCTATCCTTATCGCCAATTCATGCGGAGCAAAACCACCAAAAACTACGGAATGTATGGCGCCAATACGTGCACAAGCCAACATACTAAATGCTGCATGCGGAATCATTGGCATATAAATAATAACAGTATCTCCCTTTTTTACGCCCAATTCACGAAGTCCACCAGCCAATCGGGAAACCTGTCTTTTAACCTCATTATACGAATAATTTACACGTTGTTGCGTAACTGGGGAATCGTAAACAATTGCTGTTTGCTCTCCATAACCCGCTTCAACATGTTTATCAACCGCTAAATAACAAATATTTAGTTTTCCATCTTCAAACCATCGATCAAATCCATTTTCATCTTTAGATAATATAGTTGTTGGTTTTTTAAACCATTTTATATTATTGGCCTGTTCTCCCCAAAATTCTTTTGGGTTTTCAATACTTTTGTTGTAATGTTTTTGATAACTCATAATTATTTGTGTTTTTTGTTAAAAAATCCAAACCAAACTGGATTTAAAAATTTTATTTTAATTAATGCCCATATAATTAATAAGGTAAATATTCCCATAAATAGTGAGCTCATCGGACCAATTTGAAATAGTGATTCAATATAGATTCTACCAAATATGGTAATAATAACATAAATAGTGATTACAATATCTGAAGTTCTGTTTCCCAATTTATAATTCATCTTTTTATTTTATTTTTTTATTTAAAAGTTCCTTTACTTCTTTTACTAAGTATTTTACAGAAAAAGGTTTTGAAATGTACTTGTCTGCACCCAATTGCAATCCTAATTCTATATCTATCGATTTATTTTTTGCCGAAAGAAAAATGACTTTAATTTTTCTTAACGTTTCACTATTTTTCAAATAATTAAGCACCTGATACCCATCAACATTTGGCATCATAATGTCTAACAAAATAATATCCGGCATTGAATTTTCCACTATTTCAATGGCTTCAGCGCCATCACGCGCTATAAATACCTCAAAATCCTCTTTCGTAAAGATGTATTCTAACGACATTACGATATTAGGTTCATCATCTACTATTAATATCTTTTTCATTTTTTACTTTTTATTTAAGGGCAAAGTAAAAGTTAATCTTGTCCCATGAGGATTAACGTTTTCCGCCCAAATTTTACCATTGTGACTTTCTATAATTTGTTTGCTAATTGCCAATCCTAATCCGCTGCCAATTGGTTTTAAAATGGTTTGGTTTTTAGATTGGTAAAATTTATCGAATATTGACATTAATTCGTCTATTTCAATTCCTTTGCCATTGTCTTCCACAGCTATTTCAACTTTATTTTGATTAATATGTGTAGAAATTTTGACTTCACTGTTTTCTTCTGTTGAAAACTTAAATGCATTCGACAATAAATTAACAATTACCTGCTGAATCCTGTCCTCATCATAAAACATTTCAACGTCATTAATCCCGTCCAAACTAATTTTAATTCCTTTATTAACCGCTAATTGCCTAAAAGGGTCTATAGATTTTAAGATAGTATTTTTAATTGAATTCTCATTTAAATCTAATTTTTCTTTTCCGGTGGCTAATTTTTCCAGATCTAAAATATTAGTGATAAGTCTGCTCACCCTTTCGCTTTCACTCACAATGCTTGATAAGAATTTCTTTTTTAGATCAGTATCAATTTCATCATCTTCCAATAATATTTCAGAAAGTGCTCTTATCGAAGTGATTGGTGTTTTAAGTTCGTGCGCTACTGTATCTAAAAACTCATCTTTTTGTTTATCACGTTCTTTTAATTCTTTATTGGATTCTTTTGCTTTTTGCGTTTCATCTAAAATATTCAATAATTCCGTTAAACTTATTTCTTCTTCTTTTACTACAGAAGCAATTAAAATTCTTGCCGAAGCGCTTCCAATGTTTCCCGTTAATAATTTTTCTGAAAAATTCACCAAACGGGCGTCTGCAACTTGGTTTTTTTTATCTATGTCATATTTCATATAAAATAAATTCAAGGCTCTTTCAGTTCTGTTTTCACCTAAAAAACGTGTTAAAACTTTTCTGATATCACGTACATAAGCTTCTCCTTTCCATACATATGCGCCCTCTTGTAAACCAGCATATTTAGTACTGTAAACAAACATTTCGGCAAAATTTCGCTCTCTGTAGCTTCCTAATTTATTTACCGAAACCAATGAATAAATGGTGGTATTAAAAAGCAAGCTCCAAAAAAATGCATGAGTTACGGGTTCAAATATTTGCAAGCCGAACAATTCATACGGTTTTAAAATCTCGATACCAAACAATCCTTCATTAACAAAAAATGTTGTAATTGACTGTGAATCAATAGTGAATGGAATCAACAAAGTATAAACCGTAATTATAAAGCCTGTAATAATACCGTATTTAGCCCCTTTTGAAGAACCTCTTCTCCAAAACAATCCGCCAAAAAAGGCAGGAGCCAATTGGGCAATAAGCACAAATGATATCAATCCTATGGAAACCAGCGGCCTATCAAGCGTAAAACTTTTATAAAATAAATAAGCGATAATAATCAACAAAAAAATAGAAATACGTCGAATGTTTTTAATTGATTCCGCATTTTCTTCTGATTCGGCATTGCTAAATCGCCTTAAAAATCCATAAGGAATAATTAAATTATTGCTTAACATGGTAGCCAATGCCAACGATGAAATAACCACCATTGAAATGGCTGCTGAAAATCCGCCTAAAAATACCAATAAGGCTAAAAACTCATTATTGTTGCTTAGTGGTAGTAGTAAGGTAAATAAATCGGCATCAACTTGTTGATTTTGAAACACCACATTTCCTGCCCAAGCAATAAATATAACAAAAACATTAAAAAGTAGCAAATACAACGGAAATAACCAAATTACTTTCTTTAAATATTTTTCGCGTTCATTTTCGATAACAGTAACCTGAAACTGCCTTGGCAATAAAACAATGGCAATCATCGACAATAAACTGAGTAAAAACCAGTTAAAGCCGCCATTTAAACCATCAATAGTTTGTTGTGTTTCAAAATTTGGCAGTACCGATGCCTTATTATAAATATCGACCGGACCGTTAAATAAATAAAAGGTTACATAAAAACCTATGACAAGGAAAAATACCAATTTAATAATAGATTCCAAAGCTATTGCTGTAATAATTCCTTTGTGGCGCTCTGAGGCATCTGTATGTTGCGTGCCAAAAAAAGCAGCGAAAATTGCCAGTAAAATTGCAATATAAAAGGTAGTATCATCTAAAATGGAGTTTGGAGAAATCTTATGATTGGTAATCACATTAAAAGTTTCAGAAATGGCCTTTAACTGCAACGATATATATGGTACAATTGCCAAAATACAAATTAATGTAACTAAAGCTCCCAAAAAGCGATCATTACCATAACGCAGTGAAATGAAATCGGCCAAGGTTGAAATTTTGTTTCCTTTTGAAATTCTAATGATTTTACGCATTAAAATTATCCAGGTTGGTATTATAATGATGGGTCCCAAATAAATGGTTAAAAATTTTAAGCCAGAGGTTGCCGCTAAACCAACACTGCCATAATAAGTCCATGCTGTACAATAAACGGCTAGTGATAGTGTATAAATATATGGATTGTTAACCCACCCACTTTTTGAATTTTTTTCAGCCCAATAAGCCACATAAAATATGACTGCTAGGTAAACAAAAATAATCGATATCACCAAAAAACTACTCATAATACTTTTTTAAAATGACGTATGAGACAATGATGCTTCCTATCCAAACAAAGAATATATAAAAATAAAGTACAGGTAATCCAATAAAAGTATCGCTACTGTTAAAAATCAACAATATAGGCACATTAAACAAACACAATAATAAAATCGATAAAACAATTAACTTTTGTTGATCCCTTTTTTTCACTATTTGTTATATTGGTTATAAATTATAAATATAATAAAAACAGCACTACCAATAATCATAGTGCTGTTTTATTACTAAACCTATTACTAATGTGCAGCTTGTGCTGCTTCTACTCCAGAAGGAATTCTGATATGCTCAACAATTTCTTGAACATGCTCAGGAGGCGGAGGTGTTAACCTAGAAACAATTACAGAAAATATAAAGTTCACAGCCATTGCCACTGTTCCAAAACCTTCAGGCGATATTCCTCCATTTCCAAAATCAAACCACCAGCTCGCTTTTAAACCAGCTACAGCATCATGTCCTCCGTCAAACAGTCCAAATTTGAATTTCAACATATAGAATAACATTAAGGATATCCCTATGATCATTCCCGTGATGGCACCTTCTTTGTTCATACGTTTATCAAAAATTCCCAATAAAATTGCAGGGAAGAATGATGCTGCAGCCAAACCAAAGGCTAGCGCCACAACGGCGGCGACAAATCCCGGCGGATGGATTCCAAAATAACCTGCAACAAAAACGGCTACACCGGCACTAATACGTGCAGCTAAAAGCTCTCCTCGTTCAGAAATTTCTGGATTAATTAATTTTTTAATTAAATCATGTGATATTGATGATGCAATTACCAATAACAGACCTGCTGCTGTTGAAAGTGCTGCCGCCAACCCACCGGCGCCAACCAAGGCAACCACCCAGTTAGGCAGGTTTGCAATTTCAGGATTGGCCAAAACCATAATATCTTGATCAATATTTAATTCATTTATTTCTTTATCAGCCACATATTGTACAATACCATCTGCGTTTTTATCCTCAAATTTCAATAGTCCTGTTTTTTCCCAATTGCCAAACCACTGTGGCAATTCTGCATATTTTGCATTGCTCACAGTTTCAATCAATTTGGTTCTTGCAAAAACTGCAACTGCTGGAACTGTTGTATATAAAATTGAGATAAACAATAATGCCCAACCTGCAGAGATACGTGCATCCTTAACTTTAGGAACCGTAAAGAAACGTACGATTACGTGCGGTAATCCTGCAGTACCAACCATTAAGGCAAAAGTTATTGCAAACACATCAATCATTGATTTACTGCCTGAAGAATATTCATGAAAACCCAGTTCAGTTGACAAACCGTCTAGTTTATCCAATAAATAGATTCCATCCTCACCAGTACTTCCAAATCCTATCTGAGGAATTGGGTTTCCAGTCATTTGAAACGAAATAAATATTGCAGGTACCATAAAAGCGAATATCAACACACAATATTGCGCCACTTGCGTGTAAGTAATTCCTTTCATACCGCCCAAAACCGCATAAAAGAACACGATTGCCATACCAATATAAACGCCTGTGTCAATTTCTACCTCCAAGTATCTTGAAAATACAATTCCCACACCTCTCATTTGTCCGGCCACATAAGTAAACGACACTATTAAAGCACAAATTACTGCTACGATACGGGCAGTTTTAGAATAATACCTGTCCCCAATAAAATCTGGCACTGTAAATTTTCCGAATTTTCGTAAATAAGGAGCCAATAAAAGTGCTAAAAGCACATATCCGCCAGTCCACCCCATAATATAAACAGAGCCATCATATCCACTGAAGGACACAATTCCTGCCAAAGAGATAAATGATGCTGCAGACATCCAGTCTGCCGCGGTAGCCATACCATTCATTACCGGGTGCACACCGCCACCCGCTACATAAAATTCTTTTGAAGTTCCTGCTCTTGCCCAAATTGCAATTCCTATATACAGCGCAAATGAAATCCCTACAAGTATCCATGTCCATGCTAATATTCCCATGATATATTATTTTTTAAGTTAAAATTATTCTCCAACGCCATATTTTTTATCCAGAGTATTCATCAATTTTACATAGATGAATATTAGAATAACAAATACATACATTGACCCTTGTTGAGCAAACCAAAAACCAAGTTTAAAACCTGCAAACCTGATGGTGTTTAGCTCTTCTACTAAAAAGATTCCGAACACATAGGAAACCAAAAACCAGATACTTAGCAATATTGCCAAATATTTTAAATTTTCTTTCCAATATGCTTTCATATTTTCTTTTGACATAATAATTGGTTTTAAAAGTTATAAATTGCTGTTGTTAATAATCTGAAATTGCTTACGGTATCAATTCCGGTGGTGTTCATATCACCGTTTGCGTCAATAGATCCATATTGTGCGCTGGTAAATTCGCCTTCAATACCAATTTTCATTTTTCCTGATTTCCATCCAATTCTTGGCGCAATTCTAAAAGCGCTGTCAACACTGTTTCCCAAAAATCCATTTATGTAGGTAATCGGTTCCCCATAACCACTATTTTTTGAATAGCCTCCAAATATTCCCCACTCCATAGTCGGAGAAAAATCTGCATTAAATTCAGTCCATGCAGAAAATGTGTCATTGTTTACATAGTCACCATTTGCTGCAGTACCAAAGCCACTGATTTGAAGAATATCCGACATGTTTTGTCCGTAAATAGCTTCTACTTTCCAGGTCGCATTTCCTAATTTTGTTCTAAAATAGCCAATAAAAGCAGTGCTTATTATGTTATCAGTTCCAAGTGCTGGCCTTGCTGATTTAAAATTAACGCCAAATCCTCCCAACGAATTTGCTGTAGAACCAAGTTGTAGCTGCGCATGCAATTGCGGCATTCCAGATTGGCTTACACTTGCTCCTCTAGTTGCAAAATCTCTTTCTGTGAAAAGAACACCAATAAATTTAACTTTTCCTTTAGTAGTAAGCCGCAATTGCGGGTTTCTAGAAAATGGTTGAAAAGGAACTCCTGTATTGAACGAGTAAACATCTGGGAAAACCGCGGTCACAAACATTGGATGCCAATATTGTCCCATTAATATCTCTATCTTGTCATTTGATAACTGAACAAAGGCGTGTCTTAATCTAAATCCATTAACATCATCAAGCCCTGTTCCTGAATTTCCGAAAAAATCGGCCTCAATTACACCGGAAGTTTTCATTCCGAAAAAGTCAGGGCCAGTAATACCAGCTTTTAAACGAGATTGAATTGATAAAATGTTAAAGTTGGTTTGGTCATTTACATCTTCACCATTGACCATCTTTTCAGCTGCAGGCAAAATAGCAAAATGACCTTCCCGAGCATTTACGATTTGACGGGTGTCAAACATATAATCTGTTTTAACGAAGCCGCTCCATTTGACCCCGAAATTAGGTGTGGCCTCAGTTGTCTGGCCATAGCTGTAGTATGTTAATCCAAAGAGCAGAATCAACAAAATTGAAAATTGTTTTCTCATAAAAATAATTTTGGTTAATTAATTAGTTTTAGCTAAAGAATTGTCCTTTTAGCCCTAACAAGGTGAAAATAAAAATGTAGTAATTAAAATTGGATATATATATTTGTAAATAGGTATAGTTATCCCTTAAACCGCTCCCATCGAATTAACATAAATTTATCTCCAAGCTCAGTGACAATAACTCCCGCACCAATCAAATTTTTGTTGTCTGAAAAATACTTGGCAAGCTCTGAGGCGTTTAAAATTTTATAAGTAGAGTGGTATTCAAAACTAAACGGACGTTTAATATTGTAT
This sequence comes from Lutibacter sp., assembly GCA_027449025.1. Classification (GTDB taxonomy): domain Bacteria; phylum Bacteroidota; class Bacteroidia; order Flavobacteriales; family Flavobacteriaceae; genus Lutibacter. The sequence continues at coordinate 23,748 of DAIDMK010000026.1, read as the reverse complement.
TTTTTAACCCAATTGATAATACTTACATGTGAAATACCCAAAATGCGTTCGATTTCACGAAAGCTCAATCCCTCCAAATATAACTGCAAAGCTTTATTCACGTAATAGGAATCTATTTGTTTACCAACCTTATTTACGGTAAAATAATAGCCGCACTTCTTGCATTTATAGCGCTGTCTGTCTTTTATAACACCGCTTTTAACATATTCAGAAGAACTGCAATTTGGACAGTATTTAATTTTCATATATATTATTTTTGCATAAATATACTTTATTAGCAGAATAAATCAAAATTAATTTGCCCAATTCCCATTAACTATCCATAGCTTTCTTAGTTTTATTGGAGATACATCAATAGAAATAAGTTTTCACTAAATTTAATACAATTCAATAAAAATATATTTTTATTACAAGCATTTAAAAGAATTCACTAATTAGAATCAGTTTCATAAATCGCATGCTACTTATATATTGATTGAAATTTATTAAAAATAAAGCAAGACCTTTTTTTTACACCCAATTATCACAATATTCATTATTGAATAATCAATTTTTTAATCGATATTTTAAATATTTAATTATTTTCAGTATTTTATAGTTTTTTAAGATGTTATTATAACGTTTTCGTAATTATTTTATGTGAAACACAATATTTATCTTATTTTTGTAATAATACATCAAAACAAATTAAATGAAGAAACAAGGATTATATTTACCGGAATTTGAAAGAGACAATTGTGGCGCAGGGTTTATTTGCAATTTAAAAGGCGAAAAATCGAACAAAATAATTCACGATGCTTTAGAAATCCTAATTAAGCTTGAACACCGTGGTGCAGTGAGTTCTGATGGTAAAACTGGTGATGGTGCCGGAATATTAATTGATATTCCCCATGAATTCTTTGTAAAAAACACCCCTTTTAGTTTACCTAAACCAAAAGAGTATGCCGTTGGAATGGTGTTTTTATCCCAGAATGAAAATCAGCAAAATTTCTTTAAAAATTGCTTGGAAACCGAAATCAAAAATCAGGGATTGGGCGTTTTAGGCTGGCGAAAAGTTCCTGTTAACAAAGTACATCTTGGAAATATAGCAGCCAAAAATGAACCCGCCATTGAGCAAGTTTTTATTGGAAAAAACAACCTGCCTTTAACCGATAACCAATTCAATGCAAAATTGTTTGCCGCACGTAAAATTGCGGAACATACCGTTGAAAATTCTAGACTGTCTGATCGAAAAAAATTCTATTTACCAAGTTTATCAACAACCACACTCATATATAAAGGACTTTTAATTCCTGAAGATATCAGAAATTATTATACTGATCTTTCCAATCCAGATTTAGTTACCCGTTTGGCATTGGTACATCAACGATTTTCAACAAATACTTTTCCTTCTTGGGATTTGGCGCAACCTTTTAGATATATGTGCCACAATGGTGAAATTAACACACTTCGCGGCAATATCAACAGGATGAAAGCGCGTGAAGAATTAATGAAAAGTCCTGCTTTTGGTGATGACATAAAAAAAATATTCCCCATTATTTTAGATGGAAAATCCGATTCTGCCTGCATGGATATGGTGGTAGAATTATTGCTGATGACCGATCGTACTTTACCAGAAGTGATGATGATGATGGTGCCAGAAGCTTGGGAAAAAGATGCGACAATGAGCGATGAAAAAAAAGCGTTTTATGAATACAATTCATGTATCATGGAACCATGGGACGGCCCTGCATCTATACCTTTTACCGATGGAAATTTTATTGGTGCCTTGCTGGATAGAAATGGATTGCGGCCTTCGCGCTATACTGTTACAAAAGACGGAAATGTAGTTATGTCATCCGAAACTGGCGTTTTAGACATTAAACCCGAAAATGTTGCTCATCACGGAAGGTTAGAGCCAGGGAAAATGTTTTTGGTTGATATGAATGTCGGTCGTATTATAAATGATGAAGAAATTAAACAAAAAATTGTTTCCGGAAAACCCTACAGGAAATGGTTAAATAGAAATTTATTGCCTTTGGCAGAAATTCCTTACACAGGCAACAAAACACCGAAGGAAGAAATAGATTTGGTAGCGCGACAGAAAATTTTCGGCTATACACTTGAAGAAATAAATAACATCATTACCCCAATGGCCACCGGAGGTAAAGAGGCTATCGGCTCTATGGGGAATGATACCCCTTTGGCTGTTTTGTCTGATGAACCTCAATTGTTATTCAATTATTTTAAACAACTATTTGCCCAGGTCACCAATCCGCCTTTAGACGGAATAAGAGAAGAAATTGTTACCGATTTTAGTTTGGCCATTGGAGGCGACAGAAATATTTTTGAAATTTCAGAAGAACAATGTAAAAAACTAAAAATTCAAAACCCGGTAATTTCAAATGCCGATATCGATAAGTTAAAAAGCATAAACCATCCCGATTTCAAATCTGTTTCAATTTCAACCTTATATGATATCACAAAAGGCTTAAACGGCATTGAAGCTGCCTTAAAAGATATGGTAAAACAAGCTTTTAAAGCTGTTTCGGAAGGATGTAATATCGTTATATTAACCGACAGAAATGTCAATGAAAATTTTGCACCAACGCCTATTTTATTAAGCTGCTCTTACGTTGCAAGTCAGTTGAGCAAATTGGGACACCGCTCAAGTTTTGGAATTGTCATAGAATCTGCTGAACCGCGTGAACCGCATCACTTCGCCACGTTATTTGGTTATGGTGCTAGTGCCGTTAACCCATATATGATTAATGAAATGCTTCGACAGCAAGTTATAGATGGTGATATAGTGGGGATTTCTGGAGAAAAAGCGATCGAAAACTTCAATAAAGCCATTGCAACTGGTGTTTTGAAAATTATGAATAAAATTGGGATTTCTACCTTACATTCTTACAGGGCTTCTCAGATTTTTGAAATTTTAGGCTTAAACAGCACTTTCACAGAAGAATATTTTCCAAATACGCCTTCACGAATTGAAGGAATTGGCTTGTATGAAATTGAAAAAGAAATTTTCTTACGCCACAGAAGCGCCTTTCCTCCTATTGAAATAGCTGAAACCCTCCCTTTAAATATTGGTGGTGATTATCGATGGAGGCGGAATGCAGAACGACATATGTTTAATCCGACCACTATTTCAAAACTGCAACAAGCCGTGCGAACCAATAGTTATGAAAGCTATGAGGTTTATGCCAAAGCCATCAACGAGCAAAGTGAAAGTTTAATGACACTTCGGGGAATGTTTGAATTTAACAACTTAGACCCAATCCCTTTGGAAGAAGTTGAACCTTGGACAGAAATTGTGAAGCGTTTTAAAACTGGCGCTATGTCCTATGGATCAATTAGCCAGGAAGCCCATGAAAATTTAGCGATTGCCATGAACCGTATTGGAGGCAAAAGCAATTCAGGTGAAGGCGGGGAAAACAAAAACCGCTTCAGAAAAGATTTAAATGGCGATAGCCGAAATAGCGCCATTAAGCAAGTAGCATCGGGAAGATTTGGTGTTTCCACCAATTATTTGACCAATGCCAAAGAAATTCAAATTAAAATGGCTCAAGGCGCAAAACCTGGTGAAGGTGGTCAATTGCCAGCTGAAAAAGTATTGCCTTGGATTGCAGAATGCAGAAGTTCAACGCCTTATGTCGGATTAATTTCTCCGCCACCGCACCATGATATTTATTCAATAGAAGATTTGGCACAATTAATTTTCGATTTAAAAAACGCTAACAGAGAAGCCAGAATCAATGTGAAATTGGTATCAAAAGTTGGTGTTGGAACCATTGCCGCCGGTGTTGCAAAAGCAAAGGCTGATGTTATCTTGATTTCAGGTTATGATGGTGGAACAGGCGCTTCTCCCTTGACCTCTTTACGCCATACAGGATTGCCATGGGAACTTGGGATTGCAGAAGCCCAGCAAACTTTGGTTTTAAACAATTTAAGAAACAGGGTGGTTTTAGAATGCGACGGACAATTAAAAACTGGGCGTGATGTTGCAATTGCCTGTTTATTGGGCGCCGAAGAATTCGGTTTTGCCACCGCGCCATTGGTAGCTTCGGGATGTATTATGATGCGTAAATGCCACTTAAATACTTGTCCGGTTGGAATTGCAACCCAAGACCCTGAGTTGCGTAAAAACTTCAAAGGTACACCAGAGCATGTCATTAATTTTATGTATTTCGTTGCCAAAGAATTGCGTAAAATTATGGCGCAATTAGGCTTTAGAACCATCAACGAAATGGTTGGTCAAAGCCAAAAAATAAATGCAAATAAGGCGATTGATCACGCCAAAGCAAGGGGAATTGATTTGTCCCCTATTTTACACAAGCCCAAAACAAACAAAGCATTACACAATACAGAAGCTCAAAACCATGAGTTGGAAAATGTGTTGGATTTTGATATCCTTAGAATGGGACATCCAGCTATTTACAGAAAGGAAAAAATGTATTTAGAATTTCCCATCAAAAATACCGACAGAACTGTTGGTGCCATCGTAAGCAATGAATTGTCCAAAATATATGGTGAAAACGGCCTACCTGAAGATACCTTAAACCTAAAATTTAAAGGTTCTGCTGGACAAAGTTTTGGTGCATTTGCCACCAAAGGATTGACCATGCAAATCGACGGAAACACAAATGATTATTTGGGCAAAAGCTTGTCTGGCGCAAAATTGATTATTAAAACGCCAGATGCAGCTACATTTCCTTCAGAAGAAAATATTATTGTAGGAAATGTTTCGTTGTATGGCGCAATTAGTGGAGAAGCCTACATCAATGGTATTGCAGGTGAACGTTTTTGTGTTAGAAACTCAGGCGCTATTGCTGTAGTTGAAGGTGTTGGAGACCATGGATGTGAATATATGACAGGCGGTAAAGTGGTGGTTTTGGGCAAAACAGGAAGAAATTTTGCAGCGGGAATGAGCGGGGGAATCGCTTATGTTTTTGATATAAATCGAAAATTCAGAAATGGCTTGTGCAATATGGAAATGGTTGAATTTGACCCCATTTTTGAGGCCGATGAAACGGAATTAAAACAACTGATAAAAAATCACTTTAAATATACCAACAGCGATTTGGCTTACAGAATTTTAGACGATTGGGAAAATAGTTTATCCCATTTTGTAAAAGTGATGCCTACAGACTACAAAAAGGCATTGGTTAGGCTAGAAAAAGAAAAAAATATTAATGCAGCAACAGCTTAATTATGGGAAAAATAACCGGATTTAAAGAGTTTGAAAGAAAAGAGGAGAATTATATTTCTATAAAAGAAAGGGTTCAACATTATAAAGAATTCACCACTACCTTAGAAACAGAGGAAGTTGAAAAACAAGGTTCACGTTGTATGGATTGCGGCATTCCGTTTTGCCATAGCGCCTGCCCACTAGGAAATTTGATTCCAGATTTTAATGATATGGTTCATAAAAAAAACTGGGAAAAAGCCTTAGAAATATTGCATTCAACCAATAATTTTCCTGAATTTACAGGCAGATTGTGTCCTGCCCCTTGTGAACAAGCCTGTGTTTTAGGTATTATAAAACCACCAATAACCATTGAAACTTTAGAAAAATATATTGTAGAAAAAGGATTTAAGGAAGGATGGATTACAGCGCAGCCACCGAGCGAAAGAACTGATAAAAAAGTGGCCGTGATTGGTTCAGGACCTGCTGGATTGGCCGCTGCACAACAATTAAACCGAGCAGGACATTTAGTGACTGTTTTTGAAAGAGATGATGTGTTGGGTGGTTTGTTGCGCTACGGAATTCCGAATTTTAAATTGGAAAAAGAAATAATTGACAGAAGAATTGCTATTTTAAAAGAGGAAGGCATTGAATTTAAAACAAACGTCAATGTTGGCGTAAATTATCCAATTGAAAAATTGGACGAATTTAATGCTGTTGTTTTATGTGGAGGCGCTACCCTCAGTCGGGAATTGCACGCAAAAGGTGCTGAAATTAAAGGTGTGGTGCAAGCTATGTCATTTTTAAAACAGCAAAATAAAAGAAATGCAGGAATCTCAATAACCGAAGAAGAAATTTTTGCTACCGATAAAAATGTCATTGTAATTGGTGGTGGCGATACTGGTTCCGATTGTATTGGAACTTCAAACCGCCACGGTGCAAAAAGCGTAACGAATTTTGAAATTATGCCAAAACCGCCAGTGAACAGAAGTGAAACAACACCATGGCCATTTTGGCCCTTGAAACTTAAAACTTCCTCTTCCCATGAAGAAGGATGTGACAGAAACTGGCTAATTTCAACCAAAGAATTTATTGCGGATGAAAATGGAAATTTGAAAGCCCTAAAAACAGTGCAAGTTGAATGGATTAAAAAACCCGGAGAAAGACCATCTTTAAAAGAAATTGAAGGTACCGATAAAATTTGGCCATGTGAATTGGTGCTTTTGGCTCTTGGATTCACGGGTCCTGAAGCAACTTTAAGCGAACAATTGGGCATAAAAACTGACTTTAGAAGTAACTATCAAGCTTCAGCAACAGAATTTCAAACAAATATACCTCATATTTTTACTGCCGGTGATATGCGAAGAGGGCAATCACTAATTGTTTGGGCAATTTCTGAAGGAAGGGAAGCCGCTAAAAAAGTGGACGAATATTTGATGGGTTACAGCAATTTGCCAAGCAAAGGAAAAGGTGATTTAATTGGCGTTTAAATATTTGTTTTAAAAAATAAATTAATATTAAAAAGTAATTTTGGAATTTGAATTTTAGATATTTGAAGTTTTAAGTTTTAAGTTTTAAGTTTTAAGTTAGATTTTGAATTAGAACTTGAACATTTAATATTTAATATTTAACTTTAAGCTTTGAGCTTTGAGCTTTGAACTTTGAACTTTTAAACTAAACAATATATAAAATCACTCATGAAAAGCAGAAAATTATTAATGATCCCCGGTCCAATTGAATTTGAACCAAAAGTATTACAAGCTTTGGGCGCTCCCACCACCAGTCATGTAGCGCCAAATTTTATCGAATCTTTTGGAAATTGCATTCAGCTTATGAGAAAAGTTTGGTTAACTTCAACCGGACAGCCTTTTATTGTATCGGGATCAGGAACTTTTGCCATGGATATGGCAGCTGCCAATTTAATTGAACCAAACGACCAGGTATTGGTGATTTCAACAGGTTATTTTGGAGAACGCTTTGCCGAAATTTCAAAACGCTATGGCGCAAATGTCACTATTTTAGCATCAGAAGTTGGAGATATTGTTTCTTTAGATAAAATTGAAAAAGCCCTTTCTTCCAAAAAATATAAATTGGTAACCATCACCCATGTTGACACCTCAACTGGCGTTATGGTAGATCCGAAGCCCATCGCTGAGTTAGCCAAAAAACACAATACACTTTCAATTTTGGATGGCGTGTGTTCAGTTGCCGGTGAAGAAATACAACAAGAAGCTTGGGGAATTGATGTGGTGTTGACCGCCTCGCAAAAAGCGATTGGCGTACCTCCCGGTTTGGCCTTGCTGGTTGTTTCCCAAAAAGCCATGGAAGTATTTAAAAACAGAAAAACTCCGGTAGGTAATTACTATGCAGATTTCAACAATTGGCTGCCAATAATGCAGGCGTATGAAAACAGACAAGCTTCCTATTTTGGAACACCACCTGTAAATCTGATTGCTGCATTAGAAGTGAGTTTGCAACAAATTGTTGCTGAAGGAATGGAAAACAGGTTTTTGCGACACCAAAAAATCGCGGCTGCTTTTCGTGAAGCCATGCTGACTTTGGGGCTAAAACTATTGCCTGTCCATAAAAGCTTGTCTGCCAATACGCTTACGGCAGTTTATTTCCCTAAAAATATAACAGGCAGTGTCTTTTTATCTCACATTGGAAAAAACGATGTTATTTTAGCTGGTGGATTATTGCCATCGCATAAAACATTGTATTTTAGGGTTGGGCATATGGGCAGTGTAAACAATAACGACATTCTTGCCACAATTGCCGCCATAGAAAGCGCCTTGATTGCCAGTAAGTTTCCTTTTGAAATGGGAATTGGCTTAAAAACTGCGTTAAAAATACTTAATGATTAGCCAATTTTTGGTCATAGAAAAGAGAACAGAGAAATAAGACAATTTAGGATATTCAATTTTCTGAACAAATAATGAGTTAGTAATTACCTTAAAATCACCTTAAAATAAGCAGATCCTGATTTTAATCATCATTTATTATAGCTATCGCACTTAAATTAGAGCTGTGTTTTAAACACATGTGATTAATCTAAAAATAAGGTGATGAAAAAAATTGTATTCATTTTGGTTATGGCGCTGGTTGTAATTTCTTGTAAAACCGATAATAAAAAAACAGAAGAAACCAATACAACTGCAGAAATCCCATTTTTGGCCATGGGGGAATTTGACAGCAAAGCAGGGGAATTTGTCGATAAAGAAGTAAAGGTTCAAGGTATTGTTGACCATGTTTGCAAGCACAGTGGGAAAAAAATATTGTTGGTTTCTGATAAAGGCAATATTCATATTACTGCAGATGAACGATTTGACTCAGCTTTAACCGGAAGCGAAATTGCATTTAACGGAATTGTGGTTGAAGAAAGAATTGACGAGGCTTATTGCCTAAAAATGGAAGAAGACAATATTAAAAGTCATTCTGAAGGCGCTTCAAACGAAGAACAATTTGAAGCAAAAAAGAAACATATTCAAACTTACAGAGATCAGATGAAGGCTGAAAATACAGATTATATTTCACTGTATACGCTAAAATACGTTTCTCATTCTGTAGTAGAATAATCTCATTTTTGTTTATGAAAAATTTACGAAAATGGAGCAGAATACTTCATAGGGATATTGGGTTCTTTTTTATCGGCACCACTTTAATTTATGCGATTTCAGGAATTGCCCTAAATCATATGGCCGACTGGAATCCGAATTATTCGGTTGAAAATAAACATTTTACCACCGAAATTAATTTAGAAAACAACGCTTCTGTAAAAAATAACATTTTGTCATTGTTGGATGAAGTTGACCATCGCGAAAACTATAAACAACACTACTACCCCAATGCCCAAAATTTAAAAATATTCCTAAAAGGAGGTTCTTCAATTATGGTGGATGTAAAAAACGGCATAGGTAGAGCGGAATATTTAAAAAAGCGCCCGCTATTTTATGAAGTGAATTATTTACACTACAATCCGAATAAAATTTGGATGTGGTTTTCTGATATTTTTGCCGGTGCATTGATACTATTTTCAATTACTTCCTTATTTATGCTAAAGGGCAAGAAAGGCATTATCGGTCGCGGGGGAATTTATATGGTGTTGGGAATTATTATTCCAATATTGTTTTTGATGTATTATCTTTAGGCAATTAACCCGTTTTAAGTTTTAAGTTTTAAGTTTTAAGTTTTAAGTTTTAAGTTTTAAGTAAAAATAAATAATTTAATAATTACACTGATAAACAAATAAACGATTAAGCAAAAAGCTAATAGTTTTCAGTTGCTGTCAGCAGTTTATGTTTTTCTTGAACTTTTAGTTTTTCAACATTTAACTTTATAACTTCTTAAAAGAATTCAACAACATGAAATCGGTTAGAACCATTGCGGCCAATGCTTCAACAATTGGAACGGCACGTGGCACTACACAAGGATCGTGGCGACCTTTGCCGTGCATTTCAACAATATTGCCATCTTTATCGATGGTTTGTTGTGCTTGCATAATGGTAGCTACAGGTTTAAAAGCTACGCGAAAGTAAATATCCATTCCGTTGCTGATGCCTCCCTGGATTCCGCCGGAAAGGTTTGTTTTTGTAGTTCCGTTGGCATTAAAAATATCGTTGTGTTCGCTTCCTTTCATTTTTGCGCCACAAAATCCGCTGCCATATTCAAAGCCTTTTACGGCATTGATGGAAAGCATCGCTTTGCCCAGTTGGGCGTGTAATTTATCGAAAATGGGTTCGCCCCAGCCAACAGGCACATTTTGAATGACACAGGTTACAGTACCGCCTATGGTATCTCCTTGTTTTTTAATTTCATTGATGCGGGCAATCATTTTTTCGGCTGTTGCTTTATCCGGACAACGAACATCGTTGCTTTCAACATTGCTGAAATCGACCTCCTGATAAGGCTTTTCCATAAAAATATCACCTACAGAAGAGGTGAAAGCATTGATTTTTATAGCTGAAATAACCTGCTTTGCAACGGCACCGCCCACAACCCAATTTGCCGTTTCACGGGCAGAAGTACGTCCGCCACCCCGATAATCGCGAACACCATATTTTTTATCGTAGGTATAATCGGCATGAGAAGGACGATAGGCATCTTTAATGTGCGCATAATCATTGGAACGCTGATTGGCATTTTTTATGATAAAGCCGATGGAAGCGCCAGTTGTTTTTCCTTCAAAAATTCCAGATAAAAACTGAACTTCATCAGGTTCTTTACGTTGGGTCACAATTTTGGACTGTCCGGGTTTTCTTCGATCCAACTCATTTTGGACAGCGTTAAGATTCAGCTCAATTCCTGCTGGGCAGCCATCTATAATTCCGCCAATCGCTTCGCCATGAGATTCCCCGAAGGTAGTAAGTGTAAATATTTTTCCAAATGTATTTGCCATCATAAAATTTTAGATAACAAATGTAAAAAAAAGAAATTTAAGGAGGGTTTATTTAACGGTTGAAATATGCAGGAAACGCTAAAACTCACAACATTTTTGAATTTGAAAAAAACGGGTTTATTATTTGACAATAAGCTGCGTATCCTATGATAAAAAGCAAGAAAAAATTATAAAAAAACGCCGAACCAAAAAATTTAACCGCAAATTCCGCAAATAAAAATCGCAAATACGCTAAAAAGTTTTAAGTCTTTTATATTCTAATTTCGTTTTTGCATTTAACCACTAAATAAACGAAAAGAAAATACGCAAAGGGCAAAGTTCTACGCTAAGTTCGCTTGATGGCTAAAATCTTCTTTGTGCAACTTCGTGGCTCTCACAGAAACTCCGCGTAATTAAAAGCTATTACACAGAGATTCACAAAGAAAAAACACAAAGGTTCACAAAGTTTTAAATCACAATAAATCAATTATTGGCCAACCTCTATTTTAACCGAAAATATCAATTTTGTTTTGGTTATTATTCGATTGCGCCAGACAAAATTCCTAAATCGTAATACAATGCGCGTTAGGGATTGCAGGGGAAAACCTTTTTGAGCTTTTTCAGCGAAAAAAGTTTGGAACGAAAAGCCCGACCCCCGCCAGTTGGCGGGGGGAACGCCCTAAATATTTTAAAAAAACCAGAGTTTAATTGCCATAATGATCACCATCACAATCATAAATATTTTTACCAAACCATCGCCTTTTTTTACAGACCAACGGCTGGAAAGCCAGCCACCTGCGGCGCTTCCTATGGCAAGAAGCAAACCATATTTCCAATTAACTTTATCATTCGCCAAAAAAATTGCGAGCGAAGCAATGGTAAAAACCAAGGTTACGGTGACCTTAATGGCATTGCTTTTTACCAATGAAAAATTGTTTACAGAAGACAGTACCAGCAGCATCATAAAACCGACACCAGCCTGTATAAATCCGCCGTAAATGCCCACAAAAAAGAAAAGCAACACACTTATCCATAAATGCTTGCCAGTGGACCGCTCCAACAAATTAAATTGTTTGTATTTATGGTTAAACACCATATAAACAACCACCAAAACCATGACAACTGCCAAAATTTTATTGAAGGTCTCCCCTTTTATGTCAACGGCAATTTGAGCGCCCAAAAGCGCACCAATTAATGCGGAAATACTGATATATATGCTAAAAGGAAAGGTGATAATTCCTTTGCTTTTAAATCCGGCTGTGGTAGAAATGCTTTGAAACAGAATGCCAATGCGGTTTGTGCCATTGGCCACATTGGGCGGCAATCCTAAAAAAATAAGAATGGGCAAGGTTAGTAATGAGCCTCCGCCAGCAATGGTATTAATAACGCCCGCAACAAAACCAATAACAATTAATACAACTATTTCTAAAACTGGGCTCATCTACTAATATAAGGAAACAAATGTACTGAAATTTAAGCTAAAAAATATCCAAAAAAAAACACTAAAAAGTTTCAGAAAAACAAAAAAGGGTTCTATATTTGCCCTCGCTAAAGGAGAAATGGCAGAGTGGTCGAATGCGGCAGTCTTGAAAACTGTTGAGGGTCACACCTCCGGGGGTTCGAATCCCTCTTTCTCCGCTAAAAGCCCTGTAAATCGTTGATTTACAGGGCTTTTTTAATTTGGCGAAAAATCTATTTAAGGGAACTATTTCAATGATATACTCCATTGTAAATAAGGACTTAGATGTTTCACATAGGTCCTTTTTCATTTTTCTTGAGGGATTGAATGAGCAAAGTTTTGATTTAGCCATTTGATATTCCACTCAAAATTTATCATAAATACTTTATACTGATTATTTTGCGACTTTTCAAGCATTTTTTCTGCGCAAAACTGGATTTATTCAGACCGAGTGTTATGGTCACTATAACACTATATGGAGTATCCTCTCTTTATCCTCCCATGAGCTCACACTTTGACTGGTTTTGTGAGTTGTTCTAAAATAATTATACACGTTACTAAATTAATCCTACTTTAGCTATACAAATATAATTACTAATCCTAAACTTACTATACAACTGTTTTTTCATAGTTATATTTTTTATTATAATTCTTCCTCCTTTTTTAAAAAAACACCTACATCCTTTTTATAGTACACTCAATATATAATTTTATAACAGCAACTATTATAAACAATCCTCAGTTGATTTTTAAATCTCAAAAAAATAGTATATTTGAATATAAACTTGTGAAAAATTGCTAAACATTTCCAGTAATAAAATTTTAAAAAACCAATAAAAGACATTAGAATATACTTTTATTTGATAATATATAATGGGATATCAAAAATGTAAGTTAATGATATAGCGAGTTAGACACAAGCGAAAAACAACGATTATTACAAAATAATGAAACCACGGATTGAAAAAATTCTTGAAAAAAAATTAGTTGGAAAACGACTAAAAATGACATTTACAGATAATAAAACTGGAGAACTCTGGAGAAGATTTATGCCAAATCGGAGAGAAATAAAAAACAACTTAAACTCTGAACTGATTTCGCTCCAGATATATGAGAAAGATTTTGATTTTAACCCTAATTCTGAGTTTGAAAAATGGGCAACAGTTGAAGTTTCTGATTTTAATAACGTTCCTGATAAAATGAAAACCTTTTTATTAAAAGGTGGACTTTATGCAATTTTTATTCATAAAGGTTCGAGCACGGATAATAGAACATTTAAATACATTTTTTCAACTTGGTTACCAAATTCAGAATACGTTTTGGATAACAGACCTCATTTTGAAATATTGGGAGAAAAATATAAAAATAATGACCCCAATTCTGAGGAAGAAATATGGATTCCAATAAAACTGAAAGAATAAAGCCAGTGCCTAACAACTCATAAAATTTATGCTCACATTTGATTTAGTACAAACCGACAAACATTCAACAATCGATTTGCTACAACCGAAAAATCTCCAATTTTTATATCAAGCAAATCATATAAACTCGTTGGTTAATATGGCGGATTCAAACTATCCAACATCTAAAAGATAATAAATGAAAAGGAATTACATTCAACTAATTGCAATTTTAATATTCTTGATTTCGTGTGGAAATTTAACTGATAATAAAAAAATTACGATTGATAATTTCGATAAAAAATTTATAGATAGCTTAATCCCAATTCCAGATAAATCTTATGTTGTCTACTATATCAAAATTGAGGGAACTTCAAATGATACAATTAGAATAAGTCCAAGCAAATCAGAAGACCAAAAACATTATTATTATTTAATAGGTGATTTTAAAAAGGAAATTAGATTAGACTATTACGGCGGATCAGTTGAATATATAACTTTCGATCCATATAAAGCAACTAAAGGAAAAGTCAAATTAACTTACCAATTATAATGGACTTGCAAACACACTGCCAACAACACTTTTAATATCCGATTTTAAGTTATGAAAAACTGAATTTTAATATTGGAACTGAAAAACTAAAATAAGACAAATTCAAACTAAAAAGATTAATCCCAGATTTTAATAATAAGTTCTGAATTAATTGATGGAATGAAAAACAAATTAAAATTGAGAAATAAATAAGAAAATTTAGAACTAAAAAGACAAATTACAGATTTATGAATTGTAAGTATTAGATAAATATACAAACAGAATTTCAACAAAATAGATTGATTGAATTCAAAATCCGCTTTAACCAACACCTTATAAAATTTATGCTTAAATTTGAACTAGCACAAACCGACAAACATTCAACAAACGATTTGCTAGGTCCGAAAATCTCCGATTTTTATGTCAAGCAAAATCTCATAAAAACTCGTTTTAAGTAATTAAAAACAGAAAACATGAAAGAATTTTTTAAGGCAGAGAACTATCTGGAACCGATATTAATACTTGATTACGAAATAGATGCAAACTGTAATGCTGTTTACAATGCTTGGACTGATTTGGAGATATTACAAAAGTGGTTTTGCCCAACTGGATTTTCGGTTGCTCGTGCAGAAATGGTGCTGAAAGTTGGTGGATACTTCAGGATTCATATGAAATCTCCTGAAGGCGAAATTTATCCAACAAAAGGAGAATATATTTTACTTGACAAACCAAATCGACTTGTATATAAAGATTCTTGGGATGACAACAGAGAGAACAATGAACCAACTATTGTTGAGTTAAATTTCGAGTCTTTAGGTAATAAAACCTTAATGAAAATATTTTCAAGTTTTGCGACAGAGAAACAAAAGAAAAATGTTCTTAGTTCAGGAATTGTAGATGGATGGAAAATGTTTTTTGAGAATCTCAATAGCGTGTTAAAAGAATAAAATTACTTTCAACAATACACCCATCTAAAATCACATAGAATTGAAAAATCCAATCCAATATAATTTGTGATGCCTTTAAAAAAACACTGGGTAAATAAGTTAATATATTTTTCTTAATAAGTAATAACCACACATCTCCCTCACATATTTCAGTCACCAAAGAAGTAATTATTCAAACAACATCACTCAAAAATCTTATTTCATACCGAAATTATTAATTATTAACAGCTATATTTGAAAGGATATATCAAATTGACCAAAATTGCATGAAAAATATGAAAATTCATCTTAAATTGATATCCATTCTATTAATAACGGCACTTTCCGGATGTTGTAATGAAGAATTGATTGACACCTACTTACTTTCAGATTATGAAAAATCTTTGATACCTTTCAATGATTATCAAGACTTGATTTATATAAATGAAAAAGGGATACAAATTAAAGCAACTTCTCAACCTCGAATTATTGAAATGAACAGAGTAAATCCTGGACATGAAAACTGTGAATACTGGAAAGTTGAAAGTATTAGTAACTTTATTAATTTTACAGAAATCGGATTTTCAATACAATTAAATATAGGCACAATTAATGATTTGACCTCTATTTTTGGATTGGAATATGTAATTCCAGATAGTGACAATTCTCAAAATGAGTATTTTGATGAATTAATTAATCCTACTAATGGCCAAGTTGTGGACTTAAATTTTTATGGTTTTGACTTTAAAAATGTTTATGTTTTTAATAATAATTTCCTCAATAAAAATAGCAAAATAGATTTTATTTTATATTCTTCTGAGGGCAAAGGAGTTGAATTAATTAGCTATATAGATGGAAAATATCTAAAATTGAAATAAACTTTGGCTAACACTTCATAAAATTTATGCTCACATTTGAACAAAACAACAAACCGACAAACGTTCAATTAACGATTTGCTACGTCCGAAAAATCTCCGATTTCTCAGTCGCACAAATCTTATAAAAACACGTTGCTTAAAATAGCGAAATTTGTGCAAAAAAGATAAAAAACATATTCAAATATAATTTCAATTGGCTGACAGAATACAGATTATTAATAATTCAACATAAGATAATGATTATAAAATATGGTTCATTAATTGCGTTTGGAATCGCACTTATTGGAATGGTTTTTTTAATTTTCCATAAGAATATTATTACCGAAAATCCAATTGCGATTTTTATACAAATCTGTTCTTTAGGACTAATGATTTGGGCTCGAATAGTTTTTGGATTTCGCAGTTTTCACGCAGCTGCAAATACAACAAAAGGAAAGCTTGTTACAAATGGACCTTATCGATATTTTCGTCATCCGATATATGCAGCAGTTATTTTTTTCTTTTGCGCTTGCATTATAGCCTATCCATTTTTTGAGAATTTTATTGCTCTTTTTTTAATTATTGGTGGACTTTTTGGGAGAATGTTATTTGAGGAAAAATCATTACTAATTACTTATGAGGATTACGCAACTTATTCCAAAAAGACTAAAAGGATTATTCCTTTTTTATTTTAGTGATAACGTGTAAGAAAATTATTTAAAAATTGGACTATGAATACAATTATCAAAAAAATTCAAAACAATGTAATTCTAACAGTATTAACCACCTTGTTTTTAGGTGTTACAATATTCTTTACAAGTAAATTTCTCTCTGACATTACTATTCCTTTTTTAAAAAACTATTTTGAACTTAATAATTTTTACACAAAAAATACTATTTTCAAATTCTATATTCTGATATTATCAATTATTACGATATTATTTTTAAATAAAGGTTCATTAAAAAATTACGGCTTTAATCTTTCAACGAATACTAGTTATTTTAAAATGACTTTCATTTCTATTGGTATTTCTTTAGGGTCTTTAATAGTTGGAGGCATATTATTTATGGGAATTTTGAGTCATATATTTCCAACTGAAAACACAAATGTATTTCCTAAATCTGAATCCCTAATTGAACAAATACTGACTATTTGGATATGGTCGAGTATTTGTGAAGAAGTTTTAGTCCGTGGATTAATGCAAGGATTTATGAATCATTTGAAAACAATAAAAGTATTGGGTTTGAGTTTATCCGTAATAATTTCAGGATTATTTTTCGGAAGCATGCATTTATCTCTTATAAGTGCTGGTATGGGGATTTGGTTTGTGTGTTTTATTGTATTTAACGCAACTGTAATAGGATTTCTTACTGCATTTTATCGAGAAAAATCTGAAAGTTTAATACCTCCAATATTAATACATATTATTGCTAATATAGTTGGTACAATTCCTTTAATTATTCAAATGATTATTGCATAAAACCTGAAATCGACTAAAACAGTTGATACAGATTGATTTTAGAAAAATAGAATGATTGAATTAAAAAGCTACTTTAAGCAACAATGACTAAAAAAATTGCTTAATTCAATATAATAGAATGTTTTTAAAACACCTAAAGAAATAATGAATATTGAATTGAAATTTGTAGCTTAGAAACATCAAAAATCAACAACACTTTGTTGCGTTAGAACATTGAATCTCGCCTTTAAATTATGAAAAAACTTATATTCTTATCTATTCTTATTTTATCAAGTTCTACTTTTTCTCAAAATTCTGAAATCAAACCGTATGTTGATTATTTAAAAAAAATAGATAAGAAATCAGCCAAAGATTACATTTTACAACAGTTTCAAGACCATGACATTGTAATTTTATGCGAGAGACATCATAGTGACTTATCTCAATATGAGCTGATTAAGGAAATTTTATCTGACGAATATTTTAAGAATAATGTTAAAAACTTATTCACTGAGATTGGAATTATTAATCTAAATCCAGAAATAAATAATTTCCTACAAACAAAGGGATTAGATAGTATTTATGTTGAGAAAAAGCTAAGCGAATTTCAGTTTAACGCCAGCTTTTGGTCTTTATGGGAAAATTACAACTATCATTACTTGCTAAGAACAATCTATGATTTAAACAATAACTCTGTCAATCAAATTTCTTACTATCCTTCTGATGTTGAATTCGATTGGTCACAAGTCAAAAATATAGAGGATTATGTAAGAGAACAGGGTTTTGAGATTGAGCCAAGAGATAGCTTAATGGCATATAACATTATCAATAAGTATAAGGAGCTTAAATTACAAGGAAATACAAAAGCATTAGTAATTATGAATTATCGCCATGCTTTTAAAATAAACACAGTTCACAATGGGATAATAAACAAGAATACAACTAAATATTTATTTGACTTTTTTGGTAATCGTGCTACAAACATTTTAATCAACCCAACTATTTTTATAAAAAAGGATAAAGATTATGTTTATTCTCTTATACAACATGGGAAATGGGATGCTTCATTTAAATATCTTAACATTAAGAATGTTGGATTTGATTTTAACAATACTGTTTTTGGTAAAGATAATTTAGATATGTGGGAGGATAACTCTCAATATAAATATGAAGATGTTTTTGATAGCTTTGTGTTTTATAAACCTTTTGAAGAACATAATCTAGTCCCTGGTTTTGATGGACTAATTCCAAAAGATTCTGAAGAAGAATTCATTAGACGGTTTGAAATTAATTTAAAATACAATGAGAATAATTCTTTACTTAAAAAACTAGAGAATATAGATTTCAGAATAAAAGTTTTAAAAGAACTAAATACAAAAAGAGAATTAAAATATCCAAGCCTTGAAACCTTAATAGAAATTAGGGATAAATATTTGAATGATTAAAAACACAGTCCACAACACCTCATAAAATATATACTTAAATTTGAACTAATACAAACAACAAACATACAACAAGCGATTTGCTACGCAGGAAAAATCTCCGATTTTTATGTAACACAAGTTTTATAAAAATGGTGGTTAATACAATCCTATTTATATTAAATTTTAAAAAATAAGACATATCCCTTCTCCAGCAGTATTCCATTCCTCCTAAACTCGTTTCAGGATCTTATCAATTACAATAAAATTCCATAAATAAGGCTTCCAATTCAGTACAATAAGTGCTTTTACCTAACAAGAGGCTGTGCTAAGCGAGCCTGTAATAAGGGTAGTTGAATTTTCGAATCGACAAAGTGTTATTGCTATCACAGAGAAGCCTACAAAGCAGAACAGGAAGGTAAGCTATCAAAAGGAATCTTATTTTCCCAATTTAAAACATTGCAAAGCACTAAAAAACGGATAGCGTAAAATATATTATGGAATTGTGTGCATTATTAATTCAAAAGAACATATTTTTGGAAATACCACCAACAGTAAATAATTTGAAACCTAAAATTTTATTTCTTGGCATTTTGACTTTATTTGTTATTTCTTGTAACAATGGACAAACTTCCTTTAAATCTAATTCTTCACCCTTAAATTTACAATTGGATGTTCATGCTGGAACAACAGATACCATAAATGAAGTTTTTGTAGACACTTCAAAATCATTAGGAGTTAATTATTTTATTGAGCAACTAGACAATACCAAAGGATTGTCAAACAGTTCCGTGAACACAATTTTTCAGGATTCGGAAAATTTATTATGGATTGGCACCTGGGATGGTTTAAATCGCTATGATGGAAGTAAATTTAAAATATTCAGACCCGAGTTAAATAATGAAAATAGCCTGAGCAATCAAGTAATATTGAAAATTGGCGAAGACAATACCGGTAAAATTTGGATATTAACGATGCATGGCATAAATCGATACGATAAAAAAGACAATATATTTAAGCGCTATTACTTTTCTAGAAAAAACGACCCTCCATTAACGGAATCTGAGTTCAATATTGCCTTTGACAATTCAAAAAATGTTTTTTGTGCGGTAAAGGATTGGGGAATTGGTTATTTTGATGGAGATGATTTTCATTTGTTAAATGCTGAAAACCTTCCGAAGAAATTGGTTAAAAAAATGGAGTTCACGCCAGATGGGGAATTATTGGTGTTATTTGAAAATAATGAATTGTACACCCTAGTTTTTAAGGCAGATAAATCCAAAAAAATTACCATTTCAGAAGTGGAAATGGTTTTAAGCAATATCAGAGAATTTGGAATATTATCCAATCAAAAAATTTATATCATTTCAAATGCAGGAGATACTGGCATCTATTCATTATTGAACAAAAACAAGAAAGCAATAAACGGAAAAAATATTCAAAAAATAATAGGACACGCTCCAGAAGGTCTTGTGGTATCTGATAAATTTGAATATTTTTTAATTGACGGTGAAGGAAATCTAGTTTATAAACCTTGGCTGAAACATCTCAAAAATCAAAAAATCACCACATTAACATCTGGAAGCGAAAATATAATTTGGACAGGTACTGATGGGGACGGAATCTTTAAAATGTATCCACTTAGAAAATCTTTTAATTTAATTTCAAAAACTCAGATTCCTGAGTTGGATGGAGGTATTGTTAGGGCTTTTTTGGAAGTGGAGAAAAATTCTTTTTGGGTTGGAACAAAGGGAAAAGGGTTGTTCCGTTTTCCTTCCAAATTTTATCATAATCCAAACGAACTTATAAAGTATGAAACTTTTAATGAAAATAACAGTTCAATTAACAATGCTGTATTTGCGCTTTCTAAAGGGAAAGACGACCTTATTTTTATAGGAACAGATGGTGAAGGAATTAATGTTTTTGATTTGAAAAAATCAAAACTTATCAATTGGTCAGAAATTGAAGGGAGTGTAAAACATGAGTATTTTAAGTCAACTTACTCAATTTATCAAGATGAAAATGGATTTTTGTGGTTGGGTACAAATGGCTATGGGATGATCCGTTTCAAAATAGAACGCTCTGGAGAAAAGTTAAAGGTGACCCAGTTTAAGCAATACCTTGCTGATAACGCCGTTGCCGGTTCATTAAGCAGCAACATTATTTTCTCTATAGTTCCAAAAAATAATAATGAACTTTGGATTGGAACAAGACTTGGAGGTTTAAATCTTTTCAACAAAGAATCTGGATCGTTTAAAACATACAAAAACATAAAAGACAATCCAGAAAGTTTGTCCAATAATGATATTTTAAGTTTGCATATTGATACTGAAAACAAACTTTGGATAGGCACAAGTTTTGGGTTGAACTTGCTAGAAGATCTAAAAAATAATGGAGAAGCTATTTTTAAAAGTTTTACGGTAAAAGACGGACTTCCAAACAATACGATTCATGGAATTGTTTCCGATAAGAAATCCAACCTTTGGATAAGCACAAATTTTGGCTTGTCTAATTTTATAATCAATAAATCTAAATTTATTAATTATACTAAAAATGAAAGCTTGCAAAACAATGAATTTGCTGATGGGGCTTATTATCAAAACCATAAATCGGATTTTGTTTTTATGGGTGGTATAAAAGGATTTAATTATTTTCTGCCCTCAAAAATAGAAGAATCAACAATAATTCCAGATCTTCTTATCGATAAAATTAGCGGACAAAATCAAGAGATTCCTTATTACCAAAGTTTAGTGGTTTCTCCCAATTCAACTACATTTCCATCAATTGTGTTGAATTACGACCAAAACTTTTTCGACATTGAATTGGCAGCTTTAACATACATAAATAGTGAAAAATGCCAATACGCATATCAACTTAGAAATTTTGACCAGGAATGGAATACAATTAAAAATCGAAGAACCATTTCTTTTACCAATGTTCCCCAAGGGGCATATTCCTTGTGGATAAAATGGTCAAATAGCGATGGGATTTGGAGCAATCCTGTTCATGCCATCGATATTCGAGTTAAACCTGTTTTTTGGCAATCAAATTTGGCGATTGCAATTTATTTGATTTTGTTTTTTCTATTTCTGCTTTTTGTTTGGAGTTATTATAACAAACAATATTCCTTAAGGCAAAATATTATTTTCAGAAAAAAAGAAGAGGAAATGCATCAAAACAGATTGACCTTCTTTACCAATATCGCCCATGAATTTCAAACACCATTAACATTGATTGTTGGTCCAGCCCAAAAACTTGCTGAAGCTGAAAATCTCAGCGAAAAAAATCAGAAATTCATAAATATGATTCAAAGAAATTCTTCAAGGCTGCTCTTTTTGACACAGCAATTGCTTGAATTTAGAAAAGCGGAGTATGACTATTTAGAAGTACTGGCAAAACAATTTGATCTGGTAAATTTGGTGGAGCAAATTGCAGAATTATTTGATGAATGGGCTTTAGAGAAAAATATAGATTATCATCTTGATTTTCCGCCTGAATTAATGGGCTGGTATGACAAGGAAAAAATTGAAAAAATAATATTTAATCTTTTGTCTAACGCCTTTAAATATACGCCTGAAAAAGGTGAAATTAAAGTGAAATTTTTTATTGAAGGTACTGCGATAAAAAAACTCAATATTGAGGTGTCAAATTCCGGAAAGGGTATTCCAAAAGAGAAATTAGATTCTTTGTTTGATCGATTTTTCTTAGCTGATAATGGAAAAAAGACAGATTCTGATATGTTCAGGACTGGTATTGGACTGGCTTATATAAAAAGATTGGTTACGGTGTTAAGGGGTGAAATTTTGGTTTCGAGTATGCCTTATAAAATAACAAAATTCACCATTGTGCTGCCTTGCAGTAAAGAATCATTCAAGGAAAAGGAATTAGAGAATGAAGGAAGCAATATCCTAATTTCACACCACCTTAAAAATATTTTAGAAGAAAAACCAAATATTGCGGAGGTTACACCAAAAAAGATTTCATCAATTGATAATTTTACAGACAAACGCAAAGCGGTTTTAATTGTGGAAGATGAAAAAGAAATCCATCAATTTTTAAATGGATTGCTGAAAGAAAAATATAAAATACTCATTGCGAATAATGGTATAGAGGCATTGGAAGTAATGGAAAAGGAAATTCCAGATATCATTATTACAGATGTAATGATGCCCAAGATGGATGGTATTGAGCTTTGTAAAAGAGTTAAAAGCGAGATTAATACTTGCCATATTCCCGTAATAATGCTTACTGCAAAAAGTTCCATTGTACATCGAATTGAGGGCTTGGAAAGCGGCGCAAACTCCTATATTCCAAAACCATTTTATCCAGACCATATTCTAATAAGAGTAGAAAAACTTCTTGAAGAAAAAGAGCTAATTTTAAAACACTTAACAAAAGACACCTTTTTTGAAAACTTGACGAAACTCCCTATTACTAATGATGAAAAGGATTTCATAAGAAAGGTAATAGAATTGATTCGCAATAATATTGAAAATGAAAATCTTCAAAGTCTATTTATTGAAGAAAAATTAGGAATAAGTAGTTCTCAATTATTTCGAAAAATTAAACAAATCTTCGGTTTAGCACCAGGTGATTTAATTAGAACCATCAGATTAAAACATGCCGCTGAACTTTTACGAAAAAGCACCCTAACAGTCTCTGAAGTATGCTATAAATGCGGTTTTAACAACCGATCCTATTTTTATAGGGAGTTTAAAAAAATGTACAAAATAACTCCAAAAAATTACCAGCTAAAATATAAATCCGCCGCCTAAACAACTGTAACTCACAGATAACCAGCAGTACTAACTACTAGTGTACACTTTTGGTTAAATAGTGTACATAATTATTTATTCAACCACCTTAAATTTGTGCTATAACGTTATAGTTCGCAACTATAAGAAATCAATTAATTATCATAATTTTTAAAACAATGAAAAAAACTAACCGATTTACTAATCAATTTAATTCCTTATTATGATGAAAAAGAGTATTATTTATAAACTATTTTTAATCTGGACATTATTATCTGGAAGCATTTTCTATGCCCAGACAGTTACTGGTGTTGTGTCGGATGCAAATGGCGTATTACCTGGAGTGAACGTTGTTATAAAAGGAACAACTTTAGGAACGGCAACCGATTTTGACG
>DAIDMK010000025.1 GCA_027449025.1 Lutibacter sp. | reverse complement strand
ATTTCTGAAATCAATATTTCTGGCAAATCCAACTTAAACACCTGAGGCAATACCTGTAAATGGCGTTTTATGGCAATTGAAGTAACAGATGCAACTTTTGACGAAATGGTATTAAAATCGGACAAACCAGTAATGGTTGATTTTTGGGCAGCTTGGTGTGGACCTTGTAGAATGGTGGCTCCAATTATGGATCAATTAACTACAGAATACGCCGGGAAAGCGGTTATTGTTAAAGTAGATGTAGATGCAAATCAAAAATTTGCTGCAGAATATGGCGTAAGAAATATTCCAACAGTATTGGTATTCAAAAACGGTGAAGTTGTTGAAAAACAAGTAGGCGTTGCACCAAAAGCAACTTATTCACAAAAAATTGATGCGCATTTATAAGCGTTAATTTTAAGACAAATAATAGAAAATGCCCGACAATTTGTCGGGCATTTTCTATTTATACACTATATTTACAAGAATCAAACAAGAATTTATGTCGGGTATTTCATTAGAAAACATTTCTCAATTTCATCACCTTGAATTGTTGGCGAAACAGGTGGTGGAAGGATTTATTACAGGCATGCATAAAAGTCCGTTTCATGGTTTCTCAGTTGAATTTTCTGAACATATTAATTATAACCAAGGAGAAAGCACCCGCCATATCGATTGGAAATTATATGCGAAAACCAAAAAACTGTATGTAAAACGTTTCGAGGAAGAGACCAATTTGCGATGTCATTTAATAATCGACAATTCGGCATCCATGCATTTCCCGGTGGTTAAAAATCCTTCGATGGACAACTTGACTAAGATTGCTTTTTCTGCAATTGCCTCTGCTGCCTTAATGGAACTGCTAAAGCGTCAGAGAGACGCTGTTGGCTTAAGTATTTACAGCGACATCAATGAGTATTATGCACCGGCAAAAGGAAGTGAGCGTCACAGGAGAATGGTGATGGCGCGTTTGGAAGATTTGCTAAAGCAACCATCAAAAAAAACAACGGAAACCTATAAATTTTTGCACGAAATAGCCGAAAAAATAAACAGAAGATCCCTAGTTTTTTTATTTACAGATATGTTTCAGACCAACAGAAGCGAAAAGGAACTGTTTGAGGCTTTGCGCCATTTAAAGCATAACAAACATGAGGTTGTGTTGTTTCATACCTTTGATGGAAAACTGGAACTGGATTTCGATTTTGGCGATAAACCAAAAAAATTTGTTGATGTTGAAACCGGGGAGCAACTGAATTTATACGCCTCATCGGTAAAAAGAGACTATAAAATAGCGATGGAAACTTATTTTAATGATTTGATGCTTAAGTGTATGCAGTATAAGATCGATTATGTGCCTGTTGATATCAATAAAGGGTTTAACCAGATCCTTATTTCTTATTTAACAAGCAGAAAAAGATTTTTATAATTTTTATTGAAAAAACCTTTGCCAATACAAAAAACGCTGTTATATTTGCATCCGCTAAGAGCAACGGTTTGGTAGTTCAGCTGGTTAGAATGCCTGCCTGTCACGCAGGAGGTCGCGGGTTCGAGTCCCGTCCAGACCGCTTAATAAAGCAAATTAAAACCTTAACAATCTAATAATTAGAGAGTTAAGGTTTTTTCATTTTAAATTATCCCCACATTATCCCCACAACATATTTATTATTTTAAAACATTTCTCAAGCATTTTTTCTTAACTTTAAATGAAAAAATGATAAAATTTTATTCAGCAAAACTTGCCATATATGAAATTCTAACAGTTAAAGAGCAAGTTCTTAGAGTCTTTGGGAATGAATCTAAGTATAAAGTATTTCTTGATTACATATCTGCAATGGATTACGTAAATGATGAAAATCTACATATTCCATCAATGAAAGAGATTTCGTCCACTACAGGTATAAAATATCCACAGCTTAGTAAGTTGATTAGAGAGTTGTATGATAAATTATTTTATGATGAGAATAACGATTTTTGTTTTGACTTTCAAAATGTTGAAGTGTATTTCCGATTAAATTATAATAATCGACGTGCTGAAGTTAAATGCAGTAGGTTGGCTTATTTGCCCGGAGTAGGTGAAGAGGTTGATTTTTCTTTTGGGCAAGCAAAAATAGGGAACAGTTCTTTCTATGTAGATTTTATTGATCATTCTTTTGAAGGAGACACCCATAAAATATATATAGAATTGAGGTCTGGGATTTCCAATACTTATATGAAATATAGAAGAGATAAGGCTTTTTTGGAAAATGAGATTACAGCAGATCAATATTTCCATAGTGATGATTATGACACGAAAGAACTATTAAAAATGGGTAGGTATAGGAGATAAAAAAACCGCTACAATTTATTGTAGCGGTTTATAAATAGTTATTTAGATTAATAAATTAAGCCGCCGTACCAGAGCCTAAATAACTACTATTTGATACTTTTCCATCAAGTGAAACAAAAGCCATAAACATCTCAACAGTGTCACCTGTATAAGAATTTGGAATAACCAATACTTCTGTTCCGGTTATTCTGTCTACTCCTGCCAATTGATAGGTAGATTCATTTTTCATCGGATTGTAAACCAATAACATCGCTCTGTCTGTTCTTTTTGCATTGTTCTCGGTCGAATTGTCATCCCAACTAAAAGAAACCTGTCCGGCTGTTGATAAATCAGCTAAAGGGTTTAAGGCTTTTGACAAAATACCTTTACTCAATAGCGCAGAGGAATAATCAACTGAAAAATCAGGTGCTATTCCTATAATAGCATTGTTTAGCACATAAGACATTGCGGCATTAAACGGGGTTTGTTTAATTGCAAAACTTTTGTAACCAACATTAATGAAATCTTTGTTCGGCTGCAAAAATTCAATTGTCGCACTAAACTTGTTTCTTTGGTTCACTTGACCTTCAGTTCTTGGATTCGCAACACTGGTTGGCTTGATTCTAATGTAATCAATACCTTTCCAGCTTCCGCCAATAACATTTCCTACTTTACCTGATAAACCTCCCAGGATTCCTTGACCTATTTTACCCATATTAAAAAAAATTAAAATTACACGCTTGGGGTTGGTACGGTTTTAATACGGCTTTGATATTGTTCTAACAAATATAAGTCATTAATGCTTTTGTTCAGCCCTTAGTAGCTCGTTTGCCTCCTTTTACAACCCTTTGACCTGCTTTGCAAAATAAGTTTGTGCGAAAGCAATTTTAAGCTGCTGAATTGCTTTTAAATTTTCTTTTAGGAGCTCTTCTTTTTGCTGAATCTGATTCATAATTTGAATGTGTTTTTGAAGCTGCTCCCGGTTATTATCAATGCTTGAATCAGTTGATTTAAGCACCTTAGAGCAGTCATTAATAGTAATAAACGGAATAACGCTTCCTTTCAGATAATAGGCGAAATATCGCCCTATTTTAAGCGTCAAGCATAAGTAAAAAAGTGTTTGCAGGGTGTTATCGGTTTGGGTGGTTAGCACAAAGCAATTAGGACAGGGTTTTTTCATCGGGTTTCCGCTGTTCAGGCCTTTGTTCAGAATAAAAAAGTGTGGTTTTGTGTAAATTCTTCCGATCTGGTGTGTTTTGATTTCAAAATTTGACATAGTAACGCAATTAAAATTATGATTCGCTTCGCTCACAAATCATTTTTAAAAGAAAAAAGAAAAAAAGAAAGTAGTTTACTTGTTGGCGTGGGCTGGCTGTCAAGTTTTTTTGAAAAAATACAACCCTGCTGAAATGTTATTTAGGATTGCTATTATAATGGGGTGGAGATTTTTTTAAAAACCCGTAGGGCTTGAACTTTATAGCCAAAAGCGTGGGATGATGGTAGCCAAATAATTTTACTTGCTTTTTTTATTTTTTTTTAATTGAAATGTTACTTAGAAAGTAACATATAAAATTACTTTTATTGAGTACTAAACAAAGCGCAGCGAAAAATGAGGAGCATTTTTGCGAGCCGACAGCGAAGTTGAGCGAGGGTGGTGTGGGTAGAGCACGTTGCCATCGGCATAAGTGCGACCCACGCCTACGTGGTACACGCAAGGGTGGCGGAGTTTTTGAAGCGTCGGATAGGCAAGGGCAATTTATGGAGAGAAGCGTGACGAGTGGTGTGCGCTCCGCTTTGATTGTTGGATTGTGATATTTGTTGTTTGTTAATTGGATAGAAAATTATTGTTTGAATTACAATTTGCGGAGCGCCAAAACGAGGAACAATGAACGGAATACTTTGCTCTTGCGTGCGTTTGCAATATGTGATAATCCGTTGTGGAATTTGAAGTTAATCGGTTGGTTGGAATAATAATAATACTGGTTTGTTGAAATACAATAGATACTTGCAACGGTTATTTCATATGCAAAATGGCGCTTTCAAAAACTGTGACACCCTTTTTTAGCCCGAGCGAGCAGCAGGCGAGCCAAATTATGAAACAGCGGTTGTACCCAAATAAAAGCCTTGCGCAGCAAAACCTTAAAGGGTTTGGGTACAAAAGTAGCTGTGCGTGAGTAAGACGTGTAATGTGTGAAGTAAAATAAACAAATAGCACTAAACGAGGATGTGTCACCGCAGTAGTGCTATTTGTGGTATATGCAAGGGTTTGTTACCGAAAATAGGGTTTTCATTAATAATTATTAAAACAAGTCAAGATTGACCTATTATCTAAATGCCCTTGCAGATATATTTTATGTAACAAAATGAAGCGGATTGCGAACACCTTATTACCTGCTAAACATTCT
The DNA here is from genome assembly GCA_027449025.1 of Lutibacter sp. Classification (GTDB taxonomy): domain Bacteria; phylum Bacteroidota; class Bacteroidia; order Flavobacteriales; family Flavobacteriaceae; genus Lutibacter. Next base: position 37,428 of record DAIDMK010000025.1, on the reverse strand, counting down.
GTTTAGTTGAGACCATTTTTATGGAAACGGAACAAAAGAGGGCAAAGGCAAAAAATAAGTGCTTTTTTTAAAGCTCTTATTGTGCGGAATTGGAAGCTGTATTTCGTGTAGGTTTACCGGAACGGAATACTGCTGGAGATGGATGAAAAATTCGATTGATTAAAGGATTTGAATATGAAAAATGGGTTTTAGGAAAATAGAATTTTCATATATTATTTAAAGTAGATTTAGAGTAATAAATCTAATATTAACTATAATGTACCCTATTTTTTGTACGCATTATCCCGCTACGTTAATCAATTTCGCTATGTTTACTAAAAATTTCAATCTAATACTTATGAAAAAGGCTATTGATAAACAATATGAATTTAAATATCAAGGAGATTCTCATTATATCGATATAAATACTCTGTTATCATCCCAGTTTCATTTCTCAGTAATAGTCCAAGAAGTTAAAGCTCAACTTTATCCAAATGTTGATTTAAAAATAAAAATTAAGTCGTTTGAGAAAGGTTCTTTTGATGTTAATCAAGTTATTGAAATTACAGCACAAACAGGACTTTTTGCATTGGAAAATATACAATATATACCAGCAATTTTTTCTGTTATAGCTGATTATATTGGTATTAAGAAGTTTTTAAAAAATAAAAAAGCAGATAAAGTAGTTGAAAAAGGGGATAAAGTTGAAATATACATTAACGTAGGAGGAAATAATAATTCTCTTACATTTGATAAAGATGCTTTTAAAATTTATCAAGGTAATAAAATCATAAATGAAGCATTAAAGCAAGATATTAAGGTTTTAGAATTAGACGAAGAAATAAAAGGTATTCAATTAACTGAGAAAAAATCACAAAAAGTAGTTTTAAGCGTACCAAGAGAAGAATTTTATGAATTAGATTTTGACAATCCTTATTTAGTTGATGAAAATGAAGAAGATGAAAAAATAAAATCTGTCAATGTTGGTATTTTTAAATGGGAAACTATACCTAAAAGAAATAGTAAATGGAGTTTAATATATGATAACAGAATAATCAACCAAGTCGCAATAAGAGATGAGGAATTTTTAAAAACAATCGTTGATGAAAAACTTCGTTTCGGAGCGGGTGATTGTTTGGCAGTTGATTTATTAGTGAAACTAAAAAAAGATGAATATTCAGGTATGTTTTTAGAGGACAAATTTGAGGTTATTAAAGTACATAAAATAATATGGAGAGGAGAACAAACTTCTCTGTTCTAAAGGGCACAAATAAAATATCATACTATTAAAAATGAAAAGTATTTAGGTTTACACACTTTTTAGGATAGTGTAATTTTATACATTTTATCTTGAGCCTTTTTTAAAATGTCACTTATACTTTCCTTTAATTCCATATTAAATAATTTATTAAAACTACCTATTCAATAGACTATATTTTGGTGCATTACTTTTATCATTAAACTTTGGATAGTTTCCATTGATTTCAATATAAGAAGCCCAACAATCATATTCACATTTTGCAACTTCACCCATAATTCTTAAATCTGTTGGAGATGGTTTTTTACTATTGCATTTAAAAGAACGTATTGCTACATAGATATTATCTTTAATTACTTCATAGTTTTGATACTGGTATAAAAACCTATCAGCACCACCGTGATTTTTTCTAACTTTTCTTATTGTAGTATCAAATTGATTTAAACGACTTCTTAAACCACCTATTGAATTGGTCATTCCTATGTATTCTAATTCTGTGATAAAGTCAAATTCAGTAAGTAATTTGTTTGAAACAGCAATACAATAAATGCCTGGATATTTAATGCCTTCTAATTTATTTCTATCTACCCATTTAACCCAATTTGAAAAGTTTGCTTTCATAACTGTTTATTGTAATAATGTTGCATAATTACGTGTATTTAGAAACTGACCAAACGCAAAAAATGCTTCATCTAACTTTTTTAAATCTGGTACGTTAATTGATTCTATAAAAGGCAAGTATCTTTTAAAATAAAAGGTTTCTTTTTCAAAGTCTTTAACGGAAGTATTTGAAATATTAGACCAATCTTCATTGTGAATGAATAGAAATGCTCTGTGTATGTGTTGATCGTATATAGGATATTTGTTTGGGTTTATACTATGTAATAAAAATATCTTCCAAACTACTGATAGGTCTTTAAACTCTTTTTTAAAACCCTCTAAATTTATTTTATCATTAGATTTAAACTTATTGATTAATGGGAGTTTCGCTTTAATTTTAGCATCAACAGATTTTTGCTTTGGCTCACTAAGTCTCATTCCATTTTTCCAAACATACAGGTTTTGAATATCGGTAGTTGTAAATTCTTTTTTAGAGATTGAGCTATAATATGCAGTTTCGTTAGCGTAGGCATATTGTTTAGACCAAGTTAATATAAAATTGTTAATACTTATTGATTGGGGTTTTAAAGTGTTTAAGTTCATAACTTATTTTATTATTAAGAGATAGGTTTTTTAAAAAAAGAAATATGATTTTCTAAAGTTTTAAGTTTAGACCTGTAATCTGACATTACACTTCCTAATCCTATACTTGCAAAAGGATTTAAAATTGAACCAGATTTTGCCATTGGCATTATGTCTTTAAATGAGCTACCTAAATCATTTACCTCATTTAGTAGATTGGAGATATTTGTAATGTATTTTTCTTTGCTTATAAAAAAACTATCTTTAAAAAATGCTTCATCTTTTTTATTGATGAGTGTTAGTAATTGTTTTTCTGTTTTAAGGTTGAATTTCTTTTTTATCAATTTTTCGGAGTGTGTCATATTTACAATGTGTCAATAATTGATTGAATTGAACTCACATTTCTATAAGTAATAATACCTTCAATATTATCTGGATATGGAATACTTAATTCATTACATTTTTCTTCGATGATTTGTTTTATTGATTCCTTTTCAATATTCAAATCTTTCGTTTCTGTACCATTATCATTTAAATATGTGATATTTGCCTTACAAAAGTTTGACATTTTTTTAAACGAGCCTGATTTTTCAAACATCATTAATCTATCTTTAATTTGAATGCCTATTTCATAATTAGAACTATCTGGTTTTATCAATACAATTTTTAAACTTTTATTTTGCTTTATTAATTGGACATCTCGTTTTATCAATTCAAGTTTTTTAAGTACTTCAAGAACTTTTATTAACTCTGTTTTGTATATTGGAGAAACAATATCATTATGAGCCAATGAATTTAAGATGACACTTTTATAGGTTTTTAAATCTTTAAAATCATTATAATCAATATTCTCTTTTGAGCAAAACCATTCCAGATGCCCAATTTTATCATTTAAACTTTGATGCTTACTTTCATAAATACCATCGTTATTTTGAGAAATATGATATATTTTTGGATCTGGTAGTAAGTTATTTAATAATTCTTCACATAATGAGCGCAGGTATATTCCTGCTGCTGGATAATCGTGACTATCAATGAAATATTTTGCCTTTTTTAATTTATTAGGATGATCGAATATAGCAGGTGTTTCTTTTTCAGATAAAGAATCAACATACATTTCTTTATACACCCAATCATCTTTTAAACCTCTATTTCTAATCTTGTCTTTTAAATAATAAAACAGGCTTCTATCGTGCGTTAAAAAAAGTAATTGATAGTCATTTGTGAATTTGTTAACAGGATCTAATAAGAAATCAATTAGTTTGTCTCTATTGTTCATATCTAAACTTATCATTACATCATCAAATACTATGAACTTTAATATATCTCCTGCTTCTTCATTTATTCTACGTTTTAAAATTGTTAAACGTATTGCAATTGCTATGGCTGTAATTTTAGCTTCATTTAAAAAAGATTGAGGTCTGTTAATAGTTATCGGGGTGCCTAAATAAGAAGTTATTACAAACTTGATTTTAAAAGGCTCAAAATGAAAATTCACATCAGCTTTGTGATATTTTAATTCAATATAATTTAATTCAAAATCAATATCATAACCCAATTTTTTGAGCATTGCAGGAGCATTAACATTAATAAAGTCTATTAAATCTTTTAACTGATTATTGAAGTGTTCTGCAAAAGCATTAAATTTTTTGTTCTCCTCACTGTATTTATAAACTCTAATGATTTTGCCTTTTGAATTAGTTGTTGTACCAGGTCCTTTTTTAATTTCCTTGTACATATCAGAGGCACTTGTAATTATTTTTGTACTACCATCTCTAATAAATTCTTTTTCAGGAAAATTGATATATGGAAGAATATGACCAATGAAAATATCAGCCAAATCCATTTCCATACCATTCAAAAAGTCTTGAAATTTGTATAAAACCTTATAACTAATAAAATCAGAAGCTTGATTTACTTCTTTAGCCACGTTATCATCTTTAATTGAAGTATCTAATAATGAAATATTATATTCTAATGGATGTGTATTATTAGTCTTTACATTTATAAAAGAGTCATAAAATAACGATTCACCCGTATAAATAGGCTCTGTGTGAATATTTACTAATGATTGGGGATGAACAGAATGATGCTGGAAGTATTTTTCTATATTTTCTTTTTTATTTTTTAAGGTAGCCTCAAATAAGGTGTATAATGCCCAATATATTGAACTTTTACCACTTCCGTTTTCTCCATAAAGTAATAAATGTTTACCATCTAACTTTATGGGTTCTTGTTCATTAAAAAACTTAAAATTATGAATTTGTAACGTATCTATTCGACTCATTAGTTAACTGATTTTCTAATAACAGCAAGTTTATCTTTACTTCTGGTTTCAATTAAAATGATTCTTTGACGCACTTCATTTTCAGGTTTTTGATACCATAAGTAAAATTCTTTTATTATTTCAGCCTTTTTATTTTCATCATTTATATTCTCAATAGGTTGAGGATTGATAAATTGTAGAACGTCTAACCCTTTTTCTTTCATATGAGTTTCAAAATACAATTCATAAACCATCATATCCAAAACGTCTTCTATGTGAGAGGCTATTCTTTTGTTTTCAGTATGACTTAAAATATCTTTATTTTTTGCATTATATAAATACAAAAGATAATCTGTTAATATTGTAAATACATTAATATTTGTAGGTAGTATAATAGGTATATTAACCAAAGGCTCTTTGTCTATTTGATAATTATTTCCTTGCATTTTACCTTTAAAACGTAACCAAAAAGCAATCAGTTTAGAGTTTAAAAGTGCGGTTAAATATTTTAAGTCAAATCTATTGGTTTTAATAGAGTAAAAAGTTTGAGTTACATAACAATCGAAATCTGTGAATGTAAAACAAGGCTGAAAATTTTTTCTCAAAGAGATTATTTTTTCACCAATAAAAAAATCTTCATTTCTTGCTCTATGAAGGCCATAAGGCTTATTATCAGAAGTAATTATTTTAGAAAACTTATCTAAATGCTCTTTTATCTTAGGGTATGAATTAATATGATTTTTAATATCTGATTTAGTATATATAATCCATTCTTTATTTTTATTATTGCCGAAATATTTATGCAATTCAGAAGTGGAATAAAAAGGTTTTACAATACTGTATTCATTATTGTCTAAATTTAAATTATTTAATTCCTTTTCATTAAGCTGAAAAATTCCATCATTAACATTGAAGTTTTTTCCTAATTTAACTGCATTTTTTTTGTTTAACTTATCTTGCGGGTAAACAATCCCTTGAGCAATTTCATTATCTCTTAATAATTCAATATTATTATTCAAAATCTCATTTAGTACATTGTCAATTTTAGGATTGTTAAACGTTATTAACGAATCGAAATAAAGTGAGCTTTCAAATTCCAATGTACTTTTTTCGTCTATTCCTTCATAATTATTAAAATTTAAAAAGTTAATTAATTCGCTTTCCTTAATAGAATCATCATTAAGTAATGAATATTTTAAAGGATAAATATTTTTAGGAATCTCTTTTTTAAGCAAATAAATCATTGTTTGGATACCAGCAGTTTTAAATACTTTGTAATTCCAAAAATCTGTAAACAAATTTATTTCAGCTTCTTTTAATACTTTATTTCGCATTATTGAAGCTCCAGCACTTGTAATCCAATTGTTTTGAGCAATAAAACATTCAACACCTTTTTCTTTTAATAAATCTAAACTGATACAAGCAAAACCATACCATAAGTCCATTTTACCTTGATAGTATTTAGAATTTCTAAACCCATCAAAAGCCTCTCTACTTGTATATTCTTTAATGTAAGGTGGATTACCGATAATTATATCAAAACCAGTGTTTTCGGTAACATTAGGGTTTAAAATTTCAGGAAAGTCTAAACGCCAATCGAAGTGATGAAATGGTTTATCATTGTTTTTTAAGGTATTTACTTGTTGTAAGGTGCGTTTCCAACCTTCAGTTTCCAACCAACCTTCTGTTTGTTTTTTGGAGGGCTTTCTGCTATTGTCTAATTTAACACCTTTGGTTTCAATCATTAATTCTAATTGATTTGATAAGATGTTTAATTTTAAATTTCTAATTTGTTTATTTAATTTGGTTTTATTGCTGTTGTTGGCTAAGAAAAACTCTTTTTGTTTTTTAGAAATTTCGTTTAATAACCAAGTTTTTTGGTTTTCTAAATCAGAACCAAATAAATCGAATTGAGTTTCAGGTTCAACTTCCCAATCTATTTCAATAATTTCGTTACCAAACTTGCTAACTAATGAATTACCAACTACAATTTTATAGGCTAAATTAGGTAAAGGTTTAGGTTCTTCTTCATCTACAATAAGGCTTAACCAAAAACGAAGTTGCGCTATATCAACTGCTCCTTTTTCAATATCTACTCCATAAATAGAATTTTGGATGATATTTTCTTTAACTAAAGCAGGACTCCAAACTTTAAAACCTAAATCGAAAGCAATTCGTTCCTTTAATGCAAATATTTCGTGCAATAAACCCATAGGAAAAGCACCAGAACCAATTGCAGGGTCGCATATTTTAACCTCATCTAACAGTATATTTATTTTGTTAAGTTGGGTATCAGTTAAATCTTCTTTGTCTTTTTGCTTTACAAATTTGCTAATACCTTCTTTAGTGTCATCACCTAAATGTGTTACCAGATATTCAATTAAGGATTCTTGTGTCATATACTGCACAATCTCCTTTGGTGTATAAAAAGCACCTTTATCTTTATTGTCTTCCAGCAAGTTTTCAAAAATATGCCCTAACATTTCAGGGTCAACTGCTACGGTATGTTCCTCTGGACTGTTTTCGTAAATGGTAAAATTAAAACGATTGAAAAACTCAAATAAGTCTGTAAACAACTCACTTGGAAAGACTAAAAAGTCAAATTTTTCAGATTCTTTATCAAATAAACCACCATTTAAATAGGGGATTTTAACCACCTTACCATCAGGCATTGTAAAATTGTCATTATCCCTTTTTTGATTTAGTGTATCATAAAATAATTTAGATAGCCATATTGTGTAGAATGTGTCATTTTCACCTGCTTGTTTATAAAAGTTTTGAATGAAATTTTTATCTCCGTTACCTTCTTTATAATTTGCGCTTGTGGCTCCTAACCATCCTTTTTTCTGAATAAAATATAAGAACACTATTTGTCCCAACAATTTTTTGCAAAAATCTCTGGCATCTTTTTTATCGCCATTAAAAACAGATGCCAAAAAAGGAGAAGGATTTTGAACTTCTACCAATTCAAACTTTCCGCCTTTTTTTATAAACTCGTCACCGGTTAAGTATTTTACAAATTTAGCATAGTGTGTTTCTCTGTACTCCTTAAAAAAATCATTAGACATTGCCTCCACTGCAAATGCTTCCTGAAGGTCTTTTACTTTTATTTGAAATTGATTGTCTAATGTTAGAAATCTATCAATAGCAGTTCGGTAGCTTTCCTCTTTTTCACCAAAAACATAGGTATAACGTTTAGGATTTGTTTCTTTGGTTTGTACTTGTCCATTCTCAAAAAAACTATCATAGGCTATAAAAGAAAAACGCCAGTTTTTATTTTTAACATTTTCATATTTAAATGTTGCAAAAACTGCATTGTTACCAATAATTAATCTTTTAACCAATGCGCCAATACCAACACGAGCAATTTTTACTTGTTTAAAATCTTCAACAGTAACTTCATACAATTCAATTTTACGATTGTCGTGTGTAGTAAATTCACCATATTTGATAACTTTTTTTGCAGTACGTTTTTCAGTATCTGTTAAAGGAACTTCTTGTTCACCATCTACATCATATAACTCGAAGTTTTTAGTGGCATTCTGAAAAATAGGTGTTAGAACATTTTTTTCAAATGAATTGCGATTGTAATCAGTAGTAAATATTTGAGACAGTATGTTTTCCATTAGTTAGATTCTATGTAAGATTCTGATATTACTATTTGTGGTTTGTTAAACAAAGAAGCTCGTTGTTGTTTTATTCTTGCAGTATCACTAAAGTTCATTTTTTTTAGTATTTCATTAAAAACATTTTCAATTACTTTTTGAGGGTCATTTTCTGTGTTGTTTTTAAAAAATTTACTTAACTGATTTGGCAGTTGCCTGTGCGAACCTTTGTAGATCTCATCGTGTGCTCTTTGCAATTGTGTTTTAATAAATGTGTTGTCAGCAACTCCAATAAAAAATTCTAAATCTGTAATAACCTTTTTTTCTATTGCAGATAATTGCGCTTTGGTTACATTTTTTGTTTCAATATTTTTTGCAATAGTTTTAAAATGTGTTAATGCTTTTGTTACCTGTTGGTGATGATTATCTGGCAATTTAATTGCTTTCTCTTTTGTGGTCGCTTTAAAAATTTTAGCGGCATTTATAAAGGTTAATTCGTGAACTACATTATTTTCATCAGTTTTATAAAAGACTCCAGGATGCCCTTCACTTTTTATATATGTTATTGATGCATTATCTACGTTTATAAATGAATCTACATTGCTTGATTTTCGAGCAATGCGAGATTTTTTAGGGATGCTTTTAATTTGATTGAAGGCATTTATATTTTTCTTTTTAAAGTCTCTTAATTCTTGTAATAATAATAAGGTTTCATTGACTTCTTCCTTTAATTTTGAACCGTATAAACCAGCTTCTCCAACTTCCTCTAATTGAGAATATATTTGACTATCCTCACCAAAAGCGGAGTGAAAGGCTTGCAGTTTTTTTATCGCGATATTGGTTAATTTAATTTGATTGTCAGACTTATCTGAAGGATAAAAATTAAAAACGTGAATTTCTTTAGCTTCTGTACCAATACGATTTACACGCCCAATACGTTGCATTAACCTTGTTGAGTTCCAAGGTACATCATAATTTATAATTACATTTGAACGGTGTAAGTTGATACCTTCGGCTAATACTTCTGTTGTGAAAATGATATTATAATCATTTTTCCAATCTGCCTTATTTAAATTGGCATCAAAATTTTCTAATATCGTTGCAAATTTTTCTTTTCTGTTTGAAGCACTAATGGCTAAAGTTTTTTTGATTCCAAAATCATTTAATGTATCGTTTAAATAATTAATGGTTTCTTTAGATTCAGAAAAGACAACTAATTTTCCTGAATGGTTGTTTTTTTTGTTTAAGAATTTTGATTTTAAATCGGCAATAAATTTATCTAATTTAGGATCGTAATCAATTTTAGCCCATTCACTTACTAAATTTTTAATTATTTTCTCATCTGCTTTTAAGAGTTCAATAAAACCTTCTTTAAAATCCTCGGCATTATAGATTTGGTTATTTCCACCTTTTTCGTTAATTTTTTGTTCTAAACCTTCTTCATCTCCTTCATTTAAAAACTTATTTACATCAATATCTGGGGCAACATATACTTTGTTGTCCTCAAACATTTTAATCATATGGTTTGTATTTTTGAGCAGTCTTGATAATGATTTTTTGAAGGCATAGAAGCTGCTTTCCAAACGTTTTACCAACAAGGTTCTCATAATTGCAGCTAACCTATGAGAAATGTCTTCTACATTACCATAACGATCACGATATTCTTTATCAATTAAGTATTCAATAGCTCTATAACGGTAATAACCTAAACCTTCAATTGGATTTCTAAATTCATCCATTGAAGCTAACATTGATATGGTGTAGTCAAATAATACACTTAATTTATCATTAAACTCATACTCAACTTTATTGGGTGGATTTATTTTGGGAAATATAATTCCTTGAGCATCTATATCTTTTTTAAAATCCTTATTTTTTTCAATATCAGTTCTACTCCTTCTAATAACTAAAGGCTCTATTACTTTGTCTCTAATTTTATCGAAAATAGCTTTCACCTTTTCTAAGTTAAGAATATGTTCTTTTTTTAACTCGTCATATTCATCTTTTAAAGGAGTGAAAAATGATTGTAAATCTTTTATGCTTGGTAGACTTGCATTTCTTTTATCTTGAAATAAATAAATTTGATTTTCTATATCGGCAGGATGATTGTTTAAAGGTGTTGCTGATAATAACATCACTTTTTTACGCGTATCTCCATTTGAACCGGGGATTCTCCTGTCGGCTTTTGTAATAGTTTGTAATTTTTCATACATATTAGAAGTGTCATTTCTAAATTTATGAGCTTCGTCAATAATAATTAAATCATATTCATTTGGGTTTGGATAATTTAGATTTTTACCATCCAATACTTTGTGTAGGCTACCCGTTGAAACAAACCAAGTATTGTTGTTTATATGGAAATCTTTAATTGTTGTCTTCCAGTTATCTTCTAAAGCAGGTGGATACACAATTAAAATTTTAGAATGATACCCATTTTCAAACACAAACTTTTTTGCAATTATTGATGCTACAATAGTTTTACCTAAACCAACAACATCGGCTAAAAAGAAACCATTGTATTTCATTAGTTTTTCATATCCTTCAATAGCAGCTTCAGATTGATATGTTAATTTCTTGTAATTATCAGGAATTAATAAATCTATATTAGTTGGGTCATACTCAATTCTTTGTCCGAAATATTCAATCAAGAGTTTAATGTATAATTCAAAAGGGGTGAAATTATTATTTAAATAGGTTTCTTTTTCTATGATTGAAACATCTGTGGGTAGAATGTCAACAGATTCATTCCAAAGCAGTTCAAATTCTTCAGCAGCAAATCTTATATCATCATAATCACGTAGCTCAACATTAAATTCATAATTAGACTTCTCACGAGAACCTAAACCAGGTTCGGTTAAATTTGAAGAACCTGTAATCACACTTCCCGTTGAATATTCATTAAATTCTTTTGGCTTGAAAATGTATATTTTTGCGTGTAAGTTTTTTTCAGGATGCGCTTTAATTGTTATTTTTTTATCAACAATATCTTTGATGAATTGAATTATTCCTTCTTCAATTTCTTTAGAATAATCAGCATCTTGAATATCTTTTTTTAAACAATCAATAAATTGATCTTTGGTTTCTTCTGGATTTGTTAAAAATTGTTGACCTACTGAATGGTATTTTTCAACTAATGTATCAACATTAATACCAACTAAAATTCTAATTTCAGGAATATTATCTAAAAAGGGTCTTAATTTAAAATAACCAGTTGCTCTAAAATAACCTACTAAAGCATCGAAATTGTGGATGTTAGGTAAGTTGGTAAATACACCTTCAAATTTTTTCAGAAGACTGTTATCGGATTTATTTGTAAAAAACTTTGTTGACATTAATTAAGTTAAATTATTAAAGTATAAAAATAGCAATCTTTTAATATTTTACGGGACTTTGTTCTTAAATGATTTTAGCAAATTTTAAGTAGTCGTAAATATAGAATTTATTTAATAAAAAAAGATTGGAGTTATTTGAATAAAAATACTATATTTGAAATTCAGAGTTGTCGCTAGACAACTCATCTTTTTCATAGCAATTTTTTTTAACCCACCTCTTTTACGCAATTAATTGGTGGGTTTTTTATGATTGGAAATTAATATTTAAAAGACCTGTAATGTTTGTCTAACATTAATTGAATGTCTTTAATTTTATAGTAGATTTTGTTTTCAATTTGACAAAATGCAATCAACCCTTTATTGCGCCAGTTTTTAGCGGTACTGTTGCTTATTTGCATTAATCTTAAAAAATCGGAATTGTCTATGATTTGTTTTTCTAAAATATTGCCCTGCAATTTATTTAGGCGAGTTATGGTGATTTCTAACTTTTCTTCGACTTCCTTTAACTTTAAATTATCTATCTCTTTTATGGCCATCTTTATGATTGTTTTTTTACCCCTGTTTTACACTATAATACAAGTTGTAAATTGTTAGTTATTTATACTGAATAAAATTTGTTGATTTAACTTATTAATTACTTGATTTTGAAAAGAGCTGTCATCAAATTTATTGGTAAGGCATTTATATTCCTTTCTGTCCTTTTTATAGCTATCCGGGTGATTCTTTTTAATACTGTTTAACACTTCAATATCTTTGAAAACAGCAATTAATCTTTTTTCTTTAATAGAGGTGTTATTTAAATTAATGGACGGTTTCTTAGCTATTTTTTGGTACTTATCAATCAATAAACTTGCTAATTTTTGATATTTAATTGGATCAATAAGGTCTTGAACAGTGTGAATGCCAATCTTATCTTTGCCGTTATTTAAATTATTAATTCGTTTTATTTCAACTTCAAACCTAAATAATTCACTATTTAAATTGATGTTAGTATGGTGTTTTACTTCCGTAGTTTTATTATAACCTTTTACAGCATAATCTGTAAGAAAATATTTTAATCCATAAGGTTTGTTTCGACTTAACATTGGGAACGGTATTTTATTTATAAAACTTAGCCAGGTATTTAGCACTTGATTACAATCTTCTTGAATTACAGCGCCGATTGCTATTTTTTTTACTGCTGCTGTATAAATATTAAATGGCAGTAAATTATTCAATTTATCAAATGCTTCTAATACTTGAGAATAAGTAAATGATTCATAATTGTTACCCATATAAAATTTATGTAATGAATTGGTAACAGTAATTTCACAACCTCTAAGATTTAAATAAAGATTCTCCAATTCTGCATAATATGCCGTTGGTTCACCTAATTTGTTAAAAATTGGTTTCCATATAAATCCTTTCCATTCAAAAGGTTTTGTAATCTCTTCCATAACTTCCATAGGCAGTTGGTTAAGTTGGTGCACTATTTTAATAGTGTCGTACAACTTCTATTTTTTATTGATTGAGATTAACGCTTGGTCTAATTCGCTTTGTTTGTATCTTACTAAATTGCCTAATCGATACGGTTTAAGGATTCCTTTTCTGTTCCAGTCGGAAATTGTTACTAAGGAAATTTTAAGGATTTTTGCAACCTCTTGCCTTGTGAGATATTTAGGAGGAAGAACTGGTTGGAAATTTTTAGATAGTTTTTCAAATTCAACTCTAATGTCTGAAATGATTCCTTCTCTAAATTCTTGTGGTGTAATACCGTGTACTTGAGTGATTTTACTTTCTTGCATCGTTATATGTTTTAAGTTTAACGAGGTAAAAGTAAATTGAAGGTGTTTGGGTAAGCGTACCAGAAGGTACTCGAACGGGTTTAGCTTACTTCTTTTTTGTGTGGTATATTGAACTTTGCTTTCTTAAAATTTCGTTCTGTTTCCTGTGATTTTTCGGTAGCTGAGTTTAAATATTTAGTAAGCGTGGATTCTGTAGTGTTGGCGTGAAATGTTGTCAGTACTTCTTTGGCAAAAAGTGTATAATTTATCTCACCGTTGGGTCTTACTGGAGTATTAATGTATTCTAATTCGGCTAATTGACCTATTAAAAAACCTAAATGAGAGGCCTTGCCATTCCATTTAAGTTTTGACTCTACTGTTTCAGTTATTTCTATATCTTCTTGGATTTCAATAACCTTTTTCTTTAAGATATTAATAAAGCTATTTACAATAGAGAACAAGGAAAATGGCAGGAAGCTGATTATTTTAGTTCTGATTACAAAAAATTTAAAGTTCAAATAATCGTATTTATATTTTTCGGATTTACCTGTTGCCTTCAACGCTTTGTAAACATCTGCAAATGAAAATATATCATCACCTACATCAAATTTTGAGTAATACCTTGAATCTTCATTGTCAATGAAAAAATCCTTTTTTATTTGATTGGAAGGAATACTGTAAAGTTGTATCGTATAGTTTAAATAATTTAATTTTTCAACATTACTATTCAGGTTTGAAAGTTTAATTAAAACTTCACTTATTGCGTTTAAATAAAGTGGTTTTATATCAGCAATTAGATATTTTATTTTTCTTTGTATATCAGCTGGACTTATTTCAAGGTATTCTTTATCTCGGTAAATTATTTGATTAGTTATAAGTGAAAAATCAACTTCATCTTCATCAATTGAAAATATGAATTGTTTATAATAATCTTCGATTAATGCCTGTTGAAATTTTAGTACAGCTTCCAATATATTTATTTTTTATAGCAATTATTAACTTATAATTTTTCTGTTAGGAATATAAAAGTCTTCTTTTTCAAATTTTCTTTTTATTTCTTGTGATTTATCAGAATCTAAATTTAAGTATTTGGATAAGGATTGGTGTGTTGTTTTAATATCAAATATTTCTAATAAGTCTTTAGAAAATTGAGTGTAATTAATTTCTCCATCCTTGTTTTTAGGAGCTTCAATATAGTCCAGTTCAGCTAATGAACCAATAAGATAACCCAACTGAGATGGTTTCCCAATCCATTTTATTTTTTTATTTGTTGCTGATGATTGTTTTTCTTTTAAATTATGAAGAAAATCAAGAATGCCTTCCACTTCAATTTTAGCAGCATATTCAAAAAATGAGAGCTGTAAATCTTCTAAATATTCTCTTTCTTTAAACGTATGATATTGTGCATTTACATAGATGCAAAGTTTTTTATAGAGTTTGCCTTTGTTGAAATAAGGATAATCATCCAAACTTTCATTGTTTTCTTTTAATAGATCTTGAATACTTGCTTGATTATTAATATCTACTGTATTTTGAATATGATTTATAACATAATCTATATAGAGGTGCTTTTTGCTGTCCTTTAAAGTTAAAATATTGTTTAAAATCTCTTGTTTAAAATAAGGGGTGTAGTGAGTTATGCTATAATCATATAATATCATATATGAAGTTTCATAAATGGCTCTGTAATTGTTTAAGTTTTTACAAAATTCATTTAGATAAACAACCTCAAATGGTTTTGAAGGAGTTTTATTTTTTGGCTCTGTAACTTTTTGTTCAGGTTTATTTTTATTGCAGAAATCAATAATCTCATCAGCATAATATTTGCAAAAATATTGTAGAAAATTATCTTGAACCACTGAAGCTATATCTCTATCTTCTGACTTTCTAGGAAAAGTATCCCTATCTGATGATAAGTAATTGTAAATATCTTTTCCTATGATATTTCCTTTCAAAATAACTTCAATAGTTATATTGAATTTTTCTAGCCATTTATCAATATAAAATAACCCTGCATTTTGATCATAATCTCTATTTTGTATTTCATTTGCAATTAAATTTAGATAGTCAATTGCATTCCCGTTTAGATTAATCTTATTTGTAAGAATTTCAGATTTTAATTTTGGAATACATTCTTGAAATTGAATCATAATGCTAAAAGCAGAAGAACCTTCATAAATATTTTTGTCCAATATTTCGCAGAAATATTCTAGGTAAGTATTTTTCATAGCTTAATTTTTTTATAAATGTATAGAAAAAAAACTATTAAACAAGTTAAGTCAGAATTTACTCTTTGACAACAGATTCCTCTTGATTTTTCCAGTATTCCTTTAATTTATCGGCGTTTTCTTTTGGTGTTATTTTTATATATCTTAAAAATTGGACCTCTGTGGTATGGCCTGTTATTGCCATTATCGAAATATTAGGAAGGTTTCCATATAAATTGGTGGCAAAACTTCTTCTGCAAATATGTGAAGTGACCAATTCGTGTTTGGGATAGATGTCAGCTTTTTTTCTATTGGTATTTTCATCTATTTTACTTCCGGTAACCATTTGAGTTAATTTAGCTTCCTTACATACTTGTTTTATGTATAGGTTGAATTTTTGGTCGGAAATTTTTCTTGGAAAGCCATTATGTTTTTCAAGGATTCCCAATACTTGAGAATGAATAGGAATTGTAACTTTTTGATTTGTTTTTTGTGTTACTATTTCAAAGTAACCATCATTTATATTTGATTGCTCTAATCTAAGGAAATCCGAAATCCTTAATCCAGTTCTTAAACCAATAATAAACAGGTCCCTTGCATTATCATATTTTTCATCGTCTTTAAAATCGTGATTGTAAATCGTGTTAATTTCATCATCATTTAAATAAATGTCAATCGCTTTTTCAGTTGGCACAAAAAAGTTAGGGTGATTTATTTCTTTGTTTACCGGGAATCCTTTTAGAAGTGCTTCCCTGGCAATCCCTTTTAAAGTACTTATATATTTACCAACGGTGTTTGTACTAATAGTTTCTTGAACTTTTAGAAACTGCACGAAGCTCTCGTAAAATGTTAGGTTTAAATCGGTAAACTTTATTTTTGTTTTTGCGTGTTTTTCATAGGCTTCCAGCTTTTTTTGAAGGCTGTTGTATTTTGTAATTGTAGAGCTGCTCACAGGCTTGTTTTTGCCTTTAATTAAGCGGGTAGGGGCATTTTTAATAAATTTTTCTGTAAACGCCACAAAGTATATTTCATCTGACACAGTTTCATTTAATGGTCTGTTGAATTTGTTTGCAATTTGTTGCTGCAGCCATTGTTTATCAATGTAAACTCCAGAAGAGTTGTCTAAGTTAAATTGATCGAGAATGTGTTTTTTTAATTCAGCTAAATGGTTGTTGATTTCATCTTTTGTTTTATCACCTGAAGTGTTTTTTAGCTTTTGCTTTGAAGCACTCCAATTCTTGGGGTCAATTTTAAATTCTGTTGAAACGGTATAGTCAAATTTTCTTCCGTTTTTAAATCTAATTAGTATATTTGTATAATACTTTTGACCTTTTACGAGGTAGTTTAGTGTTGACATAATCTCTTATAGCTTAATTTTACTGGCATTTAAAGATACAAAATTATCCCCACAATATCCCCACATTGGTCATATTTCTTAACAATTCACTTACTTTTGCTTACTTATGAATGTATTGAAATCCCTTTATTCATAGGGGTTTGAGGGTGGTTTGTTATGATTTGGGTAAGTGAGAAAAAGGGTCTGTTGGTCCCGTCCAGACCGCTTTTAAGAGTAAAGTAAAACCTTAACAATCTAATAATTAGAGAGTTAAGGTTTTTTTATTTCTGTTTTTGTACGATTTTTGTACGACTATTTTGGATCAAGTTTAAAAGTTGTGGGATTTTTATGGTGGCATTTGTGAACACAATGCTGGATCAAGTTTAAAAGTTGTGGGATTTTAGGTTTACGCAAAAATATTTGCTAGTCTAATTTAATTCTGGTAGTTTTTAACTATGGGTTTTTGGATTTAACATAAAAAAAGACTTTAGATAGAAAAAACGAAATTACTTTATTTTAGGGGTAATAAACCATTGAAAAAGGAGTTTTTATAATCAAAAGTTAATTTATATAGTTCACCTTAATATTTTTTAAATTGCTATATTTGTGTCAATTATTAAAATTTTGCCCCAAATATATTATGCTGAAAAATTCAGAATATTTATTATATAATATAGACACTAAAGGGATGCCTTTTAATATTATTATATGAAAAATATTGATAAAAAAATAATCATTGTTGTCGTGTTCATGGCATGCATTGTGCTAATAGGATGGGAAACGGGATGGTTACAACTAGCGCAAATTTCAAAATCTTTTATTCCAATGTCCCCAGGCTCGGCACTGCTGTTTATACTTAGTTGCAGTGTCCTAATCTTAACTAAGATTGATGCTAATAACAAGTCTGTTAAATATTTAACCGCTTTTTTGGCTTATTTTTTATTAATAATAGCTATTTATGCAGTGTATGATCATCTTTTTTTAAAAGGGGAATTTGGGACCTTTTTGGCTCAAAAGCAGGTGGTTTTAGGCAATGTTTACAACGGTCAAATGTCTGTTATTACAGATGTGTTTTTTTTAATGCAATCAATTGTCTTGGTATTATTAATTAAGAAAATGGCATATCGAAGAATGATTGGGTTTTTAGCTAGTTTGCTTTATTTTTCGAGTGCATTCTTTATAATTACCTATATCGAAAATGTGCCTTATTTACACCAAGTCCATAATTTCCCTATTTCAATCCTTAATTCCATCAGTTTTTTTCTATTTAGCTATGCCTTATTAGCTCAAATTAATTATCAGTTTTGGCCATTTTCTCATGTCTATAAATCTACCATTGAAAGTAGGTTAATTCTGGTATTCATTCCTGTAATTGTAGTATTTATATTGCTAGATCATATGATAAAAGCCTATTTTGATGTGAATGAAGTATTTGGACCACTTACTTCATCAATCCTGCTTTATTTGTATGTTTTGATAATGGTGTCTATTTTATTGTTGATAGCTAAATATTTTGGACGTCAATTAGAAGTGGTTAATGACCTTAAAATTAAAAGTGAAACGCGGTTTAGGGAAATTGCTGAAAACCTGGAAGATGTATTTTGGATTATTTCACCAAAGAAGCAACAAGTTGAATATATCAGCCCCTCAGTAGAGAAAATATTTGGAAAATCTCAACAAGAGATTTATAACAATCCGTCAATCATGAATGAAATAATCCATTCTGATGATATAGATCAAGTTCTAGAAGCAATAAGAAACAGCAAATCAGGTAACTACGATATAGAATATCGCATTGTTCTTTTAAATGGTGAAATACGTTGGATTCGGGATTATGGCTCACCTATTTTTAACAATCAAGGCACCTTTATTCGTTTGGTGGGAATCTCATCTGATATCACCAATCGTAAAGAGATGTTTAATGAATTGTTATTAGCTAAAGAAAATGCGGAGAATAGTGATTGTTTAAAATCTGCATTTTTAGCTAATATAAGCCATGAAATTCGAACGCCTATGAATTCTATTTTAGGGTTTTCAGAATTGTTAATGAATAAGGATATTACAGAGGCTAAACAAGAAAAATACCATGAAATAATTAATGCAAGTGGAAATCGCTTGATGAATTTAATTTCTGATATTGTTGATGTATCTAAAATAGAGGCTAAAGAATTATCGTTGAATCCTGAGGCATTCAATCTCAATAATTTATTAGATCAATTACACCATCAATTTTCTATTTCGCCTAAAAATAAAAAGACCAGTATAAGAGTTTTCAAAGGGCTAAAAGATGCTGATAGTTTTATTAATTGTGAAGAAACACGATTGGCACAGGTTCTTTCTAATCTCTTGGAAAATGCCCTCAAATTTACCCATAACGGAACGATAGAATTTGGCTATCAAGTAAATGAAGAGATACTGCATTTTTATGTTAAAGACTCAGGTGTTGGTATTAATGCCAAAGATCATCAACATATTTTTGAACGATTTTATCAGTCAGATAATGGAATATTAGAAGTAAAAGATGGTACTGGGCTCGGCTTAGCGATCTCTAAAGGAATCGTTGAATTGATGGGGGGTAAGATTTGGGTAGAATCGGAACCCTATAAAGGAGCTACCTTTCATTTTACAAAACCTTATTGTAGGATAACCACGCAAGAAGATAAAAAGGAAGACAATTTAGAAATAGAATCAGAAAATAATAAACCAAAAACAATCCTAATTGCAGAAGATGAAGAAACTAACTTTTGGTATTTAGAAGCTGCACTCGAGAATCATCCATTTAACCTGATTCATGTGCTAAACGGCAAAGAAGCTGTTGATACCATGCAAAACAATAACAGCATTGATTTGATTCTAATGGACTTTAATATGCCAGTTATGAACGGACTGGATGCTACTGTAGCAATTAGAAAAACAAATTCTACAATACCAATTATTGCTTTAACAGCTTATGCGTTAATGGCAGATAAAGAAAAAGCACTGGTTATAGGTTGTACGGATTATCTTTCAAAACCTGTTTCAAAAAGCCGCTTGTTAGAAACAATTAATAAATATATTCAGACTACTGCTGTACTCAATTAAAATTTGGGTATCAGGCATTTTCATTTTTAAACTTCTTTGTGACGGCATTTGTGAACACAATGCTCTTATTGATGATTACAATGCAAACCTCCTATTGTAATTTAGAAAAGTATCGGGATTAAATTCTGAAGAGGAAAGCGATGAAGGGGAAAAATCAAACAGCATAATTTTTTAAGAATTCATTGAATACCATAGGTTTTAGTTTTCTAGCTTCACAATGAGCTACATACGTTTTATAATTTTTTTTTGCGAAGCTATGGATAGCGTCAGGAGTTATGAACTCCATTAATGATCTTGGTTTCATAATTATGGGATATTTTGATAGCGCAGACTTTTACAAATTGAAAAAAGTTATTTTATTTTAAATGGTTTATCATTTAATAATTATTACACAAATTTTGAATTTACATACTTATTTTGAGTTGAAAAGGCTGTATTTAACAACCTTATAATCACTCAAACTTTTTTTTGCGACCCTAAAGATAGGCATAAGTATTAATAATTCAAAAGAAATCCACCTAATTAATTTATACTGGATTTTTGGGTTGGAATGATTTAATATAATGCTGAAATTACACAATAAATAGTTAATTTCGCATAGCGCATAAAATTTGAGCGTTTAAGAAGGATCAGTAATATTAATTTGCAATAAAATGCCGATTAAATAAAATAGACAACTATGAAGGGAATTATTTTGGCAGGCGGCTCCGGGACAAGATTGCACCCAATCACAAAGGGAACTTCCAAACAATTGTTGGCAATTTATAATAAGCCGATGATTTATTACCCACTTTCCATTTTGATGCTTGCAGGAATCACGGAAGTGCTTATCATTTCAACACCGCAGGATTTGCCGAATTTTAAAAAATTACTGGGAGACGGTTTGTCCATAGGGATGAAATTTTCTTACAAGGAACAGCCATTGCCAGAAGGTTTGGCCCAAGCTTTTATTTTAGGAGAAGAGTTTATTGCAAATGATGATGTTTGTCTTATTTTAGGCGATAATATTTTTTATGGTGCAGGTATTGAAAAGCTTTTAAGCGATGCGGTAAAAACAGTTTCTGAAGAAAATAAAGCCTCGATTTTTGGATATTACGTGCAAGATCCCCAAAGATATGGCGTTGCCGAATTTGATTCAGAAGGAAATGTACTCAGCATTGAAGAAAAACCAACAAAACCTAAAAGCAATTATGCGGTTGTAGGATTGTATTTTTACCCGAACAGCGTGGTTGAAATTGCAAAAGGCATCAAACCAAGCGCTAGAGGCGAATTGGAAATTACCACCGTAAATCAGGAATATTTGCTTCAAAACAAGTTAAAAACCGAAATGATGGGACGTGGTTATGCCTGGCTTGATACCGGCACAGAGGATTCCTTGCTCGAAGCTTCCAATTTTATTCAAACCATAGAAAAACGACAGGGGCTAAAAGTAGCCTGTATAGAAGAAATCGCCTATGAAAAAGGATATATTTCTAATGAACAATTACTTGAATTGGCAGCACAATATAAAAATAATGAATATGGTTCATACTTGCTTAGATTAGCATCGCAACATTGAAAGCTAAAAGCTTAAAGCTCAAGGTGAAAGCCGAAAGTTAAATATTAGATATTAAATATTAATAGTAGTAAAATAAGTTCTAAACATAAATTGAAAACGAATCAAAGAAACCCGTCATATGATATTTTTCGTAAGGACAGCACGTTAATAAAATGTCTAGTGGACATTTTTAGTGCGACATAACGATAGTTAAGGGCAAGATGAAGCGCGGATAAAAGCTAACGCGTTAATACGATAATACTAGGTGGCGCCTTGGGTTTAAAAAAGTTAAAAGAATTAAAGTTTAATGTCGAAAAAAAACAAAATATTATAAATTTAGAAGAATGATAAAAACATTCTATATGAATTATAAAAAAACATCAATTACTAAATGAAATTCAGCAAAACAAATATCTCCGAAGTCATTTTATGTGAACCAACAATTATTAAAGATGAAAGAGGGTACTTTTTTGAATCCTTCAAAAAGGAAGCCTTTGAAAAATTTATAGGAAAACCAGTAAACTTCAGTCAGGACAATGAAGCGAAATCTACCAAAGGTGTTTTAAGGGGATTGCATTATCAATTACCTCCCTTTGCACAATCTAAATTGGTGCGGGTCATATCAGGAAAAGTGCTTGATGTTGCGGTGGATATCAGAAAAGGTTCTGTAACTTTCGGACAGTATGTGGCTGCTGAACTGAGTGGTGAAAATAAACACCAGCTCTTTGTTCCGGCCGGATTTGCGCATGGCTATGTGGTTTTAAGTGATGAGGCGATATTTTGTTATAAAGTGGATAATTACTACCATAAAGATTCTGAAAGAGGCATCATTTTTAATGATCCTGAGCTGCAAATCGATTGGAAATTGCCTTTTAAGGATTTGATTATTTCCGAAAAGGATAAAATTCAGCCCGCATTTAACAAAGCTGATTTGTTTGAAACAAATATTTTTGAAGGATGAATATATTAATTACTGGCACAAATGGGCAATTAGGACTGGAGCTAAAAAGTTTGGGAAATAAATTTCCAAATCTCAAACTCTTTTGCACGGACAGGCACTCTTTGAATATCCTTAATTTTGAGGAAGTGGAACAGTATGTTTTAAAAAATAAGATTGATGCTATAGTGAATTGTGCAGCATACACCGATGTGAATAAAGCAGAAGAGGAGTTTGCATCAGCTGATGAAGTGAATCATTTGGCAGTTAAAAATCTAGGGTTGATTGCCAAAAAGCACCAAATAAAATTAATTCATCTTTCTACCGATTATGTTTTCGACGGAAATTCAAGTATTCCCTATACCGAAACCGATGCCACAAATCCGCAAAACGCTTATGGAATCTCCAAATTAATGGGTGAGAAGGCACTGTTGGAAATCAATCCCAAAAATTCAATGATTATCCGAACTTCTTGGCTATATTCAGAATTCGGAAATAATTTCGTAAAATCAATACTGAAATTAAGTAAAGAAAGGGAAAGCATTTCTGTGGTTTACGATCAAATAGGATCGCCCACTTATGCAAGGGATTTGGCATTGGCCATTTTACAAATTATTTCGGAATTCGAGAATGATGGAATCCAAATTTATCACTATGCAAACAAAGGACAGTGCAGCTGGTTTCAGTTTGCAGAGGAAATTGTAAAAATTGCAAATTATAATTGTGATGTGCTGCCAATAACATCAGAAGCATATAAAACCAAGGTAAAAAGACCGAAATATAGTTTGATGAATACACAAAATATACAAGATGCCTTTAATTTGGAGATTCCAAGCTGGCAAGATGCTTTGGAGAAATGTATTTTAAAGTTGAAAAAAGCCCCCTAGCCCCCGAAGGGGAAATTAAAGAAGTTAAAAGTTAGACATTCAAAATTTCAAAATTTCAAAAATCGTAAATCGTAAATCATAAATCGTAAATCATAAATCCAAAATACCAGAAAATAAACACATTATTAATTGATATTAAAAATTTATAATTCAATATTCAAAATTCAAAATTCAACATTTCAAAAATCGTAAATCGTAAATCTAAAATATCAACAACCAACAACAAAAAAATATGAAATCACTACTAATAACAGGCGGAGCCGGATTTATAGGGTCAAATTTAGTTGAATATCTGACGGAGAAATATCCAGATTATCAAATTGTGGTGCTCGATTTACTTACCTATGCCGGTGATGCCGATCATTTGAAATTGGTAAAAAATGCCAAAAACTTTACATTTATAAAAGGAGATATTTGCGACAGGGCTTTGGTTGAACGCATTTTTCAGCACCACATTATTAAAGGGGTTTTCCATTTGGCGGCAGAATCCCACGTGGACAATTCAATCCTGCATCCTGATGTGTTTATAGAAACCAATGTAAAAGGGACTTTTACGGTACTCGATGTCGCTTACAAATATTGGATGGAAAAGCCTTTTGTTTATAAAAGCGGACTTGAAAATAGCCGGTTTTTACACGTATCAACCGATGAGGTTTACGGAACCTTGGGCGAAACAGGTCTGTTTACCGAGCAAACACCCTATGCGCCAAATTCCCCTTACAGTGCCTCAAAAGCAGCCAGTGATATGATTGTGAGAAGTTATCATCATACCTATGGCATGAATACCATAATCACCAATTGTTCAAACAATTACGGTCCAAAACAGCACGATGAAAAGTTGATTCCAACCGTGATTAGAAAAGCCTTGGCAGGAGAACCTATTCCAATTTATGGTGAAGGAAAAAATATAAGAGATTGGTTGTATGTGCTGGACCATTGTAAAGGATTGGATTTGGCATTTCATAAAGGAAAATACGGAGAAGTGTACAATATTGGTGGGAAAAATGAGCGAAATAATAACGCCATTGCACAAAAAATTTGTGAAATATTAGATTCTTTAGTCCCTTTAAAAACCGGAAGTTATAACAAGCAGATTAGCTATGTGGAAGATCGCGCCGGTCACGATTTCAGGTATGCCATAGATGCCACAAAAATTGAAAATGAATTGGGTTGGAAAGCCGATGAAAATTTTGAAACCGGTATGCTAAAAACAGTGAAATGGTTTCTCAATAAATATAAGGGTTAGGGAATGAGAGAAAAAATGACTCAAATGTTTAAAGCTCCTTCAGGGCGAACTGATTGCTTTGGGAGATTTAACCAGATAACAATAAAACTATAAATAAAACCTACATTTAAGGATTCAAATCCGTAAAAGTTGTAAATATATTATAATTTGCCAAAAATGATTGATGATAAAAAAAATAAAAGAGGCTAGAACCGCAAAACTGCACTACATAAAAAAATGAAAAATTTCGCACTTATAGGAGCAAGTGGCTATATAGCGCCACGACACATGAAAGCCATTAAAGATACCAACAACACTTTAATTGCAGCTTTAGATAAATTTGATAGCGTAGGCATCATAGACAGTTATTTTCCAAATGCCGATTTCTTTACGGAATTTGAACGTTTCGACCGGCATATCTCCAAACTCAAATTTGAGAAAAATACCCAATTGGATTATGTGAGCATTTGCACGCCAAATTACTTGCATGATGCGCACATCCGTTTTGCCTTAAGGCAGGGCGCCGATGCCATTTGCGAAAAACCCTTGGTGCTCAACCCTTGGAACATTGATGCTTTGGTAAATATAGAAAAGGAAACAGGCAAAAAAGTGTTTAACATCTTGCAATTGCGCGTACACCCAAGCATTATCGCTTTAAGAGAGAAAATAGCAGCTGGTCCAAAAGACAAGATCTACGATGTGGATTTAACTTATTTAACCTCACGCGGACATTGGTATTACACTTCTTGGAAAGGCGACATTACAAAATCTGGTGGCATCGCTACCAATATAGGCGTACACTTTTTTGATATGTTATCCTGGATCTTTGGCGATCTCAAACAAAACATTGTACACGTCAATACACACGATCGTTCCGCTGGCTATCTTGAATTTGAAAAAGCACGAGTGCGCTGGTTTTTATCCACCAATTATGATGTTTTGCCCGATGATGTTAAAGTAAAAGGACAAACGACCTACCGTTCCATCACCATTGAAGATGAAGAATTGGAATTCAGCGGTGGCTTTACCGATTTACACACAGTTTCTTATCAGGAAATAATCGCAGGCAAAGGTTACGGACTAGAAGCACCGCGCCAAGCTATAGAAATTGTACACAGTATCCGCCATGCACATCCAATAGGTGCAAAAGGCGATTACCATCCCTTTGTACTAAAACCCTTGGCAAAACATCCTTTTGAGAAGTAAAAGATCAAAGCTTAAAGTTCGAAGTTCAATTTTTATTAAATTCCCCGTCATTGCGAGGAAGGTTACTGAGGCCTAAGCCGAAGTAAGCTGACGCGGCAACCTTTCCCTAACTACCGAAATGACCCTAAGTAGTTGTTCTTAACTAAATTATAATTAACAAATTACCTTGCCAAAACAAATCATCACAAACTGATTTTTTTTAAATCTACTCCCTGTAAAACTCCACAACCACGAGATAAATCGACAAAAAAACGCTACCATTATCCCTTGCCAACTTTTTCCATCAAAAAATTTGCTAATTAAATAAAAACGAGTACTTTTATTGCTCATTATTAATGCTAAAAAATGCTAGAGTCCCTAATCACCTCAAAAACCCGTATCCGCATTCTGGTGAAGTTTTTCATAAACGCCGCCAACATGGGTCATTTACGAGGTTTGGCCGAGGAGATGAACGAATCCACCAATGCCGTCCGAAAAGAATTAAACAACCTTTCCGAAGCTGGTTACCTGGAAAAAGAGGCGATACAAAACCGCATTTCCTACAAAGCCAACACCAAACATCCGCTATTTGCCACCCTTCAAAAAATAGTTTTCCAACATTTGGGACTCGATGCTATAGTGGTGATGATATTGGAGCGCATGGGAGAAGTAAAAAAGATTGTGGTAATTGGCGATTATGCCGATGGAAATGATTCGGGAACTATAGAGGTGGTTGTGGTGGGTGATGCCTTAAATACAGAATACATCGTGCAACTGGCAGGTAAGATTGAAGGAGAAATCAACAGAAAAGTACAATTTTTAATTACCCAGGAATACAAGGGCAAAGGATTGACGATATATGAAGAAAGTAATAAAGTTAAAAGCTGAAAGTTGAAAGTTTACCTGCCGGAGGCAGGCTCAAAGCAAAGAAAAGTTCAAAGTCAAAAGTTAAAAGCTCAAAGCTCAAAGCAAAGAAAAGTTAAAAGTTTTAAAACTCAAAGTTTAAAGAAAAAATGCTGTTAAAATAAGATTAATATGGAATTAGGCTTCAAGAAATTAGATGTTTGGAATAAGGCAATTGATTTTGCCGATAGAGTTATTGATTTAACGGAAAATTTAAATACCCAAGGTAAACACTATCGTATAGTAGAACAGGTTGAAGCTTGTAGCGCTTCAGTTTCGGCTAATATTGCTGAAGGTAAGGGAAGAAACTCCAATAAAGAGTTTATACAATTTTTATATATTGCTAGAGGATCTTTGTATGAAACGATATCATTTCTTAGTCTTTTTGAAAAAAGAAAATGGATAACAAAAAAACAATTAGATGAAATAGAAGGAGGAGCTGTTGAACTAGCTTCAATGATAAAAGGACTAATTAATGCCATTGCTAAAAGCATAAAATAATATCAGCTTATGGACTTTCAGCTTTCACCTTTCAGCTTTTGACATAAATTATGACCTGGTTCGCACTATATACTAAACCAAAATACGAAAAAAAAGTCGCTGATCGATTAGAGAAATCCGGCATAGAAGTTTACTGCCCCATGGTAACCCAGATAAAACAATGGTCAGATAGAAAGAAAAAAGTGGAAACACCATTAATTCCTTCTTATGTTTTTGTGAATATAGAAGAAAAAAATAGAAATGATGTTTTTGATATTCCGGGTGTTGTTCGTTACCTGTTTTGGTTAGGAAAACCCGCTATAGTTAGGGAAAATGAAATTTTGGCCTTGAAAGAAAGTTTAAAAGAAACATTTTCTGCTGTAGAGATTTTCCCCTATAAAAAAGGGGATAGCATAAATATTTCTGAAGGACCTTTTAAAGGAAAAGAGGGAATCATAAAACAAGTTGGAAAAAATAGAATGCAACTGGTATTAAAAGAGTTGGGGATGTTAATTACCCTCACAAAAGAAGATAGAAAATAAGAAACTAAAAGGTCTTATAATATAAATAAATAGTAATTTTGCGAATTCCCAAAATGGGACTGACCGGGCGAAGCCATGTTTAAGTTTAAAGCTGAAAGGTGAAAGCTGAAAGCTGAAAGCTGAAAGCTGAAAGCTCAAAGGTGAAAGCTCAAAGTTGAAAGCTCAAAGTTTTAATTAAAATCCCCAATCATTGCAAAACATCATTTGTACCCCCGTCATTGCGAGGAAGGTTACTGAGGCCTGAGCCGAAGTAAGCTGACGCGGCAACCTGTCCCTAACTACCGAAATGTCGCTAAGAACCGCGTCATTGCGAGGCGTTATGGAGCGATAGCGCAATAATAACGCGGCAACCTGTCCCTAACTGCCGAAATGTCGCTAAGAAATTGTTCCTAACTAAATTATAAATAACAAACAGATTGCTTTACCGAAATAAATTCGGCACAGGATGCTTTTTTCAAAAGCCTCACAATGACACAACTGCAAAATCACACAACTGCACGACATTAAAAAAGACTGCACAATTGCACAATAAAAAATAAAAAAAATAAAAAGAATATGAACATAGCAGTAATAGGCACAGGATATGTGGGATTGGTTTCAGGAACCTGTTTCTCGGAAATGGGAAATAAAGTTACCTGTGTTGATATCGATGCCACAAAAATTAACAACCTTAACAAAGGAATCATTCCTATTTATGAACCCGGGCTTGAGCCAATGGTGCTAAAAAATGTGGAGAATGAAAATCTTTTCTTCACAACCAATTTAGCGCAAGCAATCAAAAATGCTGAAGTTGTATTTATCGCCGTAGGTACGCCAATGGGCGATGATGGCTCAGCAGATCTTCAATATGTGCTGGCAGTGGCCAAATCTATCGGCGAAACCATGCAAAAACGTTTGGTGGTGGTTGACAAATCTACCGTACCCATAGGAACAGCCGATAAGGTAAAAGCAGCCATCCAGCAAGAATTGGATAAAAGAAGGGTTGCTATTGAATTTGAGGTGGTGTCAAATCCGGAATTTCTAAAAGAAGGTGCCGCAATTGTCGATTTTATGAAACCAGACAGGGTGGTAATTGGTTCAGAAAGTGCTTTTGCCATTGAAAAAATGAAACAATTGTACGCCCCATTTTCTATGTCGCATGAACGTTTTATTGTGATGGACGTCCGTTCTGCGGAAATGACCAAATATGCGGCAAATACTATGTTGGCTACCAAAATTTCCTTTATGAATGAAATCGCCAATATCTGCGAAAAAGTGGGTGCCGATGCCAATCAAGTGCGTATAGGTATCGGATCCGACAGCAGAATAGGCTACAGCTTTATCTACCCAGGCTGCGGTTACGGCGGTTCATGTTTTCCAAAAGATGTAAAAGCGCTGATGAAAATAGCTTCTGAATACAATTATAATCCAAAATTAATCACTTCGGTTGAAGAAGTGAACGATGCCCAAAAACTGGTGATTGCCCATAAAATAGTGAAACGTTTTGGGGAAGATTTAACAGGAAAAACTTTTGGTATTTGGGGATTGGCTTTCAAGCCAGGAACCGATGATATGCGCGAAGCCCCAGCCATTTATGTGATTAAAGAATTGGTAAAAAGAGGTGCTAAAATTCAGGCATATGACCCAAAAGCGATGGAAGAGGCAAAAGATTTCTATTTAAAAGATTTAAAAAACATCACGTATGTCAGCTCAAAATACGAAGCCTTAAAAAATGCGGATGCCCTGATATTGCTAACCGAATGGAAAGAATTCCGTTCCCCCGATTTTGATGAAATTAAAATACAATTAAAATTCCCCCTTATTTTCGACGGTCGCAACCAATACAATATTTTTAACCTGGAAGAAAAAGGGTTTGAGTATTATCAGATTGGGAGGACAGAGCGTTAAAAAAATGTCCAGTGGACATTTTTAGCAATGGGCCAGCCAGTGCGAGGGGCTTTGAAAGCTCAAAGGTGAAAGCTCAAAGGTGAAAGCTCAAAGGTGAAAGCTCAAAGTTGAAAGCTCAAAGGTGAAAGGTGAAAGCTCAAAGTTGAAAGGTGAAAGGTGAAAGCTCAAAGTTGAAAGTTCAAAGTTGAAAGCTCAAAGTTGAAAGCTCAAAGGTGAAATAGAACGACTGCAAGGCAGCAAGGCAAAAAGGCTTGTGTAGCACAGATTATCTCTTTAATACACCTAAATTTGTGCCCGGTTAAAATTAAGGGAACACATTGATGGGAGTTACTGAGGCGAAGCCATGGAATGGAATTTATTTTATTTGTAATTATATTAAAACCTTAATAAAATAAAATAAATTTACTGTCTAAAAATTAAAAATCTTTAAAAAAAGAATATTTTTGTCAATTAGCGAGAAAAAAGAAAAAAATTAAATATGCAAAACCTAAGAAAATTAGTTAAAATAGTTAAATATTGCACCATAGTGTTAGTGTTCTTATTGTCTGTTTTCACTTCACAACAAGCAAAAGCACAAGAGATCTCAGCGAGCCAGTTATCCAAGGTTGATGTTGATAGTCTTTCTGATGAGCAAATTTCTTCTTATTGGAATAAGGCAAAGGCAGAAGGATATAGCTTGGATCAATTAGAAGCTATCGCAATCTCTAAAGGGATGCCCGCAAGCCAGTTTTCTAAATTAAGACAACGAATTTCGGGGCTGAAATATACTGATCCAAATAGTGTGGGTTTAATTGAAGGAACTGCAAATGCAGCAGAAATATCAACTATTGAAAAATTTGGATTGGAAGGCAAAGCACCTGAGAAGGCACAAAAAAACCCTTTGTTTGGATACGATTTTTTTAGCAATCCGAATATTTCATTTACGCCAAATTTAAATTTAGCGACACCGGCAACCTATCAACTTGGTCCCGGAGATGAAATTTTAATTGATATTTGGGGTGCTGCACAGAATAATTACAGAAAAAAGGTTGACAGAGAAGGCGCTATTCGCATTGAAAACATTGGACCCATTTATGTTAGCGGATTGTCAATTGACAAAGCAAAAGAGAAAATTATCTCATATTTAAGGAAAATATATAGTGGAATTGGAGCCTCTGGCAACAGTTACAGTAAAGTGTATGCTGATGTGTCCTTGGTGGGAGTTCGCACCGTACAAGTGAATATTATTGGAGAGGTAAAAGTTCCTGGAACTTACTCATTAAGTGCGCTTTCCACTGTTTTAAATGCGTTATATGCTTCAGGAGGTCCAACAGAGAAAGGGACATTTAGAACTATAAAAGTTATAAGAGCAGGGCAAGAATATGGCAAATTTGATATTTATGACTATTTAATAAACGGATCGGAAGTGGGCAATGTGATGTTGCGCGATCAGGATGTTATCATTGTAAAACCTTATGGAAGCAAAATTGAAGTTGCAGGAAATGTAAAGCGTCCTGGGTTATATGAATTAAAACATGGGGAAACCATTAGCGATTTGATTAATTTCTTTAGTGGGTTTACTTCAGAAGCCTATCAGGAACGCTTGTTGCTAGAACGCGTAAACGGCAAGCAAAAAGAGGTAAGTGAAATTGTACTAAAAGAACAAGGGAATTTTGTGCTGAGAGATGGTGATAAATTAATGGTTGGAGAGATTATCGACCGTTTTGAAAATAG
Source organism: Lutibacter sp. (assembly GCA_027449025.1). Taxonomy (GTDB): domain Bacteria; phylum Bacteroidota; class Bacteroidia; order Flavobacteriales; family Flavobacteriaceae; genus Lutibacter. The sequence goes on along the minus strand of DAIDMK010000025.1, from coordinate 6,123 downwards.
GGTGACTATTGAAGGTGCCGTTTATAGACCTGGAGATTATGAATTAACAGAAGGACTTAGCCTGATAGGATTGTTGGAAAAAGCTTCTGGTTTAAAAGATGATGCCTTTATTGACCGAGGTGTTATTTACAGAACAATTGATGATGTAAAACAAGAACTTTTATCTTTTTCCGTAAAGGATGTGATGGAAAGAAAAACAGATATTGTTTTGAAAAGAGAGGACAAGATTATTATTTTTAGCGAACAAAGTTTAAAAGAAAAACAGTCAGTTTCCATTGATGGAGCAGTGAACAACCCACAATCAATTGCGTTTGTTGAAAATATGCGAGTAGAAGATTTAATTGCCATTTCGGGTGGTTTTAAAGACGGTGCTGATGCAACTGTTATTGACATTTCCAGAAGATTGATAGATGGTGATTTTAAAACCATCAGCAAAAACATAAAACAATCAAGTTCCAACAATTTGATTATAGAAGGAAACAATGTTTTCTTTCTGGAACCTTTTGATAGGGTTTCTGTGCGTTATTTGAAAGGATTCACCTCTCAAAAAAATGTAAGTATCCAAGGAGAAGTGGCCTATCCGGGAGATTATTCCATAGTTAATAAAGATGAGCGTATTTCTGATTTGGTGAACAAGGCAGGAGGCTTTTCGCCTTATGCTTATTTGAAAGGTGCTACCATATTAAGAAAAGTGACCAATTCAATAAAAAGCGAACAGTTAAAATTATTGGAAGGACTCATAGCAAAAGATTCTTTGGTGGCAGATGATATTAATGAGTCTAAGGAATTTAAAATTGGAATTGACTTGGAAAAGATTATGACCGCAAGTGGAAAAAAATCAAAGTATGATTTAATCCTTCAGGAAGGAGATGTATTAATTATCCCATCAGAAAAACAAACAGTGGAAGTTAGGGGAGAAGTATTGTCCCCATCCCTTTCTCGATTTGACAAAACAAGTTCATTTAAAGACTATATCAATAATTCTGGAGGTTTTTCAGAAAAAGCCAAAAAAAGCAAGTCCTATGTAATTTATGCTAATGGAAATATAAGAAGCACTAAAAGTTTTGTCTTTTTTAAGGTTTATCCTGAAGTAACGCCTGGCGCTTTAATTTTGGTGCCCCAAAAGGCGGAAAAGAGCCGGATGTCTATTGCTGAAATTTTAGGGATCACTACAGCACTCGGAACATTGGGGCTGTTAATTAAAGCATTTTAATATAAATAGGGTGTCATTCTTCTGAAGACAGAAGTCTATAAACAGGTGTAATTAGCTGTTGTTGGAAAAGTTTTAGATTTTGAGTTTTAGGTTTTAAGTTGGGATTGTTGATGAAATTATGACTTTTAAGTTTTACAGTGAAGATGTTTATGAATGAAATAAAAATAGATGAAAGAACATTTAAATTTGCTTTGCTTATTATAGAATTGTATAAGCATCTAAACAGTAAACAAGAATATGTTCTTTCAAAGCAGTTATTAAGATCAGGAACTTCGATTGGGGCTAATGTTGAAGAAGCTCAAGCAGCTCAAAGCAGGAAAGATTTTATTTCAAAGATGTCAATTGCCAGCAAAGAAGCAAGAGAAAGTAAATATTGGATTCGGTTATTAGAGAGGTCAAACTATTTATCTGATTTTGATAAAAAGGAAGTACTTATCAACGAAGTAAATAGTATCGTTAATATCATAACTAAAATTGTAAAAAGCACAAAAGAAAATAATATTTGATTATTAGATTTTACAAAATCCAAATCCCAAAACCATTTTAACGATTTAGTTTTGAGTTATAAGTTATAGGTTTTAAGTTAAAAAAAGCACAACATTATTTAGGCAAAAACACAAAATAACCCAAAACCCAAAACCTGATTCCAAGTTTCTAAAAAAATAAATTAAATACCATGGCCCAACAAGATACAAAACCAACACTTCATAACGAGGACGACGAAATAGACCTGATCGCATTGGCCAAAACAGGCTGGGAGGGTCGTAAAATAGTGATTAAAATGGTCTTGATTTTTATGGCGATAGGGTTATTTATCGCTATTTTATCACCAAAAGAATTTACAGCTTCAACCACGATGGTTCCTGCCAGTGATAGCAAAAAAGTTGGTGGCAATTTAAGCGGTCTGGCTTCTTTGGCAGGTATCAATTTAGGGAGTATGGGAGGTGATTCCGGAATTTCACCTACCTTATATCCACAAATTGTAAACAGCATTCCTTTTCAAAAGGAATTGTTGCAAACGCCTTTAACAATTGACGGGCAAAGCAAAAAAGTCACCTATTCGCAATATTATACCGATATCTATAGTCCAGGATTGTTAGGCTATCTCAAAAAATATACCATCGGTTTACCGGGCATTATCATCAAAGCCATAAAGCCGGCAGGTGTTACCCCGAGCGGAGTTGATGAGGGCAACCAATTATTAACCCTTACCAATGAAGAAAATGAACTCATCAAACAATTAAGCGATCAATTATCACTGGATGTTAATGACAAAGATGGATATGTGAGTTTGGCTGCAACTATGCCCGAAGCTATTCCGGCTGCAGAATTAACCCAGCGTGCGCAGGAATTATTGCAGCAATATATCATCAGTTTTAAAGTGCTGAAATCTTCTGAGTCACTAAAATTTATTCAGGAACGCTATGCCGAAAAAGAAATAGCATTTAAAGACGCACAACAACAATTGGCAAGTTTTAGAGATCGCAACCAATTTGTAAACACAGCCCTTGCCCAAACCACTTTAGAGCGATTGCAATCGGAAAAAGATTTAGCGCAAGATGTATATACCGAATTGGCGAAACAACTGGAAACGCAGCAAATACAAGTAAAAGAAGATACGCCGGTATTTACGGTGTTAAAGCCAGTTTCAGTGCCTATTGAAAAATCAAAACCCAATAGGCCACTTATTTTGGTGATATGGACTTTCTTAGGAGGTGTTATTGGTATTGGGATGGTGTTTGGCAGGATGTTTATTCTTGATATTAAAGGAAAATGGAATTCTGAAGGAACAGATATTTAGCAATTTATAATTAAGAACTTAAAACTCAGAACTTAAAACTCAAAGAGGCAATGGAATGGGAGTGAGAAATTAGAAGCTCAAAGGTGAAAGTTAAATATTAGATATTAAATATTAAAAGTTAAAAGCTCAAAGTTAAATATTAGATATTAAATATTAAAAGTTAAAGTGAAAACAAATTTCGTCATTGCGAGGAAGATTACCTCGGCGGAGCCGAGTAATCAGACGTGGCAACCTGCCCCTAACTGACGAAATGTCCCTAAGTAGTTGTTTCTAACTAGCTAAATTATAATTAACAAATTACCACCTAAAAATAAAATCAACACAGGCTAATTTTTTCAAAGCCTTGCAATGACGAAAAAACACCCTATAAAACCAATAAATTTAAGATTTTAACAAGCCGTATTTACACGATTTTTGTGTATCTTTGATAAAACACAAAACGATGAACAGCCCTGAAATAAAACAGTTTATCCATAAAAACAGCAACCTTTTTTGGTATATTCCTGAGGATAAAAAAGAAGATATCAGTCAGGAATTGCTGGTGGAAACAATTTTAAACTATGGGGATATGAATGCAATACTGCAGTTATTTCATTTATTGGGTATTAAAGAAGTCGCAAAAATATTTTTTGATTCAATAACCATCAGTAACCGACGAAAAGGAAACTATCAAGAACTTACCATTAACTATTTTAAGCTGGTTTTTAGAAAATATGCACACTGAAATATTTAAGGACAGGCAAGTCGAATTGTTACCATACATTAAAGGTTTTAAACGATCCTTTTATATGGTTGGAGGCACTGCAATAGCACTTCAAATTGGGCATAGGCGTTCCATCGATTTTGATTTGTTTACCGATAAACAACTTAATAAAGTTAGGATTAAAGGAAAATTAATGGAATTTCCTTTTAGTAAAATACCAATTTTTGAGGATTTTGACCAGCTTCACCTTTTAATCAATGAGGTGAAAATTACATTTTTTAGTTTTCCTTTTCCGGTAAAACATCCCATAAAGGTTGGTGAAAATATGAATATACCAACTTTGCTGTCTTTGGCCGCAATGAAAGCTTTTGCATTGGGGCGAAGGGCAAAATGGAAAGATTATGTAGATTTGTATTTTATCATCCGAGATTATCACAGTTTAAAAGAAATATGCGCAGAAGCCGAAGAAATTTTTGGACAGCAATTCTCAGAGAAATTATTTCGGCAACAGTTGGCATTTTATAAAGACATTGACTACACCGAACCTGTTGAATTTCTTGTTCAACCTGTGCCAGATAAAGAAATTAAAGATTTTCTGACCGATATGGCCACCGATATTTTTTAAATGAATCTATCTGCAAATTAATCCGAATTAATCCGAATTTCACGAATGGATTCCAGTAATAAAATTCTTTACAAAGAAGAAAGCTTTAAAATTATTGGTGCTCGTATGAAAGTTCATCGTTCATTAGGTGCTGGATTCTTGGAGGCGGTTTATGAAGAAGCTTTGGAAAAGGAATTTCAAATCCAAAATATCCCTTTTAAAAAACAAGTGAAGTTGGAATTATTTTATGACAATCAGAAATTAAAAAAACAGTATAGAGCAGACTTCGTATGTTATGATACAATTATTTTGGAAATAAAAGCAGTAGTACAAATACCTATTGCATTTAACGCACAGCTAAAAAATTATTTAAAATGCACAAAAATGGAATTGGGAATGCTCATTAATTTTGGAACACCTTCTTTAACTTATAAAAGAATATTAAATTCATCCAATTCGTAATAATTCGCATAATTCGGATCAATTCGGATTAATTCGTATAATCTAAAAAAGCAATGAAACAAATACAAAACAAAACAATACTCGTAACAGGAGGCGCAGGCTTTATAGGCTCAAACCTCTGTGAATACCTGTTAAAACACAACAACAAAGTACGCTGCTTGGATAATTTTTCCACAGGTAAAATGGAAAATATAGCACATTTAATGCCCAATCCAAATTTCGAATTAATTGGTGGCGACATCAGAAATCCGGATGATTGTGCCAAAGCTTGTAAAAATATTGAGTATGTGTTACATGAAGCCGCTTTAGGCTCCGTACCACGTTCCATCATCGATCCGGCAACTTCAACAAACGTGAATATCTCAGGTTTTGTGAATATGCTGGTAGCGGCCAAAGAAGCCAAAGTAAAACGCTTTATTTACGCCGCCAGCTCTTCCACTTACGGAGACTCAGAAGCCTTACCCAAAGTAGAAGATACCATTGGCAAGCCCTTATCACCTTATGCCATCACCAAATATGTAAATGAATTATATGCCGATATCTTTCACAGAACCTATGGATTAGACACCATTGGCCTGCGTTATTTCAATGTGTTTGGAAGAAAACAGAATCCCAACGGCGCTTATGCCGCGGTAATTCCCAAGTTTGTAATTCAACTGATGAAACACGAAAGTCCGGTAATCAACGGCGATGGCGAGTATTCAAGAGACTATACCTATATAGACAATGTAATTCAAATGAATGTATTGGCTATGGCCACCGAAAATCCGGAAGCCTTAAACACCGTGTACAACACAGCCTTCGGAGAACGCACCACCTTAAACGAATTAATGGCTTCCCTTAAAAATCAATTATCCGTTTTTGACCCTGCCATTGCAAGTATTGAAGTCATTTACGGACCCAACAGAGCGGGAGACATTCCCCATTCTTTGGCCAGCATCGATAAAGCGAAAATATTACTGGGCTACGATCCTAAATTCTCCATACAACAAGGTTTGGAAGAAGCAGTGAGTTGGTATTGGGAGCATTTAAGAGAGGTTAAAGTATAAGGGAGTTAGCTTAAAGTTGAAAGCTCAAAGCTCAAAGCTCAAAGGTGAAAGCTTAAAACTCAAAGTTTTAATTAAAACCCCCCATCATTGCAAAACATCATTTGTACCCCCGTCATTGCGAGGAAGGTTACTGAGGCCTAAGCCGAAGTAAGCTGACGCGGCAACCTGTCCCTAACTGACGAAATGTTCCTAAGTAGCTGTTTATAGCTAACTAAATTAACGTGAGTTCGATTTAAGCCATAATGCCATTATCTATTATTTCTATATTTAATGAAGGTTTTTTAGGGAAGA
>DAIDMK010000024.1 GCA_027449025.1 Lutibacter sp. | reverse complement strand
CTTATATTTACGAGGTAATTTCATCTGTTTAATTTTTATTTTTTAGCTGTAGTAGTTAATTCGCAATTAATCATTCCATTGTTCTTCCTTTAGGAGCAGTTTGACCTGCAATAAAACCAACTACTGGTTTTTTATTCCCAGTTGCTTTTACCCAACGTGCAGCTTCTGCTTCTAACTGACCTCCTATTTCACCAATCATAACAATAATTTTGGTTTCAGGATCATTCATTAACAATTCAACAGCTTCTTTTGTTGTAGTTCCAATAATTGGATCACCACCAATACCAATGGCTGTGGTAATTCCATATCCTTTTTTCACCACTTGATCAGCAGCTTCATAAGTTAAAGTTCCCGATTTAGAAACAATGCCCACATTTCCTTTTTTGAAAATAAAACCTGGCATAATGCCAACTTTAGCTTCTCCTGGTGTAATTACTCCCGGACAATTAGGTCCAACCAATCTGCATTCTTTATTGTCAATATAAGCTTTCACTTTTACCATATCTGCAACAGGAATTCCTTCCGTAATACAAATAATTACTTTAATGCCAGCAGCAGCGGCTTCCATAATAGCATCAGCAGCAAAAGCCGGTGGCACAAAAATTATTGAAGTATCAGCTTTCACTTGATCAACTGCATCTTGTACAGTATTAAAAACAGGCTTATTTAAGTGAGAAGTTCCTCCTTTTCCTGGAGTAACACCACCAACAACATTTGTTCCATATTCTATCATTTGGGTTGCGTGAAAAGTGCCTTCACTTCCTGTAAATCCTTGTACAATTATTTTTGAATTTTTATTGACTAAAACGCTCATTGAAGTATATTTTGAATTAAAGTTTTTATCGTATTACAAAAGTAGTTTTTCTAAGTTTAGGATAGAAGGATTTATTACTTTTTTTGATTTTTTATCAGCTGTTTTATTTCTGCCATCTCTTTCAATTTCTTTCTTGATTCCTCTACGGGAGTTCCGAAATAAGAGATGCCTCCTTTTAAGGATTTTGTGACACCTGTTTGTCCAAGAACAACTGCGCCTTCCCCTATGGTAATACCACTATTTGTGCCTACTTGTCCCCATAAAGTAACATTATTTTCAATAATAACACAGCCAGCAATTCCTGTTTGTGAAGCAATCAGACAATTTTCGCCAATTACAGTATCGTGACCAACCTGGACCTGATTGTCTATTTTCGTTCCTTTTTTAATAGTTGTATTGGCAGAAACGCCCCTATCTATAGTACAAAGTGCCCCTATATCAACATTATCTTCAATAATTACGCTTCCGCCGGAAATTAATTTATCGTAACCACTTGGTCGCTTTTTATAATAAAAGGCATCGGCGCCCAAAATAGTGCCTGCATGAATGGTGACGTTGTTTCCTAAAACACAATTATCATAAATGGCCACATTGGGATAAATTAAACAATTAGCGCCAATTTTAACATTATTCCCTATAAATACATTTGGCTGTATTACCGTGTTTTCACCAATAATAGCCGACTCAGAAATGGGTGAATTAACGGCTTTAAATGGATTGAAATATTTGGTCAATTTGTTAAAATCGGTAAAGGGGTCTTCTGAAATAAGCAATGCTTTTCCTGCCGGACATTCAACTTTCTTATTTATCAGAATAACGGAGGCTTTTGAATGAAGCGCTTTGTCGTAATATTTTGGATGGTCCACAAAAACAATATCACCTTCTTCAACCACATGTATTTCATTAAAACCAGTAATTGGATAATCTTCAGGCCCCACAAAAGTTGCCCCAATAATATCCGCAATTTCTTTCAACTTATATTTACGAGGTAATTTCATCTGTTTAATTTTTATTTTTTAGCTGTAGTAGTTAATTCGCAATTAATCATTCCTTTGTGCAATATACGTATTGCTCGTACCAAAATTATTCTTTAACGCGTTCTAAATATGCACCTTTCGCCGTATCAACTTTAATTTTATCGCCTTCGTTGATAAATAACGGAACATTGATAACAGCACCTGTTTCAACAGTTGCCGGTTTTGTTGCATTTGTTGCGGTATTTCCTTTAACACCCGGTTCAGTGTGCGTTATTTCCAAAATTACACTCATTGGCATATCAACAGACAGTGGTAAGTTGTCTTCGGTATTGATAATAATCGTTACGATTTCTCCTTCTTTTAATAAATCGGGAGCATCCAATACATTTTTTTGCAAGGTAATTTGATTATAATCTTCTGTATTCATAAAATGAAATGAATCACCTTCAGGATACAAAAATTGGAATTTTTGAGTCTCCACCCTAATGTCTTCTATTTTTCTACCGGCAGGAAATGTATTGTCCAAAACTTTCCCTGAAGATAAACTTTTTAATTTCGTGCGCACAAAAGCCGGACCTTTTCCAGGTTTTACGTGTAAAAACTCAATTACTTTAAAAATATCATTATTGTATCTAATACACAATCCGTTTCTAATATCCGATGTTGTTGCCATTTATTTGTTTATATGTTTATTCGTTTAACTTTTTAATTGTTGTCTTTTAACTGCGCTCAGGGTGTAAATTAGGTAATTTCGTGAAATTTACAATTTTTAACTTATAATGCCAACGCACTAGTTGGCACAATTCCTAAAAATGTTCTCAGCACATTTACTTAACGCTCAGTTCTCCCTTCGGGGTTAGACGGGCTAATTGTTAACTTCCTGTATATCCTTTCATGATTCCTCTTTGTGAGTTTTTAATGAAAAGTATAATTTGATCTCTTTCTTTTGTTGCTTCCATTTCGGCCTCAATCTTTTCCAAAGCCTGCGTGGTATTGTAATTTTTCTGGTATAAAATTCTATAGATATCCTGAATTTCTCTAATTTTTTCTGTTGCAAATCCTCTTCTTCTTAATCCGATTGAATTAATACCGATAAAAGATATTGGTTCTTTTCCTGCTTTAGAAAATGGTGGAACATCTTTACGTACCAAGGAACCGCCCGAAACCATAGAGTGTTCACCAATATGGATAAACTGATGTACCGCCACCAAACCACTTAATATGGCATAGTCGCCAATAATTACATGGCCAGCAATGATCGAACCATTTGCCAAGATACAATTGTTGCCTATGATGCAATCATGCGCCACATGGGTTGTTGCCATAATTAAACAATTGTCACCTATTTTTGTATGCCCAAGTGCTTTTGTGCCTCTATTTATGGTTACACATTCCCTTATTGTAGTATTGTCACCAATAATGGCCAATGAATCCTCACCATCAAATTTTAAATCTTGTGGGATTGCTGAAATAACCGCTCCTGGAAAAATTCTGCAATTTTTACCGATTCTGGCACCTTCCATAATGGTTACATTGGAACCAATCCAAGTTCCTGATCCAATAATAACATTGTTGTGGATGGTTGTAAAAGGCTCAACAACTACATTTGTTGCTATTTTTGCCTGCGGATGAATATATGCTAAAGGTTGATTCATTATTCTATTGGTTTTCTAGCAATTTGTGCCATTAATACTGCCTCTACTACTAGTTTACCGTTTGCATAACCATAAGATTGCATATGACAAATTCCTCTTCTTATAGGAGAAATTAATTCGGCACTAAATATTAAAGTGTCTCCTGGCAACACTTTTTGTTTAAATTTCACATTGTCCATTTTCATAAAGTAAGTTAGATAATTTTCTGGATCTGGAACTGTGCTTAATACCAAAACGCCTCCACATTGTGCCATAGCTTCAACTTGCAAAACACCCGGCATTACTGGGGATCCCGGAAAATGTCCCACAAAAAATGCTTCATTCATGGTTACATTTTTCATTCCGACTACGTGTCTGTCAGATAATTCTAAAATCCGATCTATCAACAAAAAAGGCGGCCTGTGAGGAAGAATACTCATAATTTTATGAATATCCATCAAAGGAGGCTGATTTAAATCAAATTTTGGAACACAATTCCGTTTTTCCAATTTAATAATTTTTTGAAGTTTTTTAGCAAAAACAGTATTCACTAAATGTCCCGGTTTGTTTGCAATTACTTTGCCTCTAATTCTGCAACCAACTAAGGCTAAATCACCAATAACATCCAACAACTTATGACGGGCTGCCTCATTTGCCCACCGCAATGTTAGGTTGTCCAATATCCCGTTTGGCTTAACAGCGAGTGTTTCTTTATTGAAAGCTTTTTTAAGTTTGCTCATTGTTCCTTCGGATATTTCTTTATCCACATAAACTATGGCATTGTTTAAATCACCACCTTTAATTAAGTTATTGTCCAATAAAGTTTCCAATTCATGAAGAAAACTGAAAGTTCTGGCATTGGCAATCTCGGTTTTAAACTCTGAAATTGAGTTCATTGTGGCATTTTGGGTTCCTAAAACTTTGGTACCAAAATCTACCATGGCTGTTATTTGATAATTGTCACAGGGCATTAAAATAATTTCGCTACCTGTTTCCTCATCTCTATAAGAAATAATTTCCTTAACAATAAATTCATCCCTCGTCGCCTCTTGTTCCTCAATCTCTGCTTTTTCAAGGGCTTCCACAAAATGTTTGGAGGACCCATCCATAATTGGAGGTTCTGGAGCATTAATTTCAATAATAATATTATCAATATCTAAAGCTACAACGGCCGCCAAAACATGTTCAGATGTATTTACAAAAACCCCTCTTTTTTCAAGATTTGTACCTCTTTGGGTATTTATTACATATTCTGCACTTGCCTCAATAATAGGTTCTCCTTCTAAATCCTTTCTTACAAAAACATATCCATGATTTATGGGGGCAGGCTTAAAAGTTAAAGTAACTTTATTACCAGTATGCAATCCAACACCAGAAAGTGTTACTTCATTTTTGATTGTTTTCTGTTTATTCCTCATTTTTTCTCATTTAAAGCTTTAAAATCTTTTTCCAATGCATTTATAGTCGCTACCAGTTCTGGTAATTTTTTAAAATAAACATATGATTTATTAAAATCTGAATAACCCATTGCAGGTGATCCTTGTATCATTTCATCATCTTTTATGTTTCTTCCAACTCCTGCCTGTGCTTGGATTTTGACATTATTTCCAATTACAATATGACCTACAATGCCAACTTGTCCGCCAATCATACAATGTTCACCAATTTTTGTTGAGCCCGCAACACCAGTTTGGGCAGCAATAACCGTGTTTTCGCCAATTTCAACATTGTGCGCTATCTGAATTTGATTGTCCAATTTTACGCCTTTTCTGATAATTGTTGAGCCTAATGTTGCTCTATCAATGGTTGTTGCGGCGCCAATATCAACATTATCTTCAATAATAACATTGCCTATTTGTGGAATTTTATTATATGTTCCTTCCGCACTTGGCACAAAACCAAATCCATCTGACCCTAAAATTACGCCGGCATGCAAGGTACAATTAGAACCAATTATTGTTTCGGAATAAATTTTTGAGCCTGCATGAATGATGGCATTGTCCCCTATTTTAACATTATCTCCAATATAAACATTGGGATAAATTTTCGCATTATCACCAATTGAAACGTTGGCGCTTATGTATGAAAATGCACCCAAATATAAATTTGTACCAATAGTTGCTGATTCACTTATATAGGATGGTGTTTCTATTCCCAATTTCTCCGATTTTACTTTGGAATAAAACTCTAACAATGTGGAAAAAGCCAGATAAGCATCTTCAACTTTTATTAGGGTCGTTTCAATTTCCTTTTCAGGCACAAAGTCTTTATTCACAATCACTATGGAAGCTTTTGTTGAATAAATAAAAGGGGTGTATTTTGGATTTGACAGAAATGTTAGTGATCCATCTTCTCCTTCTTCTATTTTGGAAAGACTAAATACTTCGACATTTTTATTTCCGAAGATTTCGCCATCCAGAATTTTTGCTATTTGAATTGCTGTAAATTTCATTTATGCAAAAGTAAAAAAAAAGTTCAATTCTACCTATTTCTTAGGATAACAGATGTAGTACTTATAAACAGGATTCGATAATGCCAAGATATTTAAATGGTCAGAAGCCTCAGTTACATCTTTTAAGGTGCCGTTTTTGTATATTATTTGGATATTATTTTTTGTTGAATCATATGCCTGATTGCTGATTTCGCCGTCATACACAAAATAATCTAGCTCCTTATCGCTATAATGGAATTTTTCTTGAACCAACTTTTTTATTGTTAAAATCTGATGTTCAGAAAATGGCTCATTTTGCAGCACTACTTTTGGCAGCTCTCTGTTAATTAAGCTTTTGGATAATCTTGAAAGCACTTTATCATCAAAAGAAATCCATTCTTTTATGGCAGTCAAAATATCATAATCGTCTAGTTTTGAAAATGATTTTAAGTTTTCGGCGGTAAAATTATCTTTATTAATGGGTTGTTTTAAAAAAACAGACAACATTTTTGTGGCTGGTAATTCAACACCCTGTAAAGAAAGTTCTTTTGCACGTTTTAAAATTTTATTCAATAATTTTTCAGCCACAAGCGCTGTTTTATGCAAATAAACCTGCCAATACATAATTCTACGTGCAACAATAAAACTTTCCACACTGTAAATTCCCTTTTCTTCAACCACCAAATTGTCATTTTTTACATCGAGCATGGTTATCAAGCGCTCTGAATTGATTGTACCTTCAGCAACTCCTGTATAAAAACTGTCCCTTTTTAGATAATCTAACCTATCCATATCCAGCTGACTGGAAATAAGTTGGTGCAAAAATTTACGATGATAATTTCCCTTAAATATTTCTATCGCCATTGAAAGTTGGCCTTTAAACTCATCATTTAAAGCTTCCATAAATAATAAGGAGATACTCTCGTGCGAAATACCTTTTATAAATTGTCCTTCTAAAGCGTGCGAAAATGGTCCATGACCAATATCGTGCAACAAAATTGCAATGTAAACTGCCGTTGCTTCTTCTTCGGAAATTTGAACACCTTTAAATTTCAAGATTCTGATTGCTTTTTGCATCAAATGAACGCTTCCTATGGCGTGGTGAAATCGCGTATGGTGTGCGCCTGGATAAACCAAGTGCGACAATCCCATTTGAGAAATTCTCCTTAACCTTTGAAAATACGGATGTTCAATCAAATTATAAATTAATATATTCGGAATCGTAATAAAACCGTAAATTGGGTCGTTTAATATTTTTAGTTTGTTTGTTTTTTTCTCGTTCAAAACAATAATTTTTATAAATATAATGCAAAGATAACAATATGGGTAATATAAACATTTTATGGGTTGATGATGAAATAGATCTTTTGAAGCCACATATTCTATTTTTGGAGAAAAAAGGATATACTGTTTCTACATCAAACAATGGTGCCGACGCTATTGATATGTGCGAAGGAAATAATTACGATATTGTTTTTTTAGACGAACATATGCCTGGTTTAAGCGGATTGGAAACATTGAGCCAAATAAAAAGTAAACGCCCAAACCTTCCCGTTGTGATGATTACCAAGAGCGAAGAGGAATATATTATGGAAGAGGCCATTGGCAATAAAATTGCCGATTATCTAATAAAACCAGTCAATCCAAACCAAATTTTGTTGAGTTTAAAGAAGAATCTAGACCATTCGCGTTTGATTTCTGAAAAAACCACCTCAAATTATCAGCTGGAATTTAGAAAAATAGCCATGGATTTGGCGATGGTAAATTCGTATGAAGAGTGGATTTTGATTTATAAAAAGCTGTTATATTGGGAATTGGAACTCGAAAATATCAGCGATACCGGAATGATTGAAATTTTGGAAAGCCAAAAACAAGAAGCCAATTCGCTGTTTTTTAAATTTATAAAAAAAAATTATAAAGATTGGGTTCATGATGAAGATGCGCCTATTATGTCAAACACTTTATTCAAAAAAGTGATTCTTCCTGAAATTAGTACCACAAAAGGAACATTGTTGGTTGTAATCGATAATTTACGCTTTGACCAGTTCAAAATCATAGAGAAAACAATTGCAAATTATTATAAAAAACAAGAGGAAATTGCTTTTTACAGCATTTTGCCAACAGCAACACAATATGCCAGAAATGCTATTTTTTCAGGTTTAATGCCTTTGGAAATGGAACAAAAACATCCTGAATATTGGAAAAACGATATAGAAGAGGGAGGAAAAAATTTGTATGAAGAAGAATTTTTGGCAGCGCAATTAAAACGACTTCGACAAAATATAAAATTCGCATTTTATAAAATAACCAATCTAAAAACCGGCAAACAATTGGTTGAAAATTTCAATGCTGTTAAAGAAAATGATTTAACGGTCATCGTTTATAATTTTGTGGATATGCTCTCCCATTCAAAAACCGAAATGGAAGTTATTAAAGAATTGGCCAGTGATGATAAGGCTTACAGATCATTGACGAATAGTTGGTTTCTTAATTCACCTTTGCTAGAAATCATACAAAAAGCACAAAATTTAGGATTAAAATTGATTGTCACCACCGACCATGGCACCATTAATTCTAAAGTGCCTTCAAAAGTGATTGGTGATAAAAATATAAGTTCCAATCTACGTTATAAAACGGGAAGAAGTTTAAGTTATGAGGAAAAAGATGTTTATGCTGTTAAATATCCAAAAGAAATTTTGTTGCCTTCAATTTCAATAAACAGTGCATTTATTTTTGCCAAAGAAGACTTGTTTTTTGCCTACCCAAATAATTATAATCATTTCGTAAATTATTTTAGAAACACCTATCAACATGGTGGAATTTCTTTAGAGGAAATGATTATTCCTTGTGCTATATTTGTACCTAAATAAGTTAAAAAAGTTTAAACTTTAAAGTAAAATTAAAAAACAATTACACTTTTCAACAGTTAAACATAAAAAAAACATAGTAAATGATTAAAAATTACACCTTAGAAGAATTGCCTACAATTGCGAAAGAAGTTATAAAAACGGCAAAAAATAAGGTGTTGCTTTTTTATGGTGAAATGGGTGTTGGAAAAACAACTTTAATTAAGGAAATTGTTAAGCAATTGGGGAGTTCTGATAGGGTTAGCTCCCCTACTTTTTCGTTGGTTAATGAATATCATACGATTAATTCCGAAAAAGTGTATCATTTTGATTTTTATAGAATTAACAATGAATGTGAAGCTTTAGACATTGGTGTTGAGGAATATTTTTTTAGTGATAGCTGGTGTTTGATTGAATGGCCAGAAAAAGTAAAAAATTTAGTACCTTTAAACTCCGTTTTGATAACAATTACAGCAAACAATAATCAATTACGAACTTTAGAACTTAGGAATAATGGGTAAAAAAATTTCTTCACCGTTTAGTCAGCAAGAGTTAATTCCTCAAGAAGAAACTTTGGAGATTATAAAAAGGAAAAGCGGACTTATTATCGGAATTCCTAAAGAAACCCATTATCAGGAAAAAAGAGTTTGCTTAACGCCCGATGCTGTTGCGGCACTGACTGCCCAAGGACATAAATTTGTAATTGAAACTGGAGCCGGTGATGGCGCAAATTTTCCGGATAAAGAATATTCTGAAGCCGGCGCAAAAATATCCTATGATGTAAAAGAAGCTTTTGGTTGTCATATAATTTTAAAAGTTGAGCCACCTTCATTAGAGGAAATTAATTTAATTAATCCACAAAGCATTATTTTTTCTGCGCTACAGTTAAAAACCCAAACAAAAAAATATTTTGAAGCGTTGGCAAGTAAGCGTATTACGGCGATTGCGTTTGATTTTATTAGAGATGATCAAGGGGTGTTTTCTATAGTAAAATCTTTAAGTGAAATTGCAGGAACAGCTTCCATATTAATTGCCGGGGAAATAATGAGCAGCAACAATGAAGGCCGCGGATTGTTGTTTGGGAATATTGGAGGCGTACCACCAACCGAAGTTGTTATTTTGGGCGCGGGTACCGTTAGCGAATTTGCCGTGCGTTCCGCAATTGGATTGGGTGCCAGTGTAAAAGTATTTGACAATTCAATTACCAAATTACGAAATCTCCAACACCGTTTGGGCCATCCTATTTACACATCAACTATACAACCCAAAACATTGTTAAAAGCATTAATGCGCTGTGATGTGGTCATTGGAGCAGTTAGAGGAAAATTACGTTCTCCAGTTTTAGTTACAGAAGAAATGGTGATGCGAATGAAAAATGGAGCCGTAATAATTGATGTTAGCATTGATTGTGGCGGATGTTTTGAAACTTCTGAATTAACCACGCACAAAAAACCAACGTTTCAAAAGCATGGCGTAATCCATTATTGTGTTCCTAATATTCCTTCCAGATATTCAAGAACTGCCTCAGCTTCAATCAGTAATAATTTTACGCCGTACTTAACAAATATTGCTGATGAAGGCGGATTTGAAAATGCTGCCAGATTTGACAAAAGTTTACAAAAAGGGATGTACTTTTACCACGGAATTTTAACCAATAAAACTGTGGCCGATTGGTTTGGTTTGCCGTATAGAGATATCAATTTATTGTTCTTATAATATGACTTTTAAACAACGTTTGCCTTATTTTTTAGTGGGATTGACCATAGGGGTTATTGCCGTATTCTTCATTTTTGATAAAAAAGAAACTACTTTCGATTATGGCCCAAACGCGCGAGTTTTAAAAAATATCAGTATAAAAAAACATATTTATTCTGAAGCCGTTAAAACTTCCATCCTTACAAAACAAATTGATACTGCTCAAATTTCTTGGATTTTAAAAAAGGGAAATGTGAATATTTGGGACAAAATTAAATTAGATACCTGCATTCAATACGATATAAAAGGACGCAGAGAATTAAAAAACATCACTTTAACGGTTAAAAATTGCGATTCAACTGCCTTTATTGAAAAAATTATTATTGAATAGCAATTTTGGAATAATAGTTTTCCTTGATTTTTTTGATGCTTTTGATGGATTTCTCCATCCACTCTTGGTATTTTATGTCTTTTTCAGTTTCTGTCAATTGCCACTTCACCTCAGATTTCTTTAG
Source organism: Lutibacter sp. (assembly GCA_027449025.1). Lineage (GTDB taxonomy): Bacteria > Bacteroidota > Bacteroidia > Flavobacteriales > Flavobacteriaceae > Lutibacter. Next base: position 32,789 of record DAIDMK010000024.1, on the reverse strand, counting down.
CTTTTCAGTCAGATTTTGAAGAATGATGGCAGCTGCTACAGAAATATTCAGACTTTCAGTAAAACCAACCATCGGTATTTTTAAAAATCCGTCAGCATTGTCCATCACATCTTTTGAAAGTCCAGCCTTCTCTACCCCAAAAAAGAATGCTGCTTTTTCGGTAATATTAAAGTCCTGTAACATACAAGAATCGTTGTGTGGAGTTGTTGCAATGATTTTATATCCTTTTGATCTTAAATTTTCAATACAATCTAAAGTATTGTTGTTATCCTTTTCTTTATAAACCGAAAAATCTAACCATTTTTGGGCACCTTTGGCAATATGGTTTGATGCATAAAATTTATATTTAGTTTCAATGATATGAACATCCTGTAAACCAAAAACATCACAGCTTCTTACCACAGCACTGGCATTTTGAGGCATAAAAATATCTTCAATGGCTACTGTAAAATGTCGCGTTCGATTTTCTAGAACTTCTTTAAATAAATTTCTTCTCTTTTCTGATACAAATTGCTCTAAATATTTAATAAATTTATAATCTACCATCTAAATTGGATGTTTTTTCAAAGATAAAATTTTACTTTTGAATAATTAAAAGATATGAAAAAAATAGTTGTTTTAACGGGCGCGGGAATTAGTGCAGAAAGTGGGATTAATACCTTTAGAGATTCTAATGGTTTATGGGAAGGTCATGATGTTATGGAAGTTGCCTCTCCCATGGGATGGCGAAAAAATAAGGAAAAGGTATTGGATTTTTACAACAAACGAAGAGCTCAGTTATTTGAAGTTTTTCCAAATGAAGCGCATAAGGCATTGGCCACATTAGAAAAAAAATATACGGTAAGCATTATCACCCAAAATGTTGACGACTTGCACGAGCGCGCAGGAAGTTCTCACGTGTTGCATTTACATGGTGAATTATTGAAAGTAAGAAGCACCATAAATCCAAACTTGATTTATGCTTGGAAAAAGGATTTGATTTTAGGTGATTTTTGTGAAGAAAATTCTCAGCTAAGACCACATATTGTATGGTTTGGAGAAAACGTACCCCTGTTTGACAAGGCATTGGAAATCACTCAAGATGCCGATATTTTGATTATAGTTGGAACCTCTATGCAAGTGTACCCGGCAGCACATTTAATCAATTGTGCAAAGCCTACCGTTTCAATCTATTTTATTGACCCAAAACCAACTATTCAACAAAATCTATATACAAATTTAACTGTTTTAGCAGAAAAAGCTTCAGTTGGTGTTGTTAAGGTCGTTAAGCAATTAATTGATTGATTGCCGTAAATAATTCTCCTTTTGAAATTTGACTTCCCATTTCGATAAGTTCAAACAATTCTGTATTTCGTGGTTTTTTATATTTTTTTTCAGCTCTAAAATACTCAAACCTATCATCTAGCGGATTTTTCAAAAACCATTGGAAATCATTCGTGCTTAAAAAATTTTTGTTTTTGTCCTTTAACTTAATGTAAATTCTAATTATGTCTTCTGAATTACATTTAAATAAATTAATGTCGTTTGCAGAAATATGCTCTAAATATTCCGTTTTGATTAAAACATTTTCCCAAACAACATCACTAAATATATTTAATTCTTCTTCAGCCATAGAGGGTTTTTCTTCTTTTATTTTTTTCCACTCTTCTGCATCAATTTGCTGAGTCGCCAAAAATTCAGCAAACTCTTTATGTAATTCCGAAAACTGTTCTTTGGTTAATTGTCTGTACTTCATCTGTTTAAATTTTATTTTTAAACGGTGACAGATGCTGTTCACTATTAATCATTCCTTTGTTTATTAAAATTTGTTATACTCGTTTTATTTGTTGTTTTTTATTTGACAAATGGAACGCTCAGAATCTTTTTTTTCTGTTAGATTAATTTGTTGTAAGCATTTCATCTGTTATATAAATAAAAAAAACCGCCCAATTTGGGCGGTTCAAATATATTAAATTTAAAATTTAGAATGAATAACGCAATCCAAATTGCATTTGCCATCTTGATAATAAACCTGCATCATAAACAAAAGTATCCTTTAAATTTGGATTAAATGCATAGGTTGGAGTTCCGGTTCCATCCACAGTTACACCAATTGGTTGCACTGCATTAGGTTCTTGAACCAATCCCCAATCTGAATTAATCAGATTGCCTACATTTAAAATATCAATGCTAAATTGTATAGAATTGGTTTTTGAAACTTTCAATTCCTGAATAAATTTCATGTCCCATTTCCCTCTCCAAGGAGCTAAAGCACCATAACGTTCTGCATAATCTCCTCTTCTGCCACTAAGATAATCATCTTGTTGAATATATGATTCCAGAGCTTGTCTTTGGTTTGCTTCTGTGTCTAATGAAGTGTCAAATGACATATTGTTAATTTCTTGAGCAGTTGGAATATAAATTAAATCATTCACAAAAGACCCATCATTATTTATATCACCACCGTAAGTATAAGAAAATCTTCCTCCTTGGGCATATTCAAAAAATGCAGAAAGTGAAGTTCCCCATTGGTCATTTGCACCGTATTGCCAAGTTTTGGAAGCCACACCAATAAAACGGTGTGTATCACCATATTTAGAATAAGCCAATGTAGCATCATTTGAATTTCCTAAAGATGGATTAAATGCAAATGCATCTCCTGTAATTTCTGCTTCAATGGAGTTTACGTCTTTAGAGTTTAAATAATTATAAGCCGCCATTACATACAAACCATTTTCAAAAGATTTTTGCGCTTTAAAACTTACATTCAAAGTTCTTCCTTTATCGGAATTTGTAAATACATAAGCATTGTTCGCTCCTTTGTCTGAATTATTATAAACAGGTCTATTATCAACACCATTTAAAGTACCTGTCGGTGTTTTTAATCCCCAGTTTTGCACATGAGCACCATTTAAATCTTTCGTGTAAAATATATCTGTGGTAAGCACAACTCCGTTTTCTAATTGGTAATCCAATCCTAAACTTGATCTCCATACTTGTGGAAATTTAAAGTCTGGATCAACAATTTGAAAATATCCATCATCTGCGCCGCTTACTTGGTTACCCAGCCAAACAAAAGGAAAACGACCTGTAAACAATCCTGTCCCTCCTCTTAACTGAACTGTTTTATCTCCATTCATATCCCAGTTAAATCCTAGCCTTGGTGAAATTAGGAATTGATTGTTTGGCATTTTGGTTGAGTTTAACGTAACTGCATCACCTGTTTCTGGATCGTAATATAAAATGCTATTATCTCTTGTTGCTCCATTATCAGTGTCTATGTATTTCTGAATTAATTCAGAAGTATCAAAATACAATGGTTTGTCAAATCTAACGCCATAAGAAATTTTAAAATCGTCATTTATATTCCACTCATCTTGCAAATAAAATGCCAATTGACCAACATTTGTTTCAGCTAATTTCCAACCACCGTCATTACCTGCTCCTGCTGCATTACGACTATTATATGCATTTTCAGCATAAGTTATATTTGTATCAACAACACCACCAGGATTAGAAAGATCTAAAAAATCCTGTACAGATGGGTATGGTCCTCCAAATCCTGGTATTGTAAATGTACCTCTATATGGATATGTAAAATTATCATAACCCGCTAAATTGAACGAATTTTCAAATTGAAATTTTTCGAATGAAAAACCAATGGTATAGTTATGGTCTCCTTTGCTGATATTTAAATTGTTCGTTAATTGAAATACTTTTTGGTCTAAAGTATTATTGATTGAGAATGGTTCATGTCCAGCAATAATATATGGTGAACCATCTTTATAAATATTAATCACTGGTGCAGGTTCAGAAAACGGAACTCTAAAATCGTCAAAATGTGTATAACCTACTTGAAGTTTATTTGATACATTGTCATCCAGTTTAGAATTTAACTCCAATAAAAATGATTGCAATTTATTGTTAATTTGGTACCCAGAATTTTCAAATTGTAAAGTTTGAGCGCTAGGACCTCTATATGATATAGCCGTTGGATGTGCAGTCTTATCACTTGACGCATCTAAAAAATTATAAATAACTGCCAAACGGTTATTTTCATTCACGTTCCAATCAAATTTTAATATACCTTTTGTGCTGTTTGAATCATGAGTAAATCCTTCGTAAGAACCTGGATCATATCCTAGATTGAGTAAAGCGGATTGTACTGCTTTTAAATCGGATTCTAAAACTCTTGATTCATTTATGGCACCTGTGCCTTTATTTGGCAACCAAGTTTGACCTAAATCGCTTCTTTCATCAACTTCGAAATTAGCGAAAACAAAAAGTTTGTCCTTAACAATAGGTGCTCCAATACTGATACCATATTGGTTTTGATCTAATTTTGGAACAAATATATCTTCTCCTTTTACTTTACTACCCGTTAAATCTTGGTTCCTAAAAAAACCGTAGATAGTTCCTGTTACTTTATTGGTACCACTTTTAGTAACTGCATTTACAGAAGCCCCTGTGAAACCCGATAACGTTACGTCGTAAGGTGCTGTTGCAACAGAAATCTGTTCAATGGCATCTAATGATATTGGTTGCGCACCTGTTTGTCCACCAGGTGTGGCAGCATCTAATCCAAATGGATTGTTAAAAATAGAACCATCTAAAGTAAAGTTATTAAATTGGTCGTTTCTACCACCAAAGGAACCACCCGATGCAGAAGGATCTAAACGTGTAAAATCTGCAGTAGATCTTGAAATTGTTGGTAATTTTGTCAGTTCCCTGTTCCCTACACTTGTTTCAGCCCCGGTTCTATCACTATTAAAAGTAGTGTTTTTTCCGCTGGTAATAACTACTTCTCCTAATTGCTCACTTTCACTTTCCATATTAACGTCTATGTCAAAAGCTTTACCTAATTCTAAATATACATCAATATATTCAATAGTTTTGAAACCTATATAGCTAAAAGTTATTGTGTAAGGACCGCCAACCCGCAAGTTTGGCAATGAATACCTGCCGCTTTCTAACGTGATAGTTCCAGAAATTGTTCCTGTCGGCAAGTGTTTTGCAACAACGGTTGCACCAAATAATCCTGCAAGAGTGTCATCACTTACCACTCCCTGAATTTTTGAAGTTGTTGCCTGCGAAAAGGCACTTACAACAAAAAACACAGCAATTAGCATAGAAAATAATAATTGTTTTTTCATGAAATTTAATGTTAAATTTATAATAATTAATTAATCGTATTCAAAAATAAAAAAAAAGTCTACATAAAAGGTAGACTCCTTATATCTTTATTAACAATTCTGTGCTAATTAAATTTTAGACACAGTAAATCTAACTATTTTACTGTCTTATTTCGTTATTTTATTTAATTTTCAAAAAAAACTCTTGTATGTATTTTTTTGGAGGCAATTATTCCTTTGTAAATGGAGTATTGAGCCATTGAAGTAGATTTCTATATCAAAAATATTGAATCTGATAAAGGTTTTTTGTGTTGCACCACAAAGATATCTTTGTGGTGCAAAATTATCTGTCTCTGTTTTAACCATTTTGGAGGCTATAGATAAATTGGTACTAACTTTGTTTTTTGATTGACCCAATTTAGTTTAATCCTCTTGCTTTGATCATAGGTTCAATTTTAGGTGCTGAACCTCTGAAATCTTTATACATTTTTTCTAGTTCTAATGTATTTCCTCTTGAAAGAACCATATCTCTGTAGCGTTGTCCATTTTTTCTTGTTAAACCGCCATGTTCTGTAAAATAGTCAAAAGCATCATGACTTAGAACTTCTGTCCACAAATATGAATAATATCCTGCATAATAGTCACCGCTAAAAATATGCGCAAAATAGGTAGAACTATATCTTGTTGGGACTTCTTTCATTAATAAATGAACTGAATTTAGCGCACCGGTTTCAAATTTATTTACATCTGTAATTTTCGTATCAGCCGAAATGGTGTGCCAAAGCATGTCTAAATTAGATGCAGCCAAAACTTCAATTAAGCTATATCCTTGATTAAACGAACCTGAATTTTTAATTTTAGTGATTAATTCTTGAGGAATTTTAGCGCCAGTTTTATAATTTAAAGCATAATTATCAAGAATAATCGAATTTAATGCCCAATGCTCATTGAATTGAGAAGGAAATTCCACAAAATCTCTGGCAACTGCAGTACCTGATAAACTAGGATAATGCTGACTTGCAAAAAAACCGTGCAATGCGTGACCAAATTCATGAAACATGGTTTCAACTTCATCAAATGACAAATAAGTTGGTTCACCTTCTGCAGGTTTCGCAATATTCATTACATTATAAATAACTGGTTTTTTGTTATATAATGTTGATTGTGTAACAAAATTATCCATCCATGCTCCTCCACTTTTGGAACTTCTAGCATAATAATCGCCATAAAACAAACCAAGTGGCGTGCCATCTTCTTCAAATAATTCATAGGTTACAACATCATCTTGATAAGTTGGAATATCAGTTCTCTTTTTGAAAGTGATCCCATATAATTTTTGTGCTGCATAAAAAACGCCTTTTTCTAAAACTGTATTTAGTTCAAAATAAGGTTTAATTTCGCTTTCATCTAGATCGTATTTAGCTTTTCTGACTTTTTCGGCATAAAAATTCCAATCCCAAGGTTCTAACTCAAAAGTTTTACCTTGACTATTTATCATTTTTTGAATTTCACCTATCTCATTTTTAGCTTTTAAAGTTGCTGCCGGAACCAATTTCGCAAATAAATCCAAAACTGTTTGCGGATTTTTAGCCATCGTGTTTTGCAATCTCCAGGAAGCAAAATTATCAAAACCTAATAATTTTGATTTTTGAGCACGCAATTCAACCATTTTAGTAACCAATTCCTTGGTGTCATATTTTCCTGCATTAGTCCTATTCCAACCAGCTTCAAATAATTGCTTTCTTACTTCTCTATCTTCTAAATATTGTAATTGAGATTGTTGCGTAGTATTGGTAATTGTTAATCGCCAAGTGTTTTCTTTGGTTTTATCTTTAATATTTTCAATTTGTTCTTTTGAAAGTCCTGCAAGCTTTTTGACATCATGAATTTCAATAGTAGCCGCTTCATTTGCATCTAGCAAGGTTTGATTAAAAGTTGTACTTAAAGATGCTAGCTGTTCATTAATATTTTTTAAAGCAACTTTGTCTTCCTTCGATAAATTAGCGCCTGCGATTGTGAATTTTTCATAATAATTTTCTACCAATTTAAAAGACTCAGCATCCAAGTTAAGGCTGTCTCTATTTGTGTAAATGTCCTTTACTTTTGCAAATAACTTATCATTTAAATAAATCTCATCATAATGTTTTGCCTTTAAGGGAGCAATTTCAGATTCTACTTTTTTTAAAGTATCGTTGGTGTTGGCTGCAGTTAAAGAATTAAATACATTAGCAACCCTGTCTAACATTTCCCCACTTTTTTCTAGGGCAAGTATGGTATTCTCAAAAGTAGTTTTTTCATCATTCTCAATAATTAGATTTACTGCATTAGACTGTTGTTTCATGGCCTCTACCAATGCTGGTTTAAAATGTTTATTTTGAATTTTAGTAAAGTCCGGAGCATGATAAGGAAGCGTACTTTCCTTTAAAAATGGGTTGTTGGATAGATCATTTTCCATTAAAGCGTTTTTTTTGTCTTGACTGCACGATATAACAGCAATCATTAATGTTAATAATATAATCGTTTTTTTCATTATTTAGATTTTAGATATGGTTGGTAAATTTACTAAATGATTTTATAAGTAAACAACAATATTTGTTTCATAAAAAAACCCACTTATTAGTGGGCTTTAATATATTTATTAACTAAAAAATGTTAGTTATTTTGCTTCTGCAACGATTTCAATTGGCAATTCTACCACAACTGCTCTATGCAATCTAATTGTAGCATTGTATTTTCCAATTCTTTTAATAGTACCGCCTTCAACTTTGATGTATTTTTTCTCAATAGTCTGACCAGCAGCTGCTAAAGCATCTGCAACATCTTGGTTATTTACTGATCCAAATAATTTTGTGTTATCGGCTGTTTTAGCAGAAATTTTAATATCTAATGCTTTAATTGCATCTGCAATTTCTGTAGCATCTTTTATTAATTTTTCTTCTTTATAAGCACGTTGCTTTATAGTTTCTGCCAATACTTTCTTTACTGAACTTGTTGCCAACACTGCAAATCCTTGAGGAATCAAATAGTTACGTCCAAAACCATTTTTTACAGTAATAAGATCATCTTTAAACCCTAGGTTTTCAACGTCTTGCTTTAATATAATTTCCATAATTCCTTGCTGTTTTTATTTTAACATATCTGCAACGTATGGCAATAAAGCCAAGTGACGTGCTCTTTTAATGGCAACAGACACTTTACGTTGGTATTTTAATGAAGTTCCTGTTAAACGACGAGGTAGAATTTTACCTTGTTCATTTACTAAGTATAATAAGAAATCAGCATCTTTATAATCGATATATTTGATGTTGTTCTTTTTAAAACGACAGTATTTCTTTACTTGTTTTGTTTCAATATCTAACGGAGTTAGGTAACGAACATCACCTTGTTTTCCTCCTTTTGCTTGTTGTTCTATAGACATAACGCTTATTTTTTAACTGCTTTACTACCGTCTCTTAATCTTCTTTTTTCAGCCCAAGCAACAGCATGTTTATCTAACGCAACGGTTAAATAACGCATAATACTGTCATCTCTTCTAAATTCAAGTTCAAAAGGAGCGATTGTTTCTCCAGCAACTTTGTATTCGAATAAGTGATAAAATCCACTTTTTTTGTTTTGGATGGTGTACGCTAATTTTTTTAAGCCCCAATCCTCTTTTGATATCATTTCGGCACCTTTAGAAACAAGATAGTCCTCAAACTTCTTTACTGTTTCCTTTACCTGAACATCAGATAAAACGGGATTCAAAATGAAAACAGTTTCGTAATGATTCATAATTAATAATTTAAGTTTTTACTTTTAAGGGTGCAAATATAGCGTTATTTCCTTAATTGGCAAGTGTAAATTCAATAAAATAGCTTTAATAATTATCCACATCAATATTGAATTTAATGGCACGAAATTGATTGATGGATTGAAATGCATTTTTAACCCTTTGTATTTGATTTTTACTAACTTTCAATGATTGTTTTTGCGGTATTTTTATAATGATTGTTCTGATATAATAATTCCTTATTTTTGAAATTCCCGGTATTGAAGGTCCCAAAATATCATGCTTAAAAATGGAGATTAATGATTTTCCCAGCCAAACAGCGCCTTCTTCTACCCTATTAAAATCTTTATGGCGCAAGGTTATTTTAATTATTCGGTAAAATGGCGGATAATGGTATTGCCAGCGTTCATCTAATTGCTCCTTATACATTTCTTCAAAGGCATTGGTTGAAACTTGCTGTAATATTTGATGGTGCGGATTGTAGGTTTGTATGGCAACCTTTCCTCTTTTGCTTGCACGTCCCGCCCTACCAGAAACTTGAACCATCAACTGATAACTTCTTTCGTGTGCCCTAAAATCGGGGAAATTCAACATATTATCGGCATTCATAATTCCCACCAAGGACACATTTGCAAAATCCAGTCCTTTTGAAAGCATTTGCGTACCTACCAAAATATCTATTTCTTGTGATTGAAATTGACCAATAATTTTTTGATAACTGTATTTGCCTCGCGTAGTGTCGAAATCCATTCTACCCACCTTTGCGCTTGGAAACAATTCCATCAATTCAATTTCAATTTGCTCGGTTCCAAAACCTTTAGTGTTCAATTTTTCGCTACCGCAAGCGCCGCAATTATGGGGCATAGCCTGATGATGTCCGCAATAATGGCATCGCAATTCTTTTCTGAAATTATGGTAGGTTAAACTCACATCACAATTGGGACATTGCGGCGAAACACCACAAGTTTCACATTCTACAACGGGCGCATAACCACGCCGGTTTTGGAATAAAATTACTTGCTCTTTATTATCTAGCGATTCGGTAATCAATTCAAGCAATCGGTCGGAAAAATGACCTTTCATTCGCTTTTTTCGGTGCTTTTCTTTTACATCTACCAATTCAATTTCAGGTAGTAAAACATTGCCAAATCTCCTATTTAATTCCACCAAACCATATTTTCCATGTTGCGCATTGTAATAGGTTTCTATACTTGGTGTTGCTGAACCCAGTATCACTTTAGCTTGGTGTTGATTCGCCAAAACTATTGAGGCATCCCTAGCATGATATCTTGGCGCCGGATCATATTGTTTAAAAGAAGGTTCATGTTCTTCATCAACAATGATGAGTCCTAAATTGGAAAAAGGCAAAAATATGGAAGATCGAGCGCCTAAAATCAATTGCGCTTTTGGTTTGTTTTCCAACACATTATTCCATACTTCAACGCGTTCATTCATCGAATATTTTGAATGAAAAACAGACAAATATTCTCCGAAATAAAGTTGCAATCTATCAATTAATTGTGCAGTGAGCGCAATTTCTGGGAGCAGATAAAGAACTTGCTTACCATCTTCAATAACTTGTTTAATTAATTTTACGTAAATTTCTGTTTTACCGCTACTTGTGATGCCTTTTAAAAGTATAGTTTGCTTTGTTTTGAAGTTATCTTTTATGGCTAAAAAAGCCTCTTCCTGATGTGGGGTCAACTCTTTTATCTTGCCCGATTTTCCGTCGAAATTAATTCGGTCTTGTTGGATGAAATAGACTTCAAAAACACCTTTATCAATTAATGATTTTAACACTGCGGAAGAACTATTTGAATCCTCTTGTAGCTTACTTTGCTTTATCGGTTTTTTTGAAGCCTGTAATTGAAAATAGGTTAAAATAAGCTCTCGTTGTTTTTTTGCCCTGCTTAAGGAGTCCAGCAATTCTGATAATTTTTCGGCTGCGCTCCAAGCATCTGCCAATCGAATATATTTTTCTAATTTCGGCCTGTACTGTTCATAAATTTGTTCTTTTACTACAATGGCATTTTTATCGAGTAAGGATTTGATAATTGGAAATACACTTTTTTTTCCAAGAATTTCAATAATTTGCTGTATTGATAGCTGTGATTGATGCTGCAAAGCTTCAAAAATTAAAAATTCTTCGTCACTAAGCACTTCTTCATTTGTAAATCCCAAAACCAATTGAACCTCAGTTTCGCTTTCCAATAAAAAAGCTGATGGCAGCGCAGCCCTGTAAACTTCACCCAAAGAACACATATAATAATTGGAAATCCATTCCCAATGGGTAATTTGCATATTGTTTACAACAGGAATTTCATCTAATATTTGATAAATTTCCTTTGCATCGTATCCAACTGGCGGAATTTGATGAATTTTATAAACCAATGCGGTATATATTTTTGATTTTCCAAATTCTACAGCAACACGCATCCCTCGTTTCAAAAAGGAAACTTCCGCTTCGGTTATTTTATAAGTAAATAACTTTTGTAGGGGAATGGGTAAAATAACATCAATAAAATTATCCAAAGGCTCTGGTTTTAAAACGTAAAAATATTTAAAATCAATTTAATAAACAGCGTATGTGTACAATTTAATTTTCTTCAAAAAATAAAAAAAATAAAAAAAATCTTGATAAGTAACATTTGTCATATAAAAATATTATTAAGTATTTATATTCGCAGCAAATTTGAAAAAAACACTTGGAAATATTAGTAACTTATAATTTCATTTTTTTGAATTTAAATAGGTAAGATGCCCAATAAAATTGGGCATCTTTTTTTTTGGCACGTTGTTTGTATTTGTGAAAAGGAATGCTGCTAACCAGCAAATTTAGTTTAACCTTTAAATTTTTTATCATGAAAACAAAATTATTACTATTGGCAACGGTTTTAGTCGTTGGGTTTGGTGTGCAGGCTTCGACTTTTAAAATTGAGAATTCTTCAATAAATTATTATAACAATGACTATGGAGATTCTTTCACCTTTGTTGAAAGAAACGTAACATTTGCTGTTTTTCAAAATGGTGAATTCGATTTTTACATCAACCCAAGAAACCAAAGAAGTGGTTTTGGTGTTAATTATCAAGGCAATGGCGTAAACATAAGTTTCAACTCTGGTTATGACTATGATGCATACGTGCAGTATGACGACTATGGAGCCATTATCCAGGTAGAGGATATTCCTATTTATTATGACTATTACGGTCGCGTAAATAGAATTGGAAATACGCATATCACCTACGATTCAGGAAGATTGGTTCGCATAGGCGGGTTGCATGTATATTATAACAGACAAGGTTATTATAGCCATTACTCAGGATATATTAACAATTACAACCGTAATTATGTGTTTCATCCATATCATAATTATTTTATAAGACCATTATTTGATTTCAGAATTGTAAGTTACAATCCTTATAGAAATCACTATTATCCAACACGTTACACCTATTATAGTGATCATTCTAGGAATAAATATTACCATAAAAATTATAATAGAAATGGTAATGACACAAGACGTGTAGCAACTAAAAGTGTTCCTAATAGATATGATGACCGAAAAGAGCCGGTAAGCAGAAGAAATACCAATTACAGAACAAGTCAAAGTAATCGCAATAATAGTTCTGTTAACAACACTGATAGAAGAACAACTACGGTAAACAGGCCTAGTTCTAATGCAAGAACAAATCAGGCTGGTAATAATACTGATAGAAGATCTAATACAGTTAACAGACCTGCATCTAACGAAAGATCAGTCCAAAACGGTAACAATACTGATAGAAGATCAACTACTGTTAATAGACCAAGTCAGAGTGAACATAGCGCGAATAGCGGAAGAATAGCTGAAAATCGTGCTCCTGAAAGAGTGCAACAAAAAAATAATAAAACAAACACTCGAAAAGATCGAACTGCAAAAGAATCAAAAGACAGGAAATCTAATGAGAAATCAGATAAAGAGGAAAATTCAAGCAGAAATTCTTCAAGAAGAAACTAAGAATTATTTGAATTAAAATAACAAAAGGCGTTGTATTAGTGCAACGCCTTTTTTGCTTTTTCCACAAACAATGAGTGATTTGCCCTTAAGACTCTTCTTCTTTAGTTGATTGTTTTTTTGCTTTTTTACTTCCTTCATACATATCGTAACGCACAAACAAACAATCTAAATCTCCGTTTTTCATAGGAATTCTTCTTGAAGTTCTAAGTCCAACATGTTTTATGGCTTCCATATTTGAAGTAATAAACCAAACGGTAGAATCTGAATAACCACTTTTTAAGGTATCGCCAATTTTTTTATAAAATTCTTGCATATCAATATCCAAACGCTCTCCATAAGGTGGGTTGAATAAAATAATGGTACGCCCAAACACTTCCTTTACTGAATTAAAAAAGTTTACATGATGCACCCCAATAAATTCGCTTAAATTGGCATTTGCCACATTTTCCTTTGCTTTTACAACTGCAGAAGGCGCTTTGTCAAACCCCATGATTTTAAAATGGGAATTGCGTATTTTTTTTATCAAAGAATCTTGGATAGTAAAAAACAACTCCTCATCATAATCTGACCATTTTTCAAATCCAAATTCATTTCTGTTGATATTTGCCGGAATATTGTTGGCAATCATCGCAGCTTCAATTAAAATAGTTCCTGAGCCACACATCGGGTCAATAAAATTACAATCGCCCGTATATCCTGAAAGCAACACCAAACCTGCCGCCAAAACTTCGTTTATGGGTGCAATATTTGTAGCACTTCTATAGCCTCGCTTGTGCAAGGAATCCCCCGAGCTGTCTAAAGAAATGGAACAATAATTGTTATGAATATGAACGTGAATTTTTAAATCCTGATGTTTTGTGTCAACACTTGGCCTTTCATTGTATTTATTTCTGAAATAATCCGCAATGGCATCTTTGGATTTTAACGTGATATAATGAGAATTTGTAGTAAAACCCTGAGAATTTACTACAGCACCAATAGAAAAGGTACTGGAAACACTCATATGTTTTTCCCACTGAATTTGTTGTATTTTTTTATACAAATCATCTTCATCTGCAACTTTAAAGGATTTAATAGGCTTCAAAATTCTAATCGCCGTACGCAAAGCCATATTTGCTTTGTACATAAAGCCTTTATCACCTAAAAAAGTAACGCTCCTAACGCCCGTTTCTACATCTTGCGCCCCTAAATTTTTAAGTTCTGTTGCCAATACTTCCTCCAAGCCAAACATCGTGGTGGCAACCATTTTAAAATTTCGTTCCATATTATATAATTATTTTGCAAAAGTACTGAAATATTCAGTTAAAAGTTAAAATTTAGAAAAAGCTTGCCTACCTACCGGATAGATAGATCTGCATGCAGGAGGTGTTCAAAACTTTTTATAGAATAATAAAAACAAGGCATTCCTTAAACATTAAACCAAACAAATTCTTATTTTTGCAGTCATTTCAATATTATGACTAAAAATAAAGACTGGTTTGTTTCTTGGTTTGATACAAGCTATTACCATATTTTATATAAACATCGAGATTATTCTGAAGGTCAGGCATTTTTAGAAAAGTTAATTACTTTTTTAAAATTAGAAAAAGGAGATTCGGTTTTGGACTTAGGATGCGGAAAAGGGCGTCATTCCATCTATTTAAACTCATTGGGCTTCAAGGTTATTGGTGCCGATTTATCTAAAAACAGCATAGAATATGCCAAACAATTTGAAACTGAAACGCTTCAATTTGAAGAACATGATATGCGTAATTTTTTTAATAGCAAGTTTGATGTTATTTTAAATCTGTTCACAAGTTTCGGTTTTTTTGAAGATGATGCAGAAGATATTGCCATTTTACTAAATATTAAAAATGGTTTAAATCCAAACGGAATTGCTATAATCGATTTTATGAATGCAAAAAAAGTGATTTCTACGCTAGTTTCTGAGGAAGAACTTACTATTGATGGCATTACTTTTAAAATGAATCGTTATGTAAAAAACGGATTTATCATAAAAGAAATAAATTTTGATGCGGATGGCAAGCACCACACCTATTTTGAAAAAGTAAAAAGCTTAGATTTTGCTAAAATTAATTCCTATGTAAATTCTATCGGATTTAAAATTAAATTTACTTTTGGAAATTATCAGTTAGAAGATTTTAATGAAGAAACCTCAGACCGTTTAATCTTAGTTCTAGAATGACCTATATTGCACTTATTGCCTCCGTATTGGTTGGTATTATTATCGTTTTCGGATTGAAACCAAGTTTTAAGACCGTTCAATTATTATTGGCGTTTAGTGGGGCTTACTTACTTTCTATCACAATTTTACATCTGTTTCCTGAAGTTTATGCGTCAAATAAAACAAATATTGGCTTATTTATTCTTTTGGGATTGTTATTGCAGCTTATTCTGGATTTTTTCTCAAAAGGTGCTGAACACGGTCATATTCATACAGAGGAAAATGTTGTTTTTCCCTGGGCATTATTCATCAGTTTAAATATTCATGCTTTTTTGGAAGGAATACCATTAGCACATAGCCAGCGACACGAATATTTACTATGGGCAATAGTGATTCACAATATTCCAATTTCAATTATTTTGGGCACTTTTTTTGTAAGCTCAAAAATCTCAAAAAGGAATGCGGTGTTATTTCTATTACTATTTTCTTTAATGACACCTTTAGGGAGTTTGGCTGGGGAATATGTTCAAATTTTGACACATTATAAAACAGAGATTACTGCAATTATCATAGGAATCTTTTTACATATTTCAACAATAATTTTGTTTGAAACATCAAAAGACCATAAGTTTAATCTTCTAAAATTTGTTGCAATATTGGCTGGTATGGTTGTGGCTTATTTGGCTTAATTTTTAATTAGCAACCTGACTCATAAATTTTATACGCATCAAGCGCAACTCTTCTTCATCATAATCACCATCAAATTCGTCTAACGCTTCTTGAATCCTGTCACTTTTAGATTCCATAAAATAGTCAAAAATCTCATCCTGTTGCTCTTCATCCAACAATTCATCAATATGGTAATTAATATTTAATTTGGTGCCGCTATAAACAATTCCTTGCATTTCTTCAATCAATTCATTAAAACTTAAACCTTTTGATTTTGCAATATCTTCGAGCGGAATTTTCCTGTCTGTATTCTGAATGATATAAAGTTTTAGGCCTGAATTTACACCAGTGCCCTTAACCACAAAATCATCTGGTCGAAGAATGTCGTTTTCTTCTACATATTTTGCAATCAATTCAATAAATGGTTTGCCGTATTTGTTTGCTTTTCCTTCACCAATGCCATAAATGTTTTTTAACTCATCCATAGTCATTGGATATTTCAATGCCATATCTTCCAACGATGGTTCCAACAGTACCGCATAAGGTGGAACACCATTTTTCTTGGCAACCGACTTTTGTAATTCTTTGAGCATTTTAAGCAACACTTCATCCGCAGAATTTCCGCTTCCGTTAATGTTTGCTAAAATTGTTGCATCAGTACTTTCATCATAAACATGGTCTTCAGTCATCATAAATGAAGACGGATTTTCAATAAAGTCAGTTCCTTTGTCAGTAATTTTTATAACACCATATTGCTCAATTTCTTTATTGATAAATCTCGCAACCAATGCTTGTCTAATCAACGCCATCCAATATTTTCCGTCTTGTTCTTTTCCACAGCCAAAAAATGCTTGTTCGTCTGTTTTATGGGATTTCAATTGGGCATTTAATTTTCCAGTTAAGGTGTTTACAAGATCTTTTGCTTTATATTTTTGGTAAGTTTTTACAACAACTTCCAATAGCATTTTTAATTCAGCTTCAGCCTCATGTTTTTTCTTGGGGTTTTTGGCATTGTCATCCATTAGTGCGCCCAACCCATTTACTTCATCAAAATCTTCCCCAAAATAATGCAACAAATATTTTCTGCGAGACATGGATGTTTCTGCATAACCAACCACTTCTTGTAACAAAGCATTGCCTATTTCCTGCTCTGCTACAGGTTTTCCTGATAAGAATTTTTCTAACTTTTCAATATCTTTATAAGAATAATAAGCCAAACAAAAACCTTCACCACCATCGCGTCCTGCCCTTCCAGTTTCCTGATAATAGCTTTCCAAACTTTTTGGAATGTCATGATGAATCACAAAACGAACATCAGGCTTGTCAATCCCCATTCCAAAAGCAATCGTTGCCACCACCACATCAACATCTTCCATCAAAAACATATCTTGGTGTTTTGATCTGGTTTTTCCGTCCAATCCTGCGTGATAAGGAACTGCTTTTATGCCATTTACTTGTAATACTTGTGCTATTTCTTCAACTTTCTTTCGACTTAAACAATAAATAATACCCGATTTGCCCTGAAATTGGCGTACAAATCGAATAATATCAGAATTTATGTTTTTTGTTTTAGGCCGAACTTCATAAAATAAATTGGGTCGGTTAAAGGAAGCTTTAAAGGTATTGGCATTTAACATGCCTAGCGTTTTTATAATATCTTCCTGTACTTTTTGGGTTGCAGTTGCAGTCAGTCCAATTAATGGAACATGGTCTATTTTTTGAATTATGGTTCTAAGGTTTCTATATTCCGGCCTAAAATCATGCCCCCATTCTGATATACAATGTGCTTCATCTATGGCTACAAAAGATATATTCTGATTTTTTAAAAAGTCGATGTACTCTTCTTTCATTAAAGATTCTGGAGCTACATACAATAATTTTGTAATTCCCTTCTCTATATCACCTTTAACTTGAGCAACCTCCGTTTTATTTAAGGATGAATTTAGTACATGTGCAATTCCATGCTCCGCTGAAATGCCTCGAATGGCATCAACCTGGTTCTTCATCAATGCAATTAACGGTGAAACAACGATGGCTGTACCCTCTTTAACCAAGGCGGGAAGCTGGTAGCATAAGGACTTTCCTCCGCCGGTTGGCATTATCACAAATGTGTCATTTCCCTCAATAATACTTTTTATAACAGGCTCTTGAAGACCTTTAAATTTAGTAAAACCAAAATATTTTTTTAAAGCCTCATGTAAATCAATTTCTTTACTATTCATTATCACTTCTAAATTATTAATACAAATTTAAACCCACAACTAAAACAATCTCTTAGTTGATGATTTAAAAAATTTCATAAATTTTGACTTTTACTTTTTTATTAGCAGTTTATTCAATTTCTAAATAAATAAATATATTTTTGTTTAAAATTAAAGATAAAACTTTTTTTTGTTAAAAAATCATAATCTCTTGAAAAATAAAAATACAATTATTGAGAATGCAAAGCAAACAATTTTAATTGAAAGCAAAGCGATTGCGAATTTAGTAAATTTTCTAGATGCAGATTTCGAAAATGCCGTAAATTTTATTCATCAGTCTAAAGGAAGGGTAATTGTGACCGGAATTGGCAAAAGCGCAAACATCGCAACAAAGATTGTCGCTACGTTAAATTCTACAGGAACCCCAGCAATATTTATGCATGCAGCCGATGCCATTCACGGCGATTTAGGAATTATTCAGGAAAATGATGTGGTGGTTTGCATCTCAAAAAGCGGAAACACACCAGAAATAAAGGTATTATTGCCATTAATTAAAAATTACGGAAACAAAATAATTGCAATTACAGGCAATGCAGCATCATTTTTAGGCTCAAATGCCGATTTTTTGTTGAATTCCTGTGTGGAAAAAGAAGCTGATCCAAATAATTTAGCGCCAACAACAAGTACCACAGCACAATTGGTTATGGGCGATGCTTTGGCAATATGTTTATTGAAACTCAACAATTTTTCGAGTAAAGATTTTGCAAAATACCATCCTGGCGGTGCCTTGGGAAAAAAATTATATTTAAGGGTGAGTGATTTAATTGGGAAAAATGAAATGCCAAAAGTTGCCCCAACTACGCCAATTAAAGATGTGATTATTGAAATTTCAAAAAAACGGTTGGGTACCACTGCCGTTATTGATAACAATAAAATAGTTGGCATTATTACTGATGGCGATTTAAGAAGAATGCTAAAAGATTCGCCCGATATTGGCAAGCTTGTCGCTAAAGATATTATGAGCAAAAATCCGAAAACAATACAGGTTGATGCGATGGCCATTGAAGCAATGGAAACTATGGAAAATAATAAAATTTCCCAAATTTTGGTTGAAGACAATTCTATATACATAGGTGTTGTACATTTGCATGATTTATTAAAAGAAGGAATTTTTTAAAATGGCAAAAAAGAAAAAAGGAGAACTTGAAAAAGACATGTCATTTTTAGACCATGTTGAAGAATTGAGATGGCATTTGGTTCGCTCTAGTGCAGCTATATTTATTTTTGGCATAATTGCATTTTTGATGAAGAACTTCATTTTCAACAAAATTATTTTCGCACCTAAGGATCCTAATTTTATTACATACAGGGTATTTTGCCGCGTTTCAAGATTCTTTGGCACAGATGGTTTGTGTATAGATAAAATCCCTTTTACCTTGCAAAGTTTGGAAATGGGAGAGCAATTTAGTGCTCATATTTGGATATCAATTACAGTCGGATTTATTATTGCTTTTCCCTTTATTATATGGGAATTTTGGAAATTTATAAGTCCAGGCCTTTATGAAAAAGAACGAAAAGGCGCAGTGGCTTTTATCATTGTTTCTTCGTTTTTGTTTTTTGTGGGAGTTTTGTTTGGATATTATGTGATTACGCCACTTTCTGTAAACTTTTTAGGAAATTATTCTGTAAGTGATTTGGTGGAACGAAACATTAAAATTGATTCCTATATCTCCTTGTTAAAATCATCGGTATTGGCTTCCGGATTGATCTTTGAATTGCCAATAGTGATGTATTTCTTAACTAAAATGGGATTAATTACACCCGATTTTTTAAAAAGATATAGAAAACATGCATTGGTTTTGGTATTAATTTTATCCGCAGTAATTACTCCTCCAGATATTGTTAGCCAAATTATTGTAGCAATTCCTATCCTTGTTTTATATGAAGTAAGTATATTTATTTCGAAAGTAGTTTTAAAAAATGAGCGCAAAAAAGAACTTAAAAATGCCTAATCAAGTAGAAGAATTTAACGCCTATCGGGCAAAAATGAACGATAAAATTTTGGCTGATGACAATAAAATCATCAAAAGGATTTTTAACATTGATACCAATGCCTACAAAACCGGTCATTTAGATGTTCAAACTAAAGAATTATTAGGTTTGGTGGCTTCGGCTGTTTTGCGATGTGATGATTGCATCAAATATCATTTAGAAGGATGTTTTAAGGCTGGGGTTTCCAAAGAAAAGGTGATGGAATCACTATCCATAGCAACTTTGGTTGGCGGCACCATCGTAATTCCTCATTTAAGACGGGCTTATGAATATTGGGAAGAACTTGAGACAATGGATAATTAATAATTAAAAATGAATAATTGAAAGTTTAAAAAAATCAATTAAACAATTACACAATTCAACAAATAAGCAACAATGATTTTAAGAGCTGAAAATATAAAAAAGAAATACGGGAGCAAATATGTTGTGAACGGAATTTCATTACAAGTGGAACAGGGAGAAATTGTTGGACTTTTAGGTCCGAATGGCGCAGGAAAAACCACTTCATTTTATATGATTGTTGGAATGATTCAGCCCAATGAAGGAAAAATATATTTGGACAATCAGGAAATTACCAAGTACCCAATGTATAAAAGAGCACAGGAAGGTGTGGGTTATTTGGCGCAGGAAGCTTCTATTTTTAGAAAATTAACTGTTGAAGATAATATTTTATCTGTATTGCAATTTTCGGATATGTCGAAGGCAGATCAAAAAGACAAAATGGAATCTTTGTTAAAGGAATTTGGTTTGGCTCATGTACGTAAAAACAGAGGTGATTTACTTTCGGGCGGGGAACGAAGAAGAACTGAAATAGCGCGGGCATTGGCATCAGATCCTAAGTTTATTTTATTGGATGAGCCTTTTGCCGGTGTTGACCCAATTGCCGTTGAAGATATTCAGAATATTGTGGCGCATCTAAAAGACAGAAATATCGGTATTTTAATTACCGACCACAATGTGCAAGAAACACTTGCCATTACCGATAAAACCTATTTGATGTTTGAAGGTGGTATTTTAAAAGAAGGAACACCACAAGAACTTGCTGAAGATGAAACTGTTAGACGTGTCTATCTAGGAAAAGATTTCGAGTTAAAAAGAAGAAAATTTTAAATCGATTTTTTAAGTAGCTTATTTTCAATGGTTGACAGCAAAACATATAACAATATTACCAATGGAATGGCTATAAATTGAAATAAGGCACTAAAAATAGCCGTAAGCATTATAAACACATACTTTATCTTATTTTTTTTCCAACTGTAGTCTTTAAATTTTAATGAAAATAAAGGGATTTCCGCATTCATTAAATAACAAAGAAGGATAGAAATTCCTATTAAAAACCATACATTTTGGATAATCGAAGATGCAAATTCATTTCCGCTGAAATTTAATATTAACGGCAATGATAAAACCACCAATGCCGCAGCCGGTGTCGGCAAACCAATAAATGAACTTGTTTGCCGTTCATCAATATTAAATTTCGCCAGCCTGTATGCGGCGCCAAGCGTAAAAAGCAATCCAATTAAGGAGATAAAAAAAGAACTCGTGAAATAATGTTCGTTTCCTATTTTCAAAACCGATTTAACGGCATTTTCCCAAGTTTCATCCGCTACCGATTTAGAAATCAGCTGAAACAAAACTATTCCAGGCACTACCCCACTTGTAACAACATCAGCCAATGAGTCCAATTGTTTTCCCAATTCTCCCTGAACTTTCATGATTCTTGCCGCAAATCCGTCGAAGAAATCAAAAAATATCCCTAAAAAAACAAAACCTGCCGCGATTACCAATTCTTCTTTAACCGCAAAATATACTGCAATTGTTCCTGAAAGTAAGTTAAGTAGCGTCAATAAATTGGGAATGTATTTTTTTAGCATCACTATTTTTATTTTTCGTAAATTTAATCATTGTTTTTCAGTAAAATTTAATTCGATAGAACTTTTTAATAAATTGCTAAATACCAATTTAAAATCATTTTATTCACCTACGGATTTAATCAGAATTCAGCTAAGATTTTTATGAGTAAAAATCGATTTTTTAAATTTACAAACATAATATTTCCTAAATTTTAAACTTAACTTAGAAAGTTTTTTTTACATTCGCTCTTTTAATTAATAGCCATAAAATATGACATTAGTTATCATCACATTTAAATAGTTGTACTATAATCCTATGAATTTTTAACGATGGGTTTTTCAAATAAAATGCGCAAGAAATTTCACTTCATTTTTATACTGTTTTTTAGTTGCTTTCAATTGATGGCACAACAGAAATTAACATCAGAAGCCAGCGTAAGCGTTGTTACCTGCGGACCCGGAAGCGAATTGTACAGCGCTTTTGGTCACAGTGCTTTTAGGGTTTACGACCCGTTTTTAAAGTTGGATAAAATATATAACTACGGCACTTTCGACTTCAACAAACCAAATTTCTATCTCAATTTTGCAAAAGGAAAACTAATTTACCAACTTTCTACAACCCGTTATGGCTATTTTTTACAACAGTTTAATTATGAAAATCGTTGGGTTAAAACACAGGAATTAGCATTAAATGAAGCCGATGTACAGGCAGTTTATGATTTTTTGGAAAACAATGCAAAACCAGAAAACAGCTCTTATCAATATGATTTCTTTTATGACAATTGTTCGACAAAAATAGAAGAAGTGATTAAAACTGTTTTAAAAGACAAAGTCACTTTTAACAACAACCATATTACCGACCATAAATCTCATCGGGGCTTAATTGCCGACTATACTGCCGATAAATTTAAATGGGGGAAATTTGGGATTGATTTAGCCTTGGGATCTGTAATTGACAGGGATGCAACCGCTGCCGAATATAAGTTTTTACCCGATTATATTTACCTGGGTTTCAACAATGCTACCATAAAAGTTGATGGGAAAAATATTCCTATAGTAAAAACAGACAACACTGTTTTAAATGAAAATATTCAGCCTCGTCCATTTTCTATAATGCAGCCATTAATTGTTTTGTTGGTAATTGCGCTATTTTTTATAGTTAAAACCTATCAAAATTATACCAATAACAAAAGAAGCAAATGGATTGATTTTTCTCTGTATTTTATAACTGGTTTAATAGGCGTTGTGGTTTTATTGTTATGGTTTGCCACAAGTCATACCGCAACCTATAAAAACTTCAACTTTTTATGGGCTTTTGCGCCAAATTTAGTAGTTGCCTTTTTTATGTTTAAAGAAGTTTTACCAAAATGGCTGATAAATTATAATACATTATTATTGGTTTTATTGGCAGTACAGGCAATTGTATGGGTTTTGAAAATACAGGTTTTTAACCATGCAATTATACCGGTTATGGTGATGTTATTAATTCGTTATAGTTTTTTAATTTTAAAGCAGAAATAAGGTATTTATTTATTTGTTAAAACTTTTATACATCAATTTGTTTATACAAACTTCCGGCTTACTGCCTTTTGAAACTGGTAACTGTAAACTAATTTAATTAAAAATCTTGCTCCCCATTGTGTAAAAACTTTTGTTTTGCCAATAATTGTTCTTCTGTCTCAACAATATCATCATCCGGCACACAGCAATCTACCGGACAAACAGCAGCACATTGCGGTTCGTTAAAAAATCCTTTGCATTCAGTACATTTATCTGCAACTATAAAGTAATATTCATCATTGATGGGTTCTTGTGTTTCATCAGCATTAAATTCCTTTCCATTGGCTAAAATTATTTTACCGGTAAGTTTTGTACCATCAGAAAACTTCCAGTTTTCTGCAGCTTCATATATCGCATTATTAGGGCATTCCGGTTCACAAGCACCACAATTAATACATTCGTCGGTTATTTTTATGGCCATAATTTTATTTAGATTAATTTTGCCACAAACCTACATATTTTTTTTACTTTTTATTTTGTAAAATATAAAAAAATATAATGTG
Source organism: Lutibacter sp. (assembly GCA_027449025.1). Classification (GTDB taxonomy): domain Bacteria; phylum Bacteroidota; class Bacteroidia; order Flavobacteriales; family Flavobacteriaceae; genus Lutibacter. Next base: position 8,909 of record DAIDMK010000024.1, on the reverse strand, counting down.
GGTTCCTCTGATGTTTTATTTAAAATCATTTTTACCAGAGGGAATATAAAAATTTAATTTTAAGATACCATAGAATGGATTTAAACCAACGGATAGAAGCTTTCGCAAAACTCGGTGAATTTTTTAAACAATTTTCAACTTCAAAAATTGAAAAAAATAAAAGTGCTGAATTCAATCCCGTTCTTTTTGATGCGTTTGAAATGCAAATCAACAGAGCGTCGGAATTTAACGGTTGGTTTACCCAAGAAAATGTTTTAAAGGCTTTTGAAAGCTGGAGCGAAGCACTAACCATCGAAAATTTAAAAAAGTGGACATCAACCTATAGCATTGATGAAAATACTAGACCTAAAAACATTGCCATTATTATGGCAGGAAACATTCCCTTAGTTGGATTTCATGATTTTTTAACGGTTTTATTAAGTGGCAACAATGCCTTGGTTAAACTTTCCTCAAACGATAAACATTTTTTGCCTTTAATAGCTAAATTTTTGGAATATCACCATCCCTATTTTAAAAATAAAATCACCTTTACTGAAAAAAAATTAGAAGATTTTGATGCTGTTATAGCTACCGGAAGCAACAATACGAAACGTTATTTTGAATTTTATTTCGGAAAATATCCTTCCATTATCAGAAGCAGCAAAAATTCCGTAGCCATCATTACCGGTAAAGAAACCAAACAGCAATTGGAAGCTTTAGGCGATGATATCTTTCAATATTTTGGTTTAGGGTGTAGAAGTGTTTCTAAAATTTTTGTTCCTAAAAATTACAACTTCGACCTGTTTTTTAATGCTTTGTATAAATTCAATGATATCATAAACATAAAAAAATACGAAAACAATTACGATTATAACAAAGCTATTTATTTAATGAGTTTGTTTAAAATTCAAGACAATGGCTTTGTAATGTTGAAAGAAGACCCAAGTTACGCTTCTCCAATTGCAACTATTTTTTATGAGTTTTACGATTCTTATAAAAATTTATTGACAAAATTGGAAACTGAAAAAGAAGCCATTCAATGTATTGTTTGCATCGAAAACGATTTAAATTTTGTAAAATTTGGGCAAACGCAACATCCAAAATTATGGGACTATGCCGATGGCGTTGACACTTTGAAGTTTTTGTTAAATATCTAACACATTTTTTTAATTTTTTAAGGGTTGCTCCGTCTTTTTTCCCGAAATTTGCGTAAATAAATTTATTTTTTACGCCAAATGAAAAAACATAATTTTAGTGCAGGTCCATCAATTTTACCTCAAGAAGTTATTAAAAAAGCGGCAGACGCTTTATTAAATTTCAACGGTCTTGATTTATCATTAATTGAAGTTTCACACAGAAGCAAAGAATTTGTTGATGTGATGGATAAAGCCTGCAACCTAGCCAAAGAATTATTAAACCTACCTTCGGGATACTCTGTCCTATTTTTGCAAGGTGGTGCAAGTCTCGAATTTTTAAGGGTTCCTTACAATCTATTAAAGATTGATGGAAAAGCCGCTTATTTAGATACGGGCACATGGAGTTCAAATGCCATAAAAGAAGCAAAAACTTTTGGCAATGTTGAAGTAGTAGCCTCATCAAAAGACAAAGGCTATAACTATATTCCAAAAAATTACGCAATTCCAGCGGATGCAGATTATTTTCATTGCACTTCAAACAACACCATTTACGGAACTCAATTAAAATCATTTCCAAAAACCAACAGTCCGTTAATTTGTGATATGAGTTCCGATATTTTCTCACGTCAGTTGGATTTTAGCAAGTTTGATATTATTTATGCAGGTGCGCAAAAAAATATGGGACCTGCAGGAACAACATTAATTGTGATAAAAGATGAAATTCTGGGAAAATCGGGAAGAAAAATACCTTCAATATTAGATTATCAGGTTCATATTGCAAAGGAAAGTATGTTTAACACACCTGCTGTTTTTGCAGTATATGTGTCTATGCTTACCTTAGAATGGTTGAAAAATTTAGGCGGAATTCCGGCTATCGAAAAATTAAATGAAGCAAAAGCAGCATTGATTTACGCTGAAATTGACAGAAATCCACTTTTCAAAGGGTATTCAGAAAAAGAAGATCGTTCCCTTATGAACGCCACTTTTAATTTGGTTGATGAGGCAAATAAAGAAGCTTTCGACAAACTTTGGAGCACTGCAGGAATTAGCGGACTTAAAGGTCACAGGTCTGTTGGTGGTTACCGTGCAAGCATATACAATGCTTTGCCAATTGAAAGTGTGCAAGTTTTGGTTGATGCCATGAAACAACTTGAAAAACAATTATCATAAATTAAATAAAAATAAGATAAAAATGAAGGTATTAGCGAATGACGGACTAGCGAAAGGTGGAATTACCGCTCTTGAAAAAGCTGGCTTTGAAGTAGATTCAACAACCGTTGCCCAAGACCAACTTGTAGATTATATCAATAAAAATAAAGTTTCTGTATTGCTTGTAAGAAGTGCTACCAAAGTTAGAAAAGACATTATTGACAACTGCCCTAACCTTAAAATTGTTGGTCGTGGTGGTGTTGGAATGGATAATATCGATGTTGAATATGCTCGTGAAAAAGGAATTAACGTTATAAACACACCTGCTGCATCTTCACATTCTGTAGCAGAACTTGTTTTTGCACATTTATTTGGATTGGTGCGTTTTTTACACGAATCTAACAGAAACATGCCTTTGGTTGGGGATTCAAAATTTAATGATTTAAAAAAATCCTACGCAAAAGGTATAGAATTAAAAGGTAAAACAATTGGTATTCTTGGTTTTGGTCGAATTGGACAAGCCACCGCTAATATTGCTTTAGGATTGGGGATGAAAGTGGTAACTTTTGACCCATTTATTGAAAGTGCAAAGTTGGAACTTGAGTTTTTTGACCATCAAACGGTATTTTTTAACATAAAAACCATTTCCAAAGAAGAAGTTTTAAAACAGGCCGATTTTATTTCAATTCACGTTCCTGCCCAAAAAGGATATGTACTGTCCACAAAGGAATTTGAGTTAATGAAAAATAACGCATTTATTGTGAATGCTGCACGTGGCGGTGTAATTGATGAAGTTGCTTTGGTGAAAGCCATTGAAATAGGAAAAATTGCTGGTGCGGCACTTGATGTATTTGAAAAAGAGCCAACACCTGAAATTCAGTTGTTAATGAATCCAAATATATCGCTTACTCCTCATATTGGAGCGGCAACTACTGAGGCTCAAGATAGAATTGGCACGGAATTGGCTTCACAAATTATTGAATTTTTTAAAACTAGTAAATAACGAATGGCAATTATAAAACCCTTTAAAGGACTTCGACCACCAAAAAATATTGTTGAAGAGGTCGCTTGTTTACCCTATGATGTAATGAATTACCAAGAGGCTGCAAATATGGCTGAAGGAAAAAAATCATCATTATTACATATTACACGTGCTGATATTGAATTTGACAAAAACACAGATCCTCATGATGAAAAAGTGTATAAAAGAGCTAAAGATAATTTTGAAGATTTTCAGAAAAAAGGTTTTTTAATTCAGGATAGCAAAGCTCATTATTATATTTATGCACAAACCATGAATAACAAAACTCAATATGGTATTGTTGGCGCTGCAGCATGTGAAGATTATTTGAATGGAAAAATTAAAAAACACGAATTAACTCGCCCGGATAAAGAAGAAGACCGAAAAGTTCTAACAAGACACTTAAAAGCCAATATTGAACCTGTTTTTTTTACATATAGAGCTGTTCCTGAGATTGATGCAATCGTTAATCATATTATAACAAAAAACAATCCAATTTATGATTTTTATGCCGAGGATAACTTCGGACATCATTTTTGGGTTATTGAAGATGAGGAAGTCAATAAAAATTTGGAGAAGCTTTTTAAAGAAAAAGTACCTTGCACTTATGTGGCTGACGGACATCATAGAACAGCCGCTGCCGCTGGAATGAGTGCCGAATTTAGTGCTCAAAATCCAAATCATTCCGGTAATGAGCCTTATAATTTTTTTATGGCAGTACATTTTCCTGATAACCAATTGCAAATCATTGATTACAATCGTGTAGTTAAAGATTTAAACGGTTTAAGCACCGCTGAATTTTTAGAAAAAACAAATGCGAATTTTGAAATTACACAAATTAGCGAATCCATTATAAAACCAGAAAAATTACACGATTTCTCTATGTATTTAGACGGAAAATGGTATGGTTTAACTGCTAAAAAACCAACTTATAATGATGACGATCCCATCGATAGCTTAGATGTGCGCGTATTGTCAAAATATATTTTGGAACCAATTTTAAATATCATAAACTTACGAACCGATACGCGAATTGATTTTGTAGGCGGGATAAGAGGTTTATCAGAATTGAGCAAACGTGTTGACAGCGGTGAAATGGCGGTTGCATTTGCTTTATTTCCTGTGAGTATGAATCAATTGATGAATATCGCTGATACCGGAAATATTATGCCTCCAAAAGTAACTTGGTTTGAGCCAAAATTACGTTCGGGATTGGTAATCAATAAATTAAATTAATGGTGTGCTTATAAAACAAAATTTACATAATATCTTACAATCAATACCTAAAAATGCTACGCTAATCGCGGTTTCTAAAACCCAGCCTGCGTCTTCCATTTTGGAAGCGTATCAAGCTGGGCATAGGGCTTTTGGGGAAAATAAAATTCAGGAAATGGTCGAAAAATTCGAAATCTTACCAAAAGATATCGAATGGCATATGATTGGCCATTTACAAAGGAACAAAGTGAAATATATGGCCCCTTTTGTGCATTTAATTCACGGCGTTGACAGTTTTAAAACACTTAAAGAAATAAACAAACAGGCACTTAAGCACAATCGGTTAATCAATTGTCTGCTGGAAGTGAAAATCGCAAGTGAAGAAACAAAATTCGGACTGTCATTTGAAGAGGTTGAAGAACTATTAAAATCCGAAGAATTAAAAAATCTGAAAAACATTAACATCAGCGGATTGATGGGGATGGCAAGCTTTACAGAAAATAATGGCATTATTAGCACTGAATTTAAAACTCTTAGAACCTTTTTTGATTCACTTGAAAAATACAAATCATTTAATGTAAACCCAACTATTTTATCGATGGGAATGAGTGGTGACTATAAAATTGCCATTGAAGAAGGAAGCACGATGATTAGGGTTGGAAGTGCCATTTTTGGAACACGAAATTATAATTAATTTGTACGCAATACTTGACATAGAAACCACCGGCGGTAAATTTAATGAAGAAGGCATTACTGAAATTGCTATTTATAAATTTGACGGTCATCAAATTGTTGATCAATTTATAAGTTTGGTAAACCCTGAAAGAGAAATTCAGCCTTTTGTGGTCAACTTAACAGGCATAAATTCTGGTATGTTAAAAAATGCACCTAAATTTTATGAGATTGCAAAACGGATTGTTGAAATTACTACCGATTGTGTTTTAGTGGCACACAATGCGAGTTTTGACAATCGAATTTTAACTACTGAGTTCAGAAGATTGGGATTTGAATTCAAAAGAAAAACATTGTGTACGGTTGAATTAAGTCAAAAATTAATACCCGACCTGAATTCTTATAAATTAGGGAATCTATGCAAAACACTTGGAATTCCGCTATCAGGTCGCCACAGAGCAGATGGAGATGCACTTGCAACGGTGCTTCTTTTTAAACTTTTATTGGACAAAGATTCTTATAAAGAAATTGTAAAAGAGGCTGCTGCTAAAGAAAACAGTAGATCGATGGCACCCAAACTGCTTTCAATCATCGATGAATTGCCCTCAAAAACAGGCGTATTCTATATTCATAGCAGCAACAAAATTCTTTATATTGGAAAAGGGAAAAGCATTAAAAAAGCGGTAAATCAATTGTTTTTAAGAACTTCAAAAAGTGCGATGATGTTACAAACTGATGTTGTTTCCGTTACTTACGAAGAAACAGGCAATCCGTTAATTGCAGAACTTAAATATGCTGAAGAATTGAAAGTTAACCGGCCAAAATATAATTTATTGACTAAAAATAATTTTGCGAAAATTTCCTTCAGCAATGACAATTTGGTAGTGGTTGATAAAGGACGAAATCTCGGTGAAAAATCGGTAGTTTTAATTGAGAATAACGAACTAAAAGGCTTTTGCTTCACCCATTTAGGTTATCAGTTAAATAATATTGAAATCCTGAGATGTATGATTTCGCCTATGGAAAATTCGACCCAAAACAGGACAATCATCAAACAATACCTTCAAAAAAACAACGTTGAAAAACTAATCCGCTTTTAATTAAGATAAAAGTTTTATTTTAGTCTTACTTTTAATAAAAATTTTATTTTGAAACAGAAACCACACGAATTAAATTGGAAATCAAAACTTTATCATATTATCTATGATGCTGATACCCCAGCAGGAAAATGGTTTGATATTGTTTTAATAATTGCTATTTTATCGAGCATTTTACTTGTAATGCTTGAGAGTGTTGAAAGTTTTAATGCCAAATACCACAATTTTTTAGATATCTCAGAATGGGTAATCACCATTCTTTTTACCCTGGAATATATAATACGAATAATTGTTATTAAAAAACCTTCAAAATATATTTTCAGTTTTTACGGTATTATAGATTTTTTGGCAACAATTCCAAAATATATATCTTTAATTTTTATTGGAACCCATTTTTTGGTGGCACTTCGTGCACTAAGGTTGCTCAGGGTGTTCAGAATTTTGAAATTAACCAGATATTTAGGCGCTTCCTTTAATTTAATGACAGCTTTAAAAGCAAGCAGAATTAAAATTGCAGTATTTCTATTCAGTGTTTTTATAATTACCATTATTTTGGGCACTATTATGTATTTGATTGAGGGGTCCGAAAATGGTTTTACCAGTATTCCGCATAGCATGTATTGGGCAATAGTAACACTAACCACCGTTGGTTATGGTGATTTAGCTCCGCATACGCCGTTTGGACAATTTATTGCGAGCATCGTCATGATTTTAGGGTACGGAATTATTGCAGTGCCAACAGGTATCGTAACATCCGCAATTACAGCACAGGATATAAAAACACAAACACATACACAAACCTGTCAGCATTGTTTGGCTGACAACCATTTGACTGATGCGGAATTTTGCCATAAATGCGGACAGAAATTAGATGATAAATAATGAATAACTATTTAATTACGGTGATTGGTGCTACTGCTATTGGAAAAACAGCCTTAAGCATTCAATTGGCACAACATTTTAATACAGAAATTATTTCCTGTGATTCACGTCAGTTTTATAAAGAAATGAACATTGGCACTGCGGTTCCTTCTACGGAAGAATTAGCAGCAGCCCCGCATCATTTCATTCAAAATAAATCAATTTTTGACAATTATAGTGTTGGTCAATTTGAAAAAGATGCGCTAAAAAAATTAGACAAATTATTTACAAAGCATAATATTGCTGTGATGGTTGGCGGAAGTGGCTTATATACCAATGCCGTTTTAGAAGGTTTTGACGATTTCCCTGAAATAGATCAAGAAATAAGACTGAAATTAAATAAACAAATTGAGAAAGGTGAAATTGAAACCCTTCAAAATCAGTTAAAAAATTTAGACCCGGAATCTTATAACACAATTGAAATTGAAAATCCGCACCGATTAATCAGGGCATTGGAAATTTGTATTGGAACAGGAAAGCCTTACTCCTCCTTCAAAAATAAGGATAAAGTCAAACGAAATTTTATTCCGATAAAAATAGGTTTAACCGCCGATAGAGCAGTAATGTACGACAGAATAAACAAACGCGTTGCTATTATGCTGGAAGGAGGCTTGCTAGAAGAAGCAAAAAAACTATATCCTTCTAAAGAACTAAATGCACTGCAAACGGTTGGTTACAGAGAACTTTTTGATTATTTTGACAGAAAATGTACTTTAGATTTTGCCATTGAGGAAATTAAAAAAAACACACGCCGATTTGCAAAACGACAAGTAACCTGGAACAAAAAAGATGAAACAATTCACTGGTTTGATTTTGAAACAAATCCGGCAGAAATAATTAATAAAATTGAAACCTTAATTCACCTTGACTAAAACTGAACTCAAAGAATTTTTGGATGATAAGGTTATTCAATACAACACCCCAAGCTTTATTGAAAGTGATCCCATCCAAATTCCACATCAATTTTTATTGAAGGAAGATATTGAAATTTCTGCCTTTTTAACTGCCACCATTGCTTGGGGAAATAGAAAATCAATTATCAAAAATGCTTCAACTATGATGGATTTGCTGGGAAATTCGCCTTATGATTTTGTACTAAACCACAAATTGCACCATTTAGACAATATTGAACATTTTGTACATAGAACATTTAACACCTCCGATTTTAAATATTTTATAACCGCTTTGAAGCATATTTACAAAAATCACGGCGGCTTGGAAAATGTGTTTTCTAAAAACGCAACTTCCAATTCCACACAAGAAAGCATTCACAAGTTTAAAAAAATCTTTTTTGAAATTCCGCATGCACAAAGAACCCAAAAACACATTTCCGATCCGCTAAATGGTTCGGCAGCGAAACGCATTAATATGTTTTTGAGATGGATGGTCAGAAACGATAAAACAGGTGTGGACTTTGGAATTTGGAATAGCCTCTCTCCTGCCCAACTCTCTTGTCCGCTCGATGTACATTCAGGTAATGTAGCAAGAAAACTTGGTTTGTTAACCAAAAAACAAAATGACGCCAAAGCCTTGACCGAATTGGATGAAAATTTACGAAAAATGGATAAATTGGATCCTGTAAAATATGATTTTGCCTTGTTTGGATTGGGCGTTTTTGAAAAATTTTAAAATTTATTTTAGTTTAACGTGAGTTCGATTTAAGCCATAATGCCATTATCTATTATTTCTATATTTAATGAAGGTTTTTTAGGGAAGAAA
>DAIDMK010000023.1 GCA_027449025.1 Lutibacter sp. | reverse complement strand
ATTTTCAACACATTAAATATAAAAAACTATCTCTTCTTTTCCAAATATTTTATGCTTTTTTATATCGAACTCACGTTTTTTTAGGCTTATTTCGAAAATATAATTGAGAAATAGAAACTTTAAATTATTGTTAACCAGTAATTTTTCCGATTTTCAACCGCAAGCCTGAGTTTATGATTTTTTTGGGTACCCAGTAATATTTCTAATCTCGTTATATAAGGGCTGCAGTTTTTTATACATTTTTAAATAGACGTTTTTAAACAGGTTACGGTATATTTCTTCATTTTCACTATTGGGTTCATAAATTTCCCCTATTCGGGTCATTGCTTTTACCGCATCGCCGTAATTTTCAAAAAACTTCATTCCTACAGCGGCATTTATTGCGGCTCCCAATGCAGATGTTTCGTAGGTATGTGGTCTTATTGCAGTTTTCCCAAAAATATCTGCGGTAAGCTGCATGGCCTGTTTGCTTTGCGAACCACCGCCTGAAACAACAATCTTTTTAATAGGAATTTTTGTTCTCTTTTCAGTTCTTATCAGCCCTTCTTTTAATGCATAGGCCAAGCCCTCAAGAATTGCCCTGTAAATATGTGCTCTTGTGTGAACATCGCCAAAGCCAATGATTGCGCCTTTTGCTTCTGTTCCAGGGATTTTTACACCTGGAGACCAATAGGGCTGCAGTGTTAATCCCATTGACCCTGGCGGAATGTCTTTTATCATTTCATCAAATAATTGCTCTGGTTGCTGTCCTGTTTCTTTTGCAATTTGCATTTCGCGATATCCAAATTCTTTTTTAAACCAATTGATCATCCAAAATCCGCGATAAATCATAACCTCGGTATTAAAAAAAGCTGGGACTGCACTTGGATATGCGGGGAAAAAGGGTGTGATTTCAATATATTTGCTGTGAGTGGTTTGAACCGTAGCTGTTGTTCCATAACTTAAACAAGCAACATCGGGTTCAAAAATTCCCGAGCCTAAAACTTCACAGGCTTTATCGGATGCTGCCGCAATTACCGGTAAACCCTCAGGTATTCCAGTTTTTTCGGAAGCATTTGCTGTTATATAACCTAAAATTTGAGAAGGTTTTACAAGATTTGGCAGTTTTTCTTTCTCCACAGGAAACATTTTATAGTTCATGTGTTTTTCATTGGTCCATTCTTGTTTTTTATAATTGAAAGGCAAATAACCCACCAAATTCCCAATGGATTCGTTAAACTCATCTGTCAAAATATAATTAATATAGCCGGAAAGCAATAAATATTTATGGGTTTTTTTCCAGATTTCGGGTGTGTTTTGAATTAGCCAATTTACTTCTCCGTTTTTTACGGCGTGAATTACAGACTCTCGCATATTTACAGCCCGTAAGGTAAACTGCATCATTTTTCCCGGATAATTGCCCAGTTCAGCTTGCCTTTGGTCGAGCCAAATTATAGCGGGACGGAGCGAATTTCCATTTTTGTCCAAGTTAACCATGGTACCTCTTTGGGTTGTTACGGCAACGGCTTTTATTCTTTCTTTTTCAAATTTGGTTTCTTTAAAAAGCATTTTTAAAGTTTCAAACATCTTATCCCTAAAATATTCAGGTTGCTGCTCTGCCCAACCTGGTTTTACGGAAAAATAAGGCTCAATTTGGGTTTTAATTATTTCAAGAATATTTCCGTTTAAATCTATTAATACAGCCCTAACTGATTGTGTTCCTATATCTATGGATAAAATTAATTCTTCGGATACTGTCATTTTATAAATACTTTTTAATTAAGCCCCAATGTTCCGCCGGGATTCATAATATTATTTGGGTCGAAATGATTTTTAATCGCTTGCATTGCCTGTAATGTAGTTGTACCTAACTGTTTTTCCATCCAAGGAGCTAAGACTCTTCCAACGCCATGATGGTGGGACAAGGAACCTCCGTTTTCTATAATTGTCTCAACCAATCCTTTGTGGAACTGAATAAAATCGTCTTTTTCTTCTCCTTTTTTCATGGGGCTTAAAAAAGTAAAATATAGGTTTGCTCCATTTTCATAAACATGTGAAATGTGAATCATAAGAACAGTTTTTGGTCGCGAATTCACGTATTTATGGGCCGAATCCCATACTTTTAACAGATTTTCCCAAGTCACGGAAGTTTCCAAAGTGTCTGTCATAATTCCGGCATCCATTAAGGGTTCTCTCAAATAAGCACTTGAATATCTTTGTTCGAGCCATTTTTTTACGGGGCCTTGTCCAATTGACATGGCTCCATATTTTTTTGCGATTTTTTTGCAGTTTTTCACAACAAGTTTGGTGTATTCTTTTTGACCTTCAACAGCAACAAACATCAAGCATCTTTTTCCTGGTAAGTAGCCAAACATTTTCAAAATCTTATCTTGAAAAGTATTGTCGAAACCCTTTGTTTTAAAGGCAATATCACTTTCTGAAGGGTCAGAAACTCGAAATAAATGAGGCAAACCGCATTCGCTTTGAATTATGGTTCGCATGGCCGTTGTGGCGTTTTCAAAGGATTTAAAAATAAATGAGGCATAAGAAGTATTCTCGGGCCTGAAGTTGTGGACTTTCATGGAAAGCTCGGTAATGATGCCCAAAGTGCCCTCGGAACCTATAAAAAGCGGAAAAATATCCCAGCCTTGTGCCGTTTTTGGGAATTCTTTCGTTTCAATAATTCCTGCGGGGGTAACTGCTTTTATTGAAAGAACCATATCGTCAATTTTTCCGTATCCGGTTGATGCCTGTCCTGCGCCTTTTGCCGCAAGCCAACCGCCAACAGTAGAAAACTCAAAAGATTGCGGAAAATGTCCGCAAGAATATCCTTTTTTATTTAATTCTTTTTCAAATGCCGGTCCGTATATGCCGGCTTGGACGGTAACGCTTTTATTTAGTTCGTTAATTTTAAGCACCTTATTCAGGTGTTTTGTGAGGTCGAGCGCAATTCCGCCACTTGGGGTTTGCAATGCGCCTGTAACTGAAGATTGACCGCCTACGGGTATAATTGGAATTTTATGGCTGTTACAATAAGTCACTATTTTTATGATATTATCATCGTTTTTAGGCGAAACTACGCTGTCGGGCGGATTGGGGATTTCATTTAAGCGCAATTTTAACAGTTCGGCATAAAATTTTCCATAAGAAAAATTGGCGCGGGAAAAATCGTCGGTTAATACGTTTTCTTCTCCAACAATATTTTTAATAAAATCTATTTGTTCTTGTTTTAGGGCTGATTTTTTTTCGAGTTTAATTTCTTGTTGTCCACTTAGATATTTTGTTTTAAAATCAGTGTCGGTTACTCCTAATTTTTCTTTTAGCACTTCAATCATCATCGGAGTAATGGCTTGCTCGCGTTTATCGCCCCATTTAAGAATTTGTCGGTATGTTTTATCCATTTTCTATGCTATTGATTTTTGTTGATGCTGATGCTGTTTGTGTATTTTATGATTGTTTTGGACCAATAAATTTGCTGGTAACTGTGTCAAAATTTTCCATGGCATTTTACTTCGGCAACGTAAAAACTTTGAGCATTGAGTTGTATTCTTTTTGGGTTTTTTTTTCGTCCCAATCTAGCAATTCAGCGGCTACTTTAATTATTTTATCAAAAACTTCTTTGCCTGGATTTCCCAGAGTTCCTGTTCCTGTTCTTCTGAGCATGATATCTTTCAGCGTTTTTGCGCATTCATAATTTATTGCATAAACAACTTCGGCAAGAATTTCGCCGTCTTGGCTGATAACTTCAGCATATTCAGGGTTGTCTCTGGCAATATGGAAAACAATTTTACTTTCTGTGCCATAATTTCTGCTGACATACTCAACGGTTTCTTTGCTGAAATCGGAATAATTGATATGCTGTTTTATCATGAATTGTTTCATATCACGAATTTCACATCCGGAAAGATATAGGTTGTCGGAAACGGTTTCTGAAAGCGTTTTGTTTAGTTTTTTTGAAACAAGATTTAAAACTTCCGTTGCAAGCCCTCTGCTTGTGGTGTATTTTCCGCCTTCAATGGTGATTATCCCTTGAATTCCCTCAAGGGCATTGTCGTAAACCTCATATTTTCTTGAGGATTGATAGGAGCCTTTTGTTTGGTCGTCAACCAATGGACGGAGTCCGCCATAGGCATGTTTTATATCTGAATAGCTGATTTTTTTTTCAAAATTCTCGTTAACAGCCTGTATAACTTCCATGAGGCTTTCTTTGGAAACTTCATAATCATCAGGGTCTCCTTCGTATTCTTTATCTGTTGTTCCTATTAGAGAATGGTTTCTCCAAGGCATAATCATCATGTGGCCTCCATCCTTTTTCTTCAATGAAACAACGTTGTTACCCGATATTTTTTTTGTGATGATATGGACGCCTTCAGAGCGTCTAACTTTATGGTTCAAATTTTTGCTTTTTGAAGCCATATTTAAGATTTTATCAGCCCAAGTTCCGCCGCAATTAATTATGAGACTTCCTTTTACAGTTTTGGTTTTATTTATAATAAGGTCTTTTACCTTTACGCCCGAAATTTTATTTTCATCATCATAAACAAAATCTTCTACAATTGCATAGTTTGATACTTTAGCACCGTATTCCGCAGCCGATTTAATAAAGGAAAGGGTCAGTCTTTCAGGAAAAATACTTTGGTAATCATAAAACACAGTAGCATTTCTTAAATCTTTTTTAATCAAGTTGGGCTCTTGTTCAATCGTTTTTTTGAAGGAGATGGTTTTATGGTTTGGCAATTGTTTGCTTTTATCCCAAGTATATTTTTTGTCGTAAGACAGCGCATCATACAAAAACATTCCGGCAGCCATTTTCCACATATTTCCTTTCCAGCGTTTGTAATTTGGGAATAAAAAGGGCAGTGGATACACAAAATTTGGTGCGATATTTCCCAATATTCTTCTTTCATGTAACGATTCCCTAACAAGTTTAAATTCCATATTTGCCAAGTATCTTAGTCCGCCATGGATAAGTTTTGATGTAGCTGCCGAAGTTGCGCCTCCATAATCCTTTTTTTCGAAAAGCGCCACAGAAAGCCCTCTTCCGGCTGCGGTGTATGCAACAGCAGCGCCCGTAATGCCGCCACCTATAATAATTACATCAAAATTAGTGTTGGTGTGTTCTTCAATATATCTTTTAAGAATCATTGCTAGCGTTTTTACAAATATAAAATAAATAGGCAGAATTTTTAAGATTTTCTACCAGCCCATTGACAAAATTAATTTAATGTTAAAGCCTAAAAATAATTTATTAAGATACTGAAATACATCTTATTAAAACTTAAAAATACGTTTTTTATTAATTTGTGACAAAACAAAGGGAATAGCATCAAAATAAGTAAAGAAGCTGTTGATTTTTCGTGTGAAAAAGAGCGGGTGTTCGCCACGTAATTATGCAACCAATTTAGGGTAAAACTTGTTCAATTTAACTATAAATCAGGTTTTGGTAGATTCATTGCCATTAAAATTGTATAAATTCGTTACACTTGGTTACAAAAATAAAATATATCTTTATTAATTCGATGGGTGTATTGTGGTTTCTGATGGATTTTAGTCAATTTCTATAGAAAGGCGTATTTGTTAAGAAACCTGTATTTAATCAATTTTTAAACTTATTATATGAATCGTTTCTTTAAAGTTTTAGTCGGAATAATTTTGGCTTTGCTCATTGCATTTGTTGGCTTCTTTTTTTGGGCATCGTCAAGTGTGTATCCTGAGAAAGAATACGATAAAATAATTCAAACAAAGATTGAAAATTCAGTTAAAAACGATACTGTTTTTAGCTTAATAACCTATAATATTGGGTATTTAAGCGGGATGACCAATAATTTGCCAATTGCCAAACCCAAATCGCTGTTTGATGATAACCTAGCAAAAGTTAAAGCTGTTTTGAAGCCTTTAAATATCGATATTTTAGCTTTTCAGGAAATCGATTATGCTTCGGCGCGCTCTTTTGACATCAATCAACAAATGGAAATTGCAGAATTGGGCTATCCATTTGTGGCACAAACCGTAAATTGGGACAAACGGTATTTACCATTTCCCTACTTTCCTATTAGCATGCACTTTGGGCACGTTTATTCCGGGCAATCGGTTTTAAGCCATTTTCCTATTAAATCTCAAAAACGTATTGTTTTACCTGAAGTTGATGATGCTCCTTTTTATTGGACTACTTTTTATTTAGACCGATTGGCACAAGTGGTGGAAATACAAATTAAAGATAAGACGGTTATTGTGATTAATGTTCATTTAGAAGCGTTTGATAAACCTACCAGAGCCATACAAACCAAACAGGTTTTAGTCTTATATAATTCTTATAAAAATGAGTTTCCAACATTATTGGTTGGCGACTTTAATAGTGACATTAAATTCGCAGATGCCAGTATTGCATCTATTATTAACAGTCCAGAAATTGGTATCGCAGCCTTTAAGATACCTTATGCAAATACTTATAACGCCATTAATCCTACAAAACGCATTGATTATATTTTTTACAACAAAAATTTTATAGAAGAAATAGGGAGTCGTGTTTTAACAGAAATGGGAGATGCTTCGGATCATTTGCCTTTAATGATTCACTTTAAGTTAAAATAATCAGCCTACCTTTTAAGACAGCTATTGAATAGGAAAGAAAAAAATCATTAGTTTTATTGATGAAATAATTCCAGAAGGGTTAACAGTTGACAATTTTTTTTGAATTATAACGGTTTATGATTTTGATTTCATACTGAAAATCTTTAAAAATGTTGCAGACTGTCAATGCTAGAATGTTGGGATAAGTTGTTTTTTATGTTATCTACTTAAAGAAAGTATATCGGCATAAATACGGGGTTTTTAAAATACAATTGGCTAAAGTCTTATAAAGAGTATAGGTATATTTTATTCACAATTTTTATATTTTTCAGACCTCCAAAAGGCTTGATAGGCATAAGTTAAATCCATTGACAAATCTCTCCATTTAATTCGTCCTGCTTCAATTGCCTTATTTATTTTATTGAATTTTTCTTCTGATAAGGGTAATTCTATTTTATTAAAATCTGATTTTTCCATGTCGTTATTTTTGTTAAAATTATACCACAAGCCATACTTTAGCTTTTTGTTGATTTGTTTTGAAAAGGCTTTCTTGCGAGGTTTCCTGTTTTTAGCTACGATACACTAAAAACCTAATTCGAGTTTAAAATCAGCAGGCTTCAATTCGATGCAGAATATAAGAAATTTTTATGAGATATGCAACCTGCCCAACTAAATTATTTGGTTTTCAAGATTATAAAACAAAAAGGTATTCCTAAAAAATTCGGCAAAGATTATGATTTGACTATTTTTTAATGATTTATTCCGCTTCAACAATCACCACTTTAGGATCTTCATCATCCGCGCCGTGGGTTAGTTTTTTTAGCTTTTTAACAAAAAGGACCAAAAGCAATCCAAAAGAAACACAAAAGACCAGCACACCCATAAAAATGGTATATTCACCTGCATTTTGGGCAGCTTCTCCCACATAACCGGCAAGCTTGTTACCTATTCCTGAAACCATAAAATAAGCACCCATTGTTAATGAGGCATATTTTAAAGGCGCCAGTTTGGTAATGAACGATAAGGCAACGGGCGAAATACTCAATTCACCAATAACGTGCAAAAGGTAAGCGCCAAACAACCAGTAAATGGAGGCTTTTCCATCTAAAGAGGAAGCGGTTTCAATAGCCGCACCTGCCAACAATAAAAATCCAAAACCTGTGATAATGGTTCCTATACCCATTTTAAAAAGGGAAGAGCTTTCCCTTCCTTTTTGTCGCCACTTGGTCCAAAAATAGGCAACGGGTACCCCAAATAAAATTACATAAAACGCATGCAGCGCCTGCAAAAAACTGGCAGGGACTTCAAATCCAAACATCACACGGTTAATTTTGTCGCGGGCATACAAATTCATCAATCCGCCGGCTTGTTCATAAGCACCCCAAAAGACAATCACAATAAGAAACGACAACGCCAGTACAATCATTCTGTCTTTTTCTATTGAAGTGAGCGGTACTTTTTTGTTTGTTCCAGTTTCACGCAGAACTGGCATAAAATTTCCTACAGTGGTCAAATATTTTTGTCCCCAAACATAAACTATTTGTCCGATTGCCATTCCAATTCCGGCCAAGCCAAAACCATAATGCCAATTGATTACTTCGCCTACATACCCAACCAACAAAGGTGCTGCAAATGCACCAATGTTAATGCCGATATAAAATATGGTAAAAGCAGAATCTCTTTTTAAATCGCCTTTTTGGTACAAACCGCCAACCATGGTTGAGATATTCGGTTTTAAGGCTCCAACCCCTAGAACAATCAAAATAATTCCCGAATAAAATGCCCATAGCGCATCAAAAGCCAAAATAAAATGCCCGATACACAACAACACACCGCCCAGCATTACCGTTTTTTTCTGACCCAGCCATCTGTCCGCCAACAAACCTCCCGGAACCGACATTACATAAACCATCATGGTGTACCAGCCATACAATTCTAAGGCAGAAATTTTGTCCCAACCCAATCCAGCATTGGCTTCCGTGGTTTTAGCGGTTAAGTAAAGAATAAATATGGCACGCATTCCGTAATACGAAAAACGTTCCCACATTTCAGTAAAAAATAAAATATACAATCCTTTTGGGTGTCCCCACAATGTTTGTTTCTGCATTAGAGTCATTGGTTTATTGCGGTAAATATACTATTTTAAAATGTTATAGATTTTATTTTTACCCGCTGTTGAATATTGGAAATTTGGAAAGAGACTTGGTGATTATTTTATAAGGAAAAGAAGTTTAATTTTTAATCTAAAACAAAAGTAATTCCGAAGGTAACGTTAAATTATTTTATGGTGCGTAAAAAATAGGATTGCAATAAGGATTAGTGTTTTTTTGCATATATTTGGGCTCTTAAATTTGAGGCTTATTATGCAAATGAAAATACTGCTCTACTTTCTTTTAATTTCAGGCGCCATTTTTGGACAGGAAATAGGGAGTGTAAAGAATGGAAATTACTCGGTTAAATTATTAAAATCAGACCAGTTATTTTCTTGGGTCTATTCTGATGTAAATTCAAAATTAACAAATATTGAGAAATCATTTAACTTTCCTAATAAAGAAACCATATACAACATCATTATAGAAGGTTTTGAAAATAACAACAATCACCAAATCATTGTGCAAACAGACAAGGATACTGTGGTGAAATTTGAATATAGAAAAATTAGGGGAGAGATGCGGTTAAACATCAATCAGAATAATTTGCACAGTAAAACTAAAGGAATGAGCACTTCTTTAAGCAGGGAACAATTGATGGCCCTTTTTGGAAAACAGACATAAAAATTATTTTCGGCTCCATAGTTCAAGGGATAGAATAAAAGTTTCCTAAACTTTAGATCCAGGTTCGAATCCTGGTGGAGTCACAATTGAATGTAGGGACAGGTCGAGATCTGTCCGTTCTGGAAAATAAAGCGAGCCAAAAAACAAAGCTCGCTTTATTTTTTTTGGCAAGCGGTGTTTTCTTTTGTTGATTTTCATTGCGGACTTTTATCAGGAACATCATAGATAATCCTGGTGCAGACTACTTAATGACATTGGAGTTAGGAGGCGTCTAACTTAAATATTCTTTTCCTTTAATCAAGGCTTCTGAAATTCCTTCTGGATTTTTACCACCCGCAGTGGCAAAATAAGCTTGTCCGCCGCCACCGCCTTCAATTAATTTTCCTAGTTCACGCACCACTTTTCCTGCATCCAATTGTTTTTCTTTAACCAAATTTTTGGCGATGAAACAGGTTAAAAAAGCTTTTCCATCATTTTCGGTTCCAATAAGTAAAAATAGGTTTTCTATCTTATTTCCTAGGTCAAAAGCCAAATCTTTAATACTGCTTTGATCCAAGTCCAATTTTACAGCCAAATAGTTAACACTGTTAATTGGTTCAACGCCATTTACTAAATCGCCCATTATATTTTTGGCTTTATCTTTTTGTAAAGCTTCAACCTGTTTTTTTAATATGGCATTTTCTTCCTGTAAATCGATGATGGCTTTCACCGGATTTTTTGAGTTTTTAAGCACTTCTTTCACTTCAGAATAACTATGGGTATTTTCAAGAAAGAAATCTTTTGCTGCATCGCCCGTAATGGCTTCGATGCGTCGAACTCCGGCAGCAATGGCACCTTCCGACACAATTTTAAAATGCCAGATATCGCCTGTGTTTTGAATGTGCGTACCACCGCAAAGCTCCACTGATTGGCCAAATTGAATGGCTCTAACCGTATCGCCATATTTTTCGCCAAATAAGGCCATGGCACCTTTTTTTAAGGCAGTATCAATGGGAATATTTCTATACTCTTCCAATTTTAGTTTAGAATTTATACGCGCATTCACAAAATCTTCTACGTCACGAAGTTCATCAACAGTTAATTTGGCAAAATGCGAAAAATCAAAACGCAAATACTTGGAATGCACCGCCGATCCTTTTTGCTCTACGTGTGTTCCTAAAATTTCACGTAAAGCCTGATGAAGTAAATGTGTGGCAGAATGGTTGCAGGCAGTTCTAAATCGTTGTTTTTCATCGACCAACACTTTAAAAATTTGAAATGGATCTTTTGGCAGACATTTGGCAAAATGAATAATTAAATTGTTTTCTTTTTTGGTGTCAACAATATAAATCACATTTCCATTGTGCTCTTTAATATACCCTTTATCGCCCACTTGTCCGCCGCCTTCTGGATAAAAAGGTGTCATATTAAACACCAATTGATACAGATCTCCATCTTTTTTGGATGAAACTTTTCGATAACGGGTTATTTTAACATTTGCTTCCAAGGTGTCATAGCCAATAAATTCTTCTATAGCATCTTCATATAAAACTACCCAATCATCAGTTTCCACCACTGCGGCAGCTCTTGAACGTGTTTTTTGTTTTTCCAATTCTGCCTTAAATGCTGCTTCGTCTAACGTCATTCCTTTTTCAGAAAGAATTAAAGCCGTTAAATCGATAGGAAATCCAAAAGTGTCAAATAATTCGAAGGCTTTTTTACCCGAAACTTCTTTTCCGTTTGTATTTTTAATAATGCCGTCCAATAAAACCAATCCTTGATCCAAGGTTCTCAAGAAGGAATTCTCCTCTTCTTTAATAACGTTGGTTACCAATTGTTTTTGCGTTTTAAGTTCAGGGAAATAGTCGCCCATTTGTTGGCTTAAAGTTGTCGCCAATTTATAAATAAATGGCTCTTTGGTGTTTAAAAACGTAAATCCATAACGAATTGCCCGTCGCAAAATTCTTCTAATTACATAACCTGCTCCAGTATTTGAAGGCAATTGTCCGTCGGCAATCGCAAAAGCTACTGCCCTAATATGATCTGCAATTACGCGAATGGCAATATCAATTTCTTCATTTTTACCATAATCATTGTTGGTAATGGCTTCAATTTCTCTAATTAATGGCGTAAAAACATCGGTATCATAATTGGATTGTTTGTTTTGCAACACCATACACAAACGCTCAAAACCCATTCCGGTATCTACGTGTTTTGCAGGGAGTTTCTCTAGGGAACCATCGGCTTTCCGATTAAATTCCATAAATACCAGATTCCAAATTTCCACCACTTGAGGATGGTCATTATTCACCAAACTTCTGCCTGAAACTTTCGCTTTTTCTTCTGCTGATCTAATATCAACATGAATTTCTGAACAAGGTCCGCAAGGGCCCTGTGCGCCCATTTCCCAAAAGTTGTCTTTTTTATTTCCGTTAAGTATTCGGTCTTTGGCTACGTATTTTTTCCATAAATCATAAGCTTCATGGTCATATTCCAAGCCTTCATCTTCCGCACCTTCAAAAACGGTGACATACAAACAATCTTTATCAATTTTATAAACTTCAGTCAGCAATTCCCAAGCCCACTCAATGGCTTCTTTTTTAAAATAGTCGCCAAAGCTCCAGTTTCCCAGCATCTCAAACATGGTGTGGTGGTAAGTATCTTTGCCCACTTCTTCCAAATCGTTGTGTTTTCCTGAAACCCGTAAGCATTTTTGCGTATCGGCAACACGTTTTTCAACTGCGGGTTTTTGTCCTAAAAAATATTCTTTAAATGGCACCATGCCCGCATTGGTAAACATAAGTGTGGGATCATTTTTCAATACCATTGGTGATGATGGCACTATTGCGTGTTTTTTTGAAGCAAAAAAATCTAAAAATTGTTGACGTACGAGTTGTGATTTCATATATTTTTAATGTTCTTTTAGAAAGGGCATATTCCCTTTGTAAGAAGTTCTTAATGTTTTGTTACAGACCACTTTACTACTTATGTTTTCGAACTTTTTAAGGACAAGTCATCTGTTAATTATATCCTAAAAAAAAGATGGCAATCCAATTATATAAAACATTTTGTAAATTTGTCGTTATTGCTTCAAATGATGAGTCAATATTTGAGACAAAAATAATATAATTTTATACAATGGCGAAGGTAAAATATTATTACGATTCAGAATCATTATCCTATCAAAAGATACGACCAAAAAAGCGGGAACATTTAAAGAATTTTACATTAATGTTGGCTTCCGCTATAGTTTTTATGATTTTAGGTTTTGTTGTTTTTACCACTATTTTTGAATCTCCCAAAGAAAAAGAATTAAAACGCCAGTTGGAGTTTGTGAAATTGAATGAAGAATTACACGCAAAAAAAATTGTACGGCTATCAGAAGTTTTAGCAGATATCCAAGACAGGGACAACAATATTTACCGCTTATATTTTGAAGTAAATCCAATTCCCGATGAGCAACGAAAGGCTGGTTTTGGAGGTGTAAACCGTTATAAAGCATTAGAAGGTTTCGACAATTCTGATATGATAATTGATGTTACCAAAAACATGGATATTTTGTCAAAACAATTATATGTACAATCTAAATCGCTGGATGAAATTGTAAAATTGGCGGCCGACAAGGAGAAATTACTCGCTGCAATTCCTGCCATTCAACCTGTTGAAAATAAAAACTTAACACGTATGGCATCTGGCTATGGATGGCGCTCAGATCCCTTTACAAAAGCAAGGAAAAAACATTTGGGAATGGATTTTTCCGCGCCAGTTGGTACGCCAGTTTATGCCTCGGGTGATGGTTATGTGGAAAGAGCTGATCAAAATTCAGCAGGATTTGGAAAGCATATCAGAATAGAGCATGGCTTTGGTTATGTTTCCCTGTATGCACATTTAAGCAATTACAATGTTAGAAAAGGCCAAAAAGTAAAAAGAGGTGATTTAATTGGCTTTGTAGGAAATACAGGTCGTTCTCAAGGGCCGCATTTGCATTATGAAATTCATAAAAATCGAACAGCAATAAATCCTATTAACTTCTATTACGGAAACTTGTCGCCGGAAGAATTTGAAGCTATGCAAAAAGCTGCTCAAATTGAAGGACAATCTCTTGACTAATGTTTATAGATTTACCTGAAAAGCGCTATTATAAGATTGGTGAAGTCGCCAGTGCATTTGGCGTTAACACTTCGCATATTCGTTTTTGGGAAAATGAATTTGACATTTTAAAGCCAAAAAAAAATAAAAAGGGAAATCGGCTTTTTACCCAAGAAGACATCAAAAACCTGAAACTGATATATCATTTGGTTAAGGAAAAAGGTTTCACATTGGAAGGTGCAAAAAACAAAATGAAAGAGCGACCTAAAGCGATAAAAAGCAACCAAGATATTATCACCCGACTAGAAGCCATCAAAGAAGCGCTCATTAAAATTAAAAGCCAGATTGATTAAATCTGTATTGTTGCAACCAGAAAATTCACCATAAAAATAATATTTTGAGCCGGCTTGTCAAATATGTTGACTTGCCTTAGGGGATGGGATGAAACTATATAAACCAATTCCAAACCAAACCAAATCTAACAGTTAAATCCCTGTACGGATATGTTGGTGCGGAATAGTAAGTTCTTCCAGTAAAACTTGCTCCAAAGTTCTCAACTTTCAAATAAATCCTTGTTCTCTGAATTTGAGCATTGGCGAAGAAATCGAGCATTGGGAAGTT
The DNA here is from genome assembly GCA_027449025.1 of Lutibacter sp. Lineage (GTDB taxonomy): Bacteria > Bacteroidota > Bacteroidia > Flavobacteriales > Flavobacteriaceae > Lutibacter. Next base: position 29,702 of record DAIDMK010000023.1, on the reverse strand, counting down.
CCCTATTTTTTGGGTGTTTTGCAATACAAATTCACTTAAAAGAGGATTGTAAGCACCAGCATTAAATTCTGTAAAATACTTAACTGTTACCCCAGTTTGCAAATACAAAGGTTTTCCTTTAAATAGATAATTGGAATAATATAAGGTGTTTCGGGTTACAATTTCAGGGACTTTAAAAAATGATTCGCCGCTTGAAACATTTTGGTACATCACGGTATTGGCTAGGGTAAATTTTCTAAAAGTGATGGAATTGCTTGCTGTTACCTTTAAATAGTTTAGGGATTCAGTGGCCTGAGTTGGAAGCGAATTTTCATCGAAATAGGTGTAATTGTCTATAAGGTTATAACTTGCGTTAATGCTTGCCCAATTTTTGTAGCTAAATTCGACTCCAATATTTTTAATTTGTTCGTTTTTGAAATTGTTTTTCCAGTTGTAATAGTTATAATCACTTTGGTACAACAACTTATTAAAATCGACCGTTTTGGAAGTTATTTCGGCAAAACCTTTAAAACTGTAAACGCTGTCTTTTTTATACATTACAAAACCTTTAATGGTGTTTCCAGTTAGATCACCTGCAATGATGGAACTCGCATCGGCATTTAAAAATAATTTTCTAAAATTTGTCTTCCAATTGGCGCCAACGGCAATGGCATTTCCTTTTAATTTCTCGGGAATTGTTTCGGCATCCAAATACAAAATACTGTTGTAGTGATAATTATAGTTAAAATAATTTGCTTTTGCCCTCAAAACACCAACATAAGGTGCTTTAAATTGCAGATAAGCTTCATTATTCATCTTTTGATAGGATGTGTGGTCTACAATATTTTTTTCATAAGCTTCGCCAAAAATCGGATTAATCGCCGTTTGTTTAAAGCGGTAATGCTGGGTTTCATACATAAAAGTATGACCGAGTTTAAGGCTATAATTTGAATTTTTGTCAAAAGCGATAAATTGGCTCGAATCGACTTTAAGTGCTGCAGCAACGATTAATAAAGAGTCAATTTTTTTTATTTTGATTGCACGAATTGAATCAATTTTGAGGCTGTCTTTTTCCTTTAATGGAATTTCTTTACTTAAATCATTATTGTTTATAACTTGATTTTCTTTGTTTATATCGGATTTAGGAACAACTTTTTTTTCCTTTTTTGTTGCATTTGGTTTTTTTTGTGAAGTGCTAATTTCCGATTTCATTAAATAAGAAACCGTATCTTTTTTGAGCGTTTCAATTTGCCTCAGGGTTGAGTTATACGTTTTAAACTTAGCTGAGATTGCTGTATTGTGCTTTTCAATTTTAATTTCTTTTTCAAATATGGTGAGCTGATGGTCTAAAAAATAGCGTTTTCCTTCAAACATATTTTCAGCATCCGTATAATTGACGTCTAAACGGGCTCTGTCAATATAATTAGGATCATCATTTTCAAAAAAGGCAACGGAAGCTTTTGTCAATCCGCCATTTTCATCGTTCAATAAATCGAATGACATAAAATGAGCCTTTAAGGAATATAATTTATTTTTTGAGTGATAATTAACAGAACTCCTAAAGTTTCCGTGGCTTGCCAGAGAATTTCTGTATTTTCCTAAGGAACGCAAACCTTTATAAGCAATAAAAAAATTAAATTGCCGGGAGGAGTTCATGGTTAAAAAACCATCTAAAACCTGCCCTTGTTCCATTCCAGATCTGTACATGAGTTCTGAGGTTGACGTTGGAACATCATAATAATAAATATCCTCAACTTGATTATAATTATAGTGTTTTGCATTGGCTCCAATAGTTGGGAAAAGCGAATTGTTGTTAAAATTATAACCCAGTTTATTATATGTCTGCCCTAGGTTGGCAAATGGCATAAGTTCAAAGTTGTCTTTTCTGATATAGTTGAATTTATAATCTTTTGCGATGGTTAAGGTAGTGTCAACAATGGTTGTGTCGTTATTTATAGAAATTATTTTATAATCGGTATATTTGGTTTTTCCGCTCAGTTTAATTTGAACTTCATTTTTAAAGGTGGTACTGTCGGCTTTAAATACACCGCCACCTTCTTGCTGTCTCATAATTTGCGCATCGACAGTCAACAAACAAAACCCAAAAAATAATACTGCGAATAGTTTTTTCATAAAATATTTAAAGTAACAAAGGTAAATTATTTGAATGAAACGCGGCTAACAAATTTACTTGCCTATCTACTGGCAGGCAGGAGCTGTTATCGCTAAAAAATAAAATTTAAACAAATGAAAATGAACCTTATTAAATTAAGCGGAGCAATCTCTATATTTATCTGGATTATTCTAACTGACCAAAATCAATAAAAATAAATTTATGGAAGTGCTCCTAAGAAATTAACGTTAAATTTGTGGATTGCTTGTGTTGCAAAAACGTTAAAATAATTATAAATTTTGAATGATTTATGACTCATTGTTAATCATTAATAATTCATGTGATATAGGTTATGGCCCTTAAAAAATGGTTTTTAAAAAACACGGTTGAAGCAGGAACCGATGAAGCGGGCAGGGGCTGTTTGGCTGGACCCGTGGTTGCCGCTGCTGTTATTTTGCCAATTAATTTTCAACATCCTTTGTTAAATGACTCAAAGCAACTGACTGAAAAACAACGAGAAATATTGCAACCTTTTATTGAAAAGAACGCACTGGCTTATGGCGTTTCTTATGTTTTTGAGAAAAAAATTGATGAAATCAATATTTTACAGGCTTCTATTTTGGCGATGCATTTGGCCATTGAAAAACTGGCAATTGAACCTAAACATATTATTGTTGATGGAAATAAATTCAATCCCTATAAAAATATTCCGCACACCACAATTATAAAAGGCGATGCCAAATTTATGAGCATTGCGGCGGCTTCGGTTTTGGCAAAAACGTATCGGGATGATTTTATGCAACAACTTGACCTTGAATTTCCCAACTACCAATGGAAAAAAAATAAAGGCTATCCAACGCTGTTTCACAGAAACGCCATTCGTGAATTTGGTATTACCGAATATCACAGAAAATCTTTCAGGTTGTTGCCAGAACAACTAAAATTAGCGTTGTAATACTTGAAAATCAAAACCTAACAGGTTTTAGAAACCTGTTAGGTTTGTAATTTCAAATTTAATTTAAGTTGCGTTAGGGATTGAAGTGAAAAACCTTTTTGCGCTTTTTAGCGAAAAAAGTTTGGAACATAAAGCCCGACCCCTCCGCCTTTTCGGCGGGGGGGAACGCCCATAAAAAAGTTGTGAAGACCCTAATGTCTTTTTTTAAACTGCTTGATTTTAAAATTACGCAAAGATTTTACCATTAAAATGATACATTTGCCTTCGTTAAAAACGTACAGATGATTAAAAGAACCAGAGCCGCCATTTCAAAATTAATTATTCATAAAGTTGGGAATAAATTCAACAGCGCTACCAATATTTTTTCGGAAAGTGCCATTATTTTTGATGAAGAAAGTTACGAATTGATGAAACCTTTTTTGCTAAAACCTTTTGGCGCTGTAACGGAAAGTTTTCGGTTTAACCATCACGCAAACATTGAGTTGAATGAAATTAACAGCTATTCGGCGCAGGTTTTTAAGGATGGAGATTCATTTGTTGAAGTTTCAAAGCATATTGTAAATCACTTGTATGAGCAATCAAATTCGGCACAAATTAAAACGGGCGATGTTATTATTGCGCTTTTTGAAGATGTGGAATATAAGGATGTGATTACGCAGGCTTTGGGTATTTTTAAGATTGAAAATAAGCTCGATTTTTTTCAAACGCATATGGAAAACAACAGTTTGGATGTGTATGTACAAAAGGGAATAAGCACCAAAAAACTGGATAAAGGCTGTTTAATTGTCAATACAACTGATGCGGAAGGAAAAGTGGTGTTGAGTGTTGACACCAATAATTACGATTCACTTTACTGGATTCAAAACTTTTTAAATGTAAAATATGCTGACGATAACAACCAGCACACCAAGAATTACCTGGAAATGTGCAAGGAATTTTCTGAAGAAATCATTAAAGAAGAGTTGGGAATTCAGGAAAAAAATACGTTTTTGGCAAAAGCCGTTGACTTTTTTAAAACCAATGAGTTGGTGAATATCGACGATTTTAAGGAGAATATTTTTGAAGAAAATGAAGATCAAAAAACGCAATTTGACACGTACAAAAAGCAATATGAAACGTTGAATGATGTGTTGGTGAGAAATCAGTTTACGGTTTCTGAAGCGGTGTTTAAGAAGCAAAAGCAAAAGATTAAAACCGAAATTAAATTAGATACCAACATTGTTATAAAACTTGATATTGATGCGCCTGAAGCATCAAGCGAATACTTGGAAAAAGGCTACGATGAAGACAAAAAAATGATGTTTTACAAGGTGTTTTTTAACGAAGAAAGTTAGTAGGGACAGGTCGCGACCTGTCCCCCAATTGCTGGCACTAGCGTCTCGCTCGTGTTTCTTTGAACTTAAATTTCTACAGTCACGAGCTGGAAGCTCGAGCTAGCGGGGTTTTAAAAAAGTTAAATATTAAAAGTTAAAAGTTCATCGGTGCTAAGATTAAAAATCCAAAACCCAAAATCCAAAATTTTTAAATCGTAAATCGGAACTCCTAAATCTCGTTTCCTTCAAATTCCGCTTCAAACAAGGTGGAAAAATGTTTTAAAATCTTTGCTTTCACTTCGTCTAAAGGAACTTTTTTATTCAGTTCAGCTTCCATAGAAGTTACGGATTTACCTTTAATTCCGCAGGGAATAATATTGTCGAAATAACCTAAATTAACATTTACGTTAAGCGCAAAACCGTGCATGGTAACCCAACGGCTGGTTCGCACACCCATAGCACAAATTTTACGGGCAAAAGGCGTTCCTACGCCAAGCCAAACACCTGTTTCACCTTTACTTCGTGTGGCTTCTATTCCATATTCATCGAGTGTTAATATAATTACTTCTTCTAAAAACTTGAGGTATTTGTGAATATCGGTAAAAAAATTGTCCAAATCCAAAATCGGATATCCAACCAGTTGTCCGGGTCCATGGTATGTGATATCACCGCCGCGATTTATTTTATAAAATGTGGCTCCTTTTTCGGTAAGCTGGGTTTCGTTGAGCAGTAAATTGCCCATATCTCCACTTTTACCTAGCGTGTAAACATGGGGATGTTCCACAAAAATAAAATGATTTGGTGTTTTATGGGTGGTATTGTTTTTTTGGTTCTCAGATTTTAAATTAAGGGTTTTTTGAAAAAGTTCTTCCTGATATTCCCAAGTTTCTTTGTAATCTTTTAATCCTAAATCGATTAAATTAATTTTCTTCATCTGTTGGGATTGTTATTTATAATTAAAGCTGCGATAACTCCCGGTATCCAACCCAAACATGTTAAAATAAAAACGATTATAAATGAGCCACAACCTTTGTCGACCACGGCCAAAGGCGGAAAAATAATACACAGAATTACCTTAAAAATGCCCATTTATTTGGTTTTTAATCATTAAAACACCTAGCTCACCTAAGTTAACTAAGCTATGAGAGATGATGAAAATTATCTTTTAAATGCCCATTATGGGCTTTCAAAGGTCTAAAAAATAAATTTGGTTTACAACGTTTATAAATTGAGTTAAATTATAATTTAAATGTATTTTTGTTGAAATTCCATTGAAATGTCTATTGTAGTAAAAAATATAACCAAATTATACGGAGAACAGAAAGCGTTGAACAACGTGAGTTTTTCCATAGAAAGAGGGGAGATTGTTGGTTTTTTAGGTCCCAATGGCGCCGGAAAATCTACCATGATGAAAATAATTACCGGTTATATAAACGCTTCAGAAGGCGAAGTTTTTGTCGATAATTTTGATATTTCCACCCATAAAATTGAAGCTCAAAAAAATATTGGTTATTTGCCAGAAAATAATCCTTTGTATTTGGATATGTATGTAAAGGAATATTTGCAGTTTAATGCCTCTGTTCATAAAATTTCTAAGGATGAAGTTGAAAAAGTAATTTTAAAAGTTGGTTTAAGACCTGAATCACACAAAAAAATTAACCAACTTTCAAAAGGGTATCGCCAGCGTGTTGGTTTGGCTGCGGCCTTGTTGCACAATCCGGAAGTGTTGATTTTGGATGAACCAACCACAGGAATGGATCCTAATCAATTGGCGGAAATAAGAAGTTTGATTAAGGCGGTTGGAAAAGATAAAACGGTGCTTTTTTCGACCCATATTTTGCAGGAAGTTGAGGCTGTTTGCGATCGGGTTATTTTAATTCACAAAGGACAAATTATTGCCGATAAAAAGTTAAAGGAATTAACAGGAAATCAGGAACAGGTGATTGAGGTTGAATTCGATTATAAAATTGAAAAACAACTGATTGTAAATATTCCACACTTAAAATCTGCTAATAATGTGCACGACACCATATGGGAATTGACTTTTGATACTTCAAAAGATATGCGTCCGGCCGTTTTCGATTTTGCTCATGACAACGGATTAAAAACCTTGAGCTTGTCCACCAAAAACAAAAATTTAGAACGTTTGTTTAGGGAGCTGACGGCATGATAGAAACTACAGGCAATATGTTTTCAGTAAAACCAACAACTGAAACTTGAAACCGGGAATCAAAAAAAAATGAACAACCAAAAAATTAGTTAATTAAGCTTAAAATGGATTTCTTCATTTTTAAGGACTTTTAGAAACGCGTTGTCTACCTTAACTTTTACCGATTTGCTGTGTAAATTTAATTTTACATTTTCAACCAAATCGTAAACGATGAAATCTACAGGAACTGTACCCTCATTTTCCTTCATTATTTTGTGAATTTCTTCAACTTTATGTTTGTCAATTTTATTGATATCTAAACTGATGGTTATTTTTTTAGTTTGTTTTTCCAACACATCCTGCAAAATCTGAATGTCGGTAAAATTAACTCTGGGATCGGATAGTTTGCCATCTTTATTTCGCCATCCGGCAGTAATTGAAACCCTGATTTGTCGAAACGCATCTTCAAACAGGTATGGCTTAAACTTCAAATAATCGTCCTTAAAAATTCTAAATTCATGGCTGTCGCTATAATCGACTACCGTAAATGAGCCCCATTCATTTCCGTTTTGGGAAGTTTTGTGCTGCACATCTGTCAAAATTCCCGAAAAGGTCATTGTGGAACCTACATATTTATTGAGATCCTCTTTAAAAACACCCACCGTACTATTGCAGAAATAATCTATTTCATTTCTAAATTCATCAAGGGGATGGCCGGAAATATAAATGCCTACCATTTCCTTTTCTCTCGATAATTTATACATCATTCCCCATTTTTGAGCTTGCGGAATTTCAGGTTCTGGAAATTGAATTTCAGACGCTTCTCCAAATAATGAAACTTGGGCGGAATTTTTATTTTCCTGAAATTTACTTCCGTAACGAATGACACGTTCAATAAAAGAAACGCCTTTTTCGTCAGTTTGATAATATTGCGCGCGGTGTACGTTGGTAAAAGAATCAAATCCACCGGCCATCGCCAATCCGTCGAAAGCTTTTTTTGTAGCGGCGCGCAGATCGACACGTTTTGTCAAATCGAAAATTGAAGTGTAGTTTCCATTTTTCTTGCGTTCTTCAACAATGGCGGCAACGGCAGATGCGCCAACACCTTTTATGGCACCCATTCCAAACCGGATAGCGCCTTCTTTGTTTACGGCAAATTTGTAAAAAGATTCATTAATATCTGGTCCCAAAACTTTTATTCCGGCTCTTTTGCACTCTTCCATAAAAAAGGAGATTTGCTTGATGTCGCTCATGTTGTTCGACAAAACTGCGGCCATAAATTCTGCCGGATAATTTGCCTTTAAATAAGCGGTTTGGTATGCGATATAGGCATAACAAGTGGAATGTGATTTGTTAAATGCATATTCTGCAAAGGCTTCCCAATCTTTCCATATTTTTTCCAAAATAGGTTCGGGATGGTTGTTTGCCTTGCCGCCCTCAATAAATTTTGGCTTTAGTTTTACAAGCAAGTCGAAAATCTTTTTCCCCATTGCTTTACGCAACATATCCGCTTCACCTCTTGTAAAACCTGCAATTTTTTGGGAAAGCAACATCACTTGTTCCTGATAAACAGTAACGCCATAAGTTTCCTTTAAAATTTCCTCCATCACTGGCAAGTCATATTCAATGGCTTCTTCCCCGTGTTTACGCATAATAAACAAGGGAATATATTCCATTGGTCCCGGGCGGTACAAGGCGTTCATCGCAATTAAATCGGCAAACTGGGTTGGTTTTAAGGCTTTTAAATGCTTTTGCATTCCAAAAGATTCATATTGAAAGATGCCTATTGTTTCCCCACGTTGAAAAAGCTCATAAGTTTTTGGGTCGTCTAACGGAAAATCGTCTGGAACCACATCAATGCCGTGTTTGCCTTTTATAATTTTTTGGGTTTCTTTGATTAAGGATAAGGTTTTTAATCCTAAAAAGTCCATTTTTAGCAAACCGGCACTTTCAACCACATTGTTGTCGAACTGCGTCACATACATATCCGTATCTTTCGCTGTGGCAACAGGAATTAAACTGGTAATATTTTCTGGCGTAATGATGACGCCGCAAGCGTGGGTTCCTGTATTTCTGACGGAGCCTTCCAGTGCGCGCGCCTGATTGATGGTTTGGGCGGCCAAGTCATCACCAGCGGCGATTCTTCTAAGTTCGTTTACATTTTCTAAATCTTCTGCCCTTAAACCTTTAATGATTGCTTTGCTTTTTTCGTCTTCCCCAAAAATGTTTCTCAGTTTAACCAATGGAATCAATTTTGCAATTCTGTCGGCATCAAACAGTGGCAAATCCAGTACCCGCGCTGTATCTCTGATAGAAGATTTTGCGGCCATGGTTCCATAAGTGATAATTTGTGCAACTTGGCTTGCGCCATATTTTTTGATAACAAAATCAATCACCTTTTGTCTTCCTTCGTCATCAAAATCGATATCAATATCGGGTAGGGAAATCCGATCTGGATTTAAGAAACGCTCAAAAAGTAAGTCGTATTTAATGGGGTCAATATTGGTAATCCACAAACAGTAGGCAACTACTGATCCTGCCGCCGAACCTCGTCCAGGTCCAACCGAAACATTCATTTTACGAGCTTCTAAAATGAAATCCCAAACAATTAAAAAGTAACCTGGATAGCCAGTTTTTTCAATAACCGACAGCTCAAAATCAAGTCGTTCTTTGATGTCATCCGTCAATATTTCGCCATATCTTTTTTTGGCGCCTTCAATAGTCAAATGGCGTAGATAGGCATTTTCGCCTCTAACGCCACCGTCAATTATGTCTTCCGAATTTATGAATTCCTGAGGAATGGCAAATTTTGGCAGCAACACGTTACGCGCTAGAGTATAAATTTCAACTTTGTCCGTGATTTCCTGAATATTGGTAATGGCTTCTGGTAAATCGGCGAACAAACTTTTCATTTGTTCCTGCGTTTTAAAATAGTATTCGTTGTTTGGCAAACCGTACCTGTAACCTCTTCCTTTTCCTATGGGTGTGGCTATTTTTTCTCCATCTTTTACGCACAATAAAATATCGTGAGCCGTTGATTCTTCTTGCTTTGTATAATAGGTATTGTTGGTTGCGACTAATTTTACTTGGTGCTTTTTCGAAAATTCAACAAGGACTTCATTTACATGATTTTCATTTTCCTGATCGTGACGCATCACTTCCAAATAAAAATCGTCACCCAATTGTTCCTTCCACCAAAGTAGTGCTTCTTCAGCCTGTTTTTCGCCAACATTTAAAATTTTACTTGGTATTTCCCCATATAGATTCCCCGAAAGCACAATCAAACCTTCCTTGTATTGTTCAATAATATTTTTATCGATTCGCGGAATGTAATAAAATCCATCGGTATTAGAAATTGACGACATTTTTGCCAAATTATGATAGCCAATTTTGTTTTTTGCCAAAATAACAATATGGTAACCATTGTCTTTTTGCGATTTGTCCGCATGATTTTCACAAACATAAAATTCGCAGCCTAAAATGGGTTTTATGGGAAGTTTTGCATCTTGGCCTTCAGCTAATTTTTTATTGAAATTTTCGACTGATTTGTTGTACTCCAACGCTTCTTTTATAAAATAGAAAGCGCCCATCATATTTCCGGTATCGGTAAGGGCAACCGCTGGCATTTTGTTTTTTATGGCAGCTTGAATGAGGTTGCTTACGCTGGAAGTTGACTGTAAAATGGAGAATTGCGAATGGCAATGCAAATGGGAGAAATCTGCATTTTCAAGGGCTTTTGAGATGCCTTTAACTTGCGCTATTTCTTCAGAATTTTCTTCCGATTTTGTTTTTAATTTCTTGCTTTCTTTTTTTAGATTGACATGTTTTAAGCCGATAACATCTATAGAAGTTGGATTTTTTGCCTCAAACGTTTCAAAATAATCCGAAGAAACTTTAAGTTCTTCTATGGTAAAAACCCTTTTCCGAATTAACTCTAAAAAACAACGTGTGGTGGCTTCCACATCGGCAGTTGCGTTGTGCGCTTCGCCAAAAGGTGCGTTGAACAAATATTGGTGTAGTTCGGTTAACGTGGGATATTTAAATTTACCGCCACGCCCGCCTTTAAGTTGGCACAAGTTTGCCGTAGTTTCAGTACACGTATCCAAAACAGGCAAAATATTTAAATTGGTCTCCAATTCTTTTCTGTGAAATTCGCAACCCATAATATTAAGGTCGAACTTCACATTTTGCCCAACTACAAAAGTAGTTTTCGCAAGCACCTCATTAAAAAGTTGCAGAACAATTTCTAAATCTTCTCCTTTTTCTTCAGCCAACTGGGTTGAAATTCCGTGAATTTGCTCAACATCATACGGAATGTTATAACCTTCTGGCTTGATTAGAAAATCTTTTTGTTCAATTAAATCGCCATACTTATCGTGCAGTTGCCATGCAATTTGAACACACCTTGGCCAATTGTCAATGTCGGTAAAAGGGGCATTCCAATTTTTAGGTAAACCTGTGGTTTCTGTGTCAAAAATTAAAAACATGTGGCTGATTTTTTTTGCTTTAAATGAGTTTCTAAAAGTAACAATTTAATAAATTTTTGACTTCCAAAGTTGGTATTTTTTATTAACAATCCTGAATTTTTCATAAATGTTTAAAGGAAATAGAAAATGCCAAATGACTTTATACAGAAACCTGTAAAATTGTGTTGAAATCACAAAATATATCATAGGATTGTTTATGTGAGGTGTAAAAGATCTTTCCTATTTAGTTGTTTTTGAGGTTAATTTATTGTTAGATGCGCTTTTAGAATCAGCATTTTTGGGATTTAAAAGATTGCCGTAAAATATGCTGAAATTGAGCGTATTATTTGAAATTATCTTATTATATTTGCAACCCTAATTAATAACCAAGGTTTCGTACCTTAAAATTTAAAAATATGCCAGTAAAAATTAGATTACAAAGACACGGTAAAAAAGGAAAACCATTCTATTGGATAGTAGCTGCAGATGTGCGCTCAACAAGAGATGGTAAGTATTTAGAAAAAATTGGAACTTACAATCCAAACACAAACCCAGCAACCATCGATATAGATGTTAATGGCGCTGTAAAATGGTTGCAAAACGGAGCACAACCAACAGACACTGCAAAAGCAATTTTATCTTATAAAGGTGTGATGCTAAAAAATCATTTAGTGGGCGGTATTAGAAAAGGGGCTTTAACAGAAGAGCAAGCTGAAGCAAAATTTCAAGCTTGGTTAGATGAAAAAGCAGGAAAAATTGACGCTAAAAAACAAGGCTTGGCAAAAGCAGAAACTGATGCAATCGCCAAAGCTTTTGAAGCCGAAGTAAAAGTGAATGAAGAGCGTAAAGCTGCTGCAAATGAAGCTGCAAATGCTGCAATTAAAGCTGAAGCTGACAAAAAGGATGCCGAAAAAGCTGCTAAAGAAGTAGTAGAAGAAGTAGCTCCTGAAACAATTGATGATGCACAAGCTGCAGCTTCAGAAGAAGGAAAAACCGAGTAATTAATTTTTAGCGATAATGCGTAAAGAAGATTGTTTTTATTTAGGCAAAATCGTTAGGAAACACAGTTTTAAAGGGGAAGTTGTTGTTAAATTAGACACAGATGAACCGGAACTATATGAAGATTTGGAATCAGTATTTGTTGCTTTAGGTAACGACCTGGTTCCATTTTTTATTGTGGACAGCATTTTGCAAAAAGGAAATCAGTTGCGCGTGCAATTCGAAGACGTTGAAAACGAAGCAGATGCCGATGCTATTTTAGGTTCGGATTTGTATTTGCCAATGGAATTTTTACCAAAACTGACAGGAAATAAGTTCTATTTTCATGAGGTTATAAATTTTGATATTGAAGATGTTGATTATGGTTATGTTGGTGTAATCACAGGGATTAATGATTCAACTGCCCAACCATTATTTGAAGTAAACTTAAACGGAACAGAACTTCTTATTCCAATGATTGATAATTTTATCAAAAAAGTGGACAGAGAACATAAAAAAATTATTGTTGAAACCCCAAAAGGTTTGATTGAAATGTATTTGGGAAATTAATAAATTTAGAGAGGTGGCCGAGTGGTCGATGGCGCACGCTTGGAAAGCGTGTATACGGCAACGTATCGAGGGTTCGAATCCCTTCCTCTCTGCCAGAACACTAACAAAATCGAGCAAAATCGATAAAATCCTAGGTTTTGCTCAGGTTTTATTTTTAGAGACCGACAAATTATATGATAAAATATCATATATTAGGTTCACAAATCGGTCAACAAATTTAAAACAACAGTTTTGTTGACCGATTTGTTGACCGAATTATTGCGAAAGCCCCTGTAAACACTAGGATTTTATACCTAGAAATTCGGTGGAATTTCACAGTGATTTTGAACCAAAAAATTGATTTATTGGTCAATAAAATCCAGTAAATTTGAATACCATAGTTGATTTGACTTTCGTCTTAAACAAAGTTTAACTTAAAAAGACGACAACTATGAAAACAACAATCACCTTTTCAATCCTAATTTGGATTAATTCTTCACGCGCTAAAGAAAACGAAGCCGAAATTTTTGCTAGAGTAACTGTTAACCAGAGACGTGTTAACATTAGTTTAAAAAAGAAAGTAAACATTGATTCCTGGGACAAAGCCAAATCACGTGTAAAAGGCACCGGTCAAGATGCCAGAATACTTAATGGTTACATTGAACAATCGCAAGCTGCATTATTCCAGGCTTACCAAGATTTAAAGGCCGAAAGAAAAATGATTACGGCCGAAGCCGTTAAATCACGGTTTTTGGGAACTGATCAGCAACACTATTCTCTACAAAATATTATTGATTATCACAATGATAACCACGCCCACAAGTTGCATAAAGCAACTTTGGGCTTGTATAAAACCACCCAAAGTTATTTATTGGAATTCGTCAAAAAGGAATTTGGCACCTCTGATATTTACTTAAGAGACCTCAATTATTCCTTTGTAATAAAATTTGATAATTTTTTGCGTGCCTATAAGTTGTCAAGAAATAAAAAAAGAATTCTAGGCAATACCATTATAAAGCACATTCAAAGATTGCGAAAAATGGTCACGATGGCATTTCATATAGAATGGATCGACAGAGATCCTTTTGTAAAATACAAACCGATATTTGAGAAAAGCGAAAGAGAGTATTTATCGCAAGCTGAACTTCAGAATATCGAAAATTACGAAACGGATATTGAGCGCTTAAACATTGTAAAGGATTTATTTATTTTTAGTTGTTATACTGGAATAGCCTATGTTGATGTTATGAAATTGACAAAAGATAACGTTTTACTTGGGATTGATGGCGGCCAATGGATAATTACCAAAAGGACAAAAACAAACACCCCGGTTAAAATACCGATTCTGGATACCACGCAGCAGCTGATCGATAAATATAAAAACAATATTAGAGCTCAGGTTACAGGTACGCTTTTACCTACACTTTCCAATCAAAAATTAAACAGTTACCTGAAAGAAATTGCTGATGGTTGTAAGATGAAAAAGAACCTCACCTTTCATATGGCTCGACATACTTTTGCCACTACAGTGACTTTAACAAATGGTGTTCCAATCGAAACAGTTTCCAAGCTTTTAGGGCATACAAAATTGTCAACAACGCAAATTTATGCCAAAGTAATTGAGCGCAAGGTCAGCGATGATATGAATGCGTTAAAACTGGTTTTAACTAAGAACAAAGCGGAAAACGACCTAAAAAATAGTGAGTCTGTTGGTTAATAAGGGTGTTATTTTTAAAGATTAGTTTGTGTGACAAATTTTACTATTTTTAGTCCCTTGAAAAAGTAAAATTTAAATCTCGTTATGAAAAAAATTGCTACGATAGTCGATAATTTCGATTTAGCCATCACTGATGTAAAAAAATTAAATATTTCTAAATTAAGTAAAGTAGAAAAAAGCATAAAAATCGCAAGAGACTGCCTATTTCAATTAAGATTGGAAATGAGAAATATGGATTCCATTTCACCAAGAGATGAAATCCATTTTTTTAAAAAGCAAAAACCCAAAATCCACGGAAGACTGTTTTTCTATTTGGAATTAAATAATTTTCTGATCAATTTCCCAGAATCTGGAATTTCTGAACAACAAATTTACATTAAAGAACATATAGCGATATTGAAGGTTAAAAAAGCTGATGTTTTTGAGTTTGCAAAATACTGTAGGCTCAACGCTACTAAATATGATCATATTTATTTTTTAAGAGAGGACCCCCAATTGGATCTGTTTATGATTAGAAATTTGGAAGATCCAGAATTTTCCACCAGCCACGATGAATTAGCATCAAAAATTGTCACATTCAATTTACTTATGAAGTTTTATACCAGTGAACTAGAGCTGCTTAACTCAAAAAAGGAGGATGTTGTTAAAGAAGTCAGACCGGCTATCCTGCAAAAATTAAGATGGACTGCATCCAAAACTGCTTTAGCTGAGCTTGTTATTTCTTTACACTTGTCGAAAGCAATATCAGATGGAGAGATTGAATTAAATAAATTTGTTGCAGCGGTTGAACTAATTTTTGACATAAATTTGGGAAATATTCATAAAATTTTTGATCAAATTAGAGACAGAGAAAAAGATCCAACAAAATTCCTTGATAGTCTAAAAAATGCACTGATTAAAAAAATTAATTCAAAACTGTAATTTTTTTAATTACTAATTATCAATACTTTACGTTTTTTAAAATGTTAAAATTTTTAGGTACTACCTAACGACTACCTAAAACTTCTTTTAGGCGTTTTTTGAACTAAAAAACGCCTATTTTTTCTTTAAATTTTTAAATTTTCTAAAAATAACTTCTCCATTTCTTGTGCTTTTAGATTATTTGCAAAAACAACTTCACCAGATCCTGAACTTTCAAATTATTTTAAAAAATAATTTTCTTCAAAAATCAACATATCAGACAGTTATGTTTTTAGAAATGTTAAATTTTTTAGGTACTACCTAACGACTACCTAAAGATTCTCAAAAAAACTTCCCAGCTTTGTTTTACGAAAGTCAAATCGCTATAAAACTTTATTAACCTAAAACAAGAACAATAATGCCAAAAGAAATTATCACTACAGATGACCTTAGAGAATTCAAAATCGAATTGTTGGAGGACTTCAAAAAGATCCTTAAAACAGCAGGATCTTCTCTATCCAAAAAATATCTTAAATCATCAGAATTGAAGAGAGTTTTAAATGTCAGTTCTGGAACACTCCAAACATTAAGAATTAACGGAACGCTTCCATACACAAAAATTGGCGGCATCATTTTCTATGATGCCGAAGAAATTTACAAATTGTTGAAAGAAAACAGTATTCATAATAAATTCTAAAATGAATGCCGGAGGTAAATTACATAATTCACCTAAACAGCTTCTTCCTGAAATTAAGTCACGACAAACGCTTAAACGCTACACATGTCAGTATGTATGTGGTGCTTTTTTATCAATGGAACAATGCACGTTTTACGGATGAATTTTATATCAACAGAAATGAAATTATGGGCTTATCAAGAATTGGTTCCAAGGGTACTTATCACAAATGCCTCAAAGATTTGCACGAGTGGCAATATCTGGAATATTTACCTTCATACAATCCCCAAATTGGCAGCAGTATTAAGATGTTCAATTTTGGTACAAGTAGTGAACAAGTCCGTACCAAAAGTGGTACAGGTAGTGAACAAGTAGTGGGACAAGTCCCTGCCAAAAGTGGTACAGCTAGTGTACAAGTATCGGGGCCTTATATAAACAATAACAAACATAATAAACAAATAACAAACTTTTATAAACTTGGGCAAGCTGAGCAAAAAAATGAAATTTTATCTTTTTTTAAAAAAGAAAACTGGCCCCAAATTGAAGCTGAAAAATTCTTCAATCACTACCAGGGAATTGGTTGGAAAATTGGCGGAAAAATAAAAATTGTCGATTGGCAGGCAACAGCCCAAAACTGGATGTTAAAATTCAAAGAAATTCAAACAGAAAAAAACGCTTTTTTGCCACCAGTCCAAAATAAGGACAACTTGCATACCAATCGAAACAAAAACTACAACCAACCATTGTAGAAAAATATTCCACCATCAATTTAACCAAATAACTTATAAAAAATCACAACTATGAAAACAAAAACTTAACCCGCCATAGGATTTGGAGGCGAGCGTCAAATGTTTGAAGAATCCGTAAAAAGAAATGCTGTCTGAGCGCAGCGAGTTCATTTCTTTTAGGATTCGAGAACCAATTTGACCGGCGAAAATCCAAGGCTTGACTTTTTTGGTTCGTTTTTGTGTCAAGACAAAAATGAACAAACATGGTAAAATTTCAAATCAATTAATTAAAAATAAAAATAATTCTATGAAAACACCACACATAAAAACCGAAGGCACCTCAAATTTTCAAATCGGAGAACTAAAAAACAACATCGTTCACTACGATTTTGAAAAAATAATAGCCTACCTCAACATCAAAGGCTGTCTGATTTTCGATAAAAATTTCCGGCTCTACAAAGAAGATGAATCTTTGCTTTTCAAACTATGCTGTTACTACATCCAAGATCACCAGACTTGCGCAAAAATGGGAATCGACACCAACAAAGGCTTGTTGCTTTCGGGTCCTGTCGGCTGCGGAAAAACATCACTGATGAAACTGTTGCCATATTTGGCGCCACACAAAACCAATTATGAAATCATCCCAACACGAAACATTGTTTTCAATTTCAATGCTGCCGGATTTGAAGTACTGGAAAAATACAACGACACCAAAAACTATTGTTTCGATGATCTGGGAGTTGAACCAACTGGTTGCCATTACACCAAAGAATGCAATGTAATGGGAGAAATACTGCTTTCGCGTTACGACCTTTTCAAAACAAAAAACGTAAAAACGCACATCACCACCAACCTCAACGCTGAAGAACTGGAAGCTCGTTACGGCAGCCGGGTGAGAAGTAGAATGAGGGAAATGTTCAACTTGATCAGCTTTGATAGTTCAACTACCGACAAACGTAAATAGTTGAACATTCACGAATACAAAAACCAATAAAAAAGGGAATGAGTAAATGTTTAACCTTATTAGTTTTGATAAAGCTTCTGTTGACAAAAGAAAGTAAGTTTAAACATTCACGAACATCAAAAAAAATTGAGTGAGTCAAAATGAACAAATATGATAAAATATCAAATTATTAATTTAAAACTAAAAACAACATTATGAAAACATCACGTATTAAAATCCAAAGATTGTCGAAATTTCTATTCAGTGAATGGGATAACAGCATCCCTGGCTATAGTTTATACAAATTAAAATTATCCCTCCAAGTCAAAAGTCTTTTCATGTTCGAAAAAAATTTCAAACTACACAAAGAAGATAGGGCTTTGCTGTTGATATTATACTGTTACTTTATTCAAGACCAAAATGCTGGAGCAATAATTGGATTAGACATCAACAAAGGATTGTTGATTTCCGGCCCGGTAGGTTGCGGAAAAACAACGCTGATGAATTTATTGCCAAGTTCCAATTGGAATAAAATTAAATATGAAATAATTCCAATACGCAACATCGTGAACGATTTCAATGAAGCCGGATTTGAAGTATTGGAAAAATACAAGGACACCCAAGACTATTGTTTTGATGATCTGGGATTGGAACCAACAGGCTGCCACAACACAAAAGATTGCAACGTAATGGAAGAAATATTGCTTTCGCGCTACGACCTTTTCAAAACAAAAAACGTAAAGACATACATCACTACCAACCTCAACGTCGAAGAACTCGAAGCACGTTATGGCAGCCAGTTTACAAGTAGTTTGGACGAAATGTTTAATATCATAAGCTTTGCCAAATCATCAAAAGATAAACGGATTTGAGATTAAACATTCACGAATACAAAAACCAATAAAAAGGGGATGAGTAAATGTTTAACCTTATAAGTTTTGATCAAACATCAGTTGATAAGCGATAATGAAAAAACCCACCTCGAAAATTGCTGTAAACGTGGTGGGTTATTTTAAAAAGATGGGCCACCTAGCGACAACCCTGATTTTCAAATATATCAAATTTAATTTTATAAAAGCCATTAAAAATAAAATGTTTGGTTTTTTTCTGTGCCTAATAGGAAGGAATTGATGAGCGTGTGAAAAATATTTGGTCTTTGTAGCGAAAGTAGAATCTGTTGACTACGTATTCGTATTATTAACCCTTGACAGCAATTTTAACAAAAGTTATAACCTAAAAATTAGTAGAGAATTATAAGTATATTTGTGAAATTAATCATAAATAAATTTATCGTGATTGAAATAAGCATAACGGAAAACTCGATGCAAAGACCAATTCAACTATGCGAATTGATCCCAATCAATTGGGAGACCGATTAAAACATTAAATATTTACATATGAAATTGATTGTTTATTTTGCAAGTATACTGCTGTTTTTTGGCTGTAATAATTCAAAACAAAATTCAGAAGAACCAATTATTATAGATTTTTCAAAGCAAAATTTTGGGCAAGAACAATTTTCAAAAACCGATTCCATTCAAAAACTAAAAGTGGCAGTTTCTGCCATTATCACTCCGCAAGAAACCTATATTTATTACAGAGATTTGTTTGATTATATTTCCAAAGAGCTCAATTATAAAGTGGAATTCAAACAAAGAAAAACCTATGAAGAAGCAAATAATTTATTAGCAAACAACGAAGTTGATTTGGCTTTTATTTGTTCTTTGGCTTATGTAATTGCCAAGGAGAAAAATACGGTCGAACTATTGGCAATGCCTTTGTTTAATGGCAAACCTTTTTATCAAGCCTATATTATTGTACACAAATCCTCAAATATTGAAAATTTTCAACAATTAAAAGCAAAATCTTTTGCCTATACCGATCCGCTTTCAAACACGGGAAAGTTATATGCACTAAAGCGGATTAAAGAATTAGGATTTGATTTGGATACTTATTTTAATAAAACAATGTACTCTAATGCCCACGATGCTTCAATACAGTTAGTCGCTAAAAAAATTGTGGACGGAGCCACTGTTGACGGCTTAATATTTGAATATTTAGCCAAACACCACCCAGAAAAAGTTAAGAACATTAAAGTTATTGAAAAATCGGAAGAATACGGAATTCCTCCTGTAGTGGTGTCAAAAAGTATTGATGCCGTCACCAAACAGAAACTCAAAAATATTTTTCTTAATATTCATAATGATTCCACCGGAAAGCAAATTTTAAGCAAATTAATGATTGATAAATTCATTGAAGGAAACGACGAAAATTATAACAGTATCAGAAAAAATTTAGTGGATATTAAAAAATGAAAAAACCTTCCTTCTTATCTTTATTTTGGAAATTCACCATTGCTATTGTGGCGATTGTCGCCCTATTTGGCTATATAAACTTGTTTTTTATCAACAACACCATATATAGTTTATTCGAAAAAGAGATCAATTATTACGGAATTAATAATGCAAAAGGCATTGCAGATAACAGTGTCAGTTTTATTTTGTATGATGATATTGCTGGTTTGGACAAAATGGTTTCCAATAAGATGAAAATTGATTCAAGTGTGGCGTATATTATTGTTTTAGACGGCAATAATAAAGTATTGGCACATACTTTTAACGATGAAATTCCGCAGAAATTATTGAAAATAAACAATGCGCTCGCTTCGCTGGAAAATATTGTTAAAATTAGCGAAAAAAGCACGCCAGACAATGTTATTAGAGATATGGCTGTTCCTATTCTTCAAGGTAATTTGGGAAAGGTTCGTATTGGAATTTATGAAGAAGATTTTGTAAAAAGTATCCACTCCATCAACAATTTTTTCTTGTTAATGGTCGTCTTGTTTTTAATAATAGGCGTAATTGGGGCTTTTTTGTTTTCCTATGTAATTACCTATCCGCTTAAAATGATGAGGATTACTGCTGAAAACCTCAATTTTAAAAGTTTATTGGGTTCTGAAAATACTTTTGAAAAGCAAAATTCATTGGTCAGTTTTTTGAATTTTAACCAGGTATTAAATACAGAGGACGAAATTGATGTGCTAAACAAAAAATTCAATGAAATGGTTGAGCGGCTCCAAAAAACATATACTGAATTAAATGAAGCGCAAATTTCCCTGATTCAAGCAGAAAAAATGGCGTCTTTAGGTACACTTTCTGCTGGTTTGGCACATGAAATCAATAACCCGATAGCAGGTATCAAAAATTGCTTGAGAAGAATTTCTGAAGCACCTGAAAATATCAAACAGAACATTGTTTATATTGAATTGATGGAGGAAGCAGTTTTAAAAATAGAAAAAGTTGTAGGCGGTTTATTAAATTTTACCAGAAAACCCGTTTTTGAATTTACCGAGTTCAATTTGGTTGATGTTATTGAAAATGTATTGCTTTTATCCTCATTTCAGCTTGAAAAATCTCGCATTGCCATTGTTAAAAATTACAATAACCATAAAAAATTGGGTTATGGCAGCCAAAATCATATTGAGCAGGTAATTTTAAACTTGGTGTTAAACAGTATTGACGCCATTAATGAAAAAAAATTGGAAAATTCCAGTTTGAACGGCGAATTGATCATAAATCTTAATTTTGAAGATGACAAGACGATTTTTGAAATTTCAGACAATGGAATTGGCATTGCGGAAAAAAATCTTAAAGCAATTTTTGACCCTTTCTTCACCTTAAAAAAAATAAAGCAAGGAACTGGTCTTGGCTTAACGGTATGTTACAATATTATAAAACAACATAAAGGGAGCATAGAATCACAAATAAATTTAACCAGCGGAATGACTTTTAAAGTTTATTTACCAACCATAAAAGAAAAGAAAAATGAGTAAAAAGCAAAAAATAATGGTGGTGGATGATGAAAGGATACTAAGAGTCACCATTGCAGATGATTTGAGAGATGCCGGGTATGTTGTTTTAGAATGTGCAAACGCACAAGCTGCATTGTTGGGATTGAAAGATTTTAATCCAAATATTGTTATTTCAGACATAAAAATGCCCGGAATGTCAGGAATTGAATTGTTGGACAAAATTAAAAAATTTAACCCGGAAATTGCGGTAATCATAATGACAGCTCACGGAAGTGTTGAAACTGCTGTTCAAACTTTGAAAATGGGTGCTTATGATTATTTATTGAAACCATTTTTAAAAGATGAAATTTTAATTATTGTTGAAAGAATTATTGAATTGCAATCCGTTAAACTTGAAAATAAAATTTTTCGTTCTTCCATTGCATCAAAATATGATTATTCCTCCTACATTGGTGAAAGTGATTCCAATGAAGCATTGTTTCACCTTATAAATTTGGTGGCCGAAACAGATTCAACAGTCTTAATTATTGGCGAAACAGGAACTGGAAAAGAACATATCACAAATATTATTCATTACAACAGCCAGCGAAAAAACAAGCCCTTCATAAAAGTAAGCTGTGCCATTCTTTCCCGTGAGATTTTTGAGAGTGAACTTTTTGGCCATGTGAAAGGTGCGTTTACCGGTGCTGATGCAGATAAAAAAGGAAGGTTTGAATTGGCCGATGAAGGAACCTTGTATTTAGATGACATAGACGATTTACCAATAGATTTACAGGTGAAATTGTTGCGGGTTTTACAGGAAGGAGAAATTGAAAAGGTCGGAAGTTCTTCAACCATCAAAATTGACATTCGATTAATAGCCTCAACTAAAAAGGACCTGAGGAAAATGGTGGATGAGGGAAAATTTAGAGAAGATTTGTATTATAGACTGAATATTTTTCCCGTAAAACTATTGCCATTAAGAGCACGTAATAAAGACATTAAAAAAATATTTCAATTTTATGTGGCTAAATATGCCGCAGCCAGAAACCTGATGATTTCACAGGAGGTATATCCTATTCTTGAATCATATTCTTGGCCAGGAAACATTCGTGAATTAAAAAACATAGCCGAGCGTATGGTTATTTTGGCCACTAATGACCAAGCAATCGAAAGCAAACACGTGCCTGAAAGCATAAAAAATTCAACATCAATTTTGGGAAAAATCGATAATCTTAATAAATCTTTAGAAGAAACACTAAATGAAATTGAAATAAACGCCATTAAAATAGCCCTGCAAAAAAGCAATCAAAATAAAACCAAAGCTGCTGAAATCTTAGGTATTCCTCCTTCAACGTTAAGAACCAAAATGGAAAAGCATAAGCTCATCTAAAAAGTACTGCTCTTTTCTCTAAAAATCCACGGATTTCCATTTAAATGAACGGAAATGCGTGGTTTTTTTATTTTCATTATTTAGAATAATTCTAAATTTAATATCGCAAATTTCTTAAGCCCCTGATAACTATGTAACACAAGTTACGCTTTTAAAAAAATTTAAATTTTAGCCAAATTTAAATTTAGTGGTAAAGAAATTGACATTAGGCATACGTAGCGTTCTTTAAATGAACGCCCAAGTAAAAAACGATATTATAAACTAAATTTTTAAACATGAAAAAAATAATTATTTCAGCTATTTTATTTATTGCAGTAATTAATATGAATTACGCTCAAGAAACTAAAGTTGAATTTAAACCAAGCGGAAAAGTTACAGGAACAATATTTTTTAATTACCATAGAGACATGACCGAAGATGCTCTTCAGAAAAGTGCATTTGAACTTGACAGATCATATTTTGGATATGCCTATGCTTTTAGTGATAAATTTTCTGCTAAAATCACCTTGGATGTTGGAAATGATAATGTAAGCGCATTTACTTATTACCTAAAAGCTGCTCAGTTAGATTATAAAGCTGCGTCTTGGGCAAAATTATCTGTTGGTATGATTGGCTTAAATCAATTTAGTGACCAAGAGAAATTTTGGGGATATCGTTACATTTATAAATCATTCCAAGATCAACATAGTTTTGGGTCAGGTGCAGACTTAGGTTTTAACGCTGAGTTATCGCTTCACAAAACTTTAAAAATGAATCTATTTGCCTTAAATGGTGAGGGATACAAAAAAGTGCAAGACCTGTATGGTAAATATAAAATTGGAGGTAATTTGGTTTATACTCCTACTGACAAAATAATCCTAAAAGCATATTATGCTGAACAAGATTCTAAAAAATTAGTTGGAACAGCGGTTGTAGAAAATCCTACAGTGAGCAACTTGGCCTTTTTTGCAGGCTATAATATGAAAACTTTTAGAATAGGCGGTGAATACAACATCATGAATAATGGTAAAAAATATTCAGATGCTGCAGAAGATCACGATTTAAGTGGGTTTTCATTTTACACAACTTATGTTATAAATAAAAAAGTTGAACTATTTGCCAGATATGATAAATTGGAATCTAATAAAGTTGGAACTGCTTCAACTAATTGGAACAACTCTAAAGACGGAAGCGCAATTCTTGCAGGTATTCAATTTACACCAGTAAAGGGTGTCAATTCTTCACTAAACTATCGTTCTTGGAATTATGAACTTGCATCAAATGAAAATACTTCAATGCTTTACTTAAACTTAGAATTCAAGTTTTAACCATAAATTATAATCAAATGGATAAAGAATCAAATAAAAATAACGAAAACAAGATTAACAGAAAGGATTTTATAAAATCCGCCGTTCTTGTTGGAGCTGGAGTCACTGTCGCGATTGGTTCAGTGGGTATTTCTAGTTTTAAAGATGCTCCTAAAAGTAAGGATGAACCTAAAAACTTACCCGAATTTACAACAATACCTGAAGATGAAAATTCAGATATCCTGATAAGAATGCAACGTGAATTGAAAGAGGCTATGAAAAAACCTATTCATGAGCGTAAATGGGGTATGATTATAAACACCAAAAAATGTGTGGGTTGTCATGCTTGCACCATAAGCTGCATTGCGGAAAACAAATTGCCTCCAGGAGTTGTTTACAGACCTGTGATTGAAGTTCAATCCGGGGAATTCCCAAATGTTCAATTGCAATATTTTCCTCGTCCTTGTATGCAATGTGAAGAACCTCCTTGCGTTGATGTTTGCCCAGTTGAGGCAACTTGGAAACGTGAAGACGGCATTACAACAATAGATTATGACAAATGTATTGGTTGCAGATATTGTATTACAGCTTGTCCGTATGGTGCAAGAACCAGTGATTTTGGGCATTTTTATACAGACAATACACCAGAGATTCAACCTTATGAAAAATTATCCAATCATGAATATGGAAAAGAATGGAATAGGGAAAACCACGGCTCACCTATAGGAAATGCCCGTAAATGCAATTATTGCGTTCATAGGCTGGATGAAGGTGAACTGCCGGCCTGTGTTACAACTTGTATCGGAAGAGCCAATTATTTTGGCGATTTGAATGATCCAAACTCTTTAGTGTCTGAAATGTCCAGAAAAACAAATCAAATTAAACTTTTGGAAGATAAAGGAACAAAACCAACAACTTCTTACTTAATTTAAAAAACGATAATCATGAAAGATTTAATAAACATTAAAAAAGTTGATAAACTTTATTTAGGATTGTGGTTGATTTTATTGATTGCTGGGCTGGTTGGATTGGTGATGAAATTTTCAACCGGAGAAAAATTGGCAGGCTATGGCAGTTATGTGCCTTGGGGATTATGGGTGGCCTTATATTTTCACTTTGTAGGAATTGCGGGCGGTGTAGCTATTACAGGAATTATGGGATACATTTTAAATATTGGCAAATTCCGTAATCGGTTATTTCAAGTCGGATTTATTTCTTTTGCCTGTCTAATTACCGGATTATTTTCTATTTGGATAGATTTAGGAAAACCGTTCAGGTTCTCCAGCGTATTTTTAAGTCCAAATTATGGCTCTATGCTTACATTCAACTCTTGGATGTATGTAACTTTTATGGCAGTATTCGGATTTGCAATGTATTTATACTATAAAAAATCTGACAAATCAACTTTGAAAGACAAATCAGGTTGGTTATTTCCATTTTTAATTTTTGCATTAATGATCGCTTTTGCACTTCCTAGCCAAAGCGGTGCCTTTTTTGGCGTAATCGATGCAAAAGCATTTTGGAATTCAGCATTGTTACCGGTGTTATTCCTAATTTCAGGAATTGTTTCAGGAGGCGCCATGTTGCTTTTGGTTTTCTCTATAATTTATAAAGATGAGTATGCTGAAAATAAAGAAACTTTTAAATATTTAAGAAATATTGTGTCAGTGGGTATTTTGATCTATTTATTCGCTGAAATTGCTGAATTTAGTATAGTGTTATGGTCTACAAATTCTCACAGTGCTGAAGCAATTGAACAAATATTATTTGGGCCTTACTGGTGGATGTTTTTTATTGTTCACTTAGGCGGCGCCATCTTAGCCCTTGTGTTACTAAACAATAAAATTACAAGTAAATCCATTCAATTAGGTGCACTTGTGGTGGTGGTCACTTTTATTGCCACCCGTTTAAATATTTTAATTCCGGGTCAAACAATTTCCAACTTAAAAGGATTAAAAGAAGCGTTTTACGATCCTCGTTTAACCTTTACCTATCACGCAACACTTAACGAATATTTGGTGGCTTCTTTTATAGTTGCCTTTGCAATTTTTGCAATATACTTTGGGTTACAGATTGGAAAAAAACTAACTTCTAAAAACTAAAAACATGAATAATAAAGATAAAACAACTTCAAGAAGAAGTTTTTTCAAAAATTCTGCAAAATTTGGCACAACCGCATTGTTGGGAGGCTTATTTTCAAATGATCTTTTTTCAGCTGAAAAAAATGAAGACGCCGAATATAATTATGATTTGAATAATTCAGAAAATGTTATTTATTCTGCATGTTTAAATTGCAATACCGGTTGTGGTATTAAAGCCAAGATTCAAGACGGTGTTTTGGCAAAAATTGATGGAAACCCATACAATCCTTGGACGATGGTTCCTCATATTCCTATGACCTCAAGTGTTGACGAAGGCGCCACTATTGATGGTGGATTGTGCCCAAAAGGACAGGCAGGGGTTCAAATAGCGTATGATCCATATCGCATAAGAAAAGTATTGAAAAGAGCAGGAAAGCGTGGTGAAAACAAATGGGAATCAGTTCCGTTTGACCAAGCTATTACTGAAATAGTGGAAGGTGGCGTACTTTTTCCAAATGTTCCGGGAGAAGAAAACAGAAATGTGGAAGGTTTAAAATCCATTATGGCGCTTCGCGATAAAGATGTTGCCAAAGAAATGTCCCATGATGTTGATGTTATTTTAAAAGAGAAAGACAAAGACAAAAAGGCCGCTTTGGTTGAAGAATTTAAAGTGAAGCATAAAGAAAACCTTGATAAATTAATAGACCCAAATCATCCTGATATGGGCCCTAAAAATAACCAGTTTGTAATGGCTTTTGGCCGATTAAAAAATGGAAGAAAAGATTTCTTTACAAGATTGCAGGCGGCGTTTGGAACTACAAACTTACACGGACACACCACTGTTTGCCAAGGTTCATTATACTTTACCTGTAAAGCCATCAGCGAGAAATATGAAGGCGGAAAATTTCAGGGTGGCGATAAATTCTATTGGCAAGCCGATTTAGAACATGCCAAATATGTATTATTTGTTGGAGCCAACTTGTTTGAAGCCAATTATGGCCCTACAAACAGAACGGTGCGATTGACAAAAAATTTAGACAATGGCTTTACTAAAATAGCTGTTGCCGACCCGCGTTTTTCAAAATTAGCTTCTAAAGCGGAAACTTATTTGCCTATTAAACCGGGAACAGATTCAGCATTGGCCTTAGCTATTATTCAATGGATAATCACCAATGAACGTTATGATGCAAAATTTTTGTCTTGTTCAAATAAAGCCGCTGCAACGGAAGCCAATGAGAGCAGTTGGTCCAACGCTACATTATTGGTGGAAGTTAAAGACGGAAAACCAGGCAAATTAATTCGCGCTGCAGATTTTGGCATCAAATCAGCCGAGAAAAGAATAATGATCGATCCTAAAGATAAAACCAAAGAAATTGAATACGAAGAAAAATTCTTGGTGGCTATGGTAAACGGAAAACCTACTTGGGTTGATCCAAGTGATGAATCCATTGCTGTTTTTGGTGATTTATTGGTTGATACAGAATTAACTAATAAAGATGGCGAAAAAGTTCAGGTAAAATCAGGAATGCAAATTCTTAAAGAATCTTCTTTGGAACACACAATTGGTGAATGGTGCGATATGGCAGGTGTAAATGAGAGTGCGGTTACTAAAGTAGCGCGCGAACTTACAAGTTATGGCAAACAAGCTGCTGTTGATATTCACAGAGGGCCTGCACAACATACCAACGGGTTTTACAATGTATTAAGTTGGATGTCTATAAATATGTTGCTGGGAAATTTCGACTGGCAAGGTGGAATGTCTAAAGCATCTACTTACAAATATGATGGTTCAAAAGAGGGCGTTTTTGATATGAAAAAAGTAAATGGCAAGCTTACAACGTTTGGAATTAGCTCTATCCGTCACGGTCTTGATTATGAAAAAACCACTTTATTTGAAGGTTATCCGGCCAAACGAAATTGGTATCCACTTTCTTCGGATATTTATGAAGAAATTATACCAAGTATCGGGGAAGCTTATCCTTATCCGGTAAAAGCATTATTTTTATATATGGGATCTCCAGTTTATGCTTTGCCTGCAGGTCATACAAATATTGACGTGATATCTGATGTAACCAAATTGCCGCTGTTTTTCACAAGCGATATTTTAGTAGGAACCACTTCCATGTATTCTGATTATATATTCCCCGACCAAACTTTCTTGGAAAGGTTTGAATTTCAGGGTTCACACCCTAATATGCCTTCAAAAGTTGAAGTAATTAGGCAACCTGTAATATCATCAATTCCTGAAAAGATTAAACTTTACAATGAAGAAATGCCAATAAGTTTGGAATCTCTGATGATGGGAATCAATGAGAAAATGGGATTAAAAGCCTTTGGGCCTGATGCATTGGGAGATGGCTTGCACATTAACAGACCTGATGATTTTTATTTAAGAGCCATTGCAAATTTAGCCACCTCAGAAGGCGGAGTTCCGGATGCAGACGATCGTGAGCTTGAGGTATTCACCAAAGCCAGAAAACATCTAGACAAATCTGTTTTTGACGAAGAAAAATGGAGAAATGCAGCAGGAGAAGAAAATTGGAGAAAAACTGTTTATTTATTAAATAGAGGCGGACGATTTGAAGAACATGCCAAATCGTTCAAAGATGGCAAGTTGGCAAACAAATACAAATCAAGCTTGAATATGTATATGGAGAAAACTGCATCTGCGAAATATGCTGCTACTGGCAAAAACTACGATGGTTATGCAAAGTTTATTCCTATCAGAAATTATGCCCAGGAAACTGTTGAAAAATTAACGGATGGCTATGAGTTTTCAATGATAACGCATCGTAGCGTAACCCAAACTAAATCAAGAACTATTGCGGCCTATTGGTTACATCCTTTATTGCCGGAAAATGGCATAATGATAAACCCAAAAGATGCCCAAAGAGTTGGTTTAACGGAAGAAGATAGCGTAAAAGTTGTCAGCGCAACAAATTTAGATGGAAAATGGGATTTCAAAAACGGGAAAACCAAAGATATCATTGGTAAAGTTGTGCTTTCGGAAACAATGAGACCGGGTGTGGTATCCTTTATTTTAGGATTTGGACATTGGGCTACAGGCGCCGAAGATATTGAGATTGATGGGTTAATTGTTAAAGGAGATCCAAGAAGGGCCAAAGGCGTACATGCCAATGCTGCAATGTGGACAGATGCTTCATTGAAAAATAACACCTGTATGGTCGATCCTGTTGGAGGAAGTGTGTCATTCTATGATACACAAGTTAATTTAGTGAAAGTTTAATTGATTTATTATTTAAGCAAGTGATTTGAAAAAACAAGTCGCTTGCTTAAATTTAATTAAAATAAAAATAATATGTTTACATTAAATATTTTTTTAGGAATGGTGGGTGCTCCACAAATTATTCTAATTGCTGTGGTGGTGCTTCTCATGTTTGGCGGAAAAAAAATTCCGGAACTCATGAAAGGGCTCGGACAAGGATTAAAAGAGTTTAAAAACGCTACGAATGAGGTAGAAAAAACTCAAAAAAAAGTATCAGAATAAGTTTTAAATGAGGGCTATTGGAAGTTTTAACAATGTGATTAATGTTTGTGGCGCCGGCAGAAATGTTGGCAAAACGTATTTAGGAGAATCCATAATTGCACATTTTTCTAATCAACAAGATATAATTGCAATAAAAATTTCAAAGTATAAGCACAGAGCTAGTGATAAAGCTGGGCTT
>DAIDMK010000022.1 GCA_027449025.1 Lutibacter sp. | reverse complement strand
CGAGAAAAAACAAATGAAACGGTTAAAGTGCCAATCTTGCCAAAAGCACAGCAAATAATTGATAAGTATACAGCTAACACAGAAACTATAGGTTTAAAAAGATTACTGCCTATTTGTTCAAACCAAAAAACAAATAGCTATTTAAAAGAAATTGTTGAGGCATGCGGAATACACAAACATATAACATTTCATGTAGCCAGACATACTTTTGCAACTACAGTAATGCTTTCCAATGGTGTACCAATAGAAACAGTTTCCAAACTTTTAGGGCACACAAAATTATCTACAACTCAAATATATGCAAGAGTTGTTGAATCGAAAATAAGTGAGGATATTGGTAACCTTTTGATGAGGTTTAAGGAAAAAGAAGAAATTAAAACGGCATAGTATTATATATGATTAAACTTTTGGAAGTTTTACATCAAAGAAAATTTCTTTAAATACCTCACAGGGATCTGCATCTATAGCTAAAGAAATCATATACAACTCTTTTGCGCTTAACTTGGTTTTAGGGTTAGAACTTAACTGGCTAATTCTTGATTTACTGATTCCAGTTTTTCTTGAAACCTCAGCCTTATTTATTGATTTTTTTGCTAAATAGAGTCCTAATTCAGTCATTTTTTATGTGGAATTTATATACATAAATATAGAAACTATATACATCTGTTTAATAAAATCATTTAAAATTTAGGAGATTAGATATATTTTATATACATTAGTATAGAAATTATATACATACGTGTAGTTATTCTAAATAATATTGATTAAAAAAACAGTAAATGGAAGCAAAAATCAACCTATCAGACCAAGTAAAAGACCCGGAAATCATTAAAGAGCTCGTATCAAAGTTGGTTACCATGGTAAATGTCAATCAGATTTATATGAGCCCGGGAGAAAAAGAACATGCCTTTAGCTATCGATTTACCATTATCGTAGAAGACATGGCAAAACGATTTAAAGAACGTGTCAGGGAAGTTCTGAATGATTTATTTGAAAAACATCCGTCGTTTTATGTCCGTTTCTTTACCCTTCATCAAGTAGTTCACGAAACAACAATTGGCAATACCTTCTTTTTGAATAATTGTTCTGAAGAAACGCTCATTTATTACCATAACAAATATGACAAGGCCTGGCTTTTTCAAAAGGTCGATTTATCGGCAGTCATAGAGACTGCAAACCAAAATTTTTTAATGGAAAAGCAGAAGATTATCTCTTTTAAAAAAGGCGCATCTTTATTTTTAGAAGAAAATAATTATGCGTTGGCAGCTTTTATGCTCCATCAAACCATAGAACTCAGTTTTACCACCCTAGAAAGGTTTTTAGTGGGCGTAAGTTTTACGGAACATACGATAAGTGGCCATCAAGCGTATTTAGGACAGGTCATAAAAGAACTTGGAAAAGTATTTCCAAAGAAAAATGAGAAGCAAATACAGCTTTTAAATAAGCTCAATACCGCCTATGTAAAAAGCAGGTATGCCTTGGATTACAACATAGGAAATAAGCAAGTACATAAAATAAATGAAAAAGCCGATGAACTAATTTGTAAGCTAACTTCTTATTTTGAATCAGAAATACTCAAATGTGAAACATCACTTGAAAAGCATTATCACAACGCAACAAAAGAAGACCTGCCCATAAGCACAGAAAAGGAAAACAATATAGATGATATAGACGATATAGATGATATGGAGCAAACAACTTTGGAGAAGATAAAAGAATTAAGCAAACAGAATTTTAAAACGCTTACTCCAATAGGCGGCATCCAAGAAGGCTATTATTTAAATTATGCCCGGGTTTATGATTATATGGAATTGTTCTGCACCTTAAAATCGACCCTTAATGTATGCATCCTCGCCTTAGACGAAGAACTGGACTATACCCTAGATATTCGACACAAGGAATCAGATGTAAAAGCAGTCTTAGAGTTTGCAAAAAACTTAATTCCCATGGAAGAAAGCAATTATTTAGATGAAATGCGCAAACTCATTTTGTCGAATGATGAAGATACACTTTATCCAAAAAAGAAGAAACACACTAACTAAACGCACTACCATGGGAACCAAAGAAAGTATAAATAAGACAGACAAAGAAAAACTGGAAGCAGTAATTCAATTATTAAATCCAAGAAAGCGCAGAAACCTTAAACGAGAAAATAATGAGTCGATGCAGGAAGTTACCTTTGAAGTAACTGACAATGGAGAGTTACGCTATATCATCTCTTGCCTTTTAAGGGTGTGTATATTGGCTTTGGATGGTAACGATGGCGAGAATGACTTTTCTTCTCCAAGGCTATCCAATTGCTCAAAAGATTTAACAATAGCCACAATATTGGATTTAGTGGACAGTATTCAACCCGATGAACAATTAGTGAGTTATGATGCCATTGAAAAATTATTATTGCCAAAGTAAATAATTCAAAAGGAAAACCGTTTTTAAACTTTTGGATTTAGAGGCTGGTATTTGCGGCTGAGAATCCGAAAGTTTAAAAATGAACCAAACTCGCCTTAGGCGAGTGCGGTAGTTTTTACGTAACTTTTAGGCTTAAATTTAAGCCGACAAATCCCCCTAAATAAAGCCATATTTTAAGATTTCCGTGATTTTTTACGAAAAAAGATCTTGATTATACAGGGCTACGAAGTTTTTTTACGAAAAAATCACGAAAAAATAAATTTTATATATTTTATAAGTAATTGATTTGTAATAAATTATGAATAAGTAACATCGCGCAGCGTGTTACCCTCTTGCTTTCCCCCCTTAGTTTTGTATTACATGTTTTCAAAGCGATTTTTGTAAACTAAAGAGTTCTCTTTTTATCAGTAACTTTTGTTGGGGAAAACGCGCTATAATTGTTGATTTGGTTTCTAAGATGTTGCCCTTCTCTCTTTTGGAAATGCAGTAAATAGACATTTTGTAAATTGAATTGATCAGAATTAATTAGATTAATTATTACGGTAAAACCGTAATAATTAAAAAAATTGAAACTCTAATTTGCAGTAGCATTTTATTATTATCTTAGTTGTATTAAAAATTGCAAACAATAGCCAATTAAATTAATCGATAAAAGAAGGGTATTTATACGGTTATCCGGAAAATATTAATGATAAACGGCTATATTTAAAATGATATAACAAATTGCAATTAATGGCGGAATTTCCTCTGAAATTCCTAATTTGAGTATTTTAAGTATGAATTGTAAGATTGACTAACGCACGAGCCGAAAAAAAATATTGTTGAAACGTAAAAAATGATTTTAATAACGGATTTGATTTTTGAAACGTAAAAAAAATGAGAATTGAATCGCACAGAATTTAGAATTGAATTGCACAGATTTTGAGTAAAATGTCCGAATTAAGAAATGAATCGCACAGATTGATTTTCAGAACGGAAAACTAAAACAGAGAAATTAGAACAAATTGAAAATATATTTGATTTTTATTATCAAAACGGATTTGATTATTGACTCGTAAAAACTTATTGACACGGATGAAATTTGAACAAAAAAGAATAATTGGAACTAAAGCCACTAAATTGCAACACTGCATATAGCAAATTGCTAAATTGTAATAAATAGAAAATTTTTAGTACTTTTAAATCAAAAATAACAAGCTATGAAAAGTTCGACTTCAAACCCGCACTTGCCATATTCAAACACATTGTAAGCAAGCTAAATGAACAACCAAGAAAAATACGAATTTAACGACTTTAAGTACATCAAGGATTATAACTCTTCTGACCATAAAGCTATTATTGAACACAATAAAGAAAAGCCGGAAAATATTTATAAATTTTATGCTGTCTCAAGATTTAATGTTGACGCATTAACTAATGGCTATTTCTATGCATCTCATCCGATTGAATTAAATGATAGTCTTGATTGTAGTCCTTTTTTATGGTATACTAGCGAGCCTATTGACATTGAACAATACAAGAGACTATGGGGAAATATTCTTTCTGAAGAAGAGTTAAACGACTACTACAAACAAGATTGTAATAAAGAAAATTTATGTAAAGGATTCATTTCCAATGTTTATGATACTGCAACAAATTTATTTGGAGTTATATCAACAACTGGAAAAGAAAATAATCCCTTAATGTGGCCTCATTACACCCAAGAAAAAGGTTTTCAAATTAAATTTAAAACAACGGAATTAGAAAAAAGTATTGAGAGCAAAATAACGAAAGATGAAGAATATTTAGGTTTGTATCCAATTAATTACTCTCAAAAGCTTTCCCCAATTGACATAAGTTCATTCAAAACAATGCTTGTTCCTCTTTATTATGCGACTAACATTAAATCAAAACAATGGGAATATGAAGACGAATGGAGGTTTTTAGTTGGTAAACAAAATATGGGAGTTCCATATACGAAATCTGGATTAGTTCAAAGAGAAGATTATATTGTTGACAAATCCAATCGATATGTTTTTTATGACAAAAACCTTGTTGATGAAATTTGTCTTGGACATAATTTTTTCAATGCAAGAGAATTTGAAATTGAATGGTTGGATGATAAAAATATAAGAGTGAAACCAAAAGAAATTGAAAGTAATTGGGAATTTAAAAATCAAGTATTACTTTTAGATTACATCGTAGAAAACTTAAACGATAAGCTTTATTATTCTGGCTTAAAATATGAACTTGATGAAAATGAGAAACATTATTTAATCAGAACTAAAGAAAAGCTTGAAATTTCAAAACAAGAAGATGATTCATTTATTATTACCCGAACAAATGAAATTATTAGACTTATGAACTGAAAAAGCCAGCTTACAACACCTCATAAAATTTATGCTTACATTTAAACTAAACAACGAACCAACAAACATTCAACTAACGATTTGCTACGACCGAAAAATCTCCGATTTCCCAGTCGCACAAATCTTATAAAAACACATTACAAACAATTAAAAACGAAAAAAATCCAACAGAATAATTGCAATACAATACAAAAAATTGACAAAAAAAATACAAGGATTTAACTTACTACATTTACGGTTTTACCGTAATACTAAATGAAAGATTTTAAATATTTTAGTACATTAAAAATTAATAACTAAAATTAAACATTATGAGAAAAATGAAAAATTATTTGAAAATTGGAATCCTGTTGTAATATCCCCCAAAAATAAGACAGTTTAAAAACATATAAATCTCAAATGACAAAATAACAGTCCGAATAATCTGAAAAAAGACTTAAAACAGACGTAAGAAAAAGTAAAACCAAAATTATTATGAAAACAAAATATTACTTTATTTTTGGGTTAATAATATTATTTTCAAATAGTATTTTTTCTCAAGCAAAACAAAATGAAATTTTATTAAAAGACGCACAAGGTAATGCAGCTTTTATAAAATTTAATGAGACTAAAGTCACTTCATCCGATTCTTCTATTAAATCTTTTTTAAGAAAACAATATAAATTAAAAGACAATATAGATTTTAAATCTAAAAAAGGCTCAATAACCGAAGAAAATGGAATTGAGGCTCGAAAACTACAACAGTATTACAATGGAATAAAGGTAGAATTTAATGAAATAGTCATAGTTTCCAAAAACGGCAGAGTAAGGACGATAAATGGAAAAGGGTTAAATTTTAATAATTTGGATATAAATCCTAAACTATCTGAAAATGAAGCACTCATTTATCTTCTAAAAAAAATAGGTGCAGAAAAATATGCTTGGGAGGACGAATCTTACGAAAAACTTATTAAAAATGATAAAAATGATATAAATGCTACCAATTATCCTAAGGGAGAACTGGTTATTATGGATAGGAATTTATTTGATGATACTGTTGAACCAATTCTAGTTTATAAATTAGAGGTTTATGCCATAAAACCACTATCAAAATCCTTTTATTATGTTGATGCTTCAAATGGAGAAATAATTCTTGAAGATGCAATTATCAAACATATACAAGGTACAGCACAGACTAGATATTCAGGTCAAAGAATAATAGAAACTCAATATAGTGGGAATTCCTACAGACTAAGGGACTATACAAGAGGTAGTGGAATTGAAACTTATAATATGAATAGAGGTACAAACTATTCAAATGCTATAGATTTCACAGATAATGATAATATCTGGACATCAACTGAATATCATAATTCTAATAAAGATGACGCAGCCTTGGATGCACATTGGGGTGCTGAAAAAACATATGATTATTTTTTGCAGAAGCATAATAGGAATAGTTATAACAACAATGGAGGCGTACTTAAAAATTATGTTCATGCTGATTTAGTAGGGATGGGATATCCTAGTAATGATAATGCATTTTGGGATGGACAAAGAATGACATATGGTGATGGTCAATATTCATTCGATCCATTAACAAGCATTGATGTTATAGCACATGAAATTGGACATGGAGTTTGTTCGTCTTCAGCAAACCTGTTATATCAAGGCGAATCTGGTGCAATTAATGAAGGTTTAAGTGATATTTGGGGGGCAATGGTAGAATATTATGCTGATCCAACAAAACAAACCTACTTAATTGGAGAAGAAATCACATTAAATGGTGGCTCTTTACGATCAATGTCAAATCCAAACTCAAGAAACCAACCCGATACCTATGGTGGAACTTATTGGTTAAATCCTAATTGTGGAACACCAAGCAACGCAAATGATAAATGTGGTGTTCACACAAATAGTGGTATTCTTAATTATTGGTTTTATCTTCTTTCAGAAGGTGGAAGTGGAACTAATGATATTGGAAACGCTTTTACTATTAATAGTATTGGTAAAGAGAAAGCTGCTAAAATTATTTATCGAGCAGAAACTGTTTATTTTACATCAACTACAACATATAGTCAGGCAAGACTGTTAACTATACAAGCAGCTGAAGATTTATATGGTGAAAGTTCAATTGAATCTTCGATGGTTTGTCAATCTTGGTATGCAGTAGGATTAGGTGATAATAATTGTAATGTTAATATTGAACTTACAGGGAATACTAATATTTGTAATACTTCAAATTATACTTACACACTAAATTATCTACCACCTACTTCTTCTACAAATTGGGCAGTCACTTCAAATATTCAAATAGTAAATAGTAACAATACTTCCATTACTATCAAACCTATAAATACTACAATTAATGATTTAGCTACAATAACTGCTACAATTAGTGGGATTAGTGTGATAAAAGAAATTTGGATTGGAAAACCTAAAATAAGTATTGATATGCAAGCACAAGCTAATTCAATTAACTATGTAGATGTCTTTTTAGTAGGTTACCAATCAGACATTATGAAACAAAATGTTACTTCAATTATTTGGCAAAAAATTTCAGGTAATGGTACTTTTGGAGGATATCCAAACGACTATGAGGCCTTTGGAAGTGGTAGTAATAATACTTGGACGGTTGATGCTAAAGTAACTGTAGGTAATACTTGTGGAATAGTTGAAGAATATTTTACTGTAACTCCTCCAGCCCCAGGTGCTTGTCCTAACATAACTTTTAATGGACAAAACATTATTATAGAAGATCCTTGTAATCCTATTAATGGTTTATCAGAAATCAATCTCATTGAAAGTATTTTAGTATATGATTTTAAAGGTAATTTAGTCGGTAAATATTCTTCAAAAAATACAAATATATCAAGTCTTCCAGGTGGTATATATATTATAAAAGTAAAATTAACATCCGGTGAAATATTAACAAATAAAATAATAAAATAAAATGAAAAAAATAATTTTAGTAATCAGTATTTTATTATCTCTAACAAATTGTAATAAAGATGATAACAACGACAAGTATCCAAGTTGCCTAGAACCTTTAATAAATAATTTTATAGAGAATTTTGATTCACAAACACCTAGAGCAAATATTGAGAAGTATCTTTATGAAGGAAATGAAGTTTATGTTTTAAATTTTCAAAATTTTCCAGATGGTCAATCTTCAGTAGTTTCATTAGAATGTGGTTCTCTTTGTGCTTTAGGTGGCTTAGACGGTGCTGAAAATGATTGTTTAAACTGGGAAAGTGCAAAATACATTGAAACTGTTTGGACAGATAATAGATAATCTACCAACTATGCTCATATAATAAATAGAAAAAGTACAAATTTTAATATTTGTACTTTTTTATTATTATAACCTGTAAATAAATTTTACACAGTTGAAAGCAGAGATAAAGATATCATTAGACGATTTAAAAGGTACACATAAAAGATTATCAAAAAATTAGAAACTGAAAGAACTGAACATATAAGAGAAAAAGGAGAATCATAAAACTCAACAAAAGCAAAAGACAACGCATCCGAAAAAATTGATAACTGAATGAGTGAGTTTTATGCAGTTGTTAAAAAATAGGATACTATCCTAAACTTACACAGTTTTTGAGATACTACTATAATATTTAAAGTAAAATAATCTTAGAATGAATATTTGGTCTATCAGACTGACAAAAAAGCCTAGTTCAACAATAAAAATCAATTATGAAAGTAGGATACCACTTTAATGCTGACTATAAACCTTTTAAAGGATTTTATGGATTTCCAATTGAAAAATTAGTTTTTGAAACCGTTCTCTCTAATAGGTCATTGAACATTTCATCAAAGATATTTCTAGGTGACTTATTATTAATGTTTCACTCTGTCGATAAAGTTATCAAAGGTGACACGACAACAAGCACATTCAACAAAGAAAAGTATCTGGAACTATTTAATAATTGGTTATCACCTACAAATTCAGTTTGGACAAGGTTTTCTTTAGAAAAAATTGACGAAGCATTCAATAGCAACATTTTCGTTATTTGTTTTGAAAGTATTGACCTAAAGACAGCAGACTTTCTTCATAAATCCTTGGAGAAACATCCTTCATATTTTGGAGCATTAGAAGTTGATGATAGCTCAATAGTCCATTGGACTTTGTATAGTAACTCACTAATCCCATTCGCACGCATTATCAACAAAAGCCTTTCCCTATTTTACGATGATGAAGATGATAAAGACCATGCCAATAGAGAAGAATTTGCAAAGCTAGAATTTAGCAAAGTTGAATTTGAGAGTTTAAATTGGAAGTATAGCATATTTGACAGCTACCATAATTTTGAGGAAGCGAGACGAATAGCAGAGTGGAAAAGTAATTCTGGTGCATTACTTGCTTTTATAGCTGATGACATAGTTTCTAAATTATCTGACATTGCTCCTGATTTAGGGAACAAACTTTGGTCTGCATTAAAGACGTTCGAGGAAGCCGAGACAAACGAACAATTTGCACAAGTAACAGCATCTTGTAGGAGAATATTTGAGTATGTTACTGATTGTATCTTTCCACCAACTGATGAGAAAAGTGATGGGCATTCTTTAAAAGCTGACAAGTATAAAAACAGACTTTTTGCCTACGCAGATACATCTCGTAAAAGCGACACAAACATTGATTTAATTGTTGCGTCAACAACAACTTTATTTGAGCAATGGGACAAGATAAATTCACTCTCAAACAAGGGCGTTCATAGTGAAGTATTTCGTTCTGAGACAAGACGCTGTTTGTTGAGAACAATTATGCTATTAGACGACATTGTTTCACTGAAAGCAACTGCTTTTGAAATTAAGCCTAAGTTAGACTTTGACGATATTTTTAAGGACTTGACAGAAGGTTGAATTAAAAAGAAGAAGCCAGCTAATCGAGTAACAGGGCTCGTACTTGGAGGTTCGCAAATCCTCATTTGAATAGCATATTATTTTCTCAAGTTTAAATGTTTAAACCCAGTAGATAAAAAGATTATCAAACATTAAAAAAAACATTAGTTTAAATTATATTTTTCTATCATTAATTGTATATTTGCCACCGCAAAGACAAGTAAATTTTGTTTTTAAATAGTTCTTTTTGACTTTAGTGTACAATTCGGTGAATCATACTAAATTAAAAGTGTTTAAATACTTGAAATATAGCGGAATACAGAATTAAAATTAGTTCTGCCACCCCGACAAACAGTTTACGGATTTTAAATGAATCCTAATGGTCGCATAGCTCAGCTGGATAGAGCACCTGCCTTCTAAGCAGGCGGTCGAAGGTTCGAATCCTTCTGCGATCACTTTTACAGTACTTAAACAGTATTAAAACCTTGCAAAATCATTGATTTTCAAGGTTTTGTGTTTTTTGGGCCATCAAAGTAAATCATATAATATCATATGATAGGTCAACAAATCGGTCAACAAAAATATTTTTAAAAAGTTGTTGACCAGATTATCGTGGATTAAGTCAAAAAGTTATGGAATTTTAAGTTTACGCAAAAAGTTATAATGTTTACAAAGTTTATTGGATACTCTTAGATTATCAACCCTTAATAGCACCTAATGATTTCACATAATTTTCAACATGTGGGTTTATTTTTCAATAACAATAAACTCGGTTCTTCTATTTATGGCATGTTCCGCATTTGAGCATTTGACATTGTTTTTACATTTGTTTAATAATTTGGTTTCTCCATAACCATTTGCTATAATTCTATCAGCATTAATTCCCTTTGATATCAAATAATCTTTTGTAGAATTTGCCCTATTTATTGTTAACTCTAAGTTATAATTATCTGGACCTCTGCTATCAGTATGATAATTAATCTCCATTTTAATCGCTGGATTCTGATTCATGTTATAAATAATCTTGTTTAACTCAACCTTTGCTTCATTAATAATCTCATACTCATCCAGTTCAAAAACAATTGGTTTTGTTTCTATATATTTTATACCATTTTTTTCTTCAAATTTTATAATTGGTTCTATAACTAATTCTACTTTGTGAGGATAGCCGCTTTTGCCTGATGAAAATATATCTTGTTGGGCTTTTGTATAATTTAATTTTTCTGTATAAACTGTATAAGCTTCATTACAATCGATTTCAAAATAAAATGTACCATTTGAATCTGTTAGCGTTTGTTTGATTTCTTTTGAATTATTTAATAAAAAAATTATTGTGTTTGGTGCTGGATTACCTGTTATATTTTCTTTAACAACCCCATTAATGTACTGATTACAAGTAAGTGGTTCAATATCTATATGTAAAGTTAGCGTTTGATTGTTTCTGGATACAGTTCTAAGTTTAAACGTTTCTAGATAGTCGTTTTTGAAAACTGTTAATTTATAAGTTGATGAACATTCTAGTTTAAATTTATACACACCATCATTACCAACGGTATATGTGTCAATAACTTTGTCGTTTTGATATAATGAAATTGTAGTATTTGGAAGTGGTTTTTTAGTCACCTTATCTCTAATAATTCCTGTAACAGTTTGGTTGCATTCTTTTTTGTTTAGCCAAATGCTCACTGAATTTACAGTGTTTTTTTCATTAGTTGATGTGAAGTTTTTGGATGATAATTCATATTGATTATTTTCAGCTACAATTTTATAGTCAACATTACAATTAATGGTAAAAGAATAATTTCCGTTTTCAACAGTTGTAGTTTTATAAATTTCTTGATTGCCTTTAAACAATGTAATCTCGGTATTTGCCAAAGGAAGTTTTGTGTTTTTATCAAAGACGGTTCCACTTATAATTTGGTTGCAATCTAAAGGAACAAGTTCAAGGCGTTTTGTTGATGTTGTGTTTCTTGTTTTATCTGTACTAAAAGTCACCGAATTGGAGTTGTAATCAGTTTTAATTGCAACAATTTTATAGTTGGTATCGCAGTTTATGTTGAAAGAAAAAGCGCCCTTATTGTCTGTAGTGCTTTTGTTTATTTCTTGTTTTCCGTCAAACAATGTAATCTCGGTATTTGCCAAAGGAAGTTTTGTGTTTTTATCAAAGACGGTTCCACTTACAATTTGGATGCAGATATCTTCTTCTAAATAAATATTTTGAATTTTCTTATCACCTTTTATTGAAGAAGTTACATAATTAATGGTTTTGGAAAGCATACCATCTTTAGTGGCTTTTAGTTCATAGTTTGTATCACACTTAACATTAAAAAAATACGTTCCATCATTATTTGTTTCAAACACTTTAATTTCCTGATTTTGAAAAACTAAAAAG
This sequence comes from Lutibacter sp., assembly GCA_027449025.1. Lineage (GTDB taxonomy): Bacteria > Bacteroidota > Bacteroidia > Flavobacteriales > Flavobacteriaceae > Lutibacter. The sequence continues at coordinate 33,841 of DAIDMK010000022.1, read as the reverse complement.
ACTGTAGAATTTGGAATAACTTTCAATAAATTTTTTTCTAAAACTTTTCCTGAAACCATTTGGAAACATTCATTGGGTTCTAAAAATAAATTCTTATTTAAATGAAAATAATCAGGTTGTTTATTTTCAATATAGTCTGTTAAAAAATTATAAGAATCATCTAAATAATTAGGATTGCTTGCTACAATTTTATAATTGGTTGTGCATTGAAATTTAATTGCGTATTTGCCATCATTATTGATTTGAATTGATTCAACTTCAACATTGTTTAAATACAATTTAAGTTGAGCGCTAACGGGTTCTTTTGTTACTTTATTTAAAATTGTACCACTAATACTTTGAATACATTCGGGTTCAATGCTAAAATCATGATTAATAATTTCATTATTATTTTTTGAGGCTGTAAATTCAAATAAATCATTTATAAAATTCAGTTTATTAGCTATAATATAATAATTAGTGTTGCATTTAATCTTAAAAAAATACACGCCAAAGTCATTTGTTTCTAGCGAAGCTATTACTTCACCATCTTGATAAAGTTTAACAATCGCTTTGTCTATAAATTTTTTAGTTAAGGCATCAGCTATTTTTCCAGTAACTGTTTGATAGCATTCCTTTTCCAATAAAAAATTTTTAGTAAGGTTTTCGTTTTTTTTAGTTGAAGTTTTAAATTTATGGTTATAATTTAAATACGTGTCTGCACTGACTTCAATTTTATAATTGGTATCACAATTTAACGTTGTGGAAAATTCACCTTTTGAATTAACTTTTACCAACTTAAATTCTTCTCCATTTAAATATAAAGTTACTAAAGCAGATGGGATTGGTAAACGTGTTTCTGTATTGAGAATTTTTCCTGAAATAGTTTGAGTACAGTCTGATGTTTTTTGTTGAGCGCTAAGTTTTTGTAGATTTACCAATAGAGGAATTGATTGTTCAATTTTATTTTCATCTTCTGAAAACAAACCAACAATTAATACGAAAAGTACTATCAGTTTAACAGACTTCATATTTAATTTTAATTAATATTCTAAAACGAGGGGAATAAAATTAGTGGAGTTTCAGTATAAATATATAACCTAATTTTTAAATGTATCAACTTTTCTTAAGTTTTTTATCAATCCTGCCCAAATTAGATAGGCCTTAGGCAAAAAAACAGTAAGGAAGTTGGGAGTGATACAGAAATAAAAAATCAACTAAGTCAAAGTTAGCTTTTTCAGCGGACTCGTAAATATTTCAGGTTTTTTATGTGTCAAGAAAAAATTAAAATATAGGTTTTTTCTTTAAGGTAAATTTCATTTAAAACCGAGTTGATTTTTATGCTGAAATTCACTATTTATAGAATTTACACACACAGGCTTCAATTAAATATTTTTGTGGGAATAATGAAAGTAATTTTAAAAATTGTGTGACGCTTTTTAAAAATTAATTTCCTACCTTTAATATAGAACTTAAATCAATAAAGGAGCTGGAATAAGACCATTGTTACTGGAAGGTTTTTTTAGAAAAAATGATGATGAAATTAGGGTTGAAAGTACAAAAGTAGCTGGTTCTTAGTTTTATTTTACCAATTGATGAATCATTAAATAAGATCGACAATGATGATAAAATTAAATTTATTCAAAATATTTAAATAACATCATTAAGAGCATTCATAAATATGATTAAAAAATGACCAAACATTTTAAATGGGGTGGCTTCCGAAAAACCGATAGAGTAGGAATGGAGTTAAAATTGAAATATTATGAAATCACTAATAAAAGTATTCTTTGTGGCTATTTTGGCCTTTTTAACATCTTGTGCAACTACATTAAAATTTCCTGTATCAAGTATTACCCCAGCTGCAGAAATAATGGTAAGTAAGAAACAAGACAAAAATAAAAATTATGTTATTGAAGTAATCGCTAAAAATTTGGCAAGTGCAGACAGGGTTGATCCGTCTAAAAAAAATTATAGTGTGTGGATGGTAACTGAAAACAATGGTACTAAAAATGCTGGAATATTGGCTAATAAAAATGCAAAAACAGCAATATTAAAAACATCTACACCTTTTAATGTTAAAGAAGTATTTATCACCGCCGAAGATAAAGGCGATTATTCTTCTCCAGTAGGTGTTGAAATTTCAAGAGTTGCTTTAAAATAAAGCCCTTCAATACTAAATAAAAACAAGCCTCACCTAAAGCGATTTAAGTGGGGTTTGTTTTTATAATTTTTTATCGTACTCTTTCAGCGTTTTTTGTAATTATCAAAAATGCATCATTTTACCCAAATTTTTATGAATGAAGTAAACAAAACCTAATGAGTTCTTGTGATTTTTTTCTTACTTTTGATGGAATATTATTCAACATAAAGTTATTTAATGAACCATTGATAATTAAAATCAAAGGTTTTAATAGTTACTTTCTTTAACATATTTAAAATGAAAAATAAAAATTATTCTGTAGTTTATCGAATGATACATTGGTCAATCGCCATTTGTATGATTTTATTGTTAATTACCATTTTTCTTAGGTTAACCTGGATGAACAAAAACAATGTGGCTGATATTATCCAGAACTACCTAAATACCACCGATCAAACTTTAACCCAAGACCAACTTATTGTACTTGCAAAAAAGATTAGACAGCCAATGTGGGATTGGCATATATATTTAGGCTATGCTTTAACCGGATTATTTGGTTTAAGATTTATGCTTCCTTTTTTAGGTGAAATGAAATTTCAGAATCCGTTTAACAAAGAATTAATTTTTAAAGAAAAGTTTCAAAATTTGATTTACTTAGTTTTTTACGTTTGTGTGGTGATATCACTTACTACGGGTTTACTGATAAAATTTGGATCCACAGCAATCAAAAAATCGATGGAAGAAATTCACGTACTCTCAATATATTATTTGATTGCTTTTATCATTTTACATATCGGAGGCGTATTATGGGCAGAGTTTACACAGCATAAGGGAATTATCTCAAGAATAGTGAGTGGAACAGAAAATACTAGCGGAAATTAAAGGAATTATATGTGTTTTGTGCCTTGAAAATTAAATGAAAGCAGTAAATATTTTCGCATCACCTTTGTGGAATGAAATATATTTAATCATTGTTGCCCGATAAAAATTCATAAAAAAGATTTATCTCATTTCTAATGAGACTTTTCAAACAGTTTGCCTTGCTGTGGTTTGTTTTCATGAAAATCTATTTTTCAACAACAGAAAGTTCTAATGGCGCTAAATGTTTTAAAAACATAAAATAATTTTTAATGAATGCAAATTGAAGCAACCTATTTGTCTTAAAAATTTAATTGAACAATAATGATGGTTATTAATAAATAAGAAAAAAATTGAATGATAAAGTATTTTAGATCACGCTATACCGGATTGAATAGAAACCTAATCCTTAAAAGTAACATGCGGGATTTTGCTTTTATTTTTGTTGGTGTAATCCTTGCCAGTGTTGGCTTAAAAGGTTTTTTATTTCCCAATAATTTTTTGGATGGCGGCGCCATGGGCCTTTCATTATTGCTTCAAATATTAACAGGATTCAACCTCTCGGTTTTAATTGTTTTAGTCAATTTACCATTCATACTATTGGGTGCCAAACAAATTTCTATACCATTTGCTATTAAAAGTAGTTTGGCGATTTTTGTATTGGCTATAATGGTGCATATAATTCAATTACCCACAATTACGGATGACAAACTTTTAATTGCTGTTTTCGGCGGATTTTTTCTGGGGGCAGGAATAGGATTTTCTATACGTGGTGGTGCAGTAATTGATGGTACCGAAGTGCTTGCCATTTCCATAAGCAGAAAATCTAGCTTAACTGTTGGCGATTTTATTGCAATATTTAATGTTTTCCTTTTTGTACTTGCGGCTACAATAGTGAGTGTAGAAACCGCCATGTATTCGATGTTAACGTATTTTTCTGCCTCTAAAACAGTAGATTTTATCATTAATGGAATAGAAGAATATATAGGCGTGATGATTATTTCTGACGATTATGAAATAATAAAAGAAATGATTGCAACAAAACTGGAACGCGGCGTTACTGTATTTAGATCCGATGGTGGCTATGGTACCAAGGGCAAGGCTATGCCAGACAAGAAAATACTGTTTTGTGTTGTAACCCGACTTGAAGTCTCCAGAATGCTTCTAGAGGTCGATAAAATTGACCAAACAGCATTCGTAATTCAATACCCAATAAAAGATACCAAAGGCGGAATGATAAAAAGACGACCATTGCATTAGAAATATACGTGGAAACAAAAAAAGAGGCCGTTAAACAGCCTCTTTCATGTAGAATAATTAATCAAATAATTCTTATTGAGAAATTGTGGTAATTTGTGTTATGGGATTTCTGTCATTTGAAGAAATTTTAATGCTATTTTGGCTATTAATTAATTCAAAATTTAATAGTTTAGGTAATTTTTGTATTGATGGATTTATTTGACCGATAAAATTGTTATTAAACAACAACAATGTTTCGAGGTTTAAAAGCTGATTAATTTCATCAGGGACAGCTCCATCAAATGAATTGTTTGCTAAAGAAAGCTCTTTTAAATTAGCGAGTGTTCCAATTTGTTTGGGAAGCCTACCACTCATTTCATTGTCAAATAAGCTTAAGGTTTTTAAATACCTTAAATTTTTAATTTCTGCTGATATTGTACCGGTTAATTTATTGCTGCTAAGATGCAACACTTCAAGATTAGGGATGTTGTAAATAGATTCAGGAATATTTCCTTCAATAAAATTGTTAAATAAAACCAATTCTTTAAGGTTGGTTAAATTCCCGATTTCTCTAGGGATATTACCTTCAAGTTGATTCATAAATAATTGGAGAGTTACCAATGATTTAATATTTCCAATTTCTGATGGAATTACACCGTTTAATTTATTAAAGCTTAAATTTAAATGGCGCAACGATTTCAAATTACCTATGGAGGCAGGAATTGAACCAGTTAAATTATTCATGCTTAAATTAATTTCTGTAATTGTGTTGTTTTCAATAGTTATTCCATACCATTCAGAAACATCTTTAGTTAAATCCCAATTGACATTCCACGTTGTTCCTTTTGTTGATTTGTGTAAATCAAGCAGGGCGTTTTTTTCTATATTCGAAATTTGTGAATAAGTGATAGGGGAAATTACCAGTATCAATGCGATTATAAGTGTTGCTTTTTTCATTGTCTTTGGTATTTAAAAAGGTGATTGTTTTAGTTTGCTGGTGCTAAGGTAAATAAACAATTTCATTCCACCTAATATTATTTACCATTTGTTTACAAAATCGCACCATTTATATAAAAAAAGACGCATTTTATTAAATTTAACTGTTTTGTGTACATAAGATGAAACAGTTTTCCTAAAACCTTGACCCCGAAAATTTGTTATATATTTGTTTAAATTTTAAAGAGATTTAGTTTATGAAATTAGCAATTTTAGCAATTGGTGCACACCCAGATGATGTAGAATTAGGATGTGGTGCCACCATCGCAAAAGAAATTTCGCTGGGGAAAAAAGTGGGAATTTTAGATTTAACAAAAGGAGAATTGGGCACAAGAGGCTCAGCAAAAATTAGGGCAGAAGAGGCGAAAAATGGAGCAAATATTTTAGGGGTATCCATAAGGGAGAATTTAGGATTTGCCGATGGGTTTTTTGTGAATGATGAAAAACACCAATTAGAAATTATAAAAATAATTCGGAAATACAAACCGGAAATTGTGTTGTGTAATGCGATAGATGACCGACATATAGATCATTCTAAAGGAAGTAAATTGGTTTCTGACGCCTGCTTTTTGTCGGGTTTGGTGAAAATTAAAACTGAATTGAACGGCTTTAACCAAGAAGCTTGGCGCCCAAAGTTTGTGTATCATTATATTCAATGGAAAAATATAGAACCCGATTTTGTGGTTGATGTTTCGGGATTTATAGATAAAAAAATGGAAGCCGTAAAAGCCTACAGCTCCCAATTCTATGATCCGAACAGTGAAGAGCCCAGTTCGCCAATTTCAAGCAAGAATTTTTTGGATAGCGTGTTGTATAGGGCGCAAGACTTGGGCAGATTGGTAGGAGTGGAGTTTGCAGAGGGCTTCAATACAGAGCGTTATGTGGCTGTAAATTCTTTTGATAATTTAGTATAAAAATGTTTGTGGAAAATTAGAAATGTTTTACATTTGCATCCGCAAGTTATATGGTGGTTGTAGCTCAGCTGGTTAGAGCATCGGTTTGTGGTACCGAGGGTCGCCGGTTCGAACCCGGTCTTCCACCCAAAATTAAAGGTCTGTTTTTCAGACCTTTTTTTGTGGAATTAAGTGGGTTTGGTCGAGACAAGTCCGTTCTAAAAGTTGAAAAGTTAAATGTTCGATAAGTAATCATCAGAAATCACTGCCAATTCGAGTGTCACGCTCGTGTTTTATTTTTAATATTTGGCTCAAAAGCTAAAAGTTCACGCAAAAAAAATTTCAATGATCAATTTGAAATTATTCAATATTCCATCATTTTACACCACAATAACAAACTGCTTTTTTTACCTTCCGTTTTAATGCAATAATTTGTATATTTAACCTTTAAAAAATTGTGAAGGTTACCAAATTAATAGAGGTATTGCCATAAAGGCTTTGGCAAGCATAACTTGTTTGTCAGAAGCAGGAATAGAAATGCGCAAGAATTCTTATAAACAAGGTTCTCATAACACTAAATTAGAATGATATTACATGGCAAAAGCAGATATTGATTTTGAGAAGGAACTCTGGGATGCAGCAAACGAATTAAGAGGTGCTGTATCTGAAAACAACTATAAAAACTACATATTACCCTTGGTGTTTTTAAAACACTTGAGTGAACGTTACGATATCGTGCACGATGAATTGGAAATGCTTCTTAAAGATCCAGCATCCGATTATTACACTGCAGACAAAGAAGAGATTAACTATGTATTGGAAGACAAAGATGAGTACCGTTCTCGCAATACCTTTGTGATTCCTAAAAAAGCATCTTGGCAATATTTAAAAGACAATGCAGAACAAAACGACATCAAGGTTATTATTGATGATGCGTTTGAAGTAATACAAGATTTATTGACCGATTATAACGCTCAGCTCAACAACTTGCTGCCGCGTATTTTTGTGCGTAGTGAATTATCGGCAAAGCAAACAGGCGGTATCATAAACTTACTGTCACATCCAAAGTTCTCAGAAAAAGAAAACCCAGAAAGTGATATTCTAGGTCGTATTTACGAATACTATATTGGTCGTTTTGCAATGGCTGAAGGTTCTGGTGCAGGACAGTTTTTTACACCAGGAAGTATTGTACGCTTGTTGGTAGAATTATTAGAGCCATTTAAAGGTAGAATTTTTGACCCTGCTTGTGGTAGCGGCGGTATGTTTGTGCAGAGTTTGAAGTTTATCAATGAGCACGGCGGTAACAAAAGCGATATTTCTATTTACGGACAAGAAATGACGGCGCAAACCCTGCGTTTGTGTTTAATGAATCTGTTATTACGTGATTTATCTTTTGATATTAAACTAGGAAACTCACTCTTAGATGATAAATTTCCAACGTTAAAAGCAGATTATATCATTGCCAATCCACCGTTTAATGTGAGTAACTGGCACCCGGAAGATTTACCTGAAAAAGACCCGCGTTTGTTTGGTCCTAAAGAAGAATTTACCACCGATGGTAGTGCCAATTATATGTGGATGCAAACCTTTTGGCATCATTTAAGTGACACCGGCACTGCTGGTATTGTTATGGCAAATGGTGCAATGACTTCCAACACCAAAGGTGAGAAAAATGTACGCCAGCATATGGTTGATAATAATATGGTAGATGCCATCGTACGTTTACCGGATAAGTTGTTTTTAACCACAGGAATTCCTGCTTGTTTGTTTATTCTCAGTAAAAACCGAGATGGTAAAGATGGTACTCATAGAGAACGCAATAACGAAATACTGTTTATTGATGCGGCTAAAATGGGCACGATGGCAAGCCGTAAATTACGGGTATTTACCGATGAAGATATTGCTAAAATAGCAACAACCTACCACAACTGGCGCACCGTCATTGCAAGTCATCCTGAGCTTGTCGAAGGATATGAAGACATAGACGGTTTTAGCAAAGCTGCCACCATTGCCGAAGTACAAAAGCAAGACTACAAACTAACGCCCGGTATTTATGTAGGTACAGAAGCCGAAGAAGATGATGGGATTCCTTTTGAGGAAAAGATGGAAACCCTAAAAACACAATTGTTACAGCAGTTTGAGAAAAGTGAAGAACTGAAACAGCGTATTGTGGCTAACTTTGAAAAGATATAAATATGAATCCTCTTGAGAATAGCAAAATTGAATATAAAAGCCTTAAAAAAGTAACAGGAAAAACTGCGGACTTTAATAGTTTAGCTGAAACCTGTGTGTGTTTTGCAAATGCTCAGGGAGGGGAAATTATTGTTGGGATTGAGGATGAACATTCAGAACCACCAAAAGATCAAAAAATAGACGCCTCTATTCTTAATAAAACACTTTCAAGATTAAGAGATTTAACTGACGCAGTTGGAATTATGAATCCTGAAATAATTAATCATGTGAATGGAGGAGAATATTTTAAAATTATTATTTATCCAACAACGAGAACCATAGCAACAACTTCTTCAGGTAAAGTTTTTATTCGGGTAACTGATAAATGTATTCCTGTTTCTGGTGAAGAATTAACAAATTTAGCTGCAGAAAAAAATGCTTTTCAATGGGAATTAGTATCTATTGGGAAAATAAAATTAGAAGATGCAGATATGCATCAAGTTATCTATTTCATTGGAGAAATACAACAATCAAAGTTTGTTTCAGATTTTATAAAGGAAAAATCCAACGAAGAAATTTTAGAGTTTTATCAGTTAATTAATCAAGATGGTTATTTAACAAACTTAGGAGTAGTTTGGTTAGGAAAGGCAAATCAAAGGGCTAGATTAAGTTATCCTATTACGGTACAGTATATAGTTTATAATGAGCTTGAAGAGAAAATCAGAAAGAAAAATTGGCACTTTCATATACATAACCCTAAGGAATTGCTCATCGAAATAGAAAAAGAAGCAATAGAATTGAATTATTCTACAGAAATTTCAAGTGGTCTGTTTAGAAAGCAATTAAGAAACTATCCAAAAGAAGTAATAAGAGAATTACTTATAAATGCAATTGCTCATAAGCGTTATACTATTTCTGGTGATATATTTATTGAAGTGTATCCCGATAAAATGCAAATCACTAATCCTGGTGGATTGCCTCTTGGAATTACTGCAGAAAACATTTTGCACGAGAGACATAGACGTAACCCACATTTAATTCAAACCTTGCATGATTTAGGCCTTATGGAAGGAGAAGGTTCTGGGTACGATTTAATTTATGAGAAATTAGTTAGAGAGATTAAACCGTTACCAGTAATAGAAAGTACAATAAATAAAACGTCAGTTTCAGTTTATTCTGGTGTTGTAGACAAAGAAGCTCTTGAAATTTTAGATTATGTATCTCAACATTATCAATTATCTCAAAAAGAATATATAGTTCTTGGTTTGGTTGCTTCCGAAAAAAAGATTTTGTCAACACAGTTATCGTATAAACTTCAATTAACCACAGAAGATAGATTAAGAAGTTGGTTAGGAACACTTTTGGAGAAGTCTATTTTAACTTCTCGAGGAATTAAAAAAGGAACGGAATATTTATTAAATCCTGCATTATTTTCGCAATCTAAACTGAATATTGCACCTACATTAAAAACCATAGATAAAGAGCAATTAAAGCATTTAATTATTGAATACTTAAAGTATAATGGCGAACGATCTAAGCAAGATATTCATAAGCATATTCAGGATGTAGAAATCAATGATATTCAAAAATGCTTATATGTTTTGACAGATGAAAGTGTTTTAATTCCTTTAGGTGGTAGAAAAAATAGGACTTATAAATTGGCTAAAAAAAAATAAATGAAAAATAAAAATAAAAATAAAAAGAGGGAAAGCCCCTATTTACAGGCAATCTCCTTTTTTTTTCTTTTTTCAATTAACTAACAAATGGCAATAAATTATATAAATAACGAATCAGAAGATTTTTTTCATTCAGACAATTATTTGACTCGAATTTTAACATTGGATCGATTTATTGAATTTCAAGAAAACAAATTTGTATTTATTTCCCCTGAAAAATGGAGTGATCCATACGAAAAGGCATTTTTACAAGCAAAGTACCAATATAATGGGAATACGTATATTCATCCTCTAAAACCAGTTACTAATGAAGGATATAATCTTTTTGCGCAATGTTGGTCAGCTGGAAAACAAACTGAAGCCTTGTGGAAAGGTTTTGCACCACATGAAGACATTGATGGTTTTAGCAAAGCTGCTACCATTGCCGAAGTACAAAAGCAAGACTACAAGCTCACACCTGGCATTTATGTAGGCGCGGAAGTCGAAGAAGATGATGGAATCCCTTTCGAAGAAAAAATGGAAGCACTAAAAGAGCAGTTGATGACACAGTTTGAGAAGAGTGAGGAACTGAAACAGCGTATTTTAACTAACTTTGAAAAGATATAGTATGCACGAAGGTTGGAAAACATATAAACTCGAAGAACTTACTTCCTTGCTAGGAGATGGACTTCATGGGACACCTAAATATACTGAAAACGGTGATTATGCTTTTATAAATGGGAATAATCTAATCAATGGTAAAATTGTTATCAAACCGGATACTAAAAGAGTAAATCACGAACAATATCTGAAGTATAAAAAGAATCTTACCGATAGAACTCTTTTAGTTTCTATCAATGGCACTATTGGAAATGTAGCGATTTATAGAGGTGAGCAAATTATGCTAGGCAAGAGTGCCTGTTATTTTAATGTAAAAGAGAATGTTGATAAGGAGTTTATCAAACAAGTAATTTCTAGTAATTACTTCTTAAACTACCTTGAGGCAAACTTTACAGGTTCTGTAATTAAAAATGTTTCTCTCAAATCAATGAGAGAGTTTCCTATTAATCTCCCTCCCCTCCAAGAACAAAAAGCCATCGCATCCATACTTTCTGCGCTTGACGACAAAATAGAGCTTAACCTGCAAATGAACAAAACCTTGGAAGATATGGCAATGGCATTATACAAACATTGGTTTGTTGATTTCGGTCCGTTCCAAAATGGTGAGTTTGTAGATTCTGAGTTGGGTATGATACCCAAAGGTTGGGAAGTGAAACGGTTGGACTCATTAGTTTCTTTCTCAAATGGTTATGCTTTCAAGAGTAAACAACTTCTAAAAAATGAAGAAGAAGATTGTTTGCATGTTTTTAAAATGGGTCATATTAAGAAAGGTGGTGGATTAAAACCAGACGGTACCAAAAGTTGGGTTCGTAAAAGCGATTGTATAGGTTTGAGTAAATATATTTTGAAAGTAGGTGATATACTTATGAGTATGACCGATATGAAAGACAATATGACAATCCTCGGGCATACAGCATTAATGAATGAAAATGAAAAATACATTGTTAATCAGCGCGTGGGTCTATTAAGAATAAAAAACAACATTAAGGTTGGCTACCCTTTTATATTCATACTCACGAATAGTTATGACTATATAGAGAGATTAAGAAGTCAAGCAAATAGTGGGGTTCAGGTTAATTTATCTACGGATGCCATTAAGTCTTCCTTAGTAGTTACACCAACGCGAGATATTAATGAGAAATTTCAAAACATCGCATTACCATATTTCGAACAGATAAATCAAAATGCCATAGAAAACCAAACCCTAACAACTCTCCGAGACACCCTATTACCAAAACTCATCAGTGGAGAAGTCCGGGTAAAAGACATAGAACAAACCATAGCGCAAATGTTATGACCAACTTCATAGAAATAACGGTTCAAAATGCAGCCATAGAAATGTTGCAGGCTTTAGGGTACAAGCACATAGAAGGCAATTCGCTAAAACGAGACCTTAAAAAGGTGGTGTTGGAAGAAGAGTTACGCTCCTTTTTACAAAGTACTTACAAAGGTGTTCCAGATACAGCCCTTAACGAAGCCATGGCTTTATTTACTCAGCACACAGGAATGGATTTAGACCATCGCAACCGGGATTTTCACCGCAAATTAACACAGGGCATAGACATTAGTTGGAAAGACGCCCAAGGCAATGAACAAGCCAAGCACGTATATCCAATTAATTATCAAGAACCCAACAAAAATTCCTTTGTGGTTGCCGATGAGGTTACCATAATTGGTAAAAACACACGAAGAACAGATTTACTCATATACATCAATGGCTTGCCGGTCATTGTTTTTGAGTTTAAAAATATGTTCGATAAAGAGGTAGGTGTTGACAATGCCCACCGTCAAATAGGACATTATCTATTAGATATTCCACAACTATTCGATTACAATGCACTTACCGTAATTTCTGACGGAAGGGAAACGCATCACGGGATGTACAATGCTTCATTAGAATGGTTTGCACCCTGGAAAAGTCTAAAAGGCGATGAAATAGAACAAGACGAAGCTTTTCAGTTAGAAACCTTGTTAAATGGCTTGTTTCCAAAAGAAACACTGCTAAATTACTTGCAAAACTTTATTTTTCACGAAGACCATAACGGAAAGATTATTAAAAAAGCAGCCAAGTATCACCAATATTGGGGCGTTACAAAAGCAGTAAAAAGTGCAGTTAAAAACATAAAACCAAAAGGCGATGGTCGCTTAGGGGTGATATGGCATACACAAGGTTCAGGTAAAAGCATTTCAATGGCAATCTTAACCGGTATTTTACGTCAGTTACCAGAAATGAAAAACCCTACTATTGTAGTACAAGTAGACCGTTCCGATTTGGACCAACAATTGTATGAGAACTTTGTTTTGGCAAAAGATTTGGTAGGCGATGTACAACATGCTGATACTACAGATGAACTTAGACGATTATTAAGTGCAGAGGGCGGAGGTGTTATTTTTACCACCATAGAAAAATTTAGGCTAAAAGATTTAGAGAACGGAAAAGAAATTGAACATCCGGTATTGTCAGAGCGTTACAACTTAATCGTCATGGCCGATGAAGCGCACAGAACCCAATATGGTTTTAACGATGGCGGCTTTGCACAAAATATAAGAAGGGCAGTGCCAAATGCTTCATTTATTGGTTTTACAGGAACGCCTATAGACAGCAAAGATGCAGATACCCAGCAGGTTTTTGGTACCACTTTACATACTTATGATATCAAACAAGCAGTACAAGATAAAGCTACCGTGCCTATTTATTACGAGCCAAAGATGGTTCCGCTAAACATCAAAGCGGAATTTGTGAAAGACTTAGAAGAAGTTGCCGAAGGAGAAGAGGAAAGCACCAATGCAGTTTGGGCAGCTATAGAAGATGCTGCAGGTGCAGAAGACAGGGTAAAAAGAGTAGCCACCGATATTTTAACACATTTTAAGGCGCGTATAAAAACTTTGGATGGCAAAGCCATGATAGTGTGTATGAGTCGAAGAAATTGTGTGAAAATCTACGATGCTATCACAGCAATGGAAGGCTGTCCGGAAATTGCTGTTATTATGACAAGTAATATCGGTAAAGACCCTAAGGAATGGAATCCGCATGTGAGAACAAAAGACAGTATGGAAGCTATAAAAAAGCGTTTCCGTACGCCTGAAGATCCGCTAAAAATTGTAATTGTGCGCGATATGTGGCTCACAGGTTTTGATGCGCCTTGTGCCCATACAATGTATGTAGATAAAATAATGAAAGGCCATAACCTAATGCAAGCCATTGCACGCGTGAATAGGATTTTTGAAGACAAGCCAAATGGTTTGGTAGTAGATTTTATTGGAATATCAGGATTTTTGGCAACGGCTACTAAGAAATACACAAGTGGTGGAGGCAAAGGAAAACCTACCATAAATATTGATGCGGCTGTTGAACTGTGTTTAGAACAGTTTGAAAAAGTGATGGACTTGGTGGGCAACTTTAGTATTGAAACCATTAATGCGATGTCGAACTTTGATAAGCTAAAATGGTCTAACAGTTTGGTAAACAACTTACTGCAATCAGACCAAGTTACAGATGCGTTTTTACATGAAGAAAGAAAGCTGACAGAACTTGTGGCAATGACCAACTCTGATAAGCGTATATGGGAAATTCAGGAAGAAGTAGGGGTGATACAGAAAATACGTCAGGTCATTCGCAAAATAAAAACACCACCGGGTGCGCAACGTATCAAAAATGACCGTATAAAAGACCTGATAAGCAAATCGATAGAATCACAGGAAATAGTGGATTTGGCAACCATGTATAATTTAGACAGCATAGACATCTCTATTATAGACGACCGTTTTCAGGCCATTGTGAAAGAAAAAGGCAGTGAAAACATCAAAGTCGAATTGCTCAGAAGAATCATCAACGATGAGTTAAAAGTGAGGATGAACAAAAACATTCGCAAGATGACAAGCTTGAAAGAAGCACTTGACAAGGTACTTAGCAATTATCATAAAAACAGTATGGATTCCATAGCTGCGATCAAGCACTTGTTAGACATCGCTAATGAGTTTAAGAATGACGATATCCGTACCAAAGAACTAGGCTTAACCGAAGATGAATTGGCGTTCTACGATTTATTGGTAGCCAATGAAAAACTCCTGAACCAAAAAGGTCCAATACAAAACTTGGTGCATAAAGTGGTGGGTTCCGTTAAGAAAAACCTACAACTCGACTGGTCCAAAAAAGAAGATGCGCGTGCAGCCATTCGTTTGGCTGTTAAAAAAGAACTGAAAGGAAACGTCCCATTTTCAGCATTAGACAAACTATTAAAAGAAGTGATAGAGCAGGCAGAAGGCCAGTATAAGAATTGGCCCATGGTGGGGTAGTAGGTGCATTTGCATATAATTTGTAATTCTCAATAGTGCTGTATAATGCACAATACAACGTGTTTATTAGTTAAAAGTAGATAAATACACAAATTAGTGCATTTAATTGCTCTTTTAGTTGAATTATTAAAAAATAGTTATATATTTGTGTAAAAAAGAGCCGTATAATGCACTTTAACGAAATTATTCAGACCATTAAAGAACGCCGAGAAATGATGCAGGTAACTCAAGAAACCTTGGCAGAGCTTTCTGGGGTTGGACTGCGAACTCTAAAACAGCTTGAAAGCGGCAAAGGAAACCCAACATTACAAACTTTGCAGAAATTAGCAGATGTATTGGGGATGGAGGTGTGTTTGCAAGTTAAGAAAATACAATAAGGTAAATGAGATCAGCAGCAATTCTATATAAAGAGGAAGAAGCAGGTGTTTTAACACAACATAATGATGGAAGCTTTACATTTCGGTATCATGATAACTGGTTTGAGGATATTGGGAAACCAAGCATTAGTTTAACCCTACCTAAAACACAACAAGAATACAAATCACAACATCTTTTCCCGTTTTTTTACAATATGTTGCCCGAAGGATCTAACAAGCAGATGGTATGTAAGTTCATGCGCATTGATAATGATGATTATTTTGGCTTACTCATAATTACTGCTAAAACTGACAGCATAGGAGCCATTCGGGTAATTAAAACAGAACAAGAATAATGAGTTTTCCAGAGATTAAATACTGTCCAGGTACCTTAGCTGAAGGATACAAGACATATAGCAGAACTTGTTTAAGTAGAGTTTTTAATGGGAAAAAGGTAAACCATATATTACCTTATGAATCGCCATCAAGCCATCAAGAAACCAGAGAGTTGTTTGATCAAAACAGAAAGCGAATTTCTATATCAGGTGTTCAAGAGAAATTTTCTGTAGTGCTTGAAAAAAACAAGCTTCGCCTAATTAATGAAGGAGAACGGGGCACTTACATTCTAAAACCAATTCCAAGTGCTGGAGGTAAAGTCGATCAAATGCCAGCTAACGAACACTTGACAATGCAAATAGCACGTCAGGTGTTTGGTATTGAAACCGCAGAAAATGCTTTAATTTTCTTCAAAAATGGAACTCCGGCGTATATCACTAAGCGCTTTGATGTGAAGGATGATGGCAGCAAATGGGCTCAGGAAGATTTTGCTTCTTTAGCCGGAAGAACACCACAAACTCATGGAACTGATTATAAATATTTAGGAAACTATTTGGAGCTTTTTGAGCTCATGAAAACATACCTGCCTGCTTATAAAATAGAAGCACCCAAGCTATTCAAAGTGTTATTGTTTAATTACCTGTTCTCAAATGGAGATGCGCATTTCAAGAATTTTTCGCTGTTAGAAACTCCTTTTGGGGATTACCGCTTAAGTCCGGCATATGACTTGCTTAATAGCAGAATACATATAGAGGATAATGACTTTGCATTGGAGGATGGTTTGTTACCAAGGAACTTAGCGCAAGGTAAAATCAGCCAACAATTTTCGGTGTTAGCTAAAATGGCTGGGTTGAGTGATAAGCAGTTTATGGACCTTTTCAATACCATAACAACAAATTCAAAAAAAGTGGAGGAACTTATTGCTGCGTCATTCCTAAATAAAAAAACCAAAGGTAATTATTGGCAAGCATACCAAGTTAGAATAAAAAGATTTAGCAACCAATAATAGAAATTGTGCTCCATATTATAATAAATCAGGCATATCCGCTTCAGAAAGATTGTTCACTTCAAGACCTCTCAGATAACCCACAGTTACCTGCACCCTTGAATGATTCAGTGTTTTTTTGAGTTTCAGAATATCTTTATCTCGTTCACATAACTGAATGGAACCCGTATGCCTAAAGGATTTTATTGGTCGATCCATTTTTTTATCCGGTCTTTTTTTCTTTAAAGTAGAAAGCTCAATAGGAAACTTATTTTTAAGATCTATAATGCGTTGCTTAAATAAGTGATGTTTTTTATATGTTTTAGTTAACATAATTGCTGGTAAATACCATCATTAATCTTGTTTTTATTAGTTATTGTTTGTAAATACCAACATTTATTACTATTCTATTTTGTTTGTGTATAATTATTTCATACTTTTGATGGTAAATACTAACATTATAATCTAAAAGAGTGTTTAATGATGGGAAATACTAACGATAATTGGGTAGCTATGAGTGATACTGCGATTGTAGCAGTAATAGGGAATTATATAAAAGAGCAACGTTTACTTCAAAACAAATCACAGGTTAAGTTGGCTGAGGAAGCTGGTGTGAATCGCTGGACTATAGGGCAGGTTGAAAATGGTGAGGCTATTACAATGCTTTCTTTAATACAGATACTTAGAGCCTTAGACTTATTATACATTTTTGATGTTTTTAAGATTGAGCAACAAGTAAGTCCAATTGCATTGGCTAAACTGGCAAAACAAAAAAGACAACGTGCTAGCGGTAAAGACAATGAAGAAGAACCTAAAACAGATTGGTAATGGTAACAACCGCATTTGTTAAGATTTGGGGAGAAACAGTTGGAGCAGTAGCTTGGGACGAAACAACAGGAATTGCTAGTTTTGAGTTTGATTCAAAAATATCACAACTGGGCTGGGACCTGGCACCCATCAAAATGCCTATTTTTCAAACCAATAAAATCTTTGCTTTTCCCGAACTGAGGAAAGCAAGAAATAGTGAATTCGATACCTTTAAAGGACTGCCTGGTTTGTTGGCAGATGTATTACCAGATAAATATGGAAATCAATTATTAAATGTGTGGTTGGCGCAGAGTGGACGTCCCATAAATAGCATGAATCCCGTAGAACAACTATGCTTTATAGGAACAAGAGGAATGGGAGCTTTAGAATTTGAACCAACCACGTTAAAACCTAATAAGCAAGCATTTTCAATTGAGATAAACAGTTTGGTGAACATTGCACAAAAGATGCTTTCAAAAAGAGATGCTTTTGGCGCCAACCTTCAGGAAGATGAACAAAAAGCAATGATGGAAATTCTTAAAATTGGAACTTCGGCAGGTGGAGCGCGACCAAAAGCAGTTATTGCTTATAACGAAAAAACAGGAGAAGTAAAATCTGGGCAAGCAAATACATCAAAAGGATTTGAACACTGGTTAATAAAACTGGATGGCGTAAGCGATACACAATTTGGCGAAAGTACAGGATATGGTAGGGTTGAGATGGCGTATTATTTAATGGCGAAAGATTGCGGAATAAATATGATGGAATCTAAATTGCTTGAGGAAAATAATCGGGCACATTTTATAACCAAACGTTTTGATAGGGAAGGGAATAATACAAAACATCATATACAAACATTTTGCGCTATGCAGCATTTCGATTTTAATGAAGTAACAAGTTTTAGCTATGAACAACTTTTTCAGACAATGCGAATTTTAAGACTTCCATATCCTCAAGCAGAACAAATGTTTCGAAGAATGGTGTTTAATGTCTTGGCAAGAAACTGTGATGATCATACTAAAAATTTTGCATTCCAGCTTAAAAAGAATCGAAAATGGGAAATTGCCCCAGCCTATGATGTTTGTCATGCGTATAGGCCAAATAGCCTATGGGTAAGTCAGCATGCGTTAAGCATCAATGGTAAAAGAAAAGACATTACAAAAGATGATTTATTAACTATTGCAAAATCAATGAATATTAAGAAAGCCGAATATATTATTACAGAAATTAGCAGGAAAGTAGCAACATGGGATTCCTATGCGCTTGAAGTGAATGTAAATAAAGAATTAAAAGCTGCAATTAAAAGTACCTTAATATCAATGCACTAAGGGGTGAATTTGCTTGGTATGAAACAGTGCCAAAAAGTGCTTCTATAGAGATAAGTTGTACTTTTAAGGAAATAAGAGATTTGGATAGCTGTCTTAAACGCTAAATCCAGCACCATTATCTACAGTTTACTATAGGAAGTCCATCAAGAGCTGCCAATCAAATTTTTATACTTAGTTTTGTTAGATTGACGGAATCAATTTAATATCTTTATAAAAATAATCAGTACTTAATAATGATTGAAGAAAATAATTACCAAGCAGATACCGTGATTATTGGTGGTGGCATATCTGGAATTACAACAGCCATTGAACTGCTCAATGCCAACAAAAAAGTCATCATTATTGAAAGAGATCTGGAACAAAACTTTGGAGGCTTGGCAAAAGAATCGTTTGGCGGGATGTTTTTTATCGACTCGCCCCAACAACGGTTTTCAAAAATTAAAGATACTGTTGCCCAAGCAAAAACCGATTGGTTTTCGTTTGCAGAATTTGAGGATGACAATATTTGGGGTAAAAAATGGGCAAATGAATTTTTGGAATCTACGCATAAAGTTTATGATTGGGTTCGTTCTAAAAAAGTAAATTTTTTTCCGATTGTGCATTGGGTTGAACGGGGTTTAGACCATCCCGGAAATTCAGCGCCAAGGTTTCATATGGTTTGGGGAACTGGATATGGTTTGATTACCTCCATCTTAAGTCATTTAAAAACACATCCCAATTATCAGAATTTAACGACTTATTTTCAACATAAAGCGGGTGATTTTGTAATTGAAAACAATAAAATTGTAGCCATTAAAGGCATCGATGAAAAAACACAAACTCCTTTTACCTGCACAGCTAATAATTTTGTGGTTGCCACTGGCGGCATCAATGGCAGTATGGAAAAAGTCAGGCAACATTGGCACAAGGATTGGCAATCTCCGCCCGAAATCATCCTAAACGGATCACATCAATTTTCCGATGGGTTGATTCACGATAAAGTAAAAGACCTTGGAGGAAATGTTACCAACTTAGATTTAATGTGGAACTATGCTGCGGGCATCCCGCATCCTTATCCTAAAAGAGACAATCACGGTTTGAGTTTGGTGCCGCCAAAATCGGCTTTATGGCTCAATTACAAAGGCGAACGGATGGGACCAAGACCTTTGGTAACCTCCTTTGATACGCGTTATTTGGTGACTAAAATTTGTGAGCAAGACAAACAATATTCGTGGCAAATTCTCAATAAAAAAATCGCCTATAAAGAATTGGGCGTTTCGGGTTCTGAGTTTAATGAAGGCATTAAAAATAAAAAAATAGTCTCCTTTTTATATTCGATCTTAAAAGGTAATAAACACTTGATAAAGAGTTTAGAAAAAGATTCTCCTAATTATATTACCGCAAACAGTATTGAAGAATTGGCAGAAAAAATGAATGCTTTAACCGGCACAAATGATGTTAGCATAGCGGCGCTAAAACATGCGATTGACAGTTATGATGCCAATTTTGACCGTGGAAATAATATATGGAATGATGAGCAAATCAGGCTCATCAAACAAACCCGTGACTATAAAGGCGATAAAAAACGCACTTTAAAACCCCAAAAATTAAATCAGAAAAGTGCCTATCCTTTAATTGCCATCAGGGAGTTTATCTTATCGCGAAAAAGCTTGGGTGGTATTCAAACAAATTTAAATTCGCAGGTATTAAAATCATCTAATAATGAGGAAACTCAGGACCTATTTGATAATTTATATGCAGTTGGCGAAGCGGCTGGATTTGGCGGTGGGGGCTCTCATGGCAAACGCGCCTTAGAAGGTACTTTCTTGGCTACTTGCATATTTACGGCACAAAAAGCAGCAAATCATATTATCAAAAAAAAGTAATAATAAAAAAATGAAAAAAACAGGTGCACAATTGGCAGTTTTTGCTTTAGAACAAATTGGTGTTAAATATACTTTCGGTATTCCGGGGGTTCACAATTTAGAACTATACGATGAACTTAATAATTCAAAACAAATTGAACCTGTTTTGGTAACGCATGAAGGCGGAGCCTCTTTTATGGCACTTGGGGTGTCTTGTACTTCAGACAGTATTGGCACATTAATGACTGTTCCCGCTGCTGGTACAACAAATGCTATGAGCGGAATTGGTGAAGCCTTTTTAGATGGCATTCCCATGTTGATTATTTCTGGTGGCACGCGTCAGGATAGTGGACGGCATTACCAATTACACCAACTAAATCAAGAAAATCTGGTTAAAGAAATTACCAAGGCATATTTTAAAATTGCGTCACATAATGAAATTATTCCAACCATTTACAAGGCTTATGAGATTGCTACTTCTGGTGAACCAGGACCCGTGTTTATAGAAATTCCTTTGGAATATCAAATGTTTATGGGAGAGGTTGATCAATGTTTTCCTTATGCTAAAACGTTCCAAAATCCGCTAGCCGACCATAAAAAAATTGAAGCTGCGGCTGCTTTATTGTCAAATGCAAAACATCCCGGAATCTATGTCGGTTGGGGCGCTGCCAATGCCACAGAGGCGCTGATAAAAATTGCCGATTTACTCGGGGCGCCTGTAGCCACAACACTGCAAGGAAAAGCTTCTTTTCCTGAATCGCATCCCTTGCATACGGGTTTTGGATTTGGTCCAAATGCAACACCTGCTGGCCAAAAGGCATTTAAAAAATGCGATGCCATGCTTGCTGTTGGTGTAAGGTTTTCTGAAATAGGCACGGGAAGTTACGGGGTAACAGTACCCGAAAATTTAATTCATATAGACATCAATCCACAAGTTTTCGATAAAAATTATCCCACAAAAATAAGTATAGAAGGCGATGCTCATGAGACTTTACAGCTTTTGGCAGATGCTTTAGAGAAAATCAAAAAAGTAAAAGATGCTGAAGCATTAAAATTGATGATTAAGGAAGAAAAAGAAAAGTACAATAAGGAATGGAAAGAAAAACCATTAGCCGATAAGGTTTCTCCAGGGTATTTCTTTGAATCATTGTCTAAATTTACGGATGATGACACCTTTTTTGTTGTTGATGATGGATCTCATACCTATTTAGCTGCCGAGTTGTTGCCTGTGAATAAGTCACGGCATTTTGTGTCGCCCACCGATTTTAACTGTATGGGATTTTGTGTGCCGGCAGCCATTGGCGTTAAATTTATGAATCCGAATAACAAAGTGGTTGGCATTGTTGGGGATGGTGGGTTTTTAATGACTTGTATGGAAATACTAACCGCAACCACCAATAAAAAAGGGCTTGTTTATTTTGTTTTTCATGATGGGGAATTGGGGCAAATTTCTCAATTTCAAAAAATACCTTTTAAACGAAAAACGGCGTCTATTATTGGCAATGTAAATATTGAAGGTGTGGCTGTTGCCTGTGGGGCTACTTATTTTAAAATGGCAAACGATGCTGAAATAGATGCGATTATGGAACAAGCTTTTCAAGAAGCTGAAAACGAGGTGCCTGTTATTGTTGATGTTATTATAGATTATACTAAAAAAACCTATATGACCAAAGGCGTTGTTAAAGTCAATTTGGCACGGTTTAGTTTTAAAGAAAAAGTCCGATTTATTAGTCGAGCCGTTAAAAGACATTTGTTTGAATAGCTTTTGAATGGCTGAATAAATATTGATACCCATTTTTACTGATGGTAACCAGTGCTAACTCGAGCTTCCATCCATATAAATAAGCAATTAAAAATCGGACTATTATCTTAGGGTAAGTGTTTTTTTTGATGAATTGCCTGAGGGGAAAAATTGACATTGAACACTATTTTCGACTCTAAATTGTTATAAAGAAAAAAACGATGCCTTTCTCATAATTAGATAAAAATGCACTTTCTGTAAACATTGAACTGCACCCAGCAGGCTACTTTAATTAAAATGTATTCAGCTGTTTCAAATAAATTAAAGTTAGCGCTTTAATATTTACCAGACATCATAGTAAATAGTTGTTTTATAATTTATTTTAGTGGAAAGAATCTTTTTTATAACATTCTTAATATCAATATTTTAAATTGAATTTAGTATAGTAATTAGTAAATTATTATTTAGAATCAAAATAAATTATCAATTTTTTTAAGCATTGTAATTTTAATTAGATTTTTTTTTATATTTGCTTGATAATTAACCCCTTTTCTTATATGTTATGATAAAAACAACTACGTTGTTTAACCCTAAAAAAAGCCAGATTAATTATTTACTTTAAAAACTTTAAGCGTTACCGTGTTTTACACCTATGCTTAATATTTAGCAATGATTAATAAAATGATTAAGAAATTTAAAATTTATTTAAAAATGAAAAAATCCCTACTCTCTTTATTCGGTATCGTTTTGATAGCCGGTTTTTCAACCAAAATGATGGCGCAAACTGTTGTTAGTCAAGCAGCAACAGCAACAGCAACAATTATCACTCCAATTGCAATTGCTAAAAATGTTGATATGAATTTTGGCGATATAGCTACAAATGGCACAAACGGAACAGTAGTGTTAGATCTTCTAAATGCTAGAACTAGAACTGGTGGAGCTTCTTTTTCAGCAGCTACGCCTGGTACTATTACTTCAGCAAAATTCACTGTTACGGGTGTGGCTGGTTATGCATATTCTATAAGTATCCCTGCGAGTATTACACTTACGCACGCTAATTCATTAGATGTGATGCAGGTAACTGCAATTAATAATAGCGTTGGAGCTAATGGGTCGCTTACGAGTGGAACGCAAGAAATTTTTGTTGGCGGTACCTTAAATTTAGTTGGAGCTCAATTGGCAGGTGTCTATACTAACACCGCAGACCTTAAAGTTACTGTTAATTACAACTAAAAACTCATTTCATAACAAACCCAGGTAAGCTTAATTTTAAGTTGCTTGGGTTTGTTGTTTAACCACAAAAAGTACCGTAATGGATTTAAAAGTGAATGATTGTTTTAGCAATTTAAATTTATTTAAATACATTCTTATTTTTCTTTTTTTAATAACCTTTACTAGCCCATTATTTGCACAAGGAGATTTGTTAATTTATCCCAAACGTGTTGTTTTTGATGGAAAGAAAAAGGTTGAAAAATTAGTGCTTTCAAACACAGGGAAAGATTCTGCTGTTTATAATATTTCATTTTTAGAATATAAAATGAATGAAAATGGCGAGCTTAAAACAATCTCAGAACCAGAAGAAGGAATACTATTTGCTTCGTCTCACGTTCGGGTTTTTCCTCGTCAAGTTACCTTGGCGCCTGATGAAGCACAAACGGTAAAAGTGCAACTCACCAACACACAAAACCTAACAGCCGGCGAATACCGCTCGCATTTGTATTTTAGGGCAGAAGAAGCGATGGCACCATTGGGTCAAACCAGCAAAAAAAAGGATTCAACCATCTCCGTACAATTAAAAGCCATTTTCGGAATTTCAATTCCTTGTATCTTGCGCATAGGAGAAAATGCAACTTCAGTGGCTATATCTGACCTGCAATTTGTTAAAGGGAAATATAATAAATTACAGTTTAAGCTAAATAGAACAGGAAATATGTCGCTTTATGGTGATTTTACCATAAACTATATAACTGCTGAGGGAAAAAGTTATGAAGTAGCTAAAACAAAAGGAGTTGGAGTTTATACCCCGAACCTTCTAAGAAATATGAATATTGAATTAACGAAACCAGAAAATGTAAACTTTAGTGGGGGAAATTTTAACGTAATTTATTTCCAAAACGAAAGTAAAAAGGTTCTTACAGAAGCCAATTTGAAGCTGTAAAATTATTATTATAATGTTTAGTGCTTTTATGATAAATGATACATTTAAAAAGAAATACCTATAATTTATTACAGTTGGTCTTATTCTCAACTGTTTTTCTTTTTTTAAATAGTATTATCGCCCAACCAGCCTTACCATCACGTCAAATCACCGTTTTACCTACGCAACCTATTGATTTTGGGGTATTTGTGGTAAATGGAGGCGGAACTATTGAGGTAGGTTATCAAGGAGATGTAAATACCGCCGGTGTTATATCAATAAATACAATTTCTGTGACCCCTGCTATCTTTGAAATTAAATTGTGTCAGGGACGAAAGATAACTATAGATTATGATTACTCAGTGATGTTAACTGGCAGCAATGGTGGAGAGCTCGAACTTATAATTGGTCCTACAGAAAGAGGAACAGATGGAGCCGAATTTGAAGTAGATAATAATTGTGATTTTATAACCAGACTTCGTGTAGGAGGCAGACTTGTTGTTCCGGCAAATGCTATTCCTGGTGTGTATATTGGTAGTTTTCCCATCACTTTTACACAACAATAGATGAACTATTATAAAGCATATTATTTTTCTTTGCAACAAGTTTCTTTTAAATGCAAAGGAATAGTGATGTTATTGTTGTTTTTTAATAGTTATAGCATACAAGCCAGCGATTATTTTAAAGAAACTCCCCTTGAGCCAATAAATACCTTTGATGAAGTGCCTGTAGAAATCATTGTAAAAGGGTATCTAAGGTTTGAAGCCGATGTAATAATTACAGACAAACAATTGGTTTATGTGAATGTGGAAGATTTGTTTAAAAACCTAGGAATTCTTTGTGTTGTTGAAAATAATGGAACTTTATTAAAAGGGTTTATTGAAAATGAAAGCATACGCTATGTAATTGATTTTGATTTAAAACAGATTACGAGAGGCGATAGAAATATTAAATCAGAGAATGGAATTGTAAAAGAGTTGGGAGCCATTTATGTTGAAACGGCCATCATGAATGAGGCTTTTGGTTTAAATATGTTATTTAATTTTCGATCATTAACCATTAAACTGGATGCGGATTTTGAATTGCCAATGGTAAAACAAGCTAGATTAGAAAGTATGCGTCAAAATGTATCAAAGCTGCAATCTCAAAATGAAGTAACAATTGATACCGTTATAGGCAGAAATTACCATCTTTTTAATGGAGGGGTCATGGATTGGTCAATTTCATCAGCGCAAGCAGAAGGAGAAAAAATAGACAATCGGTTTTCTTTAGGACTCGGTAGTGAGTTGTTGTACGGAGAAGCTCAAGTGGCATTCAATTATTATGATCAAACAAAATTTGATCGACGTCAGCTTTATTACAATTGGCGTTGGGTTGACAATGATAACAACTATATTAAACAAGCCCAAGTTGGAAAAATAGGTGCACAAAGTATCGCTTTTTTAGGAGCACCTCTGGTAGGTGCAAGTTTTAACAATTCTCCAAATACGGTGCGAAAAGCAACAGGAACTTACACCATTAGCGAATATACTGAACCAAACTGGACGGTAGAATTGTATATAAATGATGCTTTGGTAGATTATACACTGGCAGATGCTTCGGGTTTATATATTTTTAAAGTGCCCATTGTATATGGCTATACTACCTTAAAATTAAAATTCTACGGACCTTTAGGCGAAGAACGGATTGAAGAGAAAACGATGAATACGCCTTATACCTTTATGCCAACAGGCGTACTAGAATATAATGTTTCTGGGGGTATTTTAGAGGATGATGAAAGCAGCAATTTTGGACGAGGTGAAGTCAATTACGGTGTTAACAGATTTGTTACCATTGGTGGTGGGTTGGAATATTTATCAAGTATTGTTGACAATCCCTTAATTCCTTTTGCCAATATGGCGTTTCAACCTTTTTCTAAAATGGTGGTTAATATGGAATACGCACACAATGTTAGTTTAAAGGGTTTGTTAAATTATTATTTTGGAAGAAGTGCTTTTTTAGAAGTCGATTACAGTAAATATGTTGAAGGTCAGGAAGCTACGCTAAATAATGCCAATGAAGAACGAAAAGTTCGCTTGTCATTACCATTTAAAATGAGTAGAATAAGTGCTACTACAAAACTGAGTTTTAATCAATTTGTGTATGATGCATTTAACTTTAATCAGTTAGATGCCTTGGTTTCTGGTCGTTATAAAAACTATTCAGCCAACGCTTCTGTTGCATCCAACTGGATAAATGATCAGGACCCATATACCACCTCAACACTTGTGCTTTCAAATAGAATGCGAAGTGGATTAATAATACGTCCATCACTTCAATACAATATTACAGAAAATAAGATGATGCGGTTGCGCGCAGAAGTTGAAAAAAGAATTACTAAAATGTCTTTTGCTGCTTCTTATGAAAGAAACATCCAATATGGAACAGATAATGTATTCTTTAGTTTTAAATATGATTTACCTTTTGCACGTACAGGTTTTTCATCATCCTATAACAATAATAAATTCAATTTTTCTGAAACAGCCCAAGGAAGTTTGACTTTTGGGGCTGATAATGCGACTATAAATGCAGGCTATAATTCAGCAATAGGTAAAGGAGGAATTTTATGTTATCCTTTCCTTGATTTGAATCAGAATGGCAAAAAGGATAAAGGTGAAAAAATGGTGTTACTTTCTAAGGTAAAGGTAAGTGGAGGTAAAGCTATTATTAGTGAGAAAGACACTATTGTGCGTATATCCGATTTAAATGCTTTTATAAATTACAATATAGAATTTTCTGATACTGATTTAGATAATATCTCATGGAAATTTCCAAATAAAACCTATCAAATATTGGTGGATCCTCACCAATACAAAAAAGTGTATGTGCCTATTCAGGTGATGGGAGAAGTAAACGGGGTGGTAGCGTTACAATCCGACAAGGGAAAAGCAGGTCAGGGGCGCATCACGCTACAAATATTTGACATCAAAGGAGTGAAAGCAGCAGAAACCTTGAGTGAATCGGATGGCTATTTTAGTTATTTAGGTTTAAAACCAGGCAATTACAGTATTAAAGTAGATGAAGAACAATTAAAAAAACTGAACTATCAATCTTCGCCAGCAGCCCAAACTTTTACCATTGAAAAATCTGAAGAGGGAACAATCATAGACGGAGTTTCATTTGTCCTTAAAACAGCAACGGTTACACCAAAAGAAATAATTGAGGAGCTTCCAGTTATAGATGACAAGGTTGAAGAAAATAAAGAACAAGCAAAAGAAGCAGTAAAAGATCAGCCAAAAGCAGCAATACCACAAGATAAAAATGCAGATTCATCCTTTGGCAGCGTTTCAGAGATCAGTGGTTCTTTTTATACTGTTCAATTAGGAATTTATAAAGAGCATCAAACTAAAAAACAACTTTACAACCTTTATCCAATAAATTACGAAATTCTTTTAAATGGTTCGATACGTTATTTATATGGAATTTTTGACAATATTGATGATGCCACCAATGCAAAAAACGGCACATTGCTCAAGGCTATTAAAGGGGCAATTGTAATTGCATATAAAAATGGAAAAATTGTCAATCCAACAGAACAAAATATTGAAGAACAGTTGGAATCGCCTATAGATACTTTAGTTCAAAAACAAAGTGAAACGTGGCCATATAACAAAAATGTAAATACCAGATATGCGAATGTTTTTGACATAAATGAATTATTTTATACCGTTCAAATAGGAGCCTATAAAAACTATGTAACTTCTGGGCAACTAAAATATTTATCACCTATATTCTTTGAAGTTTTAGCCAATGGAAATGTTCGCTATGTGTATGGGAAGTTTAATACATTCAAAGAAGCAAAAGTTGGCAGAAATAAGGCAATTGGAAAAGGAATTGAAGATGCTTATGTGGTTGCTTATAATCATGGGGACCAGGTAAATGCCTATTCCTTAAAAAAAGTTAAAACAACTATTAGTGGAAATAGCGAAGTGTATGGCAAGGTTCAGATTAAAAATTTGGTTGAAAATGAAGAAATTAAAAATATAAATTTAATACTGTATAATGAAGATGGATTTGTGGTGGGAGCAACAAAAACAGATGAAAAAGGCAACTATTATTTTGTAAATTTGATTCCTGGCGGCTATTCAATTAGTATAGATGCCAAACAGTTGAAAGTGATGAACTATCAAGCGCTTCCAATAACGCAAAATATAGAAGTAAAAGAATCCAAAGAAAAAAATATTTTGAAGGGATTTGATTTTATGTTAATAAAGGTAAATAATTAAATATAGTGAAAACCAGCTTATTATATTTCATTTTATTATTAGTGGTTCCATTTACAGCAATGGGACAAATTCTCCCTTCAGATAATATTGTTTGTCCAAATCAAGTTGTTTCCTATTCATCTGCAACGTCTTATGATACTTATCAATGGACTGTAGTTGGCGGTTCGCCTAGTAGCGGAACAGGATCAACAATAAGTGTAACTTGGGGAACGGGAAATAGAGGGCAAATTACGCTTAATGGTGTCATCGGTGGTGTTTCACAACCTGAAATTACAAGAAGAATTTATATAGACCAAAAAACAGTGTTTACGCCAACACCTGATGTTACTATTTTTAACGGAGATGCAACTACTCTTAATCTCGATTTTGTAAATAAATCATTGCTTCTTAATGGCTCCACTGACTATGTTAGTATTGCTAATTCTGATTTAATTAATTTAGGAATAACAGATTATAGAACGGTTTCAATGTGGTTTAAAGCCAATGATATTAATTCCAGACAGGTTTTATATAATGAGGGTGGTGGAACAAATGGCTTTTCAATATATATTGAAAGCGGAAAAGTATACGTGTTGGCATGGGAGTCATATGTTGCATGGAGTGCTCCCAATGCATCTATTAATAACGGTGAATGGTACAATATTGCTTTTGTTTTCGATCAAAATGCTACTGATGGATTTCATTTTAAAGGATATTTAAACGGTGTAGATATCGGACATTTTAATGAAGGTTCAAAAGCGGATGATGGACTAGCAGCCCATTCTGGTGCTGTAGAAATTGGAGCTAACATAAATAATAGCATTCTCTTTCACGATAATTCTACCAGTATTGGCAATTATTTCAATGGCTATATTGACGGTTTTAAATTATGGAATCGATCTTTATCTGCGGCAGAAATTATATTGGAAAAAGACCATTGGTTATCGAGTCCGGTAATTGATGCTGCATTGGATGTTTATATCGATTTTAATAATTCGGTGCTGGACATTGCAGATTCCCCTTCAGCAGAAAGTGGCGCAATAAAAGGGAACCCAACATACGACAATGATGCACCATTAATTCCAAATATACTTTGGAGTACAGGAGCAACAACACCATCAATTACTGTTAGTCCAACATCAAGTACAAGTTACACCTATACCTTAACAGAAAAACTGAGCAATGCTTGTCCTCAAAATGGTGCTATAAATGTTTCGGTTACTGCTGTTCCTGATTCAGATGGAGATGGCGTAAATGATAGAAACGATTTAGACGATGACAATGACGGAATTTTAGATGCTGTGGAAATGAGTTGTAATCCCGTAGCGGGATATGATGGCTATTGGACTTTTGACAATACTACCGATGACCTATCTGGGAATAATCATAATCTTAAGGCAGGTGCCGTATCCTATTCAACAGATAGTAAAATAGGAGTTGCTTCAGCCTCATTTAATGGAACAACCGATTATTTGCAGTATAGTGATGGAACTTATTTGAATCAGGCAATCACCTATTTTTCTTATGCCTTTTGGGTAAAACCTGGCACTTTAACAGGGATTCAAAACTTATTGGATGAAGGAGGAACTGTAAATGGTGTTGCAATTCGATTAAATGATAACATTTTAGAAAATGCTATCAGGGAAGGAAGTGTTCAATACAGTACCTCCAGCTTTATTTTTCCAAGTGATAACCGATGGCATCATATTGCACTAACTTATGATAGTGGAAATGTTATAATGTACCTAGATGGGGAGCCATCAAATACGCTGGCAACCGGATTTGGAGGGTTAACCGCCCATTCAAGCGCCCATAATTTTGGTGCTTCTAGTGGTGGAGATTCTTTTGGAAATAGTAATTCATATAACTATTTTGGGTTGATGGATGATATTATTCATTATCCATCAGTATTATCTGCAACGGATATAACAAGCATCATAGAAAAAAATTGTGATGTGGATAACGATGGCATCCCTTCTCGTTTAGATTTAGACAGTGATGGCGACGGTTGCAGTGATGCTAATGAGGCTTATAACAATTCAAATGCTGACGGCGGGGATAATGGCATGTATGGCATAGGAACTCCTGCCGTAAATAGCAACGGATTGGTTGTTGCGGCAAGCTATGCTATTCCAGCATCAATATCAGCGGGTGCAACGTATCTGCAAGGTGTAACGCTTGCTATCACTACAAGCCCAATAAATAAAGGAGTTTGTGTAGGGAGTAATGTTACTTTTACAGCAGCTGCTACTGCAACGATTCTAACAACAATTCCACCCACTACTGCAAGTACAGACGTTAATTTCCAATGGAAACTAAGTACAGATAACGGTGTTGTTTATAATAATATATCTGGAGCAAATGGCACGGTTGCAAGTGGTACGGTGGTTTCATTAGATTTGACCAATGTGACAACAGCAATGAATGGGTATAAATATAAAGTTGTTTTTACAAATGAAGCAACTATTTGTCCAGTTGAAAGCACAGCTATCTTAAATGTAAGCAACGTACCTACCATAATAGGGATTCCAGGTTCACGATGTGGAACAGGAACAGTTGTACTTGGTGCAACGCCTTCTGCAGGAACCGTTAACTGGTATGATGCTTTAACAGGAGGTACTTTATTAGGAACCGGAACTAGTTTTACAACACCATATATTTCATCCAATACCACTTATTATGCTGAGGCTATTCAAAATGCTTGTAGCTCAACTTCAAGAACTGCTATATTGGCTAGCATAAATGCTGGAAATATTGAAGTATTGGCAACCCAAGGTACAGCTTCTGGATGTTATCCAACGCTTCAGGCCGCATTCGATGCTATTAATTTGGGTACACATCAAGGGGGAATAGCTATTAATGTTGTTGGAAATACTGCCGAAACTGCTACCGCTGTACTTAATGCCAGCGGCTCGGGAAGTGCAGATTATACCAGTGTGGTAATTAGACCTAATGGAGGTTCGCCCCGTACCATTTCAGGTAATCTTTCTACCCCATTAATAGATTTAAATGGTGCAGATTATGTTACCATTGATGGATTAAATACAGAGGGCAATTCTTTGACTATAAGTAATGCAAATACTTCTGGTACGGCATCCACAATAAGATTTATTGCAGATGCAACAAATAATATCATCACCAATTGTACGATTGAGGGATCATCAACTGGAGTTGCTTATGGCACTATTTTATTTTCAACAGGAACTATAGATGGAAATGATGGAAATACCATTTCATCCAATAAAATAAAACAAGCTGGTGTAAATCTACCCACCAATGCCATCTATTCGGCTGGGAGCACTACCTTAATTGACAATAGTGGAATTGCAATTTTAAACAATAGTATTCAGGATTATTTCAGTTCAGGAGCAAATGGATCAGCAGGTATTTTGGTATTTTCAAATAGTTCAGCGTGGACCATCACCGGAAACCGTTTTTATCAGACTGCTTCCAGAGCCATTACAGTTGCAGGAACACATCGTGGTATAGCCGTTTTATCTGGAGATAGTTATGATATTTCAAATAATATTATCGGATATAATAATGCAATTCAAACAGGCTATTCTACCTATACAGGAGCTTATGCGTATCTCTTTAGAGGGATAGAATTGAATGTGGGAACAACTTCAAATTCCAGTGTGCAAAATAATACCATTAGTGGAATTAGCATCTCTTCATCTACTGCTATTGCTTTACCTGGCGCTTTTAGTGGTATCACTATTTTAGGAGGAGCTGTAGATATTGGAACAATTACAGGAAATACCATTGGAGCTATTACGGGTACAAATGCTATTTCAGTTGTTTCAGCCACAACACTAGCCAATATTACAGGAATATACGCCACTTCAATCGCAACAGTAACCATTCAAAACAATACTATTGGGGCTATTGGTACTGGAGGAACAGCTGGAATTGGGTATGTTTTTCACGGGATTTACACAGCAGGTGTAGGAAGTTATACAATTTCTAATAATTTAATTGGTAGTATATCAACAGCCAATTCAATTGCTATAGGTACCAGTGGCATAACAACAACTGGAGTTTGTACCTTTAATGGAATTAACAATGCAGCTACAGGAAGCATTGCAATCAATGAAAATACCGTTCAAAATTGTTCTTCCTTCGGAACGGCAGCTTCTGTTTTTAATGGAATTCTCAACAGCGCAGCAGGTAGTAACACAACATTGGACATAACAAAAAACAATGTTCTTGAAATAAACAACAATGGAACTGGAGCAAGTATTGGTATAGCTGTATTGGCAAATTCAGCAGCTACCTTAAATTTAACCGAAAATATTATTCGCTTGTCTACAATTACAGGGACCGGTGCGTTTACTGGAATTTCTAATGCATCTGCTGTCGCTACGACCAATATAACCGATAATACTGTTCGAAGTATAACCAGAACTACCACTACTGGAGCAGTAACCGGAATTTCAAGTACGGGCGCGGTTTCCCAATTTCTGAATATTAATGACAATAAGTTAGGGGATGGGGATATCGGATTGGTGACATATACGGCTGCCAACTCTGCTGCTCTTATAGGAATTACAGTTACAACCGCAACTGCCAATTGCGAATTGTCCATCCTCAGAAATGATTTCAGGGGAATTACGCATTCAGTGCAGGGCTCAAGTGCGCATACCTACATCATAAACACTGCGGCAACCAAGAAACAAGATATCAGCTACAATACTTTTACCGATTTGGATGTGAATACAACTGGGAATGTTATATTTATCTCTAGCTCAGTAATCCTTCCTACCAATGGCATTCAGGATGTCAAAGAAAATAAGATTGTAACAGCTATAACGCCTGCACCATCGGTATTTTTCAATAAAGCTGGAGCAGGTGGAACGGTGACATTGTTTACCAGTACAGCGGCAACTATTGCTGCTGGCGTAAAGGTGAATCATACCGGAAATGATTTTTCAAAAATACAGCTAACAGGAGCTACCATTATGGCAGGTTGGGTGCATACGGATGCAACAGGGCAAACCATAAAAACATTTACCGGAAATACTTTTAGTAACTGGACAGGTGGATCTTCAGCCATTACAGCATTGACTGTAAGTGGTGGACCAAATGGAAACGGGACTATTTCGGGAAATACAATTGCTGCGATTGTGGGTTCCCTCTCGTCCTAAAATAGGTTGACTAAAAATTAAACACTTTTAGTAACTTATGAATACACAAGAAAATTCAACCTGT
>DAIDMK010000021.1 GCA_027449025.1 Lutibacter sp. | reverse complement strand
TCTTTCTTTAAATTATCAATAAAAAAAATACAAGGTGCTATAAATATGTCTTTTAGCTAAGACTAAAGTTAAAAATCAAAAAACGTCTTAAATACTTTAATAACTAAACAAAGTTATATTCTGGCAAAAAACAGTTTGCTTAGTATTTGTTTAAAATTATGAAGAAGCTGCTTCAATTATTCAAAATTTATAAAATGATATAAATCATTTAAAATAACAACTTTAGCATTTAATTTTGTGAAAACATCATTGAAAAACTGATTATTAATATAAATACAACGTACTATGGAATCGCTGGAAATGGTTAAAAAAAGGGTATTTAAATTCGGAAATAAAACCGCTGATGGAAATACTGAAATGAAAAATCTACTAGGGGGCAAAGGGGCCAATCTTGCAGAAATGAGTTTGATTGGAATTCCTGTTCCACCTGGCTTTACCATTACTACAGAAGTTTGCACGGAATATAATCTGCTGGGTAAAGAGGCTGTTGTTAACTTGATTCTTTCAGAAGTTGAAGAATCCATAAAAAATATTGAAAAAATAATGGGCGCCAAATTTGGTGATAAAGAAAACCCTTTATTGCTTTCTGTACGATCAGGTGCAAGGGCTTCCATGCCTGGAATGATGGATACGGTTCTAAATTTGGGCTTAAATGATGATGCCGTTGATGGAATCGCAAAAAAATCGAATAACGAGCGTTTTGCTTGGGATTCCTATCGTCGTTTTATTCAAATGTACGGCGATGTTGTTTTGGGAATGAAACCCGAATCAAAACAAGATATAGATCCTTTTGAAGAAATTATGGAGGATTTAAAAGAAAAAAGAGGCATTCAGCTGGATACTGATTTTACCGTTCAAGATTTAAAAACCCTTGTAACAGCGTTTAAAGATGCCGTAAAAAAACGTACAGGTCTCAATTTCCCTACAAACCCATGGGACCAGCTTTGGGGCGCTGTTATCGCCGTTTTCAATAGCTGGAATGGCGACAGAGCTGTTTATTACAGAAAAATGCATGGATATCCAGATGATTGGGGAACTGCCGTAAGTGTGCAAGCAATGGTATATGGCAATATGGGCAACCAGTCTGGTACAGGCGTTTGTTTTACGCGCGATGCAGCAACTGGTGAAAATCAGTTTAACGGAGAATATTTAATAGATGCGCAAGGTGAAGATGTGGTTTCCGGCGCAAGAACGCCACAACAAATTACCAAATTAGGTTCCTTTCGTTGGGCAAATTTGGCTAAGGTGGAAGAAACCGACAGGGTCAAAAATTATCCTTCCTTAGAAGAATTAATGCCTGAAATTTATAGGGAACTTAATGAATATCAACAAAAACTTGAAGACCATTACCGCGATATGCAAGATATGGAGTTTACCATTCAAGAAGGAAAACTTTGGATGCTTCAAACCAGAAACGGAAAACGCACAGGTGCTGCTATGACAAAAATTGCCATGGATCTATTAAAAGAGGGGTTAATTACCGAAAAAGAAACTCTTTTACGAATAGAACCTAATAAATTAGATGAATTGTTACATCCTGTTTTTGACCCTAAAGCATTGAGCAAAGCTACGGTAATTGCACAAGGCCTGCCAGCTTCCCCTGGTGCAGCTAGCGGTCAGTTAGTTTTCTTTGCAGATGAGGCTCATAAATATAAAAATACGATTTTAGTACGAATTGAAACATCTCCTGAAGATTTAGAAGGGATGAATATTGCAAATGGAATTTTAACTGCGCGTGGTGGTATGACATCCCACGCGGCAGTTGTTGCCCGAGGTATGGGCAAATGTTGTATTTCTGGCGCAGGTGCTTTAAAAATTGATTATAAAAGCCGTACAATGGCAATCAATGGAAAAGTTTATCACGAAGGCACTTGGATTTCTTTAAACGGCTCAACAGGTAATATTTTTGAAGGAAATTTACCAACTGTTGAACCTGAATTAAGTGGAGAATTTGCTGAAATTATGGAATTGTCCGACAAATATTCTACCATGAAAGTTAGAACAAATGCCGATACGCCAAAAGATGCTGAAATTGCACGGAATTTTGGCGCACAGGGAATTGGATTAACGAGAACAGAGCATATGTTTTTTCATGAAGAGCGCATTAAAGCCATGCGTGAAATGATTGTGTCTGAAACTGAAGAAGGTAGAAAAATAGCTTTGGTAAAACTGCTTCCTATGCAACGCACAGATTTTGAAGGAATCTTTGAAGCCATGCAAGGATTACCAGTAACTATTCGCTTATTAGATCCACCGTTGCATGAATTTGTCCCTCATGAGTTGGCGCAACAAGAAGAGTTGGCAAAAGAAATGAAAATCTCCGTAGAAACCATTAAAAACAAAGTGGCAGAATTGGAAGAATTCAATCCGATGTTAGGTCATAGAGGCTGTAGATTGGGGAATACATATCCCGAAATTACCGAAATGCAAACAAGAGCCATTATTGAAGCCGCTTTAAATTTAAAAGCCAGGGGAATTGTAGCGATTCCTGAAATTATGGTTCCTTTAATTGGAACGCTAAAAGAATATGTTGCCCAAGAAGATATCATTAGAGCCACCGTAAACAAAGTATTTGAAGAAAGAAATGATACGATTAAGTATTTGGTTGGTACGATGATTGAAATCCCACGGGCAGCTTTAACAGCCGACTTAATAGCGCAACGTGCCGAATTTTTCTCTTTTGGCACAAACGATTTAACCCAAATGACCTTTGGATATTCTCGAGACGATTCAGGAAAATTTTTACCGGTATATCTAAAAAAAGGGATTTTAGCAGTTGATCCATTCGATGTTTTAGATCAGGAAGGGGTTGGACAATTGGTTAAAATGGGAACAGAAAAAGGCAGAAGCACAAAACCAAACTTAAAAGTTGGTATTTGTGGTGAACACGGTGGTGAGCCTAGTTCTATTGCATTTTGCCATAAAACTGGTTTAGACTATGTTAGCTGCTCCCCATTTAGAGTTCCAATCGCAAGAGTTGCCGCTGCACAAGCTGCAATAAAAATGGGCAGTGTTAAATGAGTTTTAAATTATTAGTTTGAGTTGTTCGTTCACTTACTAATTTCATGTTTAAAAATTTTAAAAATTAAACAATTATAAATTTATTTTGGGTTTGCCCACCTTTTCGGTGGGTAAACCTTTACAAGTCGCTCCATTGGCTATTTCATTTTATACATTTCATTTCAAAAAGGAATAGTTTTATCAAGTGCAGGGTCAATGAGTCGCTAAATTAACGGTAATTTGACTTTTGAGTAAAGGTTTTTGAAAAAACGGAAAGTCCGCAACTGACCGTACTTTTAATTATTCATTTTTAATTTTAAATTGTCAATTGTTATTTATCTTCGCACTATGATTAATATTGTAATTCTTGGTGGTGGAAATGTGGCTTATCATTTAACAAATGTATTGTTGAATAATAATGCCGTTAATGTTGTTCAGATTTACAATAGAAGTCTTGAAAAAATTAGTTGCTTTAAAAATAACACGTCAATTACAAACAATTTATCAGAATTAAAAGATGCTGATATTTATATCCTTGCAGTTTCTGACAACGTTATTTCGGAACTCTCTTCAACCTTAAACTTAAAAAACAAACTGGTGGTTCATACTTCGGGAAGTATGGCGATGGAAGAACTTAAATCTGCTTCCAATAAAGGCGTTTTTTATTTGTTGCAAACTTTTTCCAAAGAAAGAAAAATTAATTTTTCAACCATTCCAATTTGCATCGAAGCAGAAAATGAAGAAGATTTATTCCTTTTGGAAACTTTTGCAAAATCAATTTCAAAAAATTGTTACTTCATAAATTCTATCCAGCGTAAAAGTTTACACGTTGCCGCCGTTTTTGTGAATAATTTCGTGAATCATTTGTATCAGATTGGAAATGAAATCTGTAAAAAAAATAACGTTCCTTTTGAAATATTGCTTCCATTAATACAGGAAACTTCAAATAAAATAACTATCTTATCCCCCCTTAAAGCACAAACCGGACCCGCAAAAAGAAATGATACAAAAACCATTGAAAAACATAAAGCAATGCTAACAAAAAATCAGCAAGAAATTTATACATTGCTCACAAAATCTATTTGTAATACTTATGGAAAAAAGCTATAAAGAAATAATGCCCCAAATCACCACCTTTATTTTTGATGTTGATGGCGTGCTGACAAATGGAAATGTAAGGGTTAGCGAAACTGGAGAATTGCTTCGTGAAATGAATATTAAAGATGGATATGCACTAAAAACCGCGTTAAGAGCCGGATACCGTGTTTGTATTATTACCGGAGGGACCAACGAAGGCGTCCGCGCAAGATTTATGGCATTGGGCATTACTGATATTTATATGGGAACGTATCATAAAACAGAACAATTTGAAGAATATACAACACTCTACGGCATTAAACCAGAAGAAGTTTTGTATATGGGCGATGACATTCCAGATTATCAGGTAATGAAAATTGTTGGATTACCTTGTTGTCCTAAAGATGCTGTTCCTGAAATTCAGCATATTTCCAGGTATATTTCTCAGAAAAAGGGTGGAAAAGGTTGTGTTCGTGATGTGATTGAACAGGTTTTAAAAGTTCAGGGAAAATGGGATTTTCAATTTAACGCTAAATTATTTTAATTATTAATTATACTATTATGAAAAAAAATGTATTACTCATTGTTATTTTACTCTTTTCAATTATTAGCAACGCACAATCCATTATAGGCAATTGGAAAACCATTGACGATGAAACAGGAAAAGAAAAATCAATTGTTGAAATTTATCAAATAGATGGAAAGATTTATGCCAAAATTGATAGATTATTGGAAAAAGGCGAAGAAAATAAAATTTGTGAAAACTGTAAAGGCGCCAATAAAAATAAACCTCTTAAAGGGATGATAATCATTAACGGATTGACTAAAGATGGTGACGAATGGAATGATGCAAAAATACTTGACCCAAAAACAGGAAAAGAATACAAATGTTATATCACCTTAGAAGAACCTAACAAACTAAAAGTACGTGGTTATTTAGGTTTTGCCTTATTGGGAAGAACACAATATTGGCATCGGGTTGTTGAGAAGAAAAGCTAATTTCGTTTCGTCAACATAGGCACGAATTTAAATTTACCCAATTCGTGCTTTTCAAAATCTTTTTCACTGGTTCGAATAAATAAGGTCATTATTTGTTCTGTATCGCCTATAGGGATCACCAACCTTCCTCCTACTTTTAACTGACTTAATAAAGCATTAGGAACAAAAGGTGCTCCAGCTGTTACTATAATTCCATCAAAAGGAGCATTTTCCAGCAATCCTTTGTACCCATCGCCAAAAATTATTTTTTTCGGTTTGTAGCCAAGCTTCGGCAAAAATAATTTGGCTTTTTTAAACAACTCCTTCTGGCGTTCAATGGTATATACTTTTGCGCCCATTTCCAATAAAACGGCTGTTTGATAGCCCGATCCTGTACCAATTTCCAAAATTTGATGCTGCTCTTTAACCTGAAGCAATTCAGTTTGAAAAGCAACTGTATAAGGTTGTGAAATGGTTTGATCGCATCCAATGGGAAAAGCCTTGTCCTGATAAGCAAAATCGGCAAAACTGGAATCCATAAACAAGTGCCGAGGCACATTTCCCAGCGCTGTCAACACATTTTTGTCTGTTATTCCTTTTTGTGCAATTATTTTTACCAACTGATTTCTAAGCCCTTTGTGCTTGTGCGTGTCCTTCACTATTCCCTAAAATTTGAGTGTCTAAAATAGGAATAAATGCCCAAAGATTGTTACTTTTACCTACATAAAAATTAACTACTTTAATTATGCTGAAAGCAGGAGTATTAGGTGCCGGACATCTTGGCAAAATTCATTTAAAATTAATAAATCAATCAGAAAAATACGAATTGGTAGGTTTTTTTGACCCCGTCAAAGAAAATGCAGAAAAAGTTGAAAAAGAATTTGGCTACAAATCATTTGATTCAATTCAGGAATTAATTGATGCCGTTGACGTTGTTGATATTGTAACACCAACACTTTCTCATTTTGACTGTGCAAAAGAAGCCATAGAAAATGGGAAACATGTTTTTATTGAAAAACCTATCACCAAGACTGTTGAAGAAGCAGAAATTCTTATTGACCTTATAAAAAAACACAAAGTAATTGGGCAAGTGGGGCACGTTGAGCGCTTTAACCCGGCTTTTACCGCAGTTAAAGATGCCATCCACAATCCGATGTTTATTGAAACGCATCGGTTGGCTGAATTTAATCCGAGAGGGACAGATGTTCCCGTCGTGTTGGATTTAATGATTCACGACATAGACATTATTTTGAGTGTGGTGAAATCAAAAGTGAAAAGTGTACATGCCAGTGGTGTTTCTATTTTAAGTGAAACTCCCGACATTGCGAATGCACGAATTGAATTTGAAAACGGTTGTGTCGCCAATTTAACCGCAAGCCGAATTTCTTTGAAAAATATGCGCAAAACACGCTTTTTTCAACGCGATGCCTATATTGCGGTAGATTTCTTTGAAAAAGCCACAGAAGTTGTCAGAATGAAAGATGCACCTGAAAATCCGGGTGATTTTGATATGATTTTACAAAATGCCGAAGGTTTAAAAAAACAAATCTATTTTGAAAATCCGAAAATCGCAGTCAACAACGCTATTTTAGATGAACTGGAAACTTTTGCCGATGCCATAAATAACAACACAATGCCCATTGTAACTTTGGAACAAGGTACCGAAGCCCTTCGTGTTGCACAAATGATTATTAACGATTTTTGATATGAATATTTACCAAGTTGATGCGTTTACCAACCAGATTTTCAAAGGAAATCCCGCTGCCGTTTGTCCGCTGGAAAAATGGATTTCAGCAGATTTAATGCAATCCTTTGCCGAAGAAAACAATTTGTCAGAAACCGTTTTCTTTGTGAAAAATGAAAATTCATTTGATATTAAATGGTTTACGCCAACCTGCGAAGTAGATTTATGTGGTCATGCAACTTTGGCTGCGGCACATATCATTTTCAGCGAATTAAATTACCAAGAAAAACAAATCACATTCAATTCAAAAAGCGGTAAACTTACCGTTACAAAAGCAGCTGATTGGTACACTTTAAATTTTCCTTCAGAAGAAGTTTCAGCAATAGAAACACCTGAACTATTAAAACAAGCGTTAAATATTACGGTATTAAAATGCTTTGAAGGAAAAGGAAAATTGCTGGTTGAATTGGATAACGAAACTGTTCTTAAAAATTTGTCACCGAATTTCAACCTATTGGCTCAATTAAAATCAAATGATATTATTGTTACTTCAAAAGGTGATAAAGTAGATTTTGTTTCTCGCGTTTTTGCACCAAATTTAGGCATCAATGAAGACCCTGTAACAGGCTCAGCACATACCTTGCTTATTCCGTTTTGGATAAAAAAGCTACATAAAACCAAATTAGAAGCTGTTCAAGTTTCAAAAAGAACCGGATATTTGAAATGCGAATATTTAAATGACCGCGTTGAAATAAGCGGACAAGCCGTTACCTATTTAAAAGGACAATTAATTATATAAACTCATCCTGCATTGGCGGGACAAATAAAATCTGTATAAACAAATACTATTTAAAATGAAAAATATAGCTGTTATTGGCGCCGGAACTATGGGAAATGGAATTGCCCACGTTTTCGCCCAAAATAATTACAAGGTACATTTAATTGATATTTCACAGGAAGCTTTAGATCGCGGTTTGTCAACCATTCTTAAAAATCTGAATCGCTTGGTAGATAAAGGAATCATCACTGCAGAAATTAAAACACAAACGCTTGCCAATATCACAACTTTTACCTCTATTGCTGATGGCGTTAAAAATGTTGATTTGGTAGTAGAAGCCGCAACCGAAAATGTAGATTTAAAATTAAAAATATTCAAACAAATTGACGAAGAAGCGCCAGAAAATACTATTTTGGCTTCAAATACTTCATCTATTTCAATCACTAAAATTGCATCGGTAACCAAACGACCAGAAAAAGTGATAGGAATGCACTTTATGAATCCAGTGCCAATTATGAAATTGGTTGAAATTATTAGAGGGTACAATACTTCTGATGAAGTGACCAAAACCATTATGGAACTTTCTGGAAGTTTGCAAAAAATTCCTGTTGAAGTCAACGATTATCCCGGATTTGTAGCCAACCGAATTTTAATGCCTATGCTAAACGAAGCCATTGAAACGCTGTACAATGGCGTTGCCGGTGTTTATGAAATTGACACCGTAATGAAATTAGGAATGGCGCATCCAATGGGGCCATTACAATTGGCTGATTTTATCGGGTTGGATGTTTGTTTGTCCATTTTAGACGTAATGTATAACGGATTCAAAAATCCGAAGTACGCTCCTTGTCCGCTTTTGGTGAATATGGTACAGGCCGGAAAATTGGGAATAAAATCAGGTGAAGGTTTTTACGATTATTCCGAATCTAAGAAAGCAGAAAAAATCGCCAAACAATTTCAATAAAAATTTTAGAGATATTTTTTCTGAAATGAACATAAAAAAAGCCGCATTTAGCGGTTTTTTTTGATTATATTCTTTTTCTTCTTTTCGGATTTTGGTCTGACCCAAAAGTACTTTTGCTTATTGTTCCTGGAGCGCCCGGACGTTTTCTTCCAAATCCGCTAAAATCACTTTTAGATTTTCTGTCGCCGTCACCAGATCTTTTTCTATCTCCGCCTCTATCACCGTCACCTGATCTTTTTCTTGGCCCCCTACTTCTGTCTCCTCCACGAAAGCCTCCGCCACTTCTTGATTGACCTGTACGTTGTTTGGTGGTAACTTCAACATTCACGCTTCTTCCTTCAAAATCAACATCATTTCCTTCAAAAGCACTCATAGTTTCTTTTTCATAGGTTTTATCTAATTCAAAGAAAGAAAAAGTGTCTAAAATTTCAATCTGTCCAATTTCAATATTTTTAGCAATTCTTTGGTCATTAATCAATCCGATCAATCTTGCCGGATTTAATTTGTCCT
This sequence comes from Lutibacter sp., assembly GCA_027449025.1. Taxonomy (GTDB): domain Bacteria; phylum Bacteroidota; class Bacteroidia; order Flavobacteriales; family Flavobacteriaceae; genus Lutibacter. The sequence goes on along the minus strand of DAIDMK010000021.1, from coordinate 37,832 downwards.
TTCTACCAATATTGATAAAGAAACGTGTCATATTTTCATCATCTCTTCGTTTGTTTCCTCTATCGGAGTTTCTGTCAACACCTCTCATATGCTCACTGTCATTTAAATCAGGTGCATTTTGATAGTAGGTTAAAAATGTATTGAATTCTATGGAAACAAATTTTTTGATCAATTCTTCACGATCTAAATCTTTTAATTTCTCATAAATTGAAGGTAAAAAATCGCTTATTTCAGTCTCATTAACTTCAATATCCTGAACCTTATCAATCAATTTTAACAATTGATTTTGGCAAATTTCTTTTCCAGTAGGAATTGGGGTGCTTATGAATTTTTTGCCTATCAATCTCTCAATTGGGTGCAATTTGCTTTTTTCTCTTGAGGTAACAATTGCTATAGAGATTCCTTCTTTTCCCGCACGACCAGTTCTGCCGCTACGGTGCGTATAGGATTCAATTTGGTCTGGCAATTTGTGGTTGATAACATGTGTTAAATCTGTCACATCCAATCCCCTTGCAGCAACATCAGTCGCAACCAATATTTGCAGCGTTTTGTTACGGAATTTTTCCATCACACTATCGCGTTGTGCTTGTGATAAATCACCGTGAAGCGCATCAACATTGTAACCGTCACTAATTAATTTATCGGCAATTTCTTGAGTTTCTCTTCTGGTTCTACAAAAAATGATGCTGTAAATATCTGGATTCACATCCGCAATTCTTTTTAAAGCTGCGTATCTGTTTCTTTCTGAAACCACATAATATTGATGTGAAACTTGGTCAGTTCCTTTATTTTTTTCTCCTGCACTAATTTCAATCGGATCCTTTAAGTAGGCTTTTGCGATACCTTCAACTTCTTTTGGAAATGTTGCAGAAAACAACAATGTTTGTTTTTCTTTTGGCATAACGGCCAAAATTTTATCCAATTCATCTTTAAAACCCATATTCAACATCTCATCAGCCTCATCTAAAATAAGCCATTTAAGATTTGAAAGTTTTAATTGTTTTCTATTGATTAAATCAACCGTTCTCCCTGGAGTTCCAACAATAATTTGAACACCTTTATTTAGTTTTCTAACTTGGTCTTCAATACTGGCGCCGCCATATACGGCAAGTGTTTTAACACCTTTCAAATGTTTGGAGAAATCGGTGATATTATTGGCAATTTGCAAAGCCAATTCACGTGTTGGCGATAAAATAATTGCTTGTGTATCACCGCTATTAGCGTCAATTTGTTCCAAAATCGGCAAACTGAAAGCTGCGGTTTTTCCTGTGCCTGTTTGCGCAAATGCTTTTAAATCCTGTTTGGAAGATAATACTTGAGGGATTGCTTTTTCCTGAATTTCAGTTGGGTTTTCATACCCTAAATCAGTCAATGCTTGTAAAATTTGGCTGTTAAGCCCTAGTTCTTTAAATGTCGACATTTCTGTAAATATTATGATCTACAGATGCCCATCTATAAATCGGTTAAAATCGGGTGCAAAAGTACACTTTAAAAGCATACGAATAACATTAATAAAATTTATTTTGATTTATTTAACGTTAAGGCTATTTTCTGATTGTTCGTAAGTGCTGCTTTTGAAATAGCGTTTTTGTGTTCCCTTTAAGGTCGCGCTATCCACGCTATCTTTTTTAAAATACATTTTAAAAAAGGATAAAATTTATCCTGAGTGCAGTCGAAGGGTTTCTATCGCTAGCAAATTAAATTACGATTTAAAATTTATCAATTGTTTAATGCCAAATTAATTAATTCCAAATCTAACCTTTTGGAATCCAGATTGATAAAACCATTTTTAACAATTCCTTCATCGTTTATTATAATGGTACGCGGATAGTTACTGCTTAAATAATTATGTGCATAACTATCTTTTGACAGCGTGTATTGTTTATTGATATCCATTAATTTTAAGTATGTATCTGCCGTTAAATTTTGTGGAGGATTTTGCATATTAATACCAACAAACAGCAAGTCAGGATACTTTTTCTCTAAATATTTTATACGATTAGCCAAATAATCGGTAGAAATATATGCTGTTGACCAAAAATAAATCACTGCATTTTTATTTTTAATAACTTCATTTATTTTTAACGGAACACTATTGTAGGAAATAACATCAAAATTATGAAGTGGTCCCTCTTTCGGTATTTTAGTACAGTCCTTTACCAAATTGCTAACCTGTTCAACATATTCTTTATTGGTGCAATTTGTTAAAAATACATTTAATGCTTCTTCATTAATCTGGCAAATCGATTCACTTTTCAGCAAATCACTCACTATAATTCTTTTTAGCAAGCTATTTTTAAAATCCCCTGCTGTAATATGCTCGTTAATGGCATTCAATAGATTTACAGTAATATCATTTTTGGTGCTATCCTTTTCTTTAAGCTGGTAACTAATGTTGTACAAATAGCTGACCACATAGTTTTGATAAGGGTAAAATGAAACCAAATCTTTTTCATTTAAACTTATTTTATGTCGGTAATTGTAAAATTTCTCAGAAACTTTTTCAATTCCTTTTAGATCAAAAAAACCTTTATGGTAATAAGGATATACTTCCTTTAATCTGTACAATGGAAATTGAATGGCCGTATTTGTTAATTTTATGAATCCTTTTGAAACAGAAACTTCATTTTGAAAAAAATCATGATAAATGGCAAATCTTTCTTTAGAAATTGAATCAATTTTAGCTTGAAAAGCATTTTCCTCCAAATTAAAATTACGGTACATCATTCTTTCCTCCTTTTCATTTTGTAAAAACAATGTGATTAAAAGTTCATTTTTAGCACTTCCTTTCCCGCTAAAAACTAGTGAATGATCAAAATCCCAAGTATTTAGTCGCACCAAAATACTATCTGATGGTTCAAGATAAACATATTGGAATTCTGTTCCGTGCTTAAAAGTGTACAAACCTTCTTGAAGTGAAGGAATTTCCTTTAAAAATCTGTTGTTTTTATCAAGCAGGATTGTGTCCAAAATTTTCTCATCTTTTAAAAACAACACATAATCTGTTTTCGGATTGATTATTTGTCCGCCAAAAGAAGTAATGACATTCTCATTGGTTTTTTCACAACCAAAAGTTAAAAATACTAATATGCCATAGATAATGTATTTCATATATTGATATTTTTTCTTTTATATTGGTCATACCTGTCTATTGCAGGCGGTGAAAATCGCTTAACATTATTCGTGTTGGTGTCGAATTTGCATTAAGCCCATATCACAAAAGTTAATTGAAACAAAAATACATACATCTATTTAGCCATCTTGTTAATGAGGTGTTAAATGTGCCAGAAAATATTTTTTAACCCAAAAATTAACTTTTCGTTTGCTATTTTATTGTTAATCTATTTCACTACTTTTGCAAAAATTTTAAAAACTTAATTTATAATGCTTTCAGTATCAAATTTATCTGTCCAATTCGGCAAACGGGTTTTATTCGATGATGTAAACACAAAGTTTACAGTTGGTAATTGCTACGGAATTATTGGCGCCAACGGTTCAGGAAAATCAACATTTTTAAAAATAATTTCAGGTAAAATTGACCCAACGGCCGGACAAGTAATTTTGGATAAAGGCAAACGGATGTCTGTGCTTTCCCAAGATCACTTTGCCTTTGATGAATATCAGGTGTTAGATACTGTGATGATGGGCAATAAAAAATTATATAATCTTAAAAAAGAGTTGGATGCCATTTATGCAAAAGAAGATTTTTCTGAAGAAGACGGCATTAAAGCAGGCGAATTGGGTGGAGATTTTGAAGAAATGGGCGGATGGAACGCTGAAAGTGGCGCGGCAACTTTATTGTCATCTTTGGGAATTAAAGAGGATTTACATTATTCCTTAATGGGTGATATAGACGGAAAAACAAAATTGCGTATTTTATTGGCGCAAGCTTTGTTTGACAATCCGGATGTGTTAATTATGGATGAGCCTACCAACGACCTGGATTTTGAAACCATTGCTTGGTTGGAAAACTTTTTGGCAAATTATGACAATACCGTTATTGTTGTTTCGCATGACCGTCACTTTTTAGATGCTGTTTGTACACATATTTCAGATATAGATTTCGGGAAAATTAACCATTACTCTGGAAACTACTCTTTTTGGTATGAATCAAGCCAATTGGCGGCTAGACAAAGAGCGCAGCAAAGTAAAAAAGCCGAAGACAAAAAGAAAGAATTAGAAGAATTTATTCGTCGTTTTTCTGCCAACGTTGCAAAATCAAAACAAGCAACCAGCCGTAAAAAAATGATTGAGAAATTAAATGTTGATGAAATAAAACCTTCAAGCAGAAGGTATCCTGCCATTATTTTTGAACTTGAAAGAGAAGCTGGAGATCAAATATTAAACGTAGAGCATTTATCAAAATCAGCTGATGATGGCGTGTTGTTTAAAGATATTAGCTTTATTTTGAATAAAGGTGATAAAGTTGCTTTAATTTCCAGAAATTCAAGAGCCGTTACCACTTTTTATGAAATTTTATATGGAAGCGAAAAAGCCAATAAAGGAAAATTTCAGTGGGGCGTTACCACAAATCAATCTTATTTGCCTTTGGACAATTCTGAGTTTTTTACAAATCCTAAACTAAATTTGGTAGATTGGTTGCGTCAGTATGCTAAGACTGAAGAAGAAAGAGAAGAAGTTTATTTGAGAGGGTTTTTAGGGAAAATGATATTTAGCGGTGAAGAAGCATTGAAACAATGCAATGTACTTTCGGGAGGCGAAAAAGTTAGATGTATGTTATCTAGAATGATGATGGTGCGCGCAAATGTGTTAATGCTGGATGAACCAACAAACCATTTGGATCTAGAGTCTATTCAAGCCTTTAACAATTCTTTAAAAAACTTTAAAGAAACGGTTATATTCACAACTCATGACCACGAGTTTGCACAAACAGTTGCCAATAGAATTATTGAAATTACACCAAAAGGAATTATAGATAGGTATTCAACATTTGATGAGTATTTGGATGACCCAAAAATTAAGGAATTAAGAGACCAGATGTATTCTTAATTATTTCTTTATAAGTTAAAGCCTGCCGATTGGCAGGCTTTTTTTTGTTTTTTAGCGTAGCATTATAAATTTATGATTTATCTATTTTGAATTATCATTTATAATTTGATTTACGCTTTCTTCCTTTTGAAAATATTTTTAAAGAATGATTTAGGTACAGTACTGTCACCCCCATAACCATTGGCGTATTTTCCATAGCCGTAGCCATAGCCATAGCCATTGCCATAGCCACCGTAACGCAATTTCATGGTAAAATCGTTCAAAACCATACTGACGTTGGTAATTTCATCTTTAACATATTTTTCGTTAATCATTTTAAGCATCCCTTTTTGGGAATAGTTTTGTCTGACAATATAAAGCGTAGAATCTGCATATTTCAACAACTCAACAGCATCACTTACCAATCCTATTGGAGGCGTATCTAAAATAATATAATCATAGATTTCTTTTAAACTGCTTAACAATTCATCAGTTGCCGAACCAATCAATAATTCTGAAGGATTTGGAGGTACTGGACCGGCAATAATAACATCCAAATTGGGTATCTTGGTTTTTTGGATTATTGCCTCTATATTCTCTTCTCCTATTAAATAATTTACCACGCCTTTTTCATTGGAAACTTCAAAATCATTATATATTTTAGGTTTGCGCAAATCCATTCCAACCAAAATTGTTTTTTTACCTCCCACCGCAAAAACTGTGGCCATATTTATTGAAACAAATGTTTTGCCCTCTCCACTTACGGATGAAGTTACGAGAATGGTTTTACATTTGTCTTTGGTACTTCTTGTAAATAAAAACTGAATGTTTGAACGCAGTGCCCTAAATGATTCAGCTATACCCGATTTCGGTTTCGCAAATACCGCCAAATTATCATCAGAGCCATTGTTCCCCACAACCCCTAAAACGGGTATTGGCGAAATTTTCTCAATATCTTCCGTAGTGTGAATTCGGGTATCCAAAACTTCTTTTGCAATAATCAGAAATAACGGAAAAATGGTTCCTAAAAGCAGCGCCACCATATAATTAAATTCCGTTCTCGGCAAAATAGATTCTTGTCCGGTGTCTTTTGCCGTATCCAACACTGAAATATCTGAAACCGTTGAAGCAATTGCAATATCTGCTTCATAACGTTTCTGCATCAAGAAAACATAATTAGATTCAGTTAAACTATATTTTCGTTGAAAATTCAATAATTTTTGTTCCTTACCCGGAAGTTTATTGAGTTCATAATTATAATTACTCAAACGATTTCTGCTGTTATTCAGGGTAATTTTAGTTTCCTTTTTTAAGGAGGAAAGATTTTCAAGCAATACGCTTCTAGTTGTTTCAACCTCTTGCTCAACCGCTTTTAATGAAGGATGATTTGCGGTAACTTCTTTTGACAATTTTTCCTTTCTAATGGAGAGTTCTGTTAATTTTCCCACCATGCCAGCAATGGAACCATCCTCTATATTAATGATTGCTGGTGCAGGAATATTGGTAAAATCTGAATGTGTTTTTATATAATTTTCCAAATTATTGAAATAGGCAATCCTGTCTCCCAATCGCTCTTGCAATTTATCCAAGCTTAGTGTTTGTGAAAAAATTTCGCCGCCTTCTGCCGATAATTGGTAAATTTCATTTTCCTGCTTAAACTTCCCTATATTGTCTTCAATTAATTTTAAACTGTCTGAAGTATTTCTAAACTGGGCGTCAATAAATTCCTTTGTGCTTCTGGCATAATTGGTTTTTTGTTCCAATTCCAATTCAGATAAAACAATAACGGTTTCATTTAAATAATCAACTAGTCTGTTTTTATTTGGACCCGACAAGCTCAATTCAATTAAAGAAGTGCCTGAAAGTCCGGTTGCCCTCACATTTTGATATTCGCTGGCTACTTGGTTAATCGATCGAAGCTGAATGTAAAATGATTGTCCCTTTAAATTTTTTGTATTATTTTTAGTTTCAATCTGAGCCTTTAAAAAAGGTAAGTTTATGTATTCATCAATCAAAAATACTTTTGAAAAAGGTTTTAAATTACCTTCAAAATCAATTTGTGTCTCATCTTTGTAATTGTTCAATTTATATGTTTCCTTACTGTTGAAATCAACCGACAGTTGAAAACGATCATTCCCTATAAATTCAATTTTTATTAAAGTGTTTAACAATTGATATTGATTTGGCTGCAATTTTAGCGTAAAAGGCGTTTCGCCATAAACATCTTCTCTTCTAAAGCTGCCATCTTTCAAATAATCAATATAAAAATGGATTCTTTTAATTACTTTTTCATTGTGCGATCTGGAAGTTAAGGCTTTCCTTATGGATTCAACTTTATCACTTACGCCACCCCAGTTAAATGCAATGTTGGTTCCCGAGGAAAATAGCGGGTTTTGTTTTTCGTTTACGGCAATGGTTGTTTTTAACCCATAAATTCGTTGGGTGGAAATATTGATAAAATAAGCAATGGCAATCGCAATGGCAATTGTTGCAACAAACCATTTCCAATTGGCTAAAATTCTAAATAAATAATCTTTAATGTTCGAGATTTGCTCACTTGGATTTTCAATAAATTTGAATTTATTATCCATAAATTATTATATATTTTTGACTAATAAAACAGAGGTTACTATAAAAGACAATACCGAAACAACTGTTGTAAACGCTTGTAAACCAGTAGTTCCAATTCCCCAAGATTTTTGTTTTAAGGGCGCCACATAAATAATGTCATTGGGCTGAATGTAGAAATTTTCCGATTCAAATATGGAAATTTCATTCATATTTATTTTGTATTTTTTAACCCCATCAAGCGATTTTCTAATAATTAATACATTCTCGCGGTCTCCATAAATAGAAATTTGTCCTGAGTTGGCAATGGCATCAATAATAGAAACCTGATTTTGAGCCAAGTTTTTTGTTCCAGGCGACCCCACTTCACCAGTGACAATAAAATTGATACCACCCAATTTTACCGTAACAAAGACATTTTCTGGATTCTTTAAAAACTTGCCCAATTCAACTTCTAATTTTTCTCTGGTTTCTTTTTCTGTATAGCCCAAAACATTGACTTCACCTATATAAGGAATTCTTATATTTCCGTGACTGTCAATGGAATATCCACTAAAATAAAGTCCACCGGTACCAGCACCGCCCGAAGCGCTATTTTTAAAAAGCGTCACAAGCTCTTGATTTTCTGCTTTAATATCGATATATAAAATATCATTTACCTGTAAACGATAAGGTTCACTATTTAATTTGGTAATTTCCGATTTACTGATCGGTTCACCTTGAAAAGAGGTTACTTTTTTCGTTGAAATACAGGATGATAGCAGACTTAATACTGCCGCAAATAAAAAAAATTTCTTCATAAAAAATTCATCAGTCTAGGACAAATATAATTTTAAATAGCTTATTAAAATAATTTTTCAACTATTTTCGCATTAAAATTGACTTGTCATGAAATGGTTTAAAATTAGGTCATTTATTGCATTTTTACTCGCATCAACAAATAAACACGGCGTGCACTCCCCATTTGTTTACGATTTAACGACCAAATGTTTTAATGGACATACGAATCCGACCAAAATGAAGGCATTTTACAAAATTCAAAAATCTCTATATTCCAATAAAAACAGCATCCTAATTACCGATTATGGCAAAGGTTCTTCGGTTTTTAAAAGCAACGAACGAAAGGTGTGTGATATCGCAAAAATAGCTGGAATAAGCAAAAATAAGTCAGCGCTTTTATTACGTATGATAGACTATTTCAATCCCAAAAATATGCTTGAAATAGGAACTTCAGTAGGATTAGGAACTTCTGTTTTGAGTATTGGAAATCCTGAAGCTGAAATTGTTACCCTTGAAGGTTGTGAAAACACAGCGCAAATGGCAAAAGAAATGTTCAAAGCAAATCAATTAAACAACATTCAGTTGGTTGTTGGGAGTTTCAATGAGTCACTTTCGGCTGTTTTAGCAGATAAACACTATGATTTAATTTATTTTGATGGCAATCATCAAAAAGAACCAACGCTCAAATACTTTAATGAATGCCTAAAAACTGTCCATAATAATTCTATTTTTATTTTTGATGATATCTATTGGTCTTCTGAAATGCAACTGGCTTGGAAGGAAATAAAAAATCATCCAAAAGTAAGCATCACAGTCAACACGTTTTTTTGGGGAATGGTATTTTTTAGAAAAGAACAAAAAAAACAGCATTTCACAATCAGAGTTTATTAAACTCACATAAAAATTAGTTAATTTGCAGGATGAACCGAGCATAACTAATTTTGATACACAGTTGAATGATTAATAGCGAACTGCAGCTGTTACCGCTAAAAAATAATATTTAAACAGATGAAAATTTATACAAAAACCGGAGATAAAGGCAAAACTTCTCTTTTTGGAGGAATGAGGGTGCCAAAATATCATTTAAGGATAGAAGCCTACGGCACTATAGATGAATTAAATTCGTATATCGGATTGATTCGTGACCAAAAAATTGACCTACATACCGCGAAAATTCTATTAAAAATTCAAAATGAATTGTTCACTTTGGGGTCTATGTTGGCTACACCACCAGAAAAGGAAATCCTAAAAAGCGGAAAAGAACGCTTAAATATCAATAAAGTAAGTGAGGAGTCTGTTGCGCTTTTGGAAAGTGAAATCGACCAAATGAACGAATCTTTACCGCCAATGACACATTTCATTTTACCGGGCGGCCATACCACGGTGTCATTCTGTCATATTGCGCGTTGCATTTGCAGAAGAGCCGAGCGAATTACCACACAATTAAGCGACGAAAGCACCATAAATCCGCAAATTTTGATGTATTTAAACCGACTTTCCGACTATCTATTTATGCTGGCACGAAAGTTGACAATTGACAATCAAGTCGAAGAAATTCCCTGGATTCCTGAGAAAATAAATTAAGTTCTTTTTTATTTTGAAATAAAAGGAGAAATAGCTTGCCCAGTTAAGTAAAAAAATTATTTTTGCAAAAATTTAATACGAGAAAGTTATGTATTGGACATTAGAATTAGCATCATATTTAGCAGATGCGCCATGGCCTGCAACAAAAGACGAATTAATTGATTATGCGATTAGGACTGGAGCCCCTTTAGAAGTTGTAGAAAATCTTCAAGAAATTGAAGATGAGGAGGAAAATTTTGAATCTATCATCGAAATTTGGCCCGATTACCCTTCAGAAGAAGATTATCTTTGGAACGAAGATGAATATTAAGAAATAAACGATCTAAAAAAGTCTCTAGCGAGACTTTTTTTTTGCTTAATCAAATATAATTTAAGACAGATTTAAAACAATTTAACATTAAAAAAATTAACTTTACCACCTATTAAATAACAATTTAAATTACCGTAATTTTACGTGTAATTATTATAAAATTTGACACCTATATTATGAGTATCATAAATTCAGTCCTTAAAATTTTTGTTGGAGATAAAAATAAAAAAGATTTGGCGTTACTACAGCCAATTGTTGCTAAAGTCAATGCTTTTGAAAAGGAAATTACAAACCTGACAAACGATCAATTAAGAGAAAAGACGACTTTCTTTAAGCAAAAAATAACAGATGACACTAGCGAATTTACTTCAAAAATTAATAAATTAAAAGAGGAAGTAATAGATGCAAACATCGATAGAAAAGAAGAGATTTATGGTGAAATTGACAATCTGGAAGACGATTTATACCATGCTTCAGAAAAAACTTTAAATGAAATTATGCCCGAAGCATTTGCAGTTGTTAAAGAAACTGCCAAGCGCTTTACCCAAAATAAATTCCTTACAGTTACAGCAACCCCATTTGATCGCGAGCTTTCAGCAACAAGAGATAATATTGTTCTTGAAAATGACAAAGCCATCTGGGCAAATAAATGGGATGCACAAGGAAAGGAAGTAACCTGGGACATGATTCCTTATGACGTACAACTTATCGGTGGATCTGTGTTACATCAAGGTAAAATTGCCGAAATGATGACAGGGGAAGGAAAAACATTGGTTTCCACATTGCCTGTTTATTTAAATGCACTTACCGGAAAAGGCGTGCATTTGGTAACTGTAAATGATTATTTGGCAAAACGTGATGCCGCATGGATGGGACCAATTTTTGAATTCCACGGATTAAGAGTTGATTGTATAGACCACCACGAACCAAATTCTGATGCACGAAGAAAAGCCTACAATGCCGATATTACCTACGGGACAAATAACGAGTTTGGTTTCGATTATTTACGTGATAATATGGCGCATTCACCAAACGATTTGGTGCAACGTCCGCCAAATTTTGCCATTGTGGATGAGGTCGATTCCGTTTTAATTGATGATGCCCGTACTCCTTTAATTATTTCTGGCGCAACTGCAAATGCCGATCGACACGAATTTAATGAGCTAAAGCCAAGTGTTGACAGAATTGTAACCATCCAAAGAAATTATTTAACAGCAGTTTTAGCGGAAGCAAAAAAATTAATTAGTGAAGGCGATACCAAGGAAGGCGGATTTTTATTGCTTCGTGTTTTTAGAGGATTGCCAAAAAGTAAAGCCTTAATTAAATTTTTAAGTCAGGAAGGCAATAAACAACTCTTGCAAAAAACGGAAAATTATTATATGCAGGATAACAATCGTGAAATGCCCAAAATTGACGAAGAGTTGTATTTTGTGATTGATGAAAAAAACAATTCCATCGAGTTATCTGACAAAGGAATTACCTTCTTATCAGGTGATGATGGTGATGAAAATTTCTTTATTTTACCCGATTTAAGCACAGAAATTGCAAATCTTGAAAATGAAAACAATTCTCCTGAAATTTTAACTGCGAAAAAAGAAGAACTGTATCGAGATTTCAGCATAAAAAGTGAACGAATCCACACCATGAATCAATTACTTAAAGCATACACTTTATTTGAAAAAGATATTGAGTATGTGATTATGGAAGATAAAATCAAAATTGTTGATGAACAAACTGGCCGTATTATGGAAGGCCGTCGTTATTCCGACGGATTACATCAAGCCATTGAAGCAAAAGAAAATGTAAAAATTGAGGCTGCCACACAAACATACGCCACTGTAACGCTTCAAAATTATTTCAGAATGTACCGCAAATTGGCTGGTATGACTGGAACTGCTGTTACTGAAGCAGGTGAATTCTGGGAAATTTATAAATTGGACGTTATTGAAATTCCAACCAACAGACCTTTAATCCGTGATGACCGTGATGATTTGGTTTTTAAAACCAAGCGTGAAAAATATAACGCCGTTATTGAAGAAATTGAAAATCTGGTGAATTTAGGGCGTCCGGTTTTGGTGGGAACAACCTCCGTAGAAATTTCTGAATTACTGGGTCGAATGCTGACCATTAGAAAAATTAAACACAATGTATTAAACGCCAAACTGCACAAAAGAGAAGCGGACATTGTTGCTGAAGCAGGAAAATCGGGCGTTGTAACCATTGCCACCAATATGGCTGGTCGTGGTACGGATATAAAACTTTCCGATGAAGTTAAAAAAGCTGGTGGTTTAGCCATTGTGGGTACTGAGCGCCACGATTCACGTCGCGTTGACCGTCAGTTACGAGGTAGAGCTGGCCGTCAGGGAGACCCAGGTTCTTCACAATTTTATGTGTCGTTAGAAGACAATTTAATGCGATTGTTCGGTTCTGAACGTATTGCGAAAATGATGGACAGAATGGGACTTCAGGAAGGTGAAGTTATTCAACACTCCATGATTTCAAAATCCATTGAACGTGCACAACGCAAAGTGGAAGAAAATAACTTTGGCGTTCGTAAACGTTTGCTTGAATATGATGATGTGATGAATTCTCAAAGAGAAGTAGTTTACAAGCGTCGTCGACACGCACTTTACGGAGACCGCTTGCAGGTAGATATCGTAAATATGATTTATGATACATGTAACTTATTGGTGAGAGAAAACAAACTCCTAAATGATTTTCAGAACTTCGAATTTGAATTGATTCGTTTTTCTTCCACAACTCCACCTTTCAAAGAAGAAAAATTTAAATCGGATACAGTACAAGAACTTACCGACCAACTTTTTGATGTGGTTTACAAACATTATAAAGAAAAATTAGAAAAAAATGCAAAGGCGGCTTTTCCTGTAATTAAGGATGTTTATGAAAATCACGGAGATAAATATGAACGAATTGTAGTTCCTTTTACTGATGGCACAAAAGAATTAAAAGTAATTACCAATTTAAAAGATGCCTATGAGTCTGGCGGAAAAGAGCTGGTAACCGATTTTGAAAAAAATATTACGCTTGCCATTATTGATGATACCTGGAAAGATCATTTACGTCAAATGGATGAGTTGAAACAATCGGTTCAAAATGCCACTTATGAACAAAAAGATCCGCTTTTAATTTACAAATTCGAATCTTTTGAACTGTTTAACGGAATGCTGGACACAATAAATAAAGAAGTCTTATCTTTCTTATTTAAAGGCGAATTACCAACTCAAGACGCAACGCGTGTTTTACCGGCAAGAGAACAGAAACGTGAAAAAGTTCAGTTGAGTAAGGAAGAATATGGCAGCTCATTGCCAAACCAACAAACAAACCAAACACAACAGCCAAAAGTAGTTGAAACTATTGTGCGCACCGAGCGAAAAATTGGGCGAAATGAACAGGTGACCATTAAGCATGTAATGTCTGGCGAAAATAAATCGGTGAAATATAAACAAGCAATTCCTTTAATTGATAAAGGTGATTGGGTTTTGGTAGAATAACCATAAAGTCATAAGAATAAAAAAGCTGCCCGAAATGAATTTCGGGCAGCTTTTTTGTTTTAATAATGGTTTCAATATAACATTGTTGATTTTCTTTTAAATTTCGGAATATATATATAACAATTAAAATACACCCCCTATCCCTCCCGCTGGAAAAGCGGGGCAAGCTTCTCAAGAGGGGAATTAAGTTGAACTGCTTTCAACTGTAACTTCTAATATTTAACTTTTAATATCCAATTTTAATCAACCAAAGATTCCCCATTTAAATTGGTGGTAAGCACTTCACTCATATAATCAAAATAGGGTCTCATTGCCTTAAAAGAAGCAGTAACTTCTTTTAAAAAATTTGGCGACAAAACTTCCTCATCTGTAAATGAACGTGTAACGATAAATTGTTTTAACCTTATCAAATCTATATTTGGATGATCTTTATCAAATCCTCTCGGGGCAGTTTTAACCGCATCACCCTGCAAGGTTCCAAAATGCTTTTTAAAATCGGGTGCATTTATAATCGTTCTAATTTCAGAGGCATCTGTTTCAAATTCTTTTCTAATGCGCGCTAAATCTTCTTTATTCGGCTCCCAAAATCCTCCAGCTAAAAAACTTTCTCCCGGTCTTATTCTTAAATAATATCCCCCGCGCAATTTATTGGTTGCTCGGGTAAAATGACCCGCAAAATGAGGTTTAAACGGGGCTTTATCTGATGAAAAGCGAACATCCCTGTAAATTCTGAAAATTTTCACATTTTCAATAAGGTCTTGTGTTTTAAGATTTTCCAGCACAGAGTTATAAAAGCCTTTAACTTGTTTTTGTTCGGCTTGAAACCTCGTTTTATTTTCAGCAAACCATTCCCTATTATTGTTTTCTTTTAAATTATTTAAAAACGTTAAGGTTGATATTGATATCGTTTTCATTTATAAATTATTTTGCATTTCAATTTACAAAGTTATTCTAAATTTAAGTTTATAATCCTTCCAATTACCCAATAAAAATTATATTTCACCAGATTTAATTTTATTATTAAGGCCATCAACATTACATAAAGAAAGCCATTATTATTGTAACTTTATATATGAATGTTCAACTTAAAATTAAAAATTATGAAAGAGCTTCAAATAGCGAATATCTCAACATTTCTACCTCGAGAGTGCGGCATTGCTACCTTTTCAAATAATTTATTAAATGCTATCACTTCAAATACAAGTGAAACAGTAAAAATAAGTAGCTATGTAGTTGCTTTAGATAAGGAAAGTGATAATTTCAAATATCCTAGAATTGTAAAATACAAGATTCGACAAAACCACATGATGGATTACATTAATGCCGCTAAATTTATTAATTTCAGTAAGGCGTCTGTTTGTTTATTACAGCACGAATATGGAATTTTTGGTGGAGAAAGCGGTACGTATATTTTATCACTTATCCACAATTTAAAAATTCCGCTAATTGTTGTATTTCATACGGTTTTAGAAGAACCATCATACACTCAAAAAATAATTATTCAAAAATTGTGCAAAGAAGCAAGTAAAGTTGTTGTAATGAGCAATTTAGGCGTTAATTTTTTACAGAAAATTTACAGTGTACCAAAAAGGAAAATTGCCAAAATAGAACATGGGGTGCCTGACTTTAAATTTATGAATAAAGATTTTTCTGATAAAAAGTTTGATTTTAATGAAAAAAAAGTGCTCTTAACTTTTGGTTTAATAAATAGAAATAAGGGTATTGAAACTGTGCTTGAATCTCTTGTTGAAGTTGTAAAAAAACACCAAAATATTATTTATATAATTTTAGGAAAAACCCATCCAAATGTCTTAAAGGAAACTGGAGAAGAATATAGAACCTTTTTACATCAATTGGTTCATAAATATTCCCTTGAAAAATATGTTTATTTTTATGATTATTTTGTAAGTGATAAAGAATTGTTTAATTATGTTTCCGCAACAGATATTTACGTTGTACCCTATTTAAATAAAGCACAAATGACTAGTGGACCTCTTTCATATGCGGTAGGTGCAGGATGTGCAGTTGTTTCTACGCCTTTTTGGCATGCTGAAGAACTATTAAGCAATAATAGAGGACTATTTTATGATTTTGGAGAGGCTCAAGCGTTATCCAAAAAACTAATTTACTTGCTAGATAATCCTGATAAAATGCTTGCCTTTCAGGAAAAAGCTTATGAATATGGCCGAACACTAATTTGGCCAAAGACTGGTAAAAAATACGCAAAATTAATTGAAACGATACTTGACAATAATGAAAAAATAACAATTGATGAAGAACAAGTGTTTAACCCAATGGCGATGCCTTATTTTTCATTAGAATTTATAAAAAAATTAACTTATAGCACAGGTTTAATTCAACATGCAACTTACAATATACCTAACTTAAAATCGGGTTACTGTATTGATGATAATTCCAGAGCTTTATTAATGACTGTTATGGCTTGGGATTTATTAAAAGATGAAGAAGCCCTTAATTTATTACCTAGGTATTTAAGCTTTATAAATTATATGCAAAATGAGGATGGCACCTTTAGAAATTTATTGAGTTTTAATCATCAATTTCTTGATGAAAAGGGAACTGAAGATTCTTTTGGCAGAACTATTTGGGCTTTAGGATATCTGATACATAAACCACCAAATTCAGGTTATTTTCAATTAGCTTTAGAATTATTTTTAAAAGCGGTTCCTAATTTTATAACCTTAAAAGAAATAAGAGCCATTTCATTCACCGTAATTGGATTATATTATTTTATAAAAAGAAACCCAAGCGATGAAAAAATGATAGTACTGCTTAAAAATCTAACTACAAAGATAATGGAACGGATCAATTCTGAAAAAGATTCTGATTGGGTTTGGTTTGAAAGTAAGCTAACCTATTCTAATGGTGTTATTCCATTAGCTCTTTTTTACGCTTTTAAATTACTAAAAGAGAAAAAAATATTAAATTTAGCTATAGAGGTACTTAGCTTTCTAGAAAATATTAAATTTAAAAATAATTATCTTGAAATTATTGGAAATAATGGTTGGCTTGAAAAAGGGAAAGAGCCTGCTTATTTTGCACAACAACCTTTAAATGCAACTGCAATGGTACTTGCATTTTATCAAGCATATACCATTACTAAAAATGAAGATTATCATAAAAAAATGTATATTTCCTATTTATGGTTTTTAGGTGAAAATAGACTTTCTATCCCGTTATATAATTTTGATACTTCAGGCTGTTCTGATGGGCTAGAAAGTACTGGACTAAATAGAAATCAAGGAGCTGAAAGTACCTTATCATATTTAATTGCACATTTAAAAGTAATTAAGGCTTTTAATAGAATAAGAATGTAACTAATTTTAGGATTACAATTATAATCTATTATTTTAATCCAATAGGTGATTGTTTTATTTTAGAAACATTAGACAAAAACCATTTCATTAAATAAAACATCCATAGAAATAGACGCAAATGACGAGGCATAATCAGACATTGCGTATGGGATGATTAATTCATTATTTAAAATTATAGAACCACAAGAATAAATAATGTTTGGCACATAACCATCGCGTTCTTCTTCATTTGGCATTAACAAAGGCTCTTTTAATCGTGCAATAACCTTAGAAGGGTCATCCAAATCAAGAAGTACTGCACCTAAACCATACCGTCTCATTGGTCCAACACTATGCGTAATCAACAACCAACCTCTATCCGTTTCTAAAGGGGAACCAGCATTCCCTATTTTAACAAATTCCCAAGGATATACAGGCTCTTGAATTTTAGTTGCACTTTGCCAAACATTTATATTATCGGAATACATAATATAATTGGCATAACCGTCATAGCGGGATACCATCGCATATTTTCCATTTATTTTTCTTGGAAAAATTGCCATCCCTTTTTCTAATGCATACTCACCATACAGCGGTTCAATTTTAAAATGATAAAAATCTTTGGTTTCTAATAAATTAGATAAAATTGTGTGACCATTATATGCCGTATAGGTTGCGTAATAAGTGATACTTCCATCGTCTTCAGTAAATCTAACAAATCTCGCATCTTCAATTCCATTTGTTTCCGAATAAGAAACCGGAAAAATAACCCTTTCTGAAATTGCTGTATCTAATGAAAAGGTGGTTTCATAATGTGATGTGGCCAACCAATGTATTCTAACCACCTCAGATTTTTCAGGTTGCGTAAGATTTTCATTTTTTAAGGTATCCACAATACTTGCCATTAATTCACCATAAATAAATTTATCTTGCAGCCTGTCAGTTATTAAATTGAGTATTTTACCATCACGTTCAATTTCTTTAAATTTCTTCTTAAATTTATTTTTATCATAAACATAACGTTTAACAGTTTTAGGAACATCCACTAAATTTCCAGGCTCAACCATTGAAATTTTATTGTCTTTATCTATTATACCACCTCTAAAAACGATAGACGATATATGACCTTCACCTGTTGCCCTAAAGCTAACAATTACCCTAGTTTGACCTTCTTCCAAATTAAATTGATCAGGGTCTAACACAATGGAAGGATTAAAAAATGCTGCGGATTCAATAGAATATTCTTGAGTAAAGTAGGCGCCAATTAGCAATTTCTGCTTCATTGTTAAACTTCTTGGATTTATTTTTAAATCCGTAAGTATGTTCTTTAACAATTTAAAATTACCTTCTAAAATATTCGTAATATTACGATGCCGTTTTGAAAAATTCTTTAATATTTGATCTAACAACAAATTAGATTTCTCTTTAGAAAGATTTAATACATTTTGAATTATCAGTGCCGCTTTTGAATCTCCTCCAGGTAGATAAAAACGAGCAATAATTTTTTTTGGATTCGGATAAAAGCGAATAGGGCTTCTTTTAACAGTTAATGGCATAATAAATACTTGAGGTGTAATAGTTCCACAAATGTATTTATAATATTCTATTTTCACTTAGTTTATAATAAATATTAAAGAGTTTAAAACAATCTAAAGAAGAATGTTATGCATTATCCAAACCTATAGATTAATTAACTTTTAGAATTTCTTCCTTCTAAAATCTTCACAACATCATTTAAAACAAATCCTTTTGCCTGTAACAAAATTAAATAATGAAAAAGTAAATCTGCTCCTTCATTTAAAAACAAATCGTCATTATTGTCTTTCGCCTCAATTACAATTTCCACCGCTTCTTCCCCTACTTTTTGAGCAATTTTATTAATTCCTTTTTTAAATAAAGAAGCTACATAACTTTTTTCTGAATCAGCAGCTTCTCTTCTACTTTTTATCACTTCTTCTAATTTAGATAAAAAACCAAAAGATGAATTATTTGTTTCACCCCAACAAGTATCAGTTCCTTTATGACACGTTGGTCCAACAGGATTTACTTCAATTAAAAGGGTGTCGTTATCGCAATCATTTTTTATAGAAACTACATTTAAAAAATGGCCACTTTCTTCACCTTTTGTCCACAACCTATTTTTGGTTCTGCTAAAAAAGGTTACTTGATTCGTTTCAATCGTCTTGTCAAAAGCTGCCTGATTCATATACCCCAACATCAAGACATTTTTTGTTGTGTTGTCTTGAATGATTGCGGGCGCTAAACCTTTTTGGTTCTTGTTAAAATCTATGTTCATCATTTTATTTTTAATCGTTTTTAATTAAATACACTTCGACAGGCTCAGTGTGACACAAACTCCGAAAGTCAGTCTGAGCCTGTCGAAGACTTTTTACTTAAAATGGTATCCTTACAGAAATTCCATTCCTTTTTAATTCGTTTTTTAAATCAACTATTTCAATTTCTTTAAAATGAAAAACACTTGCAGCCAAAGCAGCATCTGCTTTTCCATCAATAAAAGTATCCACAAAATGCTGCATATTTCCTGCTCCTCCAGAAGCAATTATTGGAATATTTACCAACTTTGAAAGTGTTGCTAAAGCCTTATTTGCAAATCCATTTTTAGTACCGTCGTGATCCATTGAAGTGAATAAAATTTCTCCCGCACCACGTTGCTCTACTTCCTTTGCCCAATCAAACAATTTAATAGCCGTTGGCACTTTACCTCCAACTAAATGAACCATCCATTCACCATCAATTTGCTTGGCATCAATTGCCACAACTATACACTGACTTCCAAATTTTGCTGCCAACTCATTTATTAATTTTGGATTTTTAACCGCTGAAGAATTAATAGAAACCTTATCTGCTCCAGAATTTAGCAATATTTCTACATCTTCAACTGATGAAATACCACCGCCAACTGTAAAAGGAATATTCACTTTCTCAGCAACATGCATCACTAAGTCTACCAATGTTTTTCTTTTTTGTTCTGTTGCTGTAATATCTAAAAAAACCAATTCATCAGCACCTTCATTAGCATATATTTCAGCCAATTCCACAGGGTCACCGGCATCGCGTAAATCAACGAAATTTACACCTTTAACAGTTCTTCCGTTTTTAATATCTAAACAAGGTATTATTCTTTTTGTTAACATTTAATTATTTAATATATAATTTTCTAATTGCTTCATACTTATTTTATGCTCGTAAATTGCTTTTCCAACAATAGTTCCTTCACAACCCATTTCTGCTAATTTTGGCAATTCATCAAACGTTGAAATACCTCCTGAAGCAATTAATTTAATCTTCTCAACTGCGCTCGAAGTGACATTGTTAGTTTGACTTAATATTTTTTGATACAAATCAAATGAAGGTCCTTGCAACATGCCATCTTTTGAAATATCAGTACAAATCACATAACTAACACCTTCATTAACATAATTTTGAATAAAAGGGAGTAATTCTTCTTCAGATTCCTCTAACCAACCACTAACAGCTACTTTTTCGTTATGAGCATCAGCACCTAAAATAATTTTATCAGCACCAAATTTCTGTAACCAGCTTTTAAATATAGCTGGGTTTTTTACTGCAATACTACCACCAGTTATTTGATTTGCTCCACTTTCAAAAGCAATGCGTAAATCTTCATCAGACTTTAATCCACCTCCAAAATCGATCCTTAAATTCGTGCCTGAGGCTATTGACTCTAACACTTTATGGTTTACAATATGACTTGCCTTTGCGCCATCTAAATCAACTAAATGCAAATGTTTTATGCCATGAGCTTCAAACATTTTAGCAACTTCTAACGGATTTTCGTTGTAAATTATTTGCGTACTATAATCTCCTTTTGAAAGACGTACACATTTGCCATTTATAATATCGATTGCCGGTATAATTCTCATTTATTTATATTAATTTTTAATTTTGTCCTTCCTGAGCAGGCAGGAATCTATTTTTTACAACGTATGGATTCCTGTTTTCACAAGAATGACATTGTTATTATTTCTATAATTCTAAAAAGTTTTTCAAAATTTGCTCACCAGCTATACTACTTTTTTCAGGATGAAACTGAGTTCCATAAAAATTATTTTTCTGCAATGCTGAAGCGTATTTAATTCCGTATTCAGTTGTTGCAATAGCTTCATTATTTAGTGGAACATAAAAACTGTGCACCAAATACATATATTCTTTTTCATTGATGCCTTTAAACACCTCAGATTTTAAATTCTCAATTTGATTCCAACCAATTTGAGGAACTTTTAGACTGTTATCAAATTTAACAACATCCACATCAAAAATCCTCAATCCTTGTGTATTTCCTTCCTCACAGTAATTACACATTAACTGCATTCCTAAACAAATACCTAAAACTGGTTGTTTTAACGTTGGAATTACTTTATCCAACCCCGTAGATTTAAGCATTTTCATAGCACTACTAGCCTCTCCAACTCCAGGAAAAATTACTTTATCCGCTGCTTTTATTTCTTCGGCATTGTTTGATAAAACTGCTTCAAAACCCAATCGTTGAATGGCAAACTTTATGGATTGTATATTTCCAGCTCCATAATTTATAATGACTATCTTCATTTGTTTTTCTATTATTGTCCACTTCGACAAGCTCAGTGTGACAAAGTCAGTGTGGCTAAAAATTAATTATTTTTAATTATTAACTATCAATTAAATTAAAGCATTCCTTTTGTACTTGGCAAAATCATTTTTTCTGAATCTCTTTTTACAGCCGCTTTTATTGCTTTTGCAAAAGCCTTAAAAATAGCTTCAATTTTATGATGTTCATTTATTCCTTCAGCTTTTATATTTAAATTGCATTTTGCACCATCCGTAAACGATTTAAACAAGTGATAGAACATTTCTGTTGGCATTTCACCAATTTTTTCACGCTTAAAATCCGCTTCCCAAACCAACCAGTTTCTTCCGCCAAAATCTATAGCAACTTGTGCTAAACAATCATCCATTGGCAAGCAAAAACCATAACGTTCTATTCCTAATTTATTTCCTAATGCTTTGGCAAATACTTCACCCAAAGCAATCATCGTATCTTCAATGGTATGATGCTCATCAACTTCTAAATCACCTTTTACATTTATGGTTAAATCCATATTTCCATGACGTGCAATTTGATCTAACATATGATCGAAAAATGCAATTCCTGTAGAAATTTCACTTTTCCCGGTTCCATCTAAATTTAGGTTGATGTATATAGCTGTTTCATTCGTTTTTCTTTTAACAGAAGCAGAACGATTGGTAAGTTTCAAAAATTCATAAATTGTTTTCCAATCGGTTGTCTGCAAAACAATAGCAGCATCCAGTTCGGCTCTTTTTGAAGCAATCTCTTTACTTCCCAAAGTTTCATCTGTATTGATAAAAATCGCTTTTGCACCCAAATTTTTAGCCAATTCCACATCCGTTATCCGATCACCAATCACAAAAGAATTTTCTAGATCATAATCTGGATTGTTGATAAATTTTGTCAGCAAACCTGTTGCAGGCTTACGCGTTGGCGCATTTTCATGTGGAAATGTTTTGTCGATAAGTACTTCTTTAAACACAACACCTTCATTTTCAAAGGCTTTCATAATCAAATTATGCACTGGCCAAAAATTAATTTCAGGGTGCGAATCGGTTCCCAAACCATCTTGGTTGGTAACCATCACCAGTTCAAATTCCATTTCTGAAGCAATTTTTCCCAAATATTGAAAGACTTTCGGATAAAATTCCAATTTCTCAAAACTGTCTAATTGATAATCACTTGGTTCCAAAACCATCGTGCCATCTCGGTCAATAAAAAGTATTTTTTTCATTTTTTAATCTTTTATAAAGAAGCTAACGCTTCCATCAATTTCATGTTTTCTATTTCTGTTCCGATGGTCAAACGCAGGCAATTACTGCATAAAGGCTGTGTAGTTCGATTCCGAATTACAATTCCTTTGGCAATCAACTCTTTGTAACGTTTATTGGCATCATCCACTTTTATCAAAATAAAATTGGCTTCGGTTGGGTATATCTTTTCAATGAATTTTATCTCCTGCAATACTTTAAGCAACGTTTCCCTTTGTGCTATAATCGATTTAATTTCAAATATAATTTTTTCTGGATCTGCCAATCTTTCCAATGCCCTCTTCTGGGTCAATTCATTTACGTTATACGGCGCTTTAATTTTGTTTAAAATTGCAATAATTGCTGAAGATGCATAACAAATTCCCAGCCGTATTCCTGCCATTCCATAGGCTTTAGATAAAGTTTGGGTAACCACCAAATTTGGATATTCATCAAATTCATTTATCCAGCTATCTTTCTTGGAAAAATCAATATACGCTTCATCAATCACTACCAAACCTTTAAAATTTTGCAATAAATACACCACGCTTTCATCAGAAAATGAATTTCCGGTTGGGTTATTTGGTGAACACAAAAATATAATTTTGGTATTTTCGTCAATAGCCTCCATGATTTTTTTAATTTGTGGCTGAAACTCGTCAGAAAGCAACACTTCCCTATTTTCAACAGCATTGATATTGGCTAAAACCCCATACATTCCGTAGGTTGGCGGCAAAGTAATTACATTGTCAACTTTTGGTTCGCAAAAGGTCCGAAACAATAAATCCAACACTTCATCACTCCCATTTCCCAATAAAATTTGACATTCAGAAACTCCATTTCGTTTTGCCAATGCATTTTTCACTAAAATTTGTTGTGGATCTGGATAGCGATTTACTCCATTTTCAAACGGATTTTCATTTGCATCTAAAAATACCATATTAGTACTTAATTCCTTAAATTCATCTCTTGCCGAAGAATAAGGTTTCATTTGCTTCACATTTTCCCTTACCAAATTATTTATATCGAAACTATTTTCCATTTTCAATTGCCTTTAATCGCAGTGTTACTGCATTTTTGTGAGCTGTCAATCCTTCTGCTTCTGCCATAATTTCGATGGTTTTCCCAATATTCACGATGCCTTTTTCTGAAATTTCCTGAAAGGTAATCGATTTTAAGAACGAATCTAAATTCACGCCCGAATACGCTTTTGAATAACCGTTTGTGGGCAAGGTATGGTTGGTTCCTGAAGCATAATCGCCAGCGCTTTCCGTCGAATAATTTCCGATAAAAACAGATCCTGCATTTTCAACATTTTCCATATAAAAAGCGTTATCGTCAGTACAAACTATAAAGTGTTCTGGACCGTATTCATTTATAATTTCCATGGCAATTTCTTTGGTTTCCACAAAAATTAATTTAGAATTTTCTATGGCTTTTGACGCAATTTTTTTCCGGGATAACAAAGCTAGCTGGATTTCAATTTCCAATTCAACTTCTTTTAGCATTTTCATGGAGGTCGATACCAAAATAACCTGACTGTCGGTTCCATGTTCTGCCTGGCTCAATAAATCAGAAGCTACAAAACTCGCATTTGCCGAGTCATCGGCTACAATAAGCAATTCACTCGGCCCCGCAGGCATATCAATTGCCACTCCGTATTTGGTGGACATTTGTTTTGCAACGGTTACATATTGGTTACCCGGACCGAATATTTTATAAACCTTCGGAATGGTTTCCGTTCCAAAAGTGAGACCGGCAATAGCCTGAATTCCGCCCACTTTAAAAACTTTTGTAATGCCGCAAAGTTGTGCCGCGTAAAGAATAGCCGGATTAATTTCCCCCTTTTTATTGGGAGGCGAACACAAAACAACCTCTTTACATCCTGCAATTTGTGCTGGAATTGCCAACATTAAAACCGATGAAAATAACGGTGCAGTTCCTCCAGGAATGTATAAACCTACTTTCTGAATGGCCCTTTTTTCTTGCCAACATTCAACCCCTTCAACAGTTTCTACAAAAATTTTACCGGTTTTTTGTGCCAAATGAAATTTTTCTATCGCCTTTTTTGCCTGTTTAATCGCCTCTTTCAGTTCAGCAGACAAAGCCTTTTCTGCTGCCTCAATTTCTTTGAAAGAAACGCATAAATCTTCAGGCGAAACACCATCAAAAATAGACGTATATCGTTTAATACCATCATCTCCATTTCGTTTTACATCATCAAAAATGGAAGTTACTGTAGTTTCAATTGCTTCAATGGTTTGTGTTGGCCTTTGCAACAAAGTTAACCATTCACTTTTTGCTGGATTTATAATTTTATTCATTTTATATCATGTTTAATCGTTAAATTGCTCAATTGTGTTATTTATTTTAAAAACTTACAACTTAACACTTATAACTAATTTATACCACCATTTTTTCAATAGGAACCACCAACAAGCCTTCAGCACCCAATTGTTTTAGTTCGTCAATTACCTCCCAAAAAGTGTCTTTTTCAATTACGGTATGAATGGAACTCCAACCTGCTTCTGCCAAAGGTAAAACGGTCGGACTCCGCATTCCTGGTAATATTTTTATGATTTCCGCAATTTTATCATTAGGCGCATTCATTAGAATATACCTGGATTTTCTTGCCTTTAACACAGCTTGTATCCGAAACTGAAGTTTGTCCAATACCAACTGACTTTCAGGTGATATTGTTGGTGAAACAGCCAAAACAGCTTCACTGTTTAGCATCACTTCAACTTCCTTTAAATTATTTTTAAACAAAGTACTTCCGCTTGAAACAATATCGCAAATGGCATCGGCCAAACCAATGCTTGGTGCAATTTCCACAGAGCCGCTAATAATATGGATATCAGGTGTTAAATTAAATTTTTTAAAATATTCCTTTAGGGTATTCGGATAAGAGGTAGCAATACGCATTCCTTCCAAATCGTTGATATTTTTATAATTTTTTCCTTTGGGAACGGCTAAAGAAACACGGCATTTAGAAAATCCGAGCTTTTCAATAACGGTAATTCCATTACCTTTTTCTATCAACACATTGTCGCCAATAATGGCCACATCAACCACGCCATCTTTTAAGTATTGAGGAATATCACCATTTCTCAAATATAAAACTTCTAAAGGAAAATTACTTGCGGATGCTTTTAGTTGGTCTTTTCCATTATCAATGGAAATACCACAATCTTTTAACAATTGAAGCGAATCTTCATTTAACCTACCTGCTTTCTGAACTGCGATTTTTAATTTACTCATTTTAATTTTTGTTGCTGTGTTTGAGTAAATCAAATGGTTTTTAACGAAAAAACCCGCCTGATAAACTCAAACGGGTTTTAAATATATGTTTAATTTTTACACAATACATTTTCAACTCACCTGAGTGTGACTATGAAAATGATGATGATGGTTTTGTGTAAAGTTCATTTTTATCTTTGTTATTGTTTGGCAAATATAGAAAAATGTTTAATACACAAACCATATTTTTAAAAATATTTACAAACTTCAACATTTTGTTAAATAATTAATACTTTTTAGGCGGAACCGTTGAATCATTTAATCGTTGAAATGTTTCAATATTTTAGGCGAATTTTTAAACTATTAATTTTTAATTGTTCATTAAGATTTAGCCATGAATCGTTTCCTGTGTCCCCAAATCTTTCATCAACTCAGCTTCAAATTCCAATAAATCGTTCCATTTTTTATCCACATCTTCTCGCTCGCCATATTTCCGGGCAAAACCTAAAAACAAGGTATAATGATTTGCTTCAGACGCCATTAAATCGCGATAAAATTTTGCCAGTTCCTGATCCTTTATATTTTCAGAAAGCAACCTAAATCGCTCGCAGCTTCTGGCCTCAATCAAGGCAGCATATAACAATCTGTGCACCAATTGCATCGTTCTACTGCCTCCTTTCGGAAAAAATTTCAGCAAATTATTCACATAAACATCTTTTCGGTCGTGTCCCAATTTAATATTTCTGTTTAAAAGGCGTTCGTGCACCATTTTAAAATGGCTCATTTCTTCTTTCACCAAGGCAACCATTTCCGTCACCATATCAGAATATTCCGGAAAACTCATAATCAAAGAGTTTGCCGTTGAAGCCGCTTTCAGCTCGCAATGTGCGTGATCTATCAATATTTCATCGATATTTTTTTCGGCAATGTTCACCCAACGAGGGTCGGTAGGAAGTTTCAAACCTAACATAAGGCATCAAATTTATGGTTAAATATATGGATTTTATATGGATCTGCCCGACTTTTAGATGGGCGTTCCCCTGCGGGTCGGGCTTTCCGCTGCAAGTCCTCGCGCGCCCAAAAGCGCGACTGCGGGCTTTCCGCTTTAATCCCTAACGCAAATTGATTTACGATTTACGAATTTTTGATTTTAGAATTAAATTGTTGACATGCTGTCAGATAGAAATCGTCAACCGTTAATCGTAAATCTAAAATTTACTTTTTTAAATATCCAAATCAAAAGTTTTCTTCAGCAATTCAATCGCATTATTCTTTTCTTTTAATTTCTGATATTTTTCATCAGGCGTGTATGCGTATTTCTTAGTTTCTTCTTCATTAACATCAACAATAATATCAAGTTTAAAATTGTTTAATTTTTCACGCAAATACTTTAACAAAGGAGACTTAGCGCGATCAAGCTGGTCTTTCATCATGGCATTCGGAAGCTGAAAATGAACCATTCCATTTTCTAAACGCGGCACATTGGAATTCATAATAGATGCCACACTCTTTTTGCCATCCTCCATCAATAAATTGCTATAGGCTTCCCAAAGTTTCAATAATTTGCCTTCCGAAAAATCATCTGCCGGCAATCCGTCAACTTCTTCAAAATCGACTTCAATTTTTGCAATTTCTGTTTTGCGCTCTAAACTTTTTAAGGAAAGAGCAGACTGTCTTCGCCCGGTATTTTTTAATTCGGCTTTTATACTATCAAAAGCCGGCGTTTCAATAATTTTTTGCTTGTATTTTATTTCAGGAACTTCCTGTTTGGCAGCAATTTTAATTTCTTCTTTTACAAACTTGGCACTGCTCTTTTTCGTGATTTTTGATCTAAAAACTACGGCCGAAATTATATAGGGTTTATTGTTTTTTTTTTCTCTGTCATAAGTGACAGAGGCCAGTTGCATTAAGGCAAGTTCAACCAGTAACCGCTGATTTTTACTGCTTTTGTATTTTAAATCACAATCGTTTGCCAGTTCGATTCCCTGTAATAAAAATTGCAGATCACATTTTTCGGCCTGACTAAGATATTTCTTTTTGGCATTGTCGCCAACTTCCAACAAATCAACAGTAATTTTATCTTTACTCACCAACAAATCCCTAAAATGAGAAGCCAATCCAGTAATAAAATGATTTCCGTCAAAACCTTTGGATAAGATAGAATTAAAATGAACCAAGACTTCCGGAATCTTATTTTCAAGCAACAAATCGGTTGTTTTAAAATATTCATCGTAATCCAGCACATTTAAGTTTTCCGTAACTGCTTTTCGAGTCAATTCCTTCCCCGAAAAACTTACCACACGATCAAAAATGGAAAGCGCATCACGCAAAGCACCATCTGCTTTTTGGGCGATAATATGCAAAGCATCATCTTCTGCCTCAATATGCTCCTGAACGGCTATTTTTTCTAAATATTTTTTTGTGTCTAAAACACCTATTCGCTTAAAATCAAATATCTGACAACGTGAAAGTATGGTTGGTATTATTTTGTGTTTCTCGGTGGTCGCCAAAATAAAAATAGCGTGTGCAGGCGGTTCCTCCAAGGTTTTTAAAAATGCATTAAATGCGGCAGATGAAAGCATGTGAACCTCATCAATAATATACACCTTGTATTTTCCTGTTTGGGGCGGAATTCGAACCTGGTCGTTTAAATTCCGAATATCATCAACCGAATTGTTTGAAGCGGCATCCAATTCAAAAATGTTAAAAGCAAAATCTTCATCAAGGTATTCACCACTAGCCTGATTTATTTTTTTTGCCAAAATTCGTGCACAGGTAGTTTTACCAACACCTCTTGGCCCCGTAAACAACAATGCCTGAGCCAAATGGTTATTTTTTATAGCATTTTCAAGCGTGTTTGTAATGGCTTGTTGCCCAATCACGTCCTCAAAAGTTTGCGGTCTGTATTTACGGGCAGATACTATAAAATGTTCCATTTAATTTAATTAAATTAGGTTGTTGTGCAAAAATATAAAAAAGATTGAAGCATAAAAAGTTTAAAAAAAAGAATTCGAAGCCTAGTGCCTGATATTGTCATAAAATATAAGGTATTGGAACAATGAGCGCCCAATACCTTACATTTGCTTTTGAATACTTACTTCCCGCTATGAAAGCTCGTATATTTTATTATACAAATCTTTATATTTTGCTAAAATTTCAGTTCGCTTAGGTTTCATTGTTGGCGTCAATAAGCCATTGTCTATTCCCCAAACATCAGGAGTAAGTTCAAATAACTTAATGGTCTCCCATTTAGCAAAATTTTTGTTTCCTCTATTAATTTCTTTTTGAATACGTTTAATAATACGTGGATTTTTAATTAAATCAACATTGCTTTCTAAAACAGGTTCGCCTTTTCGTTTTGCCCATTCACGTAAAAACTCAAAATTAGGTTGAACAATAGCCGCAGGCATTTTTTGTCCCTCACCAATAACTAATATTTGCTCAATAAAACGAGATTGTTTCATCTGATTTTCAAGCAATGCAGGAACTACATATTTCCCTCCAGAAGTTTTGAAAATCTCTTTTTTACGTCCTGTAATCTTCAAAAATCCGTCAGCATCAATTTCACCTTTATCACCAGTGTGAAAGAATCCTTCAGTCATAACTTCAGCAGTTTTTTCAGGATCCTTATAATATCCCATCATCACGTTTGGTCCTTTTATCAAAATTTCACCGTCTTCTGCTATTTTAACTTCAACATTGGCAATTGGTTTTCCAACAGTTCCAAATCTTAAATTCTTGTCTTCATACATATTAACCGAAACAACAGGCGAAGTTTCTGTTAATCCATAACCTTCCATAATATTCATTTTAGCAGCTGTAAAAATTCTTGCTAAACGAGGTTGCAATGGTGCAGAGCCAGATACCATTGTAGTTAAATTTCCGCCTAAAGCTTCGCGCCATTTGCTAAAAATAAGCTTGTTGGCCAATGCCAATTTCCTTTCGTACCACCAACCATTTTGTCCGTATGGTTCATATTGCAAACCTAGATCTACAGCCCAAAAGAACAACATTTTTTTAATTCCGGTTAAATCAGTTCCTTTATTTATAATACTGTCATATACTTTTTCAAGCAAACGAGGTACAACCGACATTAATGATGGTTTTACTTCTTTTAAATTATCAGCAACTTTGTCAATTGCTTCAGCAAAATAAACTGAAATACCTGCATAAACATATAAGTAATGAAGCATTCTTTCGAATATATGACATACAGGTAAAAAACTTAATACACTCATTGCTCCAGTTGCTAAGGGTAAGCGAGGATAACTGTCTAAAACATTTGAAACAACGTTATTATGTGAAAGCATAACCCCTTTAGGCTTACCGGTAGTGCCTGAAGTATAAATTATTGTAGCCAAATCAGTGGATTTAACAGCATCTTTTAAACGATCTACCTCATTTTGATTTGCGGTATCACTTCCTAATTCAAATACTTCCTCCCAGTTTTTACAACCTTCAATTTTATCAAAAGAATAAATTTCTTTTAAAGAAGGTACATTCATTTTTACATCGTTAGCTTTTACAAACAACTCAGTATCAGACAAAAAACACAAATTAACTTCGGCATGATTAAAAATATATTCGTAATCTTCTTTTGAAATAGTTGGATACATCGGTATATTAATTGCACCAATTTGCATTACGGCAACATCCAAAATATTCCACTCTGTTCTGTTAGTACTTGATAATACAGCAATTTTATCTCCAGGTTTAACACCAAGTTTTAATAAACCTCTACTTACTGTATTGGCTCTATTAATGAATTCTTGCGAGGAAATAGATTCCCACTTTCCATCATACTTGGTAATAAATGCCTTTTCTAACTTGTATTTATCAAGTTGGTAATAGGCAAAATCGAATAAACGTGTAATTTTTATAGACATCTTTAACTATTATTATTATTTTGTGAAAATTATAAAAATTAATATGATTTTACAAGCAATGTAATCACATAAGCAATAAAATAGCATTAACTAAAATAAAAGACTGAAAATTTTATTTAAAAACAGGATTTTGAAATAAATTTATGCATTATTTGTTTTTTATTCTAATAAAAGCAACTATAAAACCTTCTGCCCAAGGCAAAACCTTGTGTTCTTTTCAATTCCTGAGCTACTCGTTAAAATTAATTCTTGTAGATTTTAAGGTAAAAGTATTCATAGTTTTGTAAAATTACTTTTGCAGTGATTTTGTAGCCAATTGATGGTAAGTAAAATCAAATAAACGTGTAATTTGTTTCGTCATAAAATTATATTGGTAGGGCAAAATAGCAAATAAAAAGGATTTCACAAAAATAAAATCCTTTTTAGACTTTAGCCATTTAAAACGGTTAATTATTTGTTTTCCAACCACTTCCCAGCATTCACAAATGCTTCTGCCCAAGGAGAAACTTCATCTTTTCTTTCGGTTGGATAATAGGCCCAGTTCCATTGAAAATAGAGCGCTCAATATGTGGTTTCATACCAATATAAAAGAAGATTTTAAAATATTGGTTTTATTGGATTTCCAAAAACATCAGTTTTAAAGGAAGTATCCAGATAGACATTGCAATTAGGCATTCTTTCTTTTAACACAAATGCTTTTTCTACTATGTCTTCACTATCTTCTGAAGATATAAATACTTCTTTTAGATTTTGATTGTTTAAACTTTTACATAAATCTGTTAATGTAATTTTTGTTTTGGTGATGTTTAAACTTTGTAAAGATTTCATTTCATTGAAATACGGAATGCTTTCTTTTGTGATTTTGTTGTGCTTTTTTAAATACAAAATTTCCAAATCCTTGAATTTGCTGATATGCTTGATGCCTTCATCAGTAACTAAAGTTTGTTTTAGATGAATTTCTAAAATGGAAGCAACCCGCAAGCTAAGAAAATAGAAGAAATCGTCATCTTCTTCAGAATCTATTCTTTTAAATGTAGTCCATTCTTTAGGAATAGCTTCCAGTTTTTCAATGCGAAAATGTAGTTGCCAGAATTTTTTTTCTTCTTTTGAGAGGTTCATTTTATTTTAAAATTATCGCTTTTGATTCAATAAAGTTATTAAATTTTATTGGAGAACCCTCTAATATTGAACTGGCCGATTTTATAAAGTAGTATTGAAGATCTATTTCATCAGTTCCATCTTTTACGGTGTAATAAAATCCATCTTGTCTCAACATTCTTTTAGAGCCATCTGGCAATGATAATTTAATTGGAATCAACTCTGGCACGGTATAAATTTCTTTGTATGGAAAATAAAATTTGTAATGCAGATAATTAGCATCTTTATCATTTAGCATTGGGTACCCAAAGCATAAAGCATAACCCAAACAACGAGTATCTTTACAGAGGGAGGGTTCATCATAGTTTATTCTAAATTGAACTTGATAATAACCAATATTTTCTTCTGTTTTTTCTAATTTGTAGCGTATCTGCAGTGCATCATAAGGATTTTTGAATGTTATCCAATCGCTGCTAATCGTTTTTGTGTTGTTTTGAGCAAATAATCCATTTGCAAACAAGAATAAAATCAATACTATTTTTTTCATAATTTTAGTTTTTATAGGTTTCAATTAATTTTTTAAAGGCCTTGTAAATATCAGTTTGTTCCACATCTTTATACAATTCATAATAGATGTTTATTGTGTTTTTAATCTGCTTTAGCATAAATTAGAATAGCATTCAAGATGATATCATTTGTGTTTTTTGGTTTTTTAATCTTAAATTTATTGTATTGATATTCCATTCTTTTTGTACTATAATCATAGGTAATTGTATTGCCATTTCCAGCTTTATTCTTGATATTTACATTTACAGCGCCATCATTTAATTGAAGTGAACTAAAGCTTTGTTTGGCTATTTTTAGGCCATCTTTTTCTATGACATAATTGCCTGTATATTCTTTGTAATTGTAAGTTGTACCACCCATATTCATTGTTCCTGTTTCTGATTTAACATTATTGATAGTGACAGTATAACCATCAGACGAGAGTGTTTGAGCGGATAGTGTACAAGCAATTAAGCATAGGATTACAAGGGAAATTTTTTGTTTCATAATTATTTTTTATTTTCTTTAATTGCCTATTCTAGCAATAGGTTTTCTCAATTTTTTCATTATTCTGACTAATACATATTGTATAAAAAAAATACAAATTATTAATAAGATAGATTTGTTTTTTTTATCTTGGTTTTATTTAATTTCTTTTCCTGTTTTGTCTATGTAAAATTCACGACCTTTAATTATTACTCTTGCTTTTCCATTTTCGAAATCAAAAGCAAAATCATAAATACGCGGAATTACTTCTTTACCATTTTCATTGATATATCCCCATCTATCATCTTTATTCTTATCTGGAAATAAAATTACATCAAGTCTTACTCGTGCTAAGCCATCATTAAAAGGATATAATGTATCATATACAAAAGGACTAATTATTTCACCTTCAGTATTTATAATGCCTTTTTTGTTATTTTTCCATAAGTAAAAATATTTTCCATCAAAACCGCCATATTCATCATAAATTGGTGGAATAATTTCTTTTGCCTTCAAATTAATAATTCCAATTTTATTTTTCAATTTCACAAAAATGTAGTCTGCTTCATTAAAAAAAGACATTTCATCATAGAAATTGGGATAAATATTATCCGTACCCAAAAATCCAAATTGGTCAATGTTATTTAGAATTATGGCAAGCTTCCCTTCTTCATATTTATTATAAAGACTATAGTTAGGATTGTTGATTTTTTCTCCTTTCACATCAACAAAATAAATTTTTTTGTCAAGAACCACCAGAGCTTTTCCTTCTTTAAAATCAAAAACCTTATTATAAATAATAGGAACAATCTGTTTTCCTTTTTTATCGACAAAACCCCATTTTCCATCTTTTTTAACTGCTGCTAACCCATCAACTGTAAATTCATGAACATAAGAAAATTCAATAGGAGTTATTTCTTTACCATTTTTGTTTATAAAACCCATTTTGTTATTTATAAATACACTGCAAAGACCTTCATAAAAAGTAGCGCCAAAGTCATATTTATTTTCGCCAAATTGTATCTGTTTATCATACTTTGCTGTTGTAATTTTTCTCCCTTTTTCATCTAATATTCCGACTTTTCCGTTTTCTTCATAAGTTTTTAAATCAACTATTTCTTGAGCATTTATTGTAAATGCCGTTAAAACAAATAGGCAAAGTATGTGTAGTTTTTTCATGATTATTAATATAAAAGTTAGGTGTTGTTTAGTTTTTATTGTTTAAATTATTATCTAATAGGTTCGTATTTATTCGTTTTCGATGCGGTAATACCGTTGCCTTATTTTTTTTCTAATTTTTTGGACAGTTCATCATTCCTTATTTATTTCATTTTTTTTTCAATTTTGTAATAATTCTCAACAAATCTTCTCTGTTCTTTGCTTCATGGTAAAATTTTGGCAATTTTTCTAAAAGTGTAAAACCAGTTCTAGCTTTATGTTCTCTCAAGATGGCACTAATGTAACGCTCCAAATACTCCAGATGTTTGTTATTGAACGCCCAAAAAATTTCATTCTTGAAAGAGGCTTTTAGCCAAAGTTCTGCCTTAAAATATTGATGGGCTGCCATTTCTACACTTCCATTTGTTATTAATGCGGTCGAGGTTTCTTTATTATAACCACAATGCACACAAAATAGCCGAGCTGTTTTATTCTCGAAGTTTACTTTAGCTATAGCTTTTTTTTCGCAGGATGGACAAATTACACAAGTTTCTTGATAGAAATCGTTTAGGGTGAGATTTTCGTCTTGAAAGCGGTTGCTTTGGCTCATTTAAAATATTTTTATAATTGCTTTGCGTTTTTAACATTTATAATTTTATAGCGTTTTTATCAATTCTAAAAACGCTTTATAAATTTCAGTTTGTTCAACATCTTCATCCACTTCATAATAGATATTGATGTTGAAAGATTCATTTGCGGTTAAAAATGCCAATTTCCCAGAAATTGGGACTATGAGTGGGTCATTGCCAAAAATTTCTACCACGTCTGTACCATTAGGCTCTATGCTTACAATATCCTTTAGGTTGATGGTTATGGTCTGTTTCTTTAAGCTTTTGTTTTCAATAATACTATCAAATGTCAATGTGAAGATGGAACCATAAAATGCTGCTTTGTAATTGTCAGAAAGTGTAATATACTTACCGTCAAAATCATAGCCTGTTGAAAAATCGGTATAATAATCCTGGATGTAGGTTATGGAACTATTTTTTGTGTTCTGTGCTTTTAGAGTAAAAGCACAAAATAAGAAAAATAGAAGAAGTCCTAATTTATTCATCTTTTTATTACCAATATTTTTGATCTAGAATCATATAATTCGCATTTACACCGCCATAACTGTTCTTTTGTTTTTCTGCTCTGCTATATGCATCTTGCTGGCTAGTGCCAAAAGCTACATATAATACATCGTAATAACAATCATTGTTTTTTTTTGTCCATTTAATAATACACATATTAGTTGCACTTGTACCAAAATCAAATTTAGACGAAGAAACCTTTACTCTTGATGAGTTTGGATATCCGTTTTCTAAATACGATTCCATTTTTTCCTTCTCTTCATAATAATCGTCAGCGTCTATAAGTTTGGTTGTGTAGGTTCTATACACTTCCGAATTACATTGTTTAGTATATGCAATGCCATATAACATAATTTGATTGCTTGTTGCAATTTTTAGTTCTTTAGTAAATGACATACAAATGATTGACGTTGTAATAACAATTGTTAAAAAGATTGATTTTTTCATGATTATTAGAATTTTAAATTAAAAAATGTTTTATTTATAAGTTATTTTGTTTTAAAATTAGTTCCGAAATGGGTCTTTATTTTCTTCTTTTGCAATTTCCACTAATCTCCTAATTCCCTTTTTAAAGCTCTCTACTTTTATAGCTGGGATTATCATCACAAAACCATCTTGATAAGTGTCACTTCTACTAGTATTGCCATTTCCGGCATTTAAGTATAAGGCTCCCACTACTTTTATGTAAAACTTAAGCCTTACACTAATAATATCATTAGTAACTTCATAGTCCGAATCAAATTCTTTAAATTCGTTCCACGGTATATTTATTGATTCTGTAGTAAAACCAGTATATCCCATTTTCTTTCCACACGAATAAGAGTATTTATTACCATCAAATTCGATTCTATTAATAAAGTAATTATCTGCCATTTCTGTACCTTTAGAACCATTTAATACAGAAGTCATAAAATCGATAACTTCTCCTTTAGTAGGTTTGTCATTCTGTGCATTTACACTAAATGTTGTTGCCATTATAAGGCAAATTGTAAGTAGGTTTTTCATATATGTAATTTTAATTAAATAAATATTTTTTTATTATAGTCGTAGCATTAATTGTGGATAGATGTTTTAGATTTCAATTTCTCTTTTTCAGTTTTTTCAGCCTCAATTCTTACCTTATCTGGCTTGGTGCATTCTAATTCTTTTTCTTTTTTAAATCTTGCTGATAGTTTATCGATTTCCTTTTGTGGTAGTCTGTTATAATAGTAGTTGACTTTCAATTTGCCATCCTTCAAAACAAGCGCATCAGCCGTAAGTTTTACAATCTTCAATTCATTTTTGTCACTAGTTTCCCATTCCAGAAGTAGCTTCTTCTTATCTAACAGATATTCCCCGGAAAGTACTTTATCCAGATATTGTGAAGTATTGTAAAAAGAGCCATTCGCTTTAAAATCAATTGTTGATTGATAGTAGTTGTCTCGCAAAGTTTCAGCCTGAGTATTCATACACTCCAAATCGTCAAAATTTATTCGTTGCTCCTCGGTGAGTTCTAAATATAATGCCGCTTTAAAATTATTGAGGAATAATTCTTTGTCATTAGAATTATCGGCATTTGTTTTTTTGAAACTTATTTTTTGTAATTGCCATCGCCCAACAATACTGTGTTCATTTTGAGCCTCTAATGTTATGCTTAATAAAGTGATTGTGAAGAATATGAAAAGTTTACTCCTTAAAACGTTCATAATAGAAGATTAATAAATGACAGGCTAACAACTGTTAAAAAAATAGTGTTTGCCAAAATTTCTTTTAATAAATTTTGAGCAATGCACCTGTTTTAATCAAAACGCTTTTGAACGTTCTCCTAAAATGTAAATCTTACCTTCCTTAAATTTAATAGATAACTGAACTGCATCCCATACGTCAACTTTTCCTTCAAGTTTTCCATTAAAGATTAATTGTTCTTTCATCATATACCATAGTAAATAAACAGCACCATAATCTGTTTCAATTTTTTTATGGCTGCCATCTTCATTACATTCAACCCCCCATATCATTTTACCTTTTGAGGTGCCATAGTTCTGCCAAAGCCCTGTTCCATCTGCATTTAATACAGCAATGGGCTCGGTAGATGTTGTATTGGTTTTATAGTCGTAACTACCATTTTCATTCAAATATTTACCAACCAGATTGTAGCCAATATCTGTTGTAAGGTAATATACATCACCATCTACGGTAATTTTAGTTACGTTATTTTGGGCATTCGAAATGGTTGTGGTGAGCAATAAAATGCTGAAAATTGATTTTAAAAATTTCATATAATATTTCATTTAGTTTAATAACAAATAAATTAAA
Source organism: Lutibacter sp. (assembly GCA_027449025.1). Classification (GTDB taxonomy): domain Bacteria; phylum Bacteroidota; class Bacteroidia; order Flavobacteriales; family Flavobacteriaceae; genus Lutibacter. The sequence continues at coordinate 92 of DAIDMK010000021.1, read as the reverse complement.
TACCAAAAGAACATGGAAGCCGTCTCACAACTAGAGACGGTTTTTTTTGTACATTTATTTGGAAGTTTTATTAGTTTTTTGTATCTTTAGTT
>DAIDMK010000020.1 GCA_027449025.1 Lutibacter sp. | reverse complement strand
AAAGATACAAAAAACTAATAAAACTTCCAAATAAATGTACAAAAAAAACCGTCTCTAGTTGTGAGACGGCTTCTTTAATCAAATAATCAACAAGGTTCTATCTTCTTTTTCATGTTATTATAAACGTTGATTTACCACAAAAACTAATGAGTACAAAGTGTGCTACTGCTTTTTAGTAATTATAATTACCCCGTTTTTACCTTTATCCCCATATTTTTTTATGGCATTTTCATCCTTAAAAACTTCCATACTTTTAATATTTTCCGGTTTAATTTTTTGCATTTCTTCTTTAGAAATTTCCTTACCTTCAAAAATAATAAGCGGAAACACTTTTAAATCTAAATCATTAAAGTTCGTTTTCTTGGCATCTCGTTTTTCACCTTCAACATTAAAAGCTATTGGCAAACTATATTTTACGCCGACTGCCTCGCCTTTTTGTTTTCCGGGTATCATTTTTGGCAAACTATTTATCACTCTTATAGCTTCTTCTTCTAATTTTACGTGTGGGGCTCTTGATTTCACTTCAGCAATATTTCCGTCTTTATCAATTTTAAACATTACAAATATTTTTTTGACTCCAGCCTCTAATCCAAGTCCTTTAGCCATTTCAGAATTAAAGTTAGCATTTACATGTGCGGAAATTTTATCTTGCAAACAAGCTCTTAATTCTTCTTCAGTTCCTTCACAGCCAGGAAAAATAGGTGCATTTTCAATTAGTGCAAAAGGAATGTCTTCAATTTTAACTGGATTAATGGTATCAGAAACTTTTAATATTGCTTCATTTTCTTTTGCATTCAATTCTTGGGGTAAAACATCTTCCTTTAAAATTTCATTTATCATTAAAGGAAATTGCTCCAAAGTTTCTTTTGATTTTTCTTCAAATGAACTTAACACCAACATCCCTAACAATAATGGCGCGATTAATAAATACTTTAACTGTTTCATTTTTTGTGATTTTTCTTTTGTGATCATAACGATTCTTTTTTTAATTAATGAATGTTTAAAAAATTGATTGATGAAGGAAATATTTTCCACATTAAAAGTTTCCGCCAATAACTTACTGAAATAATGTGTTTTATCAGTTTCTTTTACCACCTCGGCATCCGAAATGTATTCGTGTAATAAGGTAATCCGCTTTTGATATACATACACCATTGGGTTAAACCACAGCACAATTTTCAACAATTCAAAATAGAGTAAATCCAAAGTATGTCGGTGTTTGCAATGAATTAATTCATGTTGAATTATTTGTAAATCCTGTTTTTCCAACAAATGATTATTGATAAAAATATAGTTGAAAAATGAGAAAGCGGATAGTTTTTCATCTAAAACAATTAACGTATAATCGTCCTTTTTGATACTTTTACCAGTATGGATTAATGTTAATATTTTGGTTAGTCGAACTAAAAATAAGATAAAAAACAAGCCCATTCCCACATAAAAAATAATGCTTGCAGCGCCAAATATAATCTCAAGGGAGGAGTTTTTTTCGATATAAACTTGCGGATTTATAACAACTTCCGGCAAATACACCATATAATCCTGCGGAACCGTTTGCCGAAAACTTTCAAGCTTTAGCAATGGAATAATAAAAGACAACATTGGCGTCACCAATAAATAAATTCTGTTCCATTTAAAGAATGTTTCCTTTTGTAAAAACAAATCGTAAACCGCCAAAAACAAGGTTTGAAAAAGTAGCAGTTGAATTATGTAATTGATCATCTCTGTGTCTTTTTATCGTTAATAATTTTTAATATGGTATCCAATTCTTTTAAGTCCACTTCATTTTTATTTACAAAAAAAGAAACCATACTTTTAAACGAGCCTCCAAAATAACCATCTACAATTTTTTGTAAACTCTGGTTGCTATAAATCGTTTTTGAAACTAAAGGAAAATAAATATAACCTCTTCCCTTTGCTTTGTGTGAAACAAAATCCTTATTTTCCAAAATTCTGATAATGGTAGAAACCGTATTATAGGCTGGTTTCGGTTCGGGCAATTGGTCTATGATGTCTTGCACGGAAGCTTCTTCCAAGTCCCATAAAACTTGCATAAATTGTTCTTCCGCTTTTGTTAATTGTATCTCCATTTTATAACTAAGTGTTTAGTTCAACAACACAAATATAACTAAATATTTAGTTTAAACTAATTTTTTAGTTTAAAAATAATTTCTTTGGGATTAATTAATTGGCAGAACAGATTTTTTTTATTGAAAAGTTAATGGAAGGCAGTTTTCCCCTTCGGGAAAATGTCTGCTAAAGCGGACAATGGGGAATAAAAAAAGCGTCCCGGATTTCGGGAAGCTTTCCATTGGTTTAAAAAACCTTGGCGTAAAAACGCCAGAACAACACAAAAATCGCCAACACAGCGATACGCAAATATATTAATTTTTATTGAATTTCAAATTCCAAACACTTTTTCTTTCTAAATTACTTATTTTTCTGAATTGATTGTATCTTTGCTCCCTATCAATAAAAAAGTAATACTAAAACACCTTGAAATGCAATTATCGCCACTTGAAATAATAAGAAGGGAATCCTTACAAAAGTTACGTGAATTGGGTATCAACCCATATCCTGCCGAAGAATTTAAAACAACCGCAACCATAAAGGATATCTTAGCAAACTTTGATGCTTTTGAAGGAAAAGAAGTTGTTTTGGCGGGAAGGATGATGAGTAGGAGAATAATGGGAAAAGCTTCTTTTGCCGAGCTAAAAGATGCCAGCGGAAGGATGCAAATTTACATCAACCGCGATGAAATTTCTTCTGATGATGAAGGAACCATGTACAATACCGTATTCAAAAAATTATTGGATATGGGTGATATTATTGGTATTAAAGGTGACGTTTTTAAAACAAAAGTCGGCGAAGAATCGGTAAATGTGAAGGAATTAACAGTACTTTCCAAAAGTTTACGTCCGTTGCCAGTTGTTAAAACAGGTGCCGATGGGAAAGTGCACGATGCTTTTTCTGATGCTGAGTTAAGATATCGCCAACGATATGTGGATTTAATTGTAAATGATCATGTAAAAGAAACCTTTATAAAACGCACAAAAATTACGAATTCAATTCGTGATTTCTTCAACAAACGCAATTATTTGGAAGTTGAAACACCCATATTACAGCCAATTCCTGGCGGTGCAGCAGCGCGACCTTTTAAAACGCATCACAATGCCTTGGATATGCCTTTGTACTTGCGAATAGCCAACGAATTGTATCTAAAAAGATTGATTGTTGGCGGATTTGATGCTGTTTATGAGTTCTCAAAAGACTTTAGAAATGAAGGAATGGACAGAACCCACAATCCGGAATTTACCGTAATGGAATTGTATGTTGCCTACAAAGATTACCATTGGATGATGAATATGACCGAAGAGTTGTTAGAAAAAGTGGCGATGGATAGCAATGGTACACCAGAAGTTCAAATAGGCGAAAATATGGTGAGCTTTAAAGCACCTTATCCGAGAGTTCCAATTTTGGAAGCGATAAAAATACATACCGGTTTTGATGTTGCCGGAATGGGTGAAAACGAATTGAAAGAAGTTTGCAAAAAAGTGGGTGTTGCTGTAGATGAAACTATGGGTATAGGCAAATTGATTGATGAACTATTCGGTTCAACATGCGAACACCATTATATTCAGCCAACATTTATCACCGATTACCCAAAAGAAATGAGTCCACTCACCAAAGAACACCGCTCAAATCCTGCTCTAACAGAGCGTTTTGAACTAATGGTAAACGGCAAAGAATTGGCAAATGCCTATTCTGAGTTAAACGACCCAATTGAGCAACGCGCACGTTTTGAAGAGCAATTAAAATTGACTGAAAAAGGTGATGATGAAGCCATGTTTATTGACCAGGATTTTTTACGTGCTTTGGAATACGGTATGCCACCAACATCAGGAATTGGTATTGGAATCGACCGTTTGGTGATGTTCATGACCAACAACAGCTCTATTCAGGAAGTTTTATTCTTTCCCCAAATGAGACCAGAGAAAAAAGCGGTTGAAATGAGCGAAGATGAAAAAGCTATTTTCAATATTTTAAAAGCGAATTCTCCAATGCTTTTAAACGACTTAAAAACACAATCTGGTTTAAGCAATAAAAAATGGGATAAAACCATTAAGGATTTGACCAAGAAAAACATAGCGAAAATTAACAATACCGAAGAAGGTTTGTTTGTTGAGTTAGGAAAATAAAAACATTAACTGAATTTAATTTATTATTTCAGAATAAATAGAAGAGGAATTACTTAATTGTAGTTCCTTTTTTTGTTAAAATACAAAGCAGGTTGTAACAGGTACTAGCACAATCTTTGTGACGAATTCGTTACTTTAGAATTTAAATACATAATTTGTCAAAAATCTTGTATTTCATTGCTTTTAAGGTTTTTTTGTATATTGGTCTAATGAAAAGAACTTTTATTTCCACTGTTTTAATTTTCTTTCTAATTTCCAGCGTTTTGTATTCTCAAGAAGCAAAGGAAAAAAATTACCCAACCTTCAGTGCATTTCTAACGGAGCAAACCACTAAAATCGCCACTATAGAGAACGGTATAAGTTTAGATAAAGTGAAAGAAATTATGGGCGCTTCCGTGGTTGTAATAGTTCCAAAAATAGGTAGAATGAAAGCTCTTAGCCAGTTATTTAAACAACCTGAGTTTACAAAAGAAACTACTGATAAAGCTAAAAATGAAATAACTATTCTATGGTATTTCTCCACACCAAAAAATCAGGATGGAAATGTTTCAAGATCAGAATGTACACCTATTATCATTAAAAATGATAGTGTATTGGGAAAAGGCACTAAATTTTATTTAAATTTTATGAGAAAAGAACAAGTCCGTTTTTAATAATAAACTCAACCCAAAACCTCAACATTTTAATCTATTCAAAATAATTATCTCTTCTTTAAAACGAATATAAACTACCTTTAGATAGGAAATTATTGCTTATAAATATTTAAATTTGAACATCTAAACAAATAAGCTTCGTTACATAATTAGCTTCCCTAAAAACCCAACCAATGATGAATAAATATTTTGCATCAATAACTTTAAGGTCGGTTATTATTTGCACTTTAATAGTTTCTACTACATTTGCCCAAAACAAAGAAAAAGCGGCAACTATGCAAAACAACAATGTGTTATTAGAAAAATGGACTGGTCCTTATGGTGGCGTTCCCTCTTTTGACAAAATGAATCTTCAGGACATTAAACCTGCCTTAGAAAAAGGAATGGCCCTAAATTTAGCAGAAATTGATGCCATCACCAACAATCCAGAAGTACCAACTTTCGAAAACACCATTGTGATGCTAGAAAAATCGGGAGAAATTCTCGATAGGGTTCAAAAGTACTACGGAATCTGGAGCGCCAATTTATCATCGCCGGAATTCAGAAAAATTCAAGGAGAAATGGCTCCTATTATGTCGGAGTTTCATTCAAAAATCTCTCAAAACAAAAAATTATTTGACAGAATTAAAACAGTTTATGAAAATTCTTTAAAAAATCCGTTAGAAGCAGACCAACAACGGGTTGCAAAACTTATTTATGAAAGATTTGCCATGGACGGCGCAGAATTGGATGATGTAAAAAAAGCCCGTTACGCAGCAATTAACAAAGAACTTTCTTCAATATACACCAATTTTTCAAACAATATTTTAGCCGATGAAGAAAATTATGTGGTTTACTTAACAAAAAACCAATTAAGCGGATTATCGGAATCTATGATTAAAGCAGCCGAAAAAGCAGCCAAAGACAAAGGTCGTGAAGGAGAATATGCCATTACCAATACAAGATCTTCCATGGCGCCTTTCTTAACCTATTCTGATGAAAGAGCATTGCGCGAAAAAGTTTGGAAAAACTACTATTCACGTTGCGATAATAACGATCAATTTGACAATAAAGAAAATGTGGCCAAAATTCTGAAGCTCAGAAAAGAACGTGTGGCACTTTTAGGTTTTGATAATTTTGCCGAATGGCGTCTACAAAACAGAATGGCTAAAACACCCGAAAACGCCATGGCACTTATGAATGCCGTTTGGCCTTCAGCCATTGCAAGAGTTAAAGAAGAAGTTGCTGATATGCAAGCAATTGCTAATAAAAATAATGACAATATCACCATCGAACCTTGGGATTATCGTTATTATGCAGAAAAGGTAAGAAAAGAAAAATACAATTTGGATTCTGATGAAGTAAAACAATATTTACAATTGGATAAATTAACCCAAGCCTTATTTTTTGTAGCTGATGAAGTATTTAATTTCAAGTTTACGCCTGTTCCGGAAGGATCTGTTCCCGTGTTTCATGAAGAGGTGAAAGTTTGGGAAGTAACCAACAAATCAACTGGTGAATATATCGGATTGTGGTACTTGGATCCTTTTGCGCGACAAGGAAAAAAATCTGGTGCTTGGGCCACAACTTATAGAGATTACTCAACATTTAATGGCAAACAAACCGTTTTGGGCTCAAACAATTCAAATTTCGTAAAACCGGGTCCGGGTGAAGCCGTTTTGGTTTCTTGGGATGATGCCACAACATTTTTGCACGAATTTGGTCACGCCCTGCATTTCTTTTCAGCGAACGTAAAATATCCAACACTTAACGGAGGCGTTAGGGATTATACCGAATTTCAATCGCAAGTATTGGAGCGTTGGCTATCTACCGATAAAGTAATCAACCAATTTTTGGTGCATTATAAAACTGGTGAAGCAATTCCTGCAGCTCTGGTTGCAAAAATTAAAAAATCTTCGACCTTTAACCAAGGATTTTCCACCACTGAATATTTGGCTTCAGCAATTATGGATATGAAATTTCATTTGGCTGACCCATCAAATATTGATGTAGCCGCTTTTGAAAAAGAAACTTTAGCTGCTATAAATATGCCAAAAGAATTGGTGATGCGCCACAGAACACCTCATTTTGGTCATGTTTTTTCTGGAGAAGGCTACGCCACTGCCTATTATGGATATATGTGGGCTGATGTGCTTACCGCAGATGCCGCAGAAGCATTTGAAGAAGCGGCTGGCGGATTTTACGACAAAGAATTGGCAGCAAAAATGGTAAAATATTTATTTGCTCCAAGAAATTCCGTGGATCCTGCAGAAGCTTTCAGAGAATTTCGTGGAAGAGATGCTAAAATTGACGCCCTGCTTCGAGATCGTGGTTTTCCGGTTCCAAAATCAAAAATCTAAAACCTTAAAAAGGAATTGTAGCAATACAGTTCCTTTTTAAATTTAAAACTTATTGAAAATTTTGTATATTGTATAGCCAAATTTGTGTTCTTAACTTAAACTTGCTAACCATGATAAAACAAGGTCTATTTTCAGCCAGAAAATCTTTTATTACTTCCTTTTATCTAATGCTTATCATTGTCGGATTTCAAAATTCCAGTTACGCAACCAATAAAATTCTCAATGACACCATTGGATTTAACGAATATCGAGGGAGTGTTATTGATAGCAAAACAAAAAAACCATTGGAATTTGCAACAGTACTGATTAATGGGACAAATATTAGTACCATTACAAATACCCAAGGTGATTTTTTATTGAAAGCACCAAAAAAATATACAAACCGCAGGGTAACTGTTTCATTTTTAGGCTATACCAGTAAAGTGCTCAGTTTATCTGATTTCGACAAAGACAACTCTATTGTAAGACTTGAAACATATATAGAAGAACTTTCTGAAGTTAAAATTAATGTAAAAGACGCCACATCTTTAGTCCTAGAAATGCTAAAAAGAAAAGGTAGCAATTATTATAATGACGACCTAAAAATGACTTCATTCTATAGAGAAACCATCAAAAAAAGAAGGACTTATGTATCGCTTTCCGAAGCCGTAATTGAAATTTACAAACAACCTTACACCACTGATAAAAGCGATATTTTAAAAATATATAAAGCGCGTAAAAGCACGGATTACAACAAATTAGACACCGTGGCTTTTAAACTCAGGGGCGGACCATTTAGCAATTTATATATTGACATCATGAAAAATACAGCAATGATATTTGATGAAGATATGCTTAGTATTTATGATTTTACTTTTGACAACTCCACAAAAATTGACAACAGGCTTATTCATGTTATAAATTTTAAACAGAAAAAATATATCAATGAGCCCTATTTTTATGGAAAATTATTCATTGATGCACAAACATTGGCTTTAACCAATGCCAAGTTCTATTTAAACCTTGAAAACAAACAAAAAGCAAGTCGCTACTTTATCGTTAAAAAACCTAAAAATGCAGATGTTATTCCAATTAAAGCCTATTATCAGATTGATTATCGAGAAAAAGAAGGCAAATGGGTTTATGGATACAGCAGAATTGAACTGGGATTTAAAATTGACTGGGCTAAAAAATGGTTTAATACAATCTATTACACAACTATTGAAATGGCGGTCACCGATTGGGAAAAAAGCGACGACGGCCAACTTCCTAAATCTAAGGATAGATTAAGACCTTCCGTAATTATGAGCGACAATACTTCTGGATTTCAAGATCCAGATTTTTGGGGCGCCTATAATGTTATTGAGCCAGATAAGCCTATTGAATCGGCCATTGAAAAAATTCAGAAACAGCTGAAGAAAAATTAATATTTTAAATGCGAAATTTAAATATGCTTATTAAACTTTTGCGTTAAAATAGCAACCGCAATAAAGAGTCCACTAAAAAAGTTCAACAAAATTAAGCAAGGTCTATTGTAGCAATTAAGTTAAAAAGCAATTTCCTGACTTCCGCATTTTAACACCAAAATATAAACTAAAAAAAAGTGCGGATTCGGGAGAACAATATGAAAAGGTTTATAAATTGACTATAAATATTATTGAAAGTAACCAAATTAAGGAATATTCAAATATTTATGTGTTTGTAAGGAAACCTTCCATTTAGGATTTTTCATCACATAATCCACAATTAATGGCATCATTTTTTCTCGGTTACTCCATTCTGGCTGTAAAAATAATTCACAATTAGAGCCAACTTTAGCAGCTTGTTCTTCTGCAAATTTAAAATCGTTTTTGTTGAAAACAATGACTTTAAGTTCATTGCATTTTAAATAAATATCCGCTAAAGGTAATTTAGTTTTTTTTGGAGAAAGGCAAATCCAGTCCCAAGTGCCGCTCAGTTTATAAGCACCTGAAGTTTCAATATGTGTTTTTATATGGTTATTTTGCAATGCATCAGTAATATAATCCAATTCCCACATAAGCGGTTCACCACCAGTAATTACAACAGTATTCGCAAATTTTTTGGCGTTTTCCACAATGCTGTCTGCAGTTGTTGGCGGATGCAGTTTTGCATTCCAGCTTTCTTTTACATCACACCAATGGCAACCTACATCACAACCGCCAATTCTAATAAAATAAGCTGCTTTTCCCGTATGAAATCCTTCGCCTTGAATGGTGTAAAATTCTTCCATTAAAGGGAGCATTTCGCCTTTATCCATTAATTCTTTTATACTTGCATTTATCATGCTGCAAATATAAGATTTAGGAACGGGAATTAATATTTGCAACTTAATTTCTTTTCAAATTTTTAGTTTCAGTTTTATATCTTATTTTTATAAAAATTATTAAAGATGACAAGGGAAGAAACTTTTTTTAAGCATATAACTGAAAGTTATCAAATCAAAGGCGATTATTTTATTTTAGGTTCGGCGATGTTAAATGGCAAAACCATAAAAGATGCTTTTGTAAAGGTTCCATTAAAAACATTAAATAGGCATGGATTAATTTCTGGAGCTACCGGAACTGGAAAAACAAAATCCTTACAGGTAATGGCCGAAAATTTATCTGAAAAGGGCATTCCTGTTTTGCTAATGGACGTAAAAGGTGATTTAAGCGGATTGGCGCAACCGAGTGCCGGCCATATTAAAATTGATGAACGCCATGCCGCTATTGGACTGCCTTTTGAAGCAAAAAAATTCCCTGTTGAAATCCTTACGTTGTCTGAACAAGATGGTACTAGATTGCGAGCCACGGTTTCTGAATTTGGTCCGGTCTTACTTTCCAGAATATTGGAATTGTCTGATGCGCAAAGTGGCATTGTCTCTATCATTTTTAAGTATTGTGATGATCATAAATTCCCTTTGTTGGATTTAAAAGATTTCAAAAAAATACTGCAATATGCCACTGCCGAAGGAAAAGAGGATATTCAAAAAGAATATGGCCTAATTTCCATTGCAAGTACTGGCGCAATTTTGCGAAAAATAGTCGAAATTGAGCAGCAAGGCGGTAATTTATTTTTTGGCGAGCGCTCTTTTGATGTTCAGGATTTGGTGAGAATAGATGAAAATGGAAAAGGAATCATTTCTATTTTGCGTTTAACGGATATCCAAGACAAACCAAAGCTATTTTCAACATTTATGCTGCAATTATTGGCCGAAGTTTATGCAACTTTCCCCGAACAAGGCGATAGCGGGCGTCCAGAATTGGTCATTTTTATAGATGAAGCACACTTGATTTTCAATGAAGCCTCAAAAGCACTGCTTTCTCAAATTGAAAATATCGTAAAATTAATACGGTCAAAAGGCATCGGTTTGTTTTTCGTAACGCAAAATCCGAATGATGTTCCAGATGATGTCTTGGGACAATTGGGTTTAAAAGTACAACATGCTTTGCGCGCATTTACCGCCAAAGATAGAAAAGCCATCAAATTAGCCGCAGAAAATTATCCCGATTCTGAGTATTATAATGTTGACGAGGTGTTAACCCAAATGGGAATAGGAGAAGCATTTGTATCCGTTTTAAATGAAAAAGGAATTCCAACACCCTTGGCTTGTACCATGATGCGTGCCCCAATGAGCAGAATGGACATATTAACCGACAGTGAATTGAAACAATTGATTGGCAACTCACGTATTTATCATAAATACAATGAGGTTATTGATCGAGAAAGTGCCTATGAGATTTTAACTGAAAAAATTGATAAAATTGTCGAAAAAGAGGATCTTGAACGCAGGAAAACAGCGGAAAGTAAAGGAACCAAAACATCAAAAGGCAGAACTTCCACGCGCATGAATCCTATTTTAAAAGTAGTGACTAGTGCAAGTTTCATCAGAGGGGTTATGGGAATTTTAAAGCGTGTTATCTAAAATTTAAGAATAATAAAATCCTTTGTTCTCCGTTAAACTAATTAAAAATAATTCCCAGTTGATGTCCTTTACCAAAAAAATAATTTATTTGTTTCTTGCTTCATTTTTATTCATTCAATGTACCAAAAAAGACCAATTTTTAATTGAAAAGGGCAAAGTTGGACCCTTGACTGACAAAACTGAAATTAAAGATTTAAGCGCTATTTTCTCCAAAGATTCCATCGTTTCCAACTTGTACGCCGATAAAGAAATTGACAAAAGATTGTTTACGGTTGAAAATGATGTCTATCTAATTTACGCAAAAAAGGGAGACTTATTGTTGGAAATTGTGCCCACAAATATTAACGACAAGTCGTCCGGAATTAAAAGTATTCAAATATTTGACAAGAGTTACAAAACATCAAAAGGCATTTCACTCCAATCTACTTTCAAAGATATTAAAGCGCATTATAAGGTAAATAAAGTTGAAACCACCTTAACCTCTGCAACCCTTTTTATTGATGAATTGAACGCCACCATTTCCTTTGATAAAAAAGAATTGGGCATAAACAGTTTTAGCCGGGCAGAAGTGGTTTTAGAGCAAATTCCAGATTTGGTAAAAATCAAATATTTTACCATCTGGTTTAATTAAATTTCGTTCCATTATTTTTTGGGCGTTACCCCCTCCGAAAAGGCGGGGGTCGGGCTTTTCGCTGCAAGTCCTCGTTACGCCCAAAAGCGTAACTGCGGGCTTTCCGCTTCACTCCCTAACGCAACTTACAACTTCAATCAAAAATTCAAAAATAATACAATCACTTTAGGGTCTGTCACAAATTTTCATCTCATTTTTTGCAGTTAGTTTTCAATCTCAATCCAAATAATACGCATTATTTGGTTTAGCAACCGTACAATTCCAATTTAGTTCTGTTTTAATTTTGGTTTTAAAGGCCTGACTTTGATGTGGTTCTCCATGATTGATAAAGGTAAGCCTTGGCGGTTCTTTAAAATGTTTAAGCCAATCTAACATTTCACGCTGGTCTGCATGCCCGGAAAATTCATTAATCTTGAAAATTTCAATAGCTACTTTATGATATTCACCAAAAAACTTAATTTCAGTATCGCCTGCGAGCAAGGCCCTGCCACGAGTTCCCTCAGCTTGATATCCAACAATTAACAAACTGTTTTTTTTATCTGAAATCAGTTTGTCCAGATAATGCAAAACCCTTCCGCCAGTAATCATGCCGCTTCCGGCCAATACAATTTTTGGATCATTATTATCGACAATCATCTTAGAAGCATTTATTTCAGTAATCAAATGAACTGTTGCTTGCATACTTTTAATATCAGCATCTGATAATATGTGGTTGTCTTTATATTTAAAATAAACTTCCGTGGCATTCACACCCATCGGACTATCAAGGAATATCGGAATATTAGGCAACAGATTATCCCGTTTTAGCAAACTTAATAAGTAAATAATTTCCTGCGCCCTCTCTACAGAAAATGTAGGAATAATTAAAATACCTCCTTTATTGTAAGTATGATTTATGTACTTCAGCAACATTTCATTAATTGATGAAAATTGATGATTTCTGTTTCCGTAGGTAGATTCAACAACAAGATAATCTGCTTTTTCAATATATTCAAATGGATGTAAAATCACCGGTTCTTTTCTTCCGATATCGCCTGAGAAGACAATAATTTTACCATTAACATCCAATACAATAAAAGCACTGCCCAAAATATGACCGCTATTCATAAATTTGAATTTTATATTGTCGTCAATAATATGCCAAACATTCAATTCAAAAGTTTCGAAGTAGGTCATGGTTAGTTTTGCATCCTCAACATCATATAAAGGCCTGGCGGGATCGTGTTTGGTGTAGTGGTGTTCATTGGCTCTTCGGGCATCTTCTTCCTGTATTTTAGCACTGTCTAACAAAATTATTTCCGTTAAATCTCTAGTTGCAGGGGTGCTAAAAATTTTTCCTGAATACCCGTTTTTAACCAAAACAGGAAGGTATCCTGAGTGGTCCAAGTGCGCATGAGTCAGTAAAACTAAATCCAATTCCTTGAAATCTGGCGGGATGTCTTCCCAGTTTTTTAGACGCAATTCCTTCAGTCCTTGAAACAAACCACAATCTATCATTATTTTTTTATAATTAACTTCCAATAAAATTTTAGAACCGGTTACCGTTCCTGCGCCACCAAAAAATGTAAGTTTCATATATAATTATTTATTGTTTTAATTCAGTCATACCTATCTGCCGACAGGCTGGTGTAATTGCTTTACCCGCTCACAAAAGCTAGCGTCATCTATTTTTATTTGAGTCTATAGCAACTTTTTATTATGCTCACTTCATTTATTTAGGATTACATCATTAAAATTAGGTCTTATTTTTTAATTTTAAAATGATATGTATCAGTTGAAACCTAGTTTGCCTAAAAGGCAGTCCAAAATATATGCTAAGCAATAAAAGCTATTTTGATGATTTTTTTTATCAGCTATCACATAATTTTTGTATAATTGTAAAATTTAATATTATTTACTACGTTTCCAACCCAATAAATGTGAAAAGAGCGCGTTAAAAAATTAGAAATTTTTGATTATAGTTTAGTCATATTTTCAATCTAATAAAATAAGAGAAAGAAGCCAAGAATGAAGAAACCCTATATAATTTTCGCTTTGTTATTTGTACCAATATTTTTTTTATTCGGATTAAATAACCCTTCCCGTCCTCAACAATCTGAGCATTTTAGCAATATTGAAGCTGACGGTGTTTCCAAGGTATTTAATTCAAATTTCAGCAAACAAAATGAATTGGAAGATTTAATTCTAAAATCAACTTACAAGGTTCCTTTAGAAAAAATTCATAATTACACAAGTCAACTAAAGCAAAAGTATGGTTTTAATGGCAGTATTTTATTGGCTAAAAATGGAAAGATCTTATTTGAGGAGCATATTGGGCTTAAAGATCTAAGGCAGAAAGAACCCATTGAAAGTACAAGTACCTACCAACTGGCCTCAGTTTCTAAACAGTTTACCGCAGCTGCAATTTTGTTGTTGTACCAAGAAGGTAAGCTGGATTTAGATGATTTTGCAACAAAATATTTAACGGATTTTCCCTATAAAAATATCAAAATTCGTCATTTGTTAAACCATACATCCGGACTTCCAAACTATATGTATGCAGCTGAACACAACTGGAACAGTAAAATGCCTCCAGATAATTCCGACATGTTAAAACTAATGAACAAATTAAAAATGCAGGTTTATTTTAAATCGGGAAGCAGATTCGATTATAGCAATACAGGGTATTTTATACTGGCTTCCATTGTTTCAAAAGTAAGCAACCAAAGTTTGGGAGATTTTCTTGATAGCAGATTTTTTAAGCCTTTAGATATGGAACATACTTATGTTCATAATCCTAATGAAGAAACCAAAAAGGACGAATTGGTTGGTTTTAGGAGATATGGTAGGTCCTACATAGCCATCCCATTTACAGTTAATGATGGTGTTGTTGGGGATAAAGGTGTATATTCAACAGTAAATGACTTGTTTAAGTGGCATCAATCTTTAGAAATGAATACTGTTTTAAATAAAGAAGTCTTGGCACAGGCATACCTGCCGGGCAAAACCAACAGAGGCCAACTAGTGCCTTATGGATTTGGATTTAGATTTAAGCAGGAACTTGACAGTGAATTGGTATATCATAATGGGGTATGGAATGGGTTTAGCACTACCTTAAGAAATTATAAAGCGGACGATATCACCATTATCGTATTAAGTAACAACAGTTTTAATTCAATTACGCCTATTTCTGAGAAACTATATGAACTTAGCAAGGACTTTTCTAAGTATGAAGGTTTTGTGTCGTTTTTAGAAAATACAAATATTTATGACCTCAATAATTTAAAAAATGGGATAGTAAATTTTACGGAAATTCCAAGAACTGAAGCAATAGAGATCATAGAAAAAATAGCAAACATTTACAACAAACAGAATGCGCAATTTCTTTCATACAAAAACTTAGAAGTCTCCAACCCTTATTTAGTAAATCAGCAATATCAAATTTTATTGAATTAGACTAAAAATATAAGTCAGCGCTAATATTAGAGGTTTTTTCCATTGAACAATTCTATTAATTCTAAGTTGGAGCGTTTAACGTTTGAAAATTCTTTCAACTCCCCTATTATATTTATATTTGTATCAATCATTGGATTCGTTTTTTTACAATTGCAAAGAATCAATTTTTGGATCATCATCCAATGGTTTTATTGAATTATTGCTTAACTTGATAACATTGCACCATAGCCCCAAAGGGCAAATTATAAAAGGTTAAAGAAATGTTATAGGTTTAAAAATTTGTACAAATAATATAATTCTAATCTCAAATCAACTCCCTTACTTTATAATAGGGCTGGGATAGAACTAAAAGTTAAAGCAAAATTAAAAATTTACTTGAAAAGCTAACCACTAAACAATTTATAAAATGAAAAAAATAATTAACACTATCAACGCTCCGGCACCAGTTGGTCCATACAATCAGGCGGTATTGGCAGGAAACACTTTATACACTTCAGGGCAAATTGCCATCAATCCTAAAACTGGGGAACTGGTTACCAACACTATTGAAGATGAGACCAAACAAGTGATGGAAAATTTGAAAATTGTTTTGGCTGAAGCTGGAATGACTTTTGAGAACGTGGTAAAAACTACCATCTTCATCAAAAATATGAACGATTTTTCAAAAATGAATGCTGTTTATGGTAAATATTTTATTGCCAGTAATGAACCTGCACGCGAAACTGTGGAAGTAGGAAACTTACCAAAGTTTGTAAACGTTGAAATCTCGCTGATTGCCGTTAAGTAAAAAAATATATAGCAGTATCTCAAAATCTGTGTAAGTTTGAAATACTTAAGACTTAATAGCAATATTTGTAGCCTAAACTTTATGGTAGGTCGAACGTGTAACAGTGTGAAACCCTTTTATATATCCTGATTTTATCCCATAAAAATTTAAATTTTTTCGCAATACAAAAACCCTGCACTTTAAATTAAAGTGCAGGGTTTAAATCCCTTTTCTAGGACACAATAAACTGTGTAAACTATATTTAGGTGCTAATTACATCATCCCAGGCATTCCACCACCCATTGGAGGCATTCCGCCAGTTGGCTCTTCTTTTATTTCTACCAATGTACAAGCAGTCGTTAAAATCATACCGGCAACAGAAGCTGCATTTTCTAATGCAATTCTTGTAACTTTGGTTGGATCAATAATCCCAGCTTTAAACATTTTGGTATATTCGTCTGTTTTAGCATTGTATCCAAAGTCACCTTTTCCTTCAATAACTTTTGCAACAACTACAGAACCTTCACCACCTGCATTTTCAACTATTTGGCGTAATGGCTCTTCTATGGCTCTGTCTAAAATTCTAATTCCTGTTAATTCGTCTAAATTTTGAGTTGTTAGTGATTTCAAAACTTCTTTGGTTCTTACCAAAGCAACGCCACCACCGGCAACAATACCTTCTTCAACAGCCGCACGAGTTGCGTGCAAAGCATCATCAACCCTGTCTTTCTTTTCTTTCATTTCAATTTCACTTGCAGCACCAACATAAAGTACAGCTACACCACCAGCCAATTTAGCCAAACGTTCTTGCAATTTTTCTTTATCGTAATCAGATGTTGTGGTTTCAATCTGTGCTTTAATTTGCGCTACTCTTTCTTTGATATCATTGGCGCCTCCAGCACCGTTTACAATAGTGGTATTGTCTTTGTCTATGGTAATTCTTTCCGCAGTACCCAACATATCAATAGTAGTATTCTCTAAAGTCAATCCTCTTTCTTCAGAAATTACGGTTCCGCCGGTTAAAATAGCAATATCTTCTAACATTGCTTTTCTTCTGTCTCCAAAACCTGGTGCTTTTACGGCAGCAATTTTTAACGCACCACGTAACTTATTCATCACTAAAGTTGCCAATGCTTCACCTTCCACATCTTCAGCAATAATTAATAATGGTTTTCCGCTTTGGGCAACCGGCTCTAATATTGGCAATAAATCTTTTAGGTTTGTTATTTTCTTTTCAAATAACAGAATGTAAGGATTTTCTAAATCAACTAACATTTTTTCTGCGTTTGTAACAAAATAAGGAGATAAATATCCTCTGTCAAATTGCATTCCTTCAACAATATCAACATAGGTTGAAGTACCTTTGGCTTCTTCAACAGTGATAACACCTTCTTTACCTACTTTTTTAAAGGCTTGGGCTATTAACTCTCCAATTACATCATCATTATTTGCAGAAATTGAAGCGACTTGTTTAATTTTATCTGAGTTGTTGCCAACTTCTTGCGATTGTTTTTTTAAATCTTCAACAATTGCGCTAACAGCCTTATCAATTCCGCGTTTTAAATCCAATGGATTTGCACCAGCAGCAACGTTTTTCAGGCCTTCTTTTACAATGGCTTGAGCCAAAACAGTTGCAGTTGTTGTTCCGTCACCAGCCAAATCGCTGGTTCTTGAAGCAACTTCTTTCACCATTTGCGCACCCATATTTTCTAAAGGATCTTCAACTTCAATTTCTTTTGCAACAGTAACACCATCTTTTGTAATAACAGGTCCGCCAAATGATTTTCCGATTACAACATTTCTACCTTTTGGTCCTAAAGTCACTTTTACCGCATTTGCCAATGCATCAACACCACGTTTTAATCCGTCACGTGCTTCTATATCAAAAATTATATGTTTTGCCATTTTATTATTTTTTAGTTTTAGGTTTTATGCAATACGGTTTATTTATTGCATAAATCTTTAAGAATTATTTTTTAAGATTTTATTTTAACTTTTTGTACAGACGGGTCGAGACCTGTCACTGCTTCTAACTTATAGCTAAAAGCCAAAAGCTTCTTTAAACAATTGCCAAGATATCACTTTCTCTCATAATCAAATATTCAGTCCCATCAATAACAAGCTCGGTGCCTGCATATTTGCCGAATAATACGGTATCGTCAACTTTTACTGTCATTGGTTCGTCTTTCAATCCGGTACCAATTGCCATCACAGTTCCTTTTTGTTGTTTTTCTTTGGCTGAATCTGGAATTATAAGTCCTGAAGCAGTTGTTTTTTCAGCCGGAAGAGGTTTTACTAAAACCCTATCTGCTAATGGTTTAATGTTAATTTTACTCATTTTTAATCGATTTTAAAAAAATTATTAATTCTTAGAATGAAGATTCCAAAATTGTGCCAATTCAATAAAACTGACAAATGTGTTATTAAAGGGGAAATATGAAAATAAAAATGCCAACGTGTCATTCACATTGGCATTTTTAAGGATTTATTTTTCAATAATTTCTATTGAGCTGTATCTTGCGTAAAAGGTGTTGAAGTTGCTGGTTGTGCAGGTGCATCCTGAACTTCACGATTTTGAATGGTGTTTTCAATTTCTGAGCTTGTGTCAACAACATTTGCTTTAGGCGCAGCGAAGTTTGACAATAAAATTAAGGCAAGCAGTACGATTGAAAGTGTCCAAGTACTTTTATCTAAAAAGTTGGTTGTATTTTGAACGCCTCCTAAAGCTTGTGTTCCGCCACCACCAAAAGAAGATGATAATCCTCCGCCTTTTGGATTTTGAACCATAATGATTAATATGAGCAAAAATGCTACGATCATAATTAGAATCAAAAATAATGTGTATGTCATGACTTATTTTTTTGTAAATTTTTTATTGCTTTAATTCGGTCTGCAAAGAAACCACTTTTTTCTGGATATTTCAAAATTAAAATGCGATAAGCTTTAATGGCATTTTCATATTTTTTTTGTTCAAGATAAACTTTCGCTAAGGTCTCCGTCATCAAACTTTCATTTTCTGTTGAACTATCTATAATAACGTCTGTATTTATGGCGTTTTTGTCTATCGGTTTTATTTTAGGATTTAACTCTATAAATTTATCTATTAGGTTAAATTTTTCTTCAATTTTTTGAGCTGAATTTTCTTCTCGTACAATGGGTTTTTGAGAAACCAATTGCATCCATTCATTAAAGGAGTGTGGCTCTGAACTTACAAATTGAAGCGGTTTTCCTATTTCTAGCACATCGGCTTCTTTTTCAATTTCTTTATTTTGAATGGCAGTAGCATCAGTTGCTACATTTTTATCGGAAAATGAATCGGTAATTTTTTTATGCAGCGCTTTAACATCTTCGGCTTCAGCAACTTCAATTTCTTGCGTAGATTCGTGTACTGCCTCTGTTTTTGTAATAAATATTGGTGACGTGATAAAATCAAAAAGCACTTTTCTATCTATAGTAAAAGTTGCTGTTTTTTTTAATGATTGGTTGTATTTAAAGCTGTTTGTTTTATTGAGTCCTTTTAACTGAATAGCCCTTGCCGATTGAAAATAAGGAAATTCGGCAATAACCTCATCCAACGCTTGCGTTTTTTTAGCGTCAATATACTCTGGATATTGTAATAAATAAGTAAAATCAGCGCTGTTCATAATTTACCATTTTGCCACAGATGCATTAAAAATATCTTGTGTGATACGCCCTAGAATTTCATCGAATGCATCATCTAATATAGTACCGGTTAATTGTGCATTACCATCATAATCATAATAGTGTGAAAAGCTCTTCTCAAAATTATCTGCTTCAAGTTTGTTATTGTAAAAGCGAACATTTACCGTAATTGTTAGTCGGTTTTGTGCAGCGGTTTGTTCTGCAGTTGCCGTCATCGGGTTAATTTTGTATCCTGTAATTTCACCTTCAAACTGCAAATTTCCTCCAGATTTCACCAAACTTAAATTGGTTTGTTGTAAAAACAAATCCTGTAAACGAACAGTAAACTCCTGACTTAAAGAAGGTTCAACCAAAATGGCATTGTTTGGAAAATAGTCAATTTGTATCGTTTTTACGTCAGACTGTATATTCGTTCCAGTAAATGAATAAATCCCACAACTTTGTGTGGTGAAAGTAAGTAGCAATAATATAAGGTAACCAATTTTTTTCATTCTACTGTTTTAATGTTGTTTAGGACTCTGAAAATTAAGTTCAAAGTTACTTATTTTAATTATAGATCGTAATGTTTTATTTTTCGATACAAAGTTCTTTCCGAAATTCCCAATTCTTTTGCCGCCAGTTTTCTCTTACCCTTATTGCGGTCTAAAGATTTTTTGATCAATTCTATCTCTTTGTCTTGAATGGACAGGCTTTCATCGGCATCAATGGTTTCTTCAAAATCATAATTGTCAGATTCTTTATAATTGTTGTTAATCCTTACCACTTCCACCTGATTTTCCATTTCAGCATCTGAATTATCATCTTCTTTATAAATCTTCTGAATTAATTTTTTGTTTTCCTCTTTAACTTTTTCTACACTACCACTTTGCATCAAATCGAGGGTTAATTTTTTCAAATCGTTAATGTCGTTTCGCATATCGAACAAAATCTTGTACATAATTTCTCGTTCTGAGGAGAACTCACTGTTCGATTTTTTATTTTCGATTATCGAAGGTAAATTGGTGCCTTTGGCCGGTAAATATTGTAACAATCGTTCGGAGGAAATCAACCTGTTTTCTTCAACGACGGAAATTTCTTCAGCAATATTGCGCAACTGCCGAATATTTCCTGGGAATCCATAATTTTCCAACATCTTTATGGCATTATCAGAAAGTTTAACAGACGGCATTTTATATTTTTGGGCAAAATCTGAAGCAAATTTTCTAAACAACAAATGAATATCGCCAACACGTTCACGCAAAGGCGGTAAATTTATTTCAATAGTGCTTAAACGGTAGTATAAATCTTCCCGAAATTTTCCTTTGCTGATGGCTTCCTGCATATTTACATTGGTGGCGGCAACAATGCGCACATTGGTTTTTTGCGCTTGTGAAGAACCCACTTTTATAAACTCGCCATTTTCCAATACACGCAATAACCGAACCTGCGTGGTTAAAGGCAATTCACCAACTTCATCTAAAAAAATAGTGCCCCCATCTGCAACTTCAAAATAACCGCTACGCGAACCAATGGCGCCAGTAAACGAACCCTTTTCATGGCCAAACAACTCACTATCAATAGTTCCTTCAGGAATTGCCCCACAGTTAACTGCGATGTATTTGGCATGTTTTCTGTGAGATAAATGATGAATTATTTTTGGAATACTTTCTTTACCAACACCGCTTTCACCTGTAACCAACACTGAAATATCCGTTGGCGCAACACGAATTGCTTTTTCCAGGGTTCTGTTTAGGTGTGGATCGTTTCCAATAATTTCAAAACGTTGCTTGAGGGCCTGTAATGATTCCATTAATTAAACTCTTTTTCCTATTAGTGTGGCAGAAGTGCAATCTTCAATATAAACATTTACTAAATCTCCCATTTTTTCATCTCCTTTAGGGAAAACAATCACCGCATTTTGCGAATTTCTTCCTTTCCAATGGGAATCTGATTTTTTTGAAACACCTTCAATCAAAACTTCAACAGTTTTCCCAATAAATTTATTGGTATGGTACAAACTATGTTCTTGTTGTAATAAAATAATTTCAGCAAGTCGTCTTTTCTTTACGTCAAATGGAACATCATCGTCCATTTTTTTCTCTGCCAATGTTCCGGGACGTTCAGAATAAGCGAACATAAATCCGAAATCATATTTTACATATTCCAATAAACTTAAGGTTTCTTGGTGTTCTTCTTCTGTTTCACCACAAAAACCAGTCATTATATCTTGTGACAAGCCACAATCAGGGATAATTTTTCTGATATTGTCAATCAACGCAATATATTCTTCGCGTGTATGTTGGCGATTCATTCTTCTTAATACTGAAGTGCTTCCTGATTGAACAGGCAAATGAACATAATTGCAAATATTTTCGTGTTTTGCCATCGTATAAATGACATCCAAGTTCATGTCTTGTGGATTTGAGGTTGAAAAGCGAATCCGCATCTTAGGAAATGCCGTTGCCACCATATCCAACAATTGTGAAAAGTCCACTGCTGTTGCTCGAGCAATTTCTGAAGCATTTTTAAAATCTTTTTTCAAACCACCACCATACCAAAGGTAACTATCCACATTTTGACCTAAAAGCGTAATTTCTTTGTAGTTTTTTTCGCTTAATTCCTGTATTTCTTGTAAAATACTTTTAGGTTCACGACTTCTTTCTCGTCCGCGCGTAAATGGCACCACACAAAATGTACACATATTGTCGCAGCCTCTCGTGATGGAAACAAAAGCAGAAACACCATTGCTGTTTAAGCGAACCGGAGAAACATCGCCGTAGGTTTCTTCTTTTGATAAAATAACGTTTACGGCATCACGACCTGCATTTATTTCTTCCAATAAATTTGGTAGGTCTCTGTATGCATCTGGTCCAACAACCAAATCAACAATTTTTTCTTCTTCTAAAAGTTTTGCTTTTAAACGTTCAGCCATGCAGCCCAAAACGCCTACTTTCATAGTAGGATTTATTTTTTTTATGGCATTGTATTTTTCCAAACGTTTGCGAACAGTTTGCTCTGCTTTTTCTCTAATAGAGCAAGTATTCACCAAAACCAAGTCGGCTTCTTCTAATAAATGTGTGGTATTATATCCTTGTTTTGAAAGAATGGAAGCTACTATTTCACTGTCGTTAAAGTTCATGGAACAGCCATAACTTTCTATATATAATTTTTTGGAATTTCCTTCAGTTTGGTTCGTTAAAAGGGGTTGTCCCTGATTTTTTTCTACGATAATTTTTTCGTTCTCCATGATTTTTTATTGGACGGCAAAGATATAACCATTTTTTTAAAAATGTGACAGATTGGCAGAATTTTAACAATGGATTATAACTCAAAAAGTAGAGTTTTTTGTGGTTATTATTCAGATTAAAAAAATTCTATATACTTTTGCAATCCAAAACCCAAATTAGATAAGGTGTTTTTATTGAAGCAGAAAATGAATTTAGGAAGGTTTTAAAATTATAATTAAAAAATATGGCAAAAAATTTAGTAATCGTAGAGTCACCTGCAAAAGCAAAGACTATTGAGAAGTTTTTAGGAAAAGATTTTCAGGTAGAATCAAGTTTTGGACACATTGCCGATCTGCCTTCCAAAGAAATAGGCATTGATGTTGAAGGTAATTTTAATCCAAAATATGTTGTTCCTACCGATAAAAAGGCACTGGTGAAAAGATTGAAAGATTTGGCCAAAAATGTGGATATGGTTTGGTTGGCATCGGATGAGGATAGAGAAGGTGAAGCCATTGCCTGGCATTTATACGAACAATTAAAATTAAAGGAAGCGACTACAAAACGTATTGTTTTTCACGAAATTACCAAAAAAGCCATATTAAAAGCGGTAGAAAACCCAAGAAACATTGATTACAATTTGGTAAATGCACAACAAGCACGTCGCGTTTTGGACCGATTGGTTGGTTATGAATTATCACCTGTTCTTTGGCGAAAAGTTAAAGGAGGTTTGTCGGCAGGGAGAGTTCAATCCGTGGCTGTTAGATTAATTGTTGATAAGGAACGTGAAATAAAGAGTTTTGCTCCACAAGCTTCCTATAAAGTTGTAGCTCAGTTTTTTACAGAGGAAGAAAAGAAATTTAAAGCTTCTTTACCAAAAAATTTCGATTCAAAAGAACAGGCTACATCATTTTTAAATTCTTGTATAAACGCTAAATTTAAGGTTGATGATTTACAAATTAAACCAGCAACAAAATCACCTGCAGCGCCATTCACAACATCAACATTACAGCAAGAAGCGTCTAGAAAATTGTATTTTCCGGTTGCTAAAACTATGATGATTGCACAACGTTTGTATGAAGCTGGATTGATTACTTATATGAGAACGGACAGCCTTAATTTATCGGAAGATGCAAAACTTGAGGCACAAGAAGAAATTATTTCCTCCTATGGAAAAGAATTCAGCAAACCAAGAAGTTTTTACACCAAAGATAAAGGCGCACAGGAAGCTCACGAGGCTATTAGACCAACAAGTATGAGCCTTCAATCGGTATCTATAGATTATGATCAAGACAGGTTGTACGATTTAATTTGGAAAAGAACCATTGCCTCGCAAATGAGTGACGCGCAATTGGAACGTACCAATGTGAGAATTACCAACAGCAATAACAATGAAATTTTTACCGCAAACGGTGAAGTAATCAAGTTTGAAGGTTTTCTAAAGGTATATTTAGAAGGAACGGACAATGAGGATGAAGAACAAGAAAGAATGTTGCCTAAATTATCAAAAGGCGAAGTTTTAGTCAATAAATATATTACAGCAACCGAGCGTTATACAAGAGCTTCTTACCGTTATTCGGAAGCCGCACTTGTGAAAAGATTGGAAGAATTAGGAATTGGTCGTCCATCAACGTATGCGCCAACAATTTCAACCATTCAAAAAAGAGAATATGTAGAAAAAGGAACTATTGAAGGCGAAGACAGAAGCTATACCGAATTGAAATTAAAAGGCGGAGAAGTAATTGCCAAAACATTGACCGAGAAAGTTGGTTCAGATAAAGGGAAGTTGGTTCCTACCGATATTGGAAATATTGTAAACGACTTTTTGGTGGAGAATTTCTCAAATATTTTAGATTTTGGTTTTACCGCAAAAGTGGAATCAGAATTTGATGATATTGCAGAAGGAAAAGAAGATTGGATTAAAATGATCAAAGATTTTTACAAATCATTTCATCCAATGGTTGAAGATGTTGCCGAAAATGCTGAAAGGGCTAAAGGAGAACGTTTGTTAGGCATTGATCCCGAAAGCGGAAAAAATGTGTATGCACGTTTGGGGAGATTTGGCGTTATGGTTCAAATTGGCGAAGCAACAGATGAAGAAAAGCCGAAGTTTGCAAGTCTACTGAGCGACCAAACATTAAATTCCATCACTTTTGAAGAAGCGATGGATTTGTTTAAACTCCCAAAAATAATTGGTGGTTACCAAGGAAAAGAAATTGTTGTAGCAGTAGGGCGTTTTGGGCCATATATTAAATATGATGAAATGTTTGTGTCTATTCCAAAAGTTGAAAATCCGATGGATGTTGACATTAACAGAGCCATTGAATTAATCATTGAAAAACAAAAAGCCGATGCGCCAATTTGTGATTATGAAAATATTCCGGTTCAAAAAGGCGTTGGAAGATTTGGTCCATTTTTAAAATGGAACGGTATTTATATCAATGTAAATAAAAAATATGATTTCGATAATTTAACAGAAAAGAATGTTGCTGAACTAATTGAAGAAAAGAAACGTAAAGACATCGAAAAAGTAATTCATCATTGGCCTGAAGAAGGAATTTCAGTAGAAAAAGCACGTTGGGGAAGATCTAATATTATCAAGGGAAAAACAAAAATTGAATTGTCAAAAACAGTGGATCCAAGTAAATTAACATTGGAAGATGTTAAAGAGATTATTGAGAAAAATGCTCCAAAAAAGAAAACAAAAAAAGGAAAAACAGTGAAAAAATAATTTTTTCATTATATTGCTATCCAAAAGAAATCATACAGACCCTAAAAAATGAATTTCGATTACCTAAAACCTATTGATGATGATTTATTGGAATATGCAAAAATGCAATCCGATCAATCTTTTGGCAACTGTATCGAAATTTATTCCGCACAAAATGGATTCCCCAATTTGGCAAATAAAAAAATAGCCATTGTTGGCGTTGAAGAAGGTCGTTCCGCAATTGGAAATCATAAAACTGGTGCCAATTTAAATGAAATTAGAAAAGAACTTTATAAACTATATCCTGGGAATTGGCCAATTAGTGTTGCGGACATTGGGAATATTTCGCAGGGAAATACCATAGAAGATACTTATTTTGCCTTGGGGGAATTATTAACATACCTCATAAAAAATAAAATTATTCCTATAATTATTGGCGGTGGTCAGGATTTAACCTACGCAAATTATAGAGCGTATGACAAGTTAGAACAAACTGTAAATCTAGTTTCGGTTGACAATAAATTTGACCTTGGTTCCATTGAGGACGATTTAACCTCGCAATCTTATTTGAGCAAGATTGTTATGAATCCGCCAAATAATTTATTTAATTACAGCAATATTGGTTATCAAACCTATTTTAACGCCCAAAATGAAATCGATTTATTAGATGGTTTGTTTTTTGAGGCTTACAGACTGGGCGAAGTTTCAAGCGCAATTCAATTGGTGGAGCCTGTGTTACGAGATGCGGATATTGTAAGCATCGATTTATCAGCAGTAAAAAATGCAGATGCTCCAGCAAACAACAATGCAACACCTAACGGTTTTACAGGTGCTGAAATCTGTGCTATTTCAAGGTATGCTGGTATTAGTGATAAAGTGACTTCTTTTGGTATTTATGAATACAATCCAAAATTGGACATTAAAAACCAAACCGCCCAGCTAATTTCACAAATGATTTGGTATTTTATTGAAGGAATTAATTATAGAGCAAATGATTATCCCTTCGGTTTGAAAGACAATTACCAAAAATATATCGTTCCTATTGAAAATGAAGTGTTGAATTTTTATAAAAGCAACAAAAGTGGCCGATGGTGGATGGAAATTAATTTAAATGAAAGTAATAAATTTAAAAGACATGCGTTAATACCTTGTGCATACCAAGATTATATTAGTGCAACCAACCAGGAAATTCCTGATAGATGGATAAAGACGTTAAAGAAATTAGTGTAAAAAATTGCAATGTATACTAAAACACATTTATTTTTGTTTAAACAGTTAAATTAAATATTGTTTTTTATGATTATTAGTAATACGTTTGCTTAAAGGATTAAGAAAAAAAATATGAAGAAAATATCGTTGTATATTTTACTAGTCTTAGTTATATATAGTTGTGGGTCTAGCGATCAAGGGGAGTTAGTTGGAGTGAGATCAAGTGGTAAATGGCATTCTCAAAAGCCTTTAGGTATGACTTTAATACCTGGGGGATCATTTACAATGGGTAAGCAAACCGAAGATGTTGCTGGCGCTTTAAATTCACCTACCAGAACCGTTACGGTGCGTCCATATTATATGGATGAAACTGAAATTACCAATAGCGAATATAAAGAATTTGTATTTTGGGTTAGAGATTCTATTGTACGAACTGAATTGGCCTTGTTTTCAGAATTAATGTCTTCAGAAGGAGATATTATTTTGGAAGATTATCAATTTATGGATATAGACTCCTCTAAAATGTCGCCATACCAAAAATATATGATGAAAACCTATGGCAGCCTTGGTGATATTAATTCACCAACGCAAGGCAAAATGTTGAATTGGGACGAAAAACTTATTTGGAATGTCAATGAATTTCCAAGTGAAGAATATGCTGAAGTGATGATAGATTCAATTTTAATGCCTATTGAAGATAGTTTTGAAGGCAGAAGAATGGTAAATACGGCAAAATTAAAGTTTAAATATTCTTGGCTAGATCAAGAAGCTGCAGGTAGAAATAAAGGAAATAGAAGAGATTTCATTAAGACAGAGATCGTATCTATATATCCTGATACAACAGTTTGGATTAAAGACTACAATTACTCTTACAATGATCCTATGCATCAGGACTATTTTTATCACCAAGCCTATAATGATTATCCAGTAGTTGGTGTGTCTTGGATGCAGGCAAAAGCGTTTTGCCGTTGGAGAACCAAAAAGAAAAATGATTTTTTAAGCTCTAAGAAAAACCCAACTCAAATACCGCAATTTAGATTGGCTACAGAGGCTGAATGGGAATATGCTGCCCGAGGTGGTCTTGAAAATGCCACATATCCTTGGGGAGGACCATATACCACAAATGACAGAGGCTGTTTTTTAGCAAATTTTAAACCTGTTAGGGGAAATTATGCGGTTGATGGCGCTTTATATACCATGGAGGCAAAATCGTATTCTCCAAATGATTATGGGTTGTATAATATGGCAGGAAATGTTTCTGAATGGACAAATACTGCTTATAGTGAAGCATCATACTACATCGGTTCCACCATGAATCCGAATGTTGAAATTGATAAAAACAAAAGAAAAGTAATACGTGGAGGCTCATGGAAAGATGTGGCCTATTTTTTAGAGGTAAGCACTAGGGATTATGAGTATGCTGACTCTGCTAGAAGCTATATTGGTTTTAGGACAGTTCAAGATTTTCTTGGCACCAATATAGATGGAAAATAAAATCAATCAAAAATACTAACAAACTAAAAATCTTTATTATGGCACAATCAAAAAACAGAAAAAAATTATTTAATTACGCTTATGGTATTGGAGCATCAATCGTAATATTAGGAGCCTTGTTTAAAATTCAACACTGGACAGGCGGTAGTGAGATGTTAACACTCGGTATGGTTGTGGAAGCCTGTGTGTTTTTCATTTCAGCGTTTGATTCTGTTGAAGAAGATTTAGACTGGACCTTAATTTATCCTGAATTGGCCGGTGGAGACAGGCGGGAGAAAGATGCCGGACAGGCAAAAGAAGCGCAAGGATTGCTTTCACAAAAATTAGACGACATGCTTAGAGATGCAAAACTTGATTCAGGTTTAATGCAGAGTTTAAGCGAAAGTATTCAAAATTTTAAGGGAGCTGCCGAAAATATTGCCCCAGCAGTTAATTCTATTGCTGCAACCAATAAATACAGCGAGCAAATGTTTTTGGCCGCAGCGCAGATGGAATCCTTAAATAGCTTGTATAAAGTTCAAGTAGAAAGCACCAGTAAACAAGCTGAAATTAATGCAGAGGTTACTGAAAATGCAACAAGGTTAAAAGAACAGATGGAATCTTTGGCAACAAACCTATCTTCACTTAATGGCGTATATGGCGGAATGTTATCAGCAATGTCAATTAAAAGCTAATTAGTTGGAAAAAAATTATTAACTAAAAAAACTAATTAGTATGGCTTCAGGTAAATTATCACCAAGGCAGAAAATGATTAACGTTATGTACTTAGTCTTCATCTCAATGATTGCGATGCAAATGTCTAAGGAAGTACTTTCTGCATTCGGATATATGAACGAAAAACTTACAGAAAATAATGCAACCGCCACATTAAAAAATAAGGCGATTCTTGAAAACTTAGCAACAAAGGCAGCAGAGCAGCCTGAAAAATATAGCAATCTTCATGCAAATGCAATAGAAGTAGATAAGCTGTCTTCACAATTTAATGATTATTTGGAAGAAAAAAAGCAATTTTTTCTGAAAGATAATGAAAACAAGACAGACTATGAAGCGATGGATAAAGCGGGCATTGTGGATGAATACTTTTTTAAAGGCGATAAATTTACAATGGAAGGTCAGGAATTTTTAGACCATGTAAACGGCTATAGAGATGCTATAATTAAAATTGTTGGAGAAAATAATTCCTTAGCTGCCACCATTAAAAATAGGTTTGACACCTCACCTCAAGAAACTAAAAAAAGTGGCAAACAGCTTTGGTTGAAAAACAGGTATGAAGGATTTCCTTTGATTTCTACCATTACCAATCTAACTTCTATGCAAACCGACATCAGAACAACAGAATCTGAGATTTTTGGAACCCTTTTGGGCGGACAATTAGAAAGCGATGTTTCTATGTCTAATTATAAAACAATTTTAATTCCTGAAAAATCTGCTTTTTTTCAAGGTGAAAACTTTAAAGGAAAAATTGTGTTAGGTCGTTATGATGCATCTTTAAAACCATCTGAGGTGGTGGTCAATGGAAATAAAATTACAACTTTTGTAGATGGTGGAGCCGTTTTGGATTTTCCTGCTGGCGCAGTTGGGGAACGTGAAATAAAAGGAAAGTTTGTTTTTATTGAAAATGGCGAGCCTGTTGAAATTGAAATTAGCAGTTCTTATGCCGTTATTCCAAAACCAAACAGCGCTGTGATTTCAGCCGATAAAATGAATGTTGTTTATAGGGGAGTGCCAAACCCAATGACAATTTCAATTCCTGGAATCCCTGATAATTTGGTAAATGCATCAGGAGCTGGACTGTCTAAAGCTGGAGGTATAGGTAAATATATTATGACTCCTGGCACAGGAAGAGAAGTTAAAATAAATGTTACAGGAAAACTACCTAACGGACAATCGGTAAGCTCATCACAAGATTTTAGGATTAAGGATATTCCTTCACCTAGTGGTGCCATAAGAAAACAATCTGGCTATGTTAAAATGCCTTCATCAAGTTTAGAAAATTCTACCGTTAGTGCAGAATTACCTGATTTCGATTTTGACTTGGTGTTAAATACATCTGGATTTACACTTAAAGTGCCAGGACAATCTGCTGTAGTTGTCAGCGGAAATAGAATGAATGATGCAGCGCAAAAAGCAATTTCAAAAGCGAAAAGAGGTGATGTAGTTACAATATTCGACATAAAATCGTCGTTATCAGGTAACAGTTCTTATAAAATAAAAGACGCCTCAGCTGTAAGTATAGAAATACAATAAAATAAATTTAAATGATGAATAAGAAAAATATTGGAATTTTTATTTTGGCATTTGTGCTGTTTAATACCATGTATGCGCAGTCAAATTTATTGAATGCCAAGAAACCTTCTGATATTGGAAAAAAAACAGCAGCGCAAGAAGCCGTGGATAATGATAAACCCCTCGCCTATGGATATGTTGATGATAGAGACATTCTTTGGTCAAAAGTTGTTTGGGAATATATTGATTTAAATGAGCGAATTAATATGCCATTTTATTATCCTGTTGACACAATGAACGTCTCCTTAGATCGACGATCGCTGTTTGACACCTTGTTAAAAGGCATTAAAAATGGTGATATCACAGAAATTTATGATGATTCCTATTTTACGGCTAAAATGACCAAGGCTGAAATTAATAACAAGCTTTTTAGAATTGATACTACAGATGCCGGCTTTGACGAAATGAATGCCGGAAATCAAAATATTGATGAATATATCGATAAAATTAATTTGACTTCCCAAGATATTGAAGGTTTTAAAATTAAAGGGCTTTGGTATTTCGACAAGAGACAGGGGGAATTAAAATATCGAATGATTGCCTTGGCACCAATAGCGCCAGATGTGCAGACTATGGGGAGACAGGATATAAATATCTCTGAACAATTGGCCTTGTTTTGGGTCTATTTTCCAGATGCTCGCGCTGTGCTTCATAAAGCAAAAGTTTTCAATCAAAAGAATTCAGCCTATCCAATTTCTTATGACCATTTGTTGAATGCCCGAAGGTTTAGTTCAATTATCTATAGAGAAGAAAATATTTATGGAGATAGGGATGTAAATCAATACGTTAAAGGAAATGCCTTGTTCCAGGTACTGGAGTCTGATAAAATTAAAGATGATATCAGGAATAAAGAACTTAATATGTGGAATTATTAAAAAAATGATATAAAAATCTAAAAACTCCTGCACCTTGCAGGAGTTTTTGTTTTATAATTAACTTTACACCATGTCAGTAGATTATATTATTGTTGGTTTGGGATTGGCGGGATTGGCCTTTGCCAAAGAATTGGAAAACCATAAAAAATCATTCTTGGTTTTTGAGGACAATTCGCAAAATTCTTCTCTGGTCGCAGGTGGCATATACAATCCAGTAGTTTTAAAACGCTTTACGCCCGTTTGGAATGCCACGGAACAATTGAATATCGCTTTGCCATTTTATTCAGCACTGGAAAATCAATTCAATAAAAAATACGATTTTCCTATAACCATTTATCGCTTATTTAAATCGGTAGAGGAACAAAATAATTGGTTTTCCGCCTGCGACAATCCAGCGCTTTCCAATTATATGGACACCAAATTAATTAAAGAAAGATATGAAGGTATTTCAGCCGATTTTGGTTATGGGAAATTACGGAATACTGGAAGAATCGATACAAAATCATTGCTCAAAGATTATCGAAATTATTTATCGCAAAGAAAATTAATCAGGAATGAAAGTTTTCAATATGAAGCCGTAAAAATTAATGAAAATACTGTTGAATATAAAGATGTAATTGCTTCAAAAATTGTTTTTTGTGAAGGTTTCGGCTTAAAATACAACCCGTTTTTTAATGAGTTGCCCATGCAGGAGGCAAAAGGTGAGTTAATTACCATCCACGCACCCAAATTAAATATTGATTTTTTTATTAAGTCAGCGGTATTTGTGCTTCCGTTAGGAAATAATTTTTATAAAATTGGTGCCACTTTTAATTGGAAAGACAAAACACAGCTTCCAACTGAAGAAGGTAAAAACGAATTAACAACCAAATTAGAATCATTTATGACAGTGCCTTATCAAATTGTGGAACATGTAGCTGGAATAAGACCAACGGTTAAAGACAGGCGACCTTTGGTGGGAAAACATCCAAAGCATCAAAATATGGCGGTCTTAAACGGACTTGGAACACGTGGGGTGATGATTGCCCCAACCCTAGCCAAAGCACTTTATAATAATTTAGAAAATGGAATTGCCTTGGATAAAGAAATTTCTATTGCGCGTTTTCTTTAGATTTAATCGCGTTTGGATCGTATTTTACAAAAAGGTTGATCCACCCTATTCTTGAAAATCGAATGGTCACTGGTGCCGATAAAACCAAAACAATAACAATTGGGATAAAACTTTCCACCAAATTAAAATCGAAAAATAGCGAAACTATTACAAAGGTTGCAATTGAAATTCCAACCGTAAGCGCATAATTGACGTACATGGCACCATAATAAAAGGAAGGTTCCATCATGTATTTTAAGCCACATTTTGAGCAATGTACATGCATCTCAAAGGCCCTGTTCAATTTAAACATATTTTTTTCTTTCATAAAATCACCTTCGTGGCATCGCGGACATTTATTGAATAAAATGCTGTAAAGCTTGCTTCCCTTTTTAAACATTTTCTATTTTTAGTTGCTTTAAATTCAGTCGATTAAAAAATTAGAACTTTAATTGAGTCCCAAATTTATTTGTAGTACTTTTGTACGATTTTTAAAACGCATACAAATTTACATTAAATTATATACTATTAATGCTTAACGTACACAATTTATCGGTTTCTTTTGCCGGTTCCGATTTGTTTTCAGGAGTTACTTTTAAACTAAATAAAGGTGACAGAATTGGATTAATCGGCAAAAATGGCGCAGGAAAATCTACTTTATTAAAAGTGCTTTCTAAAGATATAGAAAATTCTGGCGGAACCATGGCTTTTGATAAAGAGGTGAAAATTGGATTTTTACGTCAGGATATTGATTTTGTTGAAGGAAGAACAATTTTGGAGGAAGCCTATCAGGCTTTCCACGAAATTAAGCAACTGGAAGGAAAATTGGAAATTATCAACCATGAATTGGTGGAAAGAACCGATTACGAAAGTGAATACTATCACGATTTAATGGTTAATTTAAATGAGTTTTCTCAACGATATGAATTATTGGGCGGCTATAATTACCAAGGAAATACCGAAAAAATATTGCAAGGCCTAGGCTTCCAAAGAGAAGATTTCGACAAGCTTACAGATACTTTTTCTGGAGGTTGGAGAATGCGGATTGAATTGGCAAAGTTACTGTTACAAGAGAATGACATCTTATTACTGGATGAGCCAACAAACCATTTGGATATAGAATCCATTATTTGGCTGGAAAATTTCTTAAAAGTCTATTCGGGCGCCATCGTTTTGGTCTCACATGATAAAATGTTTCTAGACAATGTCACCAACCGAACCATAGAAATTTCTTTAGGGAAGATTTACGATTACAAAAAACCATATTCACAGTTTTTGTTATTGCGCGGTGAAATAAAAGAAAAACAATTACAGGCTCAAAAAAATCAGGATAAAGAAATTAAGGCAACACAGGTTTTAATTGATAAATTTAGAGCAAAAGCCAACAAGGCGACCATGGCGCAATCTTTAATTAAAAAACTGGATAAAGTAGAGCGCATAGAAGTTGATGACGATGACAATGCGGTTATGAACGTGAAGTTCCAAATTTCTAAAGATCCAGGAAAAGTAGTTATAGAAGCTGAAAATTTATCGAAAAGTTACGGTAAAAAACATGTGTTGGAAGCTGTTGATTTGCTTATTGAAAGAAACAGTAAAATTGCTTTTGTTGGTCAAAACGGACAAGGGAAATCGACGCTGGCAAAAATTATAGTGGGAGAAATTCCGCACGGCGGTCATTTAAAATTGGGTCACAATGTGGAAATAGGCTATTTCGCCCAAAACCAATCCGAATATTTGGATGCGGAAAAAACGGTCTTAGAAATTATGGAAGATGCCGCAACAGACTCAAACAGAGCGCGCGTTAGAGATATGTTGGGCTCGTTCTTGTTTAGTGGCGATACTGTTGATAAAAAAGCAAAAATGTTGTCGGGTGGTGAAAGAAATAGACTGGCATTGTGCAAGTTACTGTTGTCTCCGTTTAACGTATTGATAATGGATGAGCCCACAAACCACTTGGATATTGCTTCAAAAAATGTCTTGAAACTGGCGCTCAAAAAATTTGATGGAACCTTAATTTTGGTTTCACACGACAGGGATTTTTTACAAGGATTGGCCACAACAGTTTATGGCTTTAAAGATAAAGTGATTAAAGAATATTTGGGTGACATCGACTTTTTCTTGGAACAGCATCAGCTAGAAAATTTGCGCGAGGCTGAAAAAAGAACCGTGGTTGCAAAAAAATCGGAAACTTCAAAAAAAGAGGTTTCTAATTCATCAAGAGAAGAAGACAAGGAACTTAAAAGACTAAAAAATCAATTGTCTAAAATTGAGACCCAAATAGATACTCTGGAAAAGGAAATTTCAGAAATGGACGAAGCTTTAGTGAAGGATTATGAGGCAACTTCAACAAAACCCAATTTTTTTGAAAACTATAAAGCAAAAAAAAGCAAAGTGGAAATGTTGATGGACGAATGGGCTGAAATTGAAGAAAAAACAGAAAATTGTTCCTAGAAAATAAAAATAGTCGCATTCAACAAATTCACTTTTCCGAAATTGAAAATAGGGATGTTTCCCTTTTTATAAAACGCGAAGACGAATTGCACCCATTTATTTCTGGAAATAAATACCGAAAATTAAAATACAATTTAGCGGAAGCCGCCAAACAACAAAAAAGTACCTTGCTTACTTTCGGTGGCGCCTATTCCAATCACATTGCCGCAACTGCTGCGGTCGGATTTGCGTATAATCTTAAAACCATCGGAATTATTAGAGGTGATGAATTGGCCATTAATTTAATCAAAACACTTCAAAATAACCCAACCTTAAAATTTGCTTCAGAACACAATATGAAGTTAGATTTTGTTTCCAGAGCAGCTTATAGAGATAAAACCTCACCTGAATTTATTGCGAAACTTCAGGAAAAGTTTGGCGACTTTTATTTGGTTCCGGAAGGCGGCACAAATAATTTTGCTCTAAAAGGCTGCCAAGAAATATTAACTGAAGAAGACGCTAAATACGCTATTATTTGCTGTGCTGTTGGAACGGGAGGGACCATTTCAGGAATTATAAATTCGCTGAACAATCAACAAAAAGCAATCGGTTTCCCAGCCTTAAAAGGTGATTTTTTACAGAACGAAATCAAAAAATACATACTAAAATCAGATAATTGGAGTTTAAATATCGACTATCATTTTGGCGGTTATGCAAAAGTTTCAGAAGAATTAATTATATTTATCAACAAATTCAAAAGTGAAACAAAAATTCCTTTAGACCCTGTTTATACAGGAAAAATGATGTTTGGTATCGTAGATTTGATCAAAAATGATTATTTTGAAAAAGGGACTAAAATTTTGGCAATTCATACTGGCGGTTTGCAAGGAATTGAAGGAATGAATTTGTTATTAAAAAAGAAAAATTTAGCACAAATAGCATAAAATATGAAGTTAAATATTGTTTTAATTTGTTTGTTAACCATAGGTTTTTTATCAAGCTGCAACTCCAAAAAGAAGGCTGTTCATACAAAGCACAAAGTCTATCCAAGAGAAAATAAAGTAGTAGCATCAGCCGAAAATAATGAGCCAGCCGAAATAGCAATTGAAGCAAACCAATCCATTGCAACGTCAACCATTGAATATATAAATTCCTATAAAGATGTGGCGATGAAAGAAATGCGAGAATTTAAAATCCCTGCCAGTATTACTTTGGCCCAGGGAATTTTAGAGTCCACAAGTGGCAACAGTGATCTTACCAAAAGATCCAATAACCATTTCGGCATAAAATGCCATAAAGGCTGGGAAGGCGATCACACACTGCACGACG
This sequence comes from Lutibacter sp., assembly GCA_027449025.1. GTDB lineage: Bacteria > Bacteroidota > Bacteroidia > Flavobacteriales > Flavobacteriaceae > Lutibacter. The sequence goes on along the minus strand of DAIDMK010000020.1, from coordinate 11,998 downwards.
ATGATGAAAAGGGCGAATGCTTTAGAGTGTATAAAGACCCTTTAAATTCTTATAGAGACCACTCCCTATTTTTAACCACCAGAAGTCGTTATGCCAATTTATTTACCCTAAAAGATGGCGATTATGTTGGCTGGGCGCAGGGTTTAAGTGAGGCCGGGTACGCAACCGATAGGCGTTATCCCGCAAAATTAATCGGGCTAATTGAAAAATACGATTTGCATAAATATGATGCGGAAGTTATGGGAATACCGTTTAAAAAGGCGGAAAATATGAGTTTGGCCCAACATATTGTTGTAAAAGGCGACACTTTGTACAACATCTCTAAACGATATGGCTTAACGGTTGAAGAACTTAAAAAAATCAACGCGCTGTATTCCAACGAGATAAGTATCGGGCAAGAGTTGAATATCACAAAATAAACAGTTCACATTTTTTAAATAATATTTTGGGCGCTCCCCCGCCGAAAAGGCGGGGGTCGGGCTTTTCATTCCAAGCTTTTTAACGGTAAAAACCGCTAAAAAGGCTTTTCATTGCAATCCCTAACGCGGCTTCAGTTAAATATGAAAATATTTATATAGATTATTGTTTTAACAAGTAACGAAATCCCTAATTCTTCATTTACAAAAAGTTAGAGAAAAGAAAAAAATTCGAATTATTAATTTTAGCGTATTTTTGCAGAATATGATGAATAAACTTTCAGATTGGTTGCCTACCACTAACAAAGAGGTGAAACTCAGAGGTTGGGATGAACTTGATGTAATATTATTTACAGGCGATGCCTATGTGGATCATCCTGCCTTTGGCGCAGCTGTAATTGGTCGGCTTTTGGAAAGTTATGGTTTAAAAATAGCAATTGTGCCGCAACCAAGTGTGCACGATAATTTGCAGGATTTCACCAAACTAGGTACGCCAAAATTGTTTTTTGCAGTTACAGGTGGCTGCATGGATCCTATGGTAAGCAATTACACCGCCAGCAAAAGAAAACGTGATAATGATGCTTATACACCCAACGGCGATAAAGGTTTCAGACCCGATTACGCAACCACCATTTATTCTACGATATTAAAGGAGAAATTTCCCGAAGTTCCGGTTTTAATTGGCGGAATTGAAGCTTCACTTAGAAGAGTGACGCATTTTGATTATTGGAGCGATACCTTAAAACCTACTATTTTAGTAGATTCAAAAGCCGATTTACTGGTTTATGGAATGGGTGAACAACCCTTACATGATATTGTGAATTTATTGAAGAAAGGCGTACCATTTTCCAGTATCAAAACAGTGAAGCAAACTGCTTTTTTAGTTGATAAAAGCCAAGAAATTCCTAAAAATAAAAATTGGAAAGATATAAGTATCAACTCGCATGAAGTTTGTTTGAAGGACAGAAAATCCTATGCTTCAAATTTTAAAGTGATTGAACAGGAGTCCAATAAATTGTATGCTAACAGGGTTTTGCAAGGGGTTGATAAATACACCTTGGTCATTAACCCACCTTATGAAACGATGACTGAAGCTGAAATTGATGCTTCTTTCGATTTGCCTTACACACGTTTGCCACATCCAAAATACAACCTACGTGGACCAATTCCCGCGTTTGAAATGATTAAATTTTCCATAAATATTCATCGTGGCTGTTTTGGCGGTTGCAGTTTTTGCACCATTTCCGCACATCAGGGAAAATTTATTGCCAGCAGAAGCCAGGAATCTATTTTAAAAGAAGTAGATAAAGTAGCGAACATGCCCGATTTTAAAGGGTATTTGTCGGATATTGGTGGTCCATCGGCAAATATGTACAAAATGAAAGGAAAAGTACAGGAAATTTGCGACAGATGTGTTTCGCCTTCTTGTATTTCACCGGTGATTTGTCATAATTTAGATACCTCTCACAAACCTTTAACAGAACTTTATAAAGCAGTTGACAAACATCCAAAAATAAAAAAATCATTTATAGGCAGCGGAATTCGCCACGATTTATTGGTGCCTGAATTCAACAAATTGGCCGATCCAAAAGAGTTGGACGCTTATACCGAAGAAGTGATGACAAACCATGTTTCAGGCCGATTAAAAGTGGCGCCTGAACATACATCAAATAATGTGTTGAAATTGATGCGTAAACCTTCTTTTAGCTATTTTCATAAGTTTAAAGAACGTTTTGACGCCATTAATGCTCGTAAAAAACTAAACCTTCAACTGATTCCATATTTTATTTCCAGCCATCCTGCAAGTGAATTGGAAGATATGGCAAACTTAGCTGCGGAAACCAAAGATTTGGGATTTCAATTGGAACAGGTTCAAGGTTTTACACCTACACCTATGACAGTTGCTACGGTTATTTATTATAGTGGTTTTCATCCTTATACACTAAAACCTACGAAAACGCCAAGAACCAAACAGGAAAGAGAAGACCAACACCGATTTTTCTTCTGGTATAAAAAGGAAAACCAACAATGGATCAGAAATACCCTCACAAAAGTCGGCAGAACAGATTTGTTGCAAAAATTGCTTCCAGAGAATAACAGCTGGAGAAATAATAAAAATGTACAGGCAAAAGACACCTTTAATGATACAATTCCTTTTAATAGAAAAAATAAAGGAAAATTTTTCAAAAAAAATAAAGCAAAGAATTAAATAAATAAATAAAAAAATAAATAAATAAATAATGAAAAAATTATTCCTATTTTTTTTGTTGTTTTCAGCTTCTTTAATTGCCCAAAATAAGGTTAAAGTCGATTTAAGCAATCCAAACGCCACCATCCATACCCATTTATATTTTTTACAATCAGGTTCCTATAACCCTGAAAAAGCGGCAAGCGTAATTTATGGCTATGATAGTTTAGAAGCACAGGAAATAGCCATTAAATTACAGAAAATAATGGATGCCAAAGGGCTTAAAGTCGATTTTAACAAAGTGCCCACCGATAAAATGTATTCTGATACCACAATTACCAAAAGTGGAAATCAATACCTATTATTTCCAAAAAAGATGCCTGAGCTATATTTGGAAAAAATTGAAGATAACTGGTATTATTCAAAAGAAACTTCAAGTAAAGTACTGGAGCTCTACAAAAGCATGTATCCTTGGTACACAGCAAAATTGCAGCAAATAATTCCTGATTTTGGGCATATGGTATTTCTCAATATTGAACTTTGGCAATACATTGGTTTGTTAATTTTGTTAACAATTTGTTTTGGGTTATTTTATGTCCTTCGAAAAATAGTTTTTTTGATATTGAATAAATCACAGCATTTAATCATAAACATATCTGATGAAGAAATTAAATCTTCTTTAAAAAAATTAACGCGCCCTGTTGTTTTACTAATTTTAATGGCATTTGTCAAAAATAGATTACCTTCATTGGTATTGCATATTGATGTATATAACTTTCTTCTGTTAGCGATAAACATCATGGTGGTTGTTTTTTGGATTTATGTATTTATGAAATTAGTTTTGGTAATCATGAGTATTTATGCCAAATACGCCGAGTCAACCGTGTCTAAATTAGATGATCAACTGGTACCAGTGTTGAGAAATTTTTTAATGGGACTCGTTATCTTTCTTGGAATACTTAAATTATTAACGCTTTTTGGTGTTGATCCAGTTACGGTAATTGCTGGTGCTTCCATAGGTGGTATTGCGGTAGCACTGGCTTCACAAGACACGGTTAAAAACTTTATTGGAACCATTATGATCTTTGTGGACAAGCCGTTTCACATTGGTGATTGGATTGAAGCAGGCGTAGTGGTTGGGACTGTTGAAACTGTTGGCTTTAGATCCACCACAGTTAGGGCTGCTGATACAACAATCTTTCAAATCCCAAACAGTCAACTTGCAGAAATGGTGGTGAATAATAAGGGTTTGCGTTCTTTTCGTCGTTATACAACAAATTTGGGGATTCGCTATGATACGCCACCAGAGCTTATTGAGGCTTTTGTATTAGGTATCAGAAGAATTATTGAATTGGAACCGTCAACAAGAACAGAACAATTTAATGTTGAATTTGTTGGGTTTTCAGATTCTTCCTTATCCATTCTTTTAAATGTTTATTTTGTCAATTTGGATTGGAATAGTGAACAATCTTCCAAGCACGTTTTACATATGAAGATTTTAAAATTAGCCAGTAGTTTAGGGGTTGGATTTGCTTTCCCTTCATCAACGGTAATGATTGAACAGTTTCCTGACAAACCGCTATTCGACACCAATTATAATACCGACAAAAATAGAATCCAAGATATATTGGATGCCATTAATAAACCTGTAGAATGAAAAAAGTTCTTATAATTCTTGTGGCAATTATGATGTTTTCTTGTAAGGAAAGCAACAAGGCACGCAAACCCGTAAAACAAGTTACCGTTGAACAAAACTGGACCGAAATGCAAAAGAAACTTAGTAAATACGCCACTTTTAAATTGACAGCAGATTTAAATGTTTTAACTGAAAATGAACGAAAAATGTTGCCGATTTTGATAAAAGCAGCCTCTATAATGAATAAATTATTTTGGTTTGAAGCCTATGGCGACAGAAACCAACTTTTAGACAGTATTTCAAATAAAGACACCAAAAAATTTATAGAAATTAATTACGGTCCGTGGGATAGGCTCGATGGAAACAACCCGTTTCTTGATGGTATTGGAAATAAACCAACCGGTGCAAATTTTTATCCCACCGATATGACAAAATTAGAGTTTGATGCCTTTTTAGATGAAGGCAAATCGAGTTTGTACACTTTTATCAGAAGAAATAAAGAGGGTAGATTGTACACAATTCCTTATCACATCCAGTTTAAGAATGAAGTGAGAGAAGTTGCCAATTTATTGTTAGGAGCCTCAAAATTTGCTGATAATGAAGGACTTAAAAATTATTTAGAACTACGTGCGCAAGCATTTTTAGATGATAAGTACCAAGCCAGTGACTTTGCTTGGATGGATATGAAAACCAATACACTTGATATTGTGATTGGTCCTATTGAAACTTATGAGGATCAGCTTTATGGGAATAAAGCTGCCCACGAAGCTTATGTTTTGATAAAAGATCAGGTTTGGAGTGAAAAATTAGCGCGTTTTGCCAGTTTTTTACCAGAATTGCAAACTGGACTTCCGGTGTCGGAAGCTTACAAAGCGGAAATTCCCGGGACTGATTCTGATTTAAATGCTTATGATATTGTTTATTATGCAGGCGATTGCAATGCGGGTAGCAAAACCATCGCCATTAATTTGCCTAATGATGAAAGAGTTCAATTGCAAAAAGGTACAAGAAGATTGCAATTGAAAAATGCCATGCGTGCCAAATTCGATATCATTTTAAAACCTATTTCTGAAGTTTTAATTGATTCAAGCCAACAAAAACACATCACATTTGACGCTTTTTTTGCCAATACCATGTTTCATGAAGTGGCACACGGATTGGGCATAAAAAACACCATCAACAATAAAGGCACCGTTAGAAAAGTATTAAAAGAACAAGCTTCCGCTTTGGAAGAAGGAAAAGCCGATATTTTGGGATTGTATATGGTGCAGCAATTACATAAAAAAGGAGAATTAGATGGTGATATAAAAGATTATATGACCACTTTTATGGCGGGTATTTTTCGTTCCGTACGTTTTGGCGCATCTAGCGCTCATGGAAAAGCCAATATGATTCGATTTAATTTTTTTAATGAAAAAGGCGCTTTTACCAAAAATGAAGATGGCACTTATAAAGTAGATTATAATAAAATGGACGAGGCAATTCGACAGTTATCATATCTAATTTTGACCTTGCAAGGGAACGGTGATTATGATGGTGTGGTTAAATTGGTTGAAGAAAAAGGAATAATTTCTACTGATTTGCAAGGTGATTTGGATAAGTTGAGTAAAGCCAATATTCCTGTCGATGTTGTTTTTGAACAAGGTATTGAAGTTTTAGGATTGTAATGAAACGTTAATTATTTTTCTGGCAAATCTATTTTCGGACGGTTGATTTCTTTAGTTTATGATAAAATCATTTAAATTATGTTAAAGAATGTGATTTTGACTAATATACAAAGAAATCCCCCTGTAATTCTGCATCTTTATCTGTGATTAAAACAGCCATTTCAGCTCTTTCCTTATATTTTGCTGAGCAAAAATAGTTGAGAATACTAAAAACATTGAAATGATTAAAATTATTTTTAGATTTGATTCAATAGCTCATGGTTTTATTAGTAGTTATTTAAGGTTTAATATTTTGATTTACACGGAATAAATTATTAGGATCATACCTATTTTTAATTTTTACCAATCTTTTATAATTGTGCTTGTAACTTGCTTTTACCCTATCTTGTCCTTCATCCATCATAAAATTTGAATAAGCGCCACCAGAAGAATAAGGGTGCAATGCTTCCCAATAATCTTTACACCACTTTGTAATTTTATCTGAATCTTTTGGGTTTGGAGAAACACCAACAACTACACCAGCATATTTGGCATCACGATAAGCCCATGGGGTTTCATCCTTTGCAACCCTGCTTGCAGCGCCGCTAATTGGATATAAATGCATTTGAGAAAGCGGTGTTGGGATTTTTGAACCAAATTTTAAATGTTGTGCCCTAACTTCCGAACCTAATTCATTAAAAAAGTCAGCTCTCCAATACCATTGTAATCCAGGAGGCATTAAACCATCAAATAATGTTTGTATAGATGGATATGGCATTTCACCCACATGTTCAAATAAAGGCTTCATCGCTAATATCGGTTTGAATATCTCAGCTGCCTTATCGATATCACCTACATAACACCAAACTATTCCACAAAATTGTTTGTTGTGTAAATGCTCTGGAAAAGGAGCTCCCGGAATAACCATGGTTGCAATAAAACCATTTAACTCATCTGGAGCATTATTTAAAAACTTATGATACCATTCCATAATCTCTTCTGTTTTTTCAATGGGCCATAAAGTAGGTCCTCCAAAAACAGTTTTTACCGGATGCGCTTGAAATTTAAAAGAGGTTACAATTCCGAAGTTTCCGCCGCCGCCACGAATGGCCCAAAATAAATCAGCGTTCTGCTTAGCATTTACGGTTACAAAACTTCCATCAGCCAAAACCATATCAGCTTCCAGTAAATTATCAATGGTAAGTCCGTATTTCCTCGATAAATGACCAACGCCACCGCCAAGTGTTAATCCGCCTACACCAGTAGTAGATATGATGCCGGCAGGAACTGCAAGTCCAAAAGGATGTGTTGCATGGTCAACTTCACCCCAAAGGTTTCCTCCTCCAACTCTTACCGTATTATTTAAAGTATCTACACGTATAAATTTAATTCCGGATAAATCAATAACCAATCCATCATCACAGATTCCTAGTCCTCCACCATTATGTCCACCTCCCCTAACGGCAACCAATAAATTATGATCTCTGCCAAAATTAACAGATGCAATAACATCTGCAACATCAACACACATTACAAACATACCAGGATGCTTGTCAATCATTCCATTGTACACTTTTCGTGTTTCATTATAGTCAACATCTATGGGAGTAACTATTCTTCCTCTTAATTTTGAAGCAAATTCTTCCAAAACAGAAGGGCTTATATTTTCCATTAATTTCGACATAATTTTTGATATTTAAGTTAGTAATTTCTTTATTTTAAATGGTTTTCAGACTTTAATTCTAAATTTTAGGCATCACGATATATTTGTATTTTTGGAATTAAAAAATTCAGATAAAAATCCAGATGTTAGATAAAGAATTATATGAGAACCTACAAAATACTCCAACCCAATATATTAATCTAACATTCTGTTATTAAACAGGTAAGACTCCTTTTGGCAAATTATTGTTTTTACCCCTTGGTCTTTTCAATCATATGATTGATTACATGAGTGTGCTCGTGCTGAGGACTGAACATCACAATCTCCGCATCTGCATTGACTTTTACATTGTGGCCTGGGGGCCAATAAAAAAGTTCATTTGCATCAACAACCTCTTCAATACCGTTACCACTGGTGGTCGTAAGTTGGCCGCTCAAAAGAAATCCCCAGTGAGGACATTGACACAAATTCCCTTCAAGCCCAATAAACAAAGGTGTTGTATCAACGCCTGCAGAGAGGCTAAAATACTCTCCGCTAATCTTACCATATCCTGTCACGTCGCCAAAATCGGTTTTCTGACGGATTATAGCTCCTGGAATCTCCATTTTAACTTCAATATTGTCTTTTAAAATTTTCATAATTGTTTGTTTTTAATTATTTGAAAAAAATTATCTCTATAGGAATGTTGTTTTGCAGTTTGATTAATTGAAAAATTTAAATAAAAACTGAGGTATTAACTGAGATATTTAAACTATTTTTTGAAAGGAGGTTACAATAACAATTCTAAACGCTTCAAAATTACATAGATAAAACAGAAACCATGTCGATAATTGGTTCAAATAATCGCAATTTTGATTCAAAGCGATTTCGAAGGAAGTTCAAAATATTTTAATTTAAGCCTTGTTTATTGCCTCTTTTGTATAATTTGAAGGAAGAATTCCGAAGGTTTCTTTAAAACATTTTGAAAAATAAGTTGGGCTATTAAAACCTGTTTTAAAGGCAATTTCAGAAATATTGTCAAATTTTTCATTCAATAATTTTAGCGCCATATTTAATCTGTACTCTTTTATAAAAGTATTTGGCGATTTTCCTGTTAAGAACATCATTTTTCTATATAATCGAGATTTGCTGTGTCCTAACTGCTTACAAAAGTCATTCGCTTTTAAATCGGTTTTATTCCAATTTTTTTCAATACAATTCATTAAATTAATAAGAAATTTTTCATCAGAAGCCATTAAAACATTAAAAAATTTAACATCGATAGATTTATTTAAATTTTCGCTTTCATATAAGTCTTTTACTTCATTTGTAATGATAATTTGACCTTTCATAAATTTGCACATCGCGTCAACCATTTCAATAGTGTCTTCAAAAAGCCCTTCTTTTTCAGCAACAGGAACACCACCTCCAAGCACAATTTTTAAATTAAATGTCACGCTTTTCTTTAGGTCTCTTTCAAATTTAGATTGAATTTCTAAGGCAACTAAAACAGCATTGGTTACTGAGGTAAATGATATCAAAAAATCTTTGGAATTTTGTTTTACGATACGACCTTTTAATTTTAAAATAATTTTTTGGATATCGTTGTTAATTTTAACCAGTGCCTGATTCTCTTTTTCAAATAAAGAATTGTTTATTGAAAAATCCTTAAATCTTACAACCATTATAATTCTAAAAGCAGGATCGTTAATAATATTCAATTCGGTTTTTTGTGCTTTTACAGGATCTTCAATTCTGCCTAAAAATGATTCAACAATGCTATCATCAACTTCAATTATTCTATGCGGAACATCACCATGAGCAAAGTCATGCATTTCTTTTATAGCCGCTTTATTAGGTGCTTCTACTAAGCAAAAAGCTGTTTTTCTATTTTCATCAAACCAATAAGTAAGTCCTCTGCACTTAAACTTGTCTTGTATTTTTAAATCAGCTTGATGCAATTGCGCAACATTTTCTGCCGTAACGGTTTCAGAGACATCATGACGATCCATATAGATTGGCATACTAATAGTTTTATATGCAATATAGCGATTTTTATCGATACTAATATTATAACAAATTACATATCAATACAATATCCTATAAAATATTGGATTACAACTTAGCTAAAAACAAAAAAATCCCCAACTTTCGTTGAGGATTTTAACTATTAAATGTTACTAATTATTTACTAAATTTAGCATATTTAGTTTTGAACTTATCAATACGTCCTGCAGTATCAACCATTTTAGTTTTACCGGTGTAATAAGGATGTGAAGTTCTTGAAATCTCTAATTTTACCAAAGGGTACTCAACACCATCAACTTCAAGAGTTTCTCTGGTGTTTACTGTTGAACGAGTTAAAAACACATCTTCATTCGACATATCTTTAAATGCTACCATTCTATAATTTTCTGGGTGTATACCTTTTTTCATCGTAAACTCGTTTTAAATGTAATTTTATTTTTAAGACTGCAAATTTAACTATATTTTTGATACTTCAAACAATAATTTATTTTATTTACATAAAAAATTAATAAAAAGCCCATTTTAGTTATGTCCTACAAATTATTTTTTAGTTTTTTCATCTTCATCTTATTATTATCCTGCAAAAGTGAGCATAAATTTATCATTAATACTCCAAAAAAAATTCAGATAAATAAGGAATTGTCCATTTCTGTTTCAGAAAATAATAACACAACGATTGATTCAGTCCAGTTTTCTTTAGATGATAAAAAAATTGAAGGTAATGCCAATTCTGCCACTTTAAAAATTAACGATTATAAACTTGGAAAACATGTAATTACTGCAATCGTTTTTTATGAAAACAAAACAGCTAAAATTTCTGAAACTGTTTATTTTTTGGCTGATTCTATTCCTAAAATCTATACCTACAAAATCATAAATACCTATCCGCACGATAAAGGTGCTTATACGCAAGGTCTGGAGTATTTTAACGGATTTTTATATGAAGGAACAGGCAAAAAAGGCAGTTCTTCTATTAGGAAAGTTGATTTAAAAACCGGAAAAATTTTACAACAAAAAGATTTGGATGTTCAATATTTTGGGGAAGGAATTACTATTTTTAACAATAAATTATACCAGCTTACATGGCAAGGTGGTGTTGGCTTTGTATATGATTTAGACACCTTTGAACAAGAAAAATCTTTTAAATATACCAAAAGTCGTGAAGGCTGGGGATTGACCCATAACGGCGAAAAATTAATTAAAACTGACGGTACAGAATATATTTGGTTTCTAAATCCGGAAACCCTTGTAGAGGACAGTTATATTGAAGTTTATACCAATGAGCGCAAAGTTGAAAAACTGAACGAACTGGAATATGTAAATGGGCTAATTTATGCGAATATTTGGCAACAAAACACTATTTTGATTGTAAATCCAGAAAACGGCAAGGTTGAAGGCGTTGCCAATTTAACCAGTTTAAAAACCATTATTAAAAAAGAACAGAAATTAGACGATGATGACGAAGTGCTTAACGGCATCGCTTTCGACAAAGAAAATAACCGCCTTTTTGTAACTGGGAAACATTGGAGTAAGTTGTATGAAATTGAGTTGATTAAAAAATAATCGTCTTCAAATTATTTCTACATTTACAAAAACAACCTGAATGCGTTATTATCTAACTTTTTTATGTGCTTTAGTGTTGCTGTTTCTTTCTTCGTGCAGAAAAGATTTTTCGACGGAATTAAGTTCGGGTAAACTTTCATTTTCAAAAGATACGGTATATTTAGATACTGTTTTTACCAATATTGGCTCAAGTACTTATAATTTAAAGGTTTATAATAAAAGCAATAAAAACATCTCAATTCCTTCTATTGTCCTTGGCAATGGCGAAAATTCATTTTACAGACTGAATGTTGATGGAATTGCTGGTAAGATTTTTGAAAATGTAGAGATTTTAGCCAAGGACAGTATGTATATTTTTATTGAAACAACTATAGATTACAGTCAGATTTCCAATCCAATTTATACCGATGTCATTATTTTTGACAATGGCGAAAATCTACAGGAAGTGAAATTGGTGACTTTGGTGAAAGACGCCCATTTTTTATATCCTTCAAAAGATGCAAATGGCTTTATTGAGGAAATTTCTATAGGAACAACTACGGAGGGAGAGGATTTAAAAGTAAACGGGTTTTACCTCAATGAAAACACCATCTTTACCAACGAAAAACCTTATGTTATTTATGGCTATTGTGCTGTTCCGCCGAACAAATCATTGACGATTGAAGCAGGTGCCCAAATTCATTTTCATGCAAATTCAGGATTGATTGTTAGTAAAAATGCCACGCTAACCATCAACGGTAAATTAAACGATAAAGTGTTAATTGAAGGAGACAGATTGGAAACTAAATTCAGTAAAATTCCGGGTCAATGGGGTGCAATTTGGCTAAGAGCCGGAAGTAAAAACAACAGCATAAATAACACCATTATCAAAAATGCTTC
>DAIDMK010000019.1 GCA_027449025.1 Lutibacter sp. | reverse complement strand
TTTAAAAATAAAAGTAATACCCAAAATTGAATGGAAATAAAAAACCGCCTCAAATTTTAATAGTGAGACGGCTTCTTATGTTTCGGTTTTATCTATTTCTAAGAACTTGTAAAGTATATTTAAAGGGTATAAATATGAAAAGTGAGAATGAAATCAAATTCGTTTTCTTAAAATTTTTACCACCACAAATCAAAAATATTTTTTACATTTACTTGATTAAAAAAGTTAGCATAAACATTTAAAACAAATCATTATGGCAAAAGGTCAGGACGCGAAAAAAAACGTCAAAAAAGAACCGTTGAAAACGGCTAAAGAAAAAAAAGAAGCAAAAAGAGATAAAAAAGCAAAAAGAGAATAATGCTTAAAAAAGCCCTCCTTTATAATAAATGAGGGTTTTTTTATGTCGTGTTTCTTGTTAGGGAGAACATTAAGGATATAAGAAATATGGAAGCTGGCTAAATTTTTGATTTCATCAATAAATATTTTAAGCTGAAAACTTAAATACAGAAATTTATTAAATATAATTTCGAACTTCATCTTTTAAAAATGCCAAAGCAGTTGCTGATGGTGCTGTTGTAGTTAAGATTTTTTTTATGATGGCTTCACGTAATTCTTGCGCATTGTTAACAGTTTCTTCTTCTGCTGTTTTTTTTATGATGAGTATTGTAGCATTTTTTGAGGCTGCAATCACACTCCAACATTGATTAGAAATATAGATTTGTTGCGCAAGGTTATGCTCAAACTCCTGTTCAATGGTATTGATTAAACTTTTGGAATACGCATTGATATCATTGTTAACAGAGGTAATTCTTAAAACCAATTTTGAAGGATTTATACGTTCTAAAAACAAAGCCATTCTTTCATAAGCTTGTAGCCTAATGGGCAACGATTGTTTTTGATTTTCCCTTAAAAGTGATAACTTGAATTTTCTTTCTTCATTATTTGTATGAGCGAGAAAAAAATAATAGGCAACCGCACCAGTCACAACAGAAGGAATTGTAAAGCTTAACAATTCTAAAATTTTATTGTATTCCATAATTTTTTATATAAATGTCAAATTTATTGGATGTATTTTGAATTTCATAGCTTTTAATGATATTTGTCACTATATATAGGTTGGAAACCATATAATTTTGTTAAATATTTAAGCATGTAAATATTTGCGAATCAAAGAGTAACAATTGTTACACAAATAATAATTAATAAGAAAATAAATTTATCGTTTATGAAAAACATTTTAAAACTAGCCGTATTACTTCTAACAACCTCCCTTTTTGCACAGGCTGGGCATATTATGCAAGGTGTAGGTGCTGTAAATATGTCTATGGGTGGAGCTGCCACCGCACAGCCATTAGATATTAGCGGTGCATTACAGTGGAATCCAGCAGCAATTTCAGTATTTGACAGTAAAATAATAAATTTTGATATAGGTGCTTTCTTTTCATCACCTGAATTAAGTTCTAGCCTACCAGCTGGAATGATGGGAGCTGGTTCTCCTGCGGTATCAGGTGTCACTAAAGATGATAGAGGTGTTTCGCCAATGCCAGCATTAGCTTATGTTTATGGAAAAGAAGGAAGCAAGCACACTTTTGGAGTGTCAGCCTTTGGAATTAGTGGTTTTGGGGTTACTTTTCCTGAAGAAGCTAATAATCCAATGAGTCCTAATTTTAACCCAACAACAAATTCAAATCCTATTAATTATCCGCAACAAGCTGGAGGTTTTGGACACATTGAATCTGATTATATGTTATTACAAGTTGGATTTGCATGGGCTTATGAACTAACTAATGAATTGTCAATTGGTGTGCAGCCAACAATTAACTATGCAGCATTGGAATTGGCACCAAATCCAACAGCAGGCCCAAATGCTTCTGGTTACCCTGTAAGCGATAATGCTTCAGCAATAGGTTATGGAGCACAATTTGGAGTATTTTATAATTCACCAGGAGGGATTAAATTAGGTGCTTCTTATAAAACAACGCAAAAATTTGAAGATTTGGAATTTGAAAATACCTATTTAGATAATTCAACTTCAGCAAATGCTTTCAATATGGATTATCCTGCAATTTTATCCTTTGGTTTAGGTTATTCAACAGGAGTTATTGATTTGGCCGTGGATTATAGATATGTGGATTATGAAAATACTGAAGGGTTTGCAGAAAAAGGATGGAATCAAGATGGTTCTGTAAAAGGTTTTGGATGGAAAAATATTAGCATTCTTTCAGTTGGACTTCAATATAAAGGTATTGAAAAATTCCCTTTAAGAGTAGGATATACTTATAGTAGCAACCCTATTGACGATGAATTGGCGTTTTTCTCAATCCCAGCAACTGCTGTTGTTGAAAATGCATTCCAATTTGGATTTAGCCACCCTTTCAATGAGAACTTTACTTTAAACGGCGTGTATCATTATGGCACAAGCGGAGATAAAACTGAAGGTGAAATGTTAAATCCAATGATGGCATCTGCATCAAATCCTTACGGAGCAATAGCAGGAACAAAAGTTGGTTATGAAATGACCACTAGTATGGTTATGTTAGGTATTACTTATACATTTAGTAAATAAATTATTGGTTAATTTGTTTAAAAGCGGCTTCTTCGGAAGTCGTTTTTTTTGTGTCTATATAAAGAAGTTTGATAAAATTCTTGTTAATTTGTAGTTCAAAATTTTATATATGAATTATTTGATAAACAGTAAATATCTTAGTTTGTATGCCTTTATTCTATTCATTTTGTCTGCACTTTATGGTTTGCTGTTAAGATGGAATTTTGCTTTTCCAACGAATATTATAAATCATACCAACTTATTACAAGGCCATTCACATGTTACGTTTTTAGGGTGGGGATATCTAGCTTCTATTGCGGCAATTCTTAAAGTTTTTGTAGATAAATCTAAACTGCAAAACAATACATATAAAATAAGTATTTTTACAATTGTAGTATCAGTTTCGTTGATGTTAATTAGCTATCCATCAGGAGGTTATGGAGTGTTTTCAATTGTGCTATTATCCGTATATGGAATAGCTAGCTATGTGCTTTCTTTTAGATTATTAAAAGACATTCAAGATTCGGGTGTTGTTGGAAAGCTTATTAAATATGGAATATATTATTTTTTATTATCTAGCATTGCCTCCTGGTTTATTGGGATTTTTGTGGCAACACAGGGGAAAACAGACTTGTATTACAATACTGTTTATCTATATATGCATTTTTTGTACAATGGTTATTTTGTTTTTGTTTTATTCGGTCTATTGTTTAAAATATTTGAAAGGCAACTTATTTCAGTTACTTTAAAATATCAAAAGAGATTTTTTTGGTATTTAAACATAGCTTGCATCCCTGCATATTTATTATCTATTTTATGGAGTGAGGTATCATTGATATATAACGTTATTGGATTTGTAGCTTCTATTTTACAATTAATCTCTCTATTTTATTTATTTAAAATAATACAAGAAGTTATTCCACAGCTAAAATGGAATTTTTTTACTAATTTATTATTGAAATTCGGGTTAATGGCATTTGCTTTTAAAACGATAATTCAAGTTCTTCAGGCTTTTCCAATCATTGTTACTAAATCAATGGCATTAAAGCATTATTTTATAATTGGATATATTCATTTGTTTACTTTAGGATTTTTGAGTGTGGTTTTAATTTTAATTTTGAATATTTTAAGTACAATCGCATTGAAACATTTGATTACAAAAATAGGAATTGCTATTTTTTTAATTGCAATTGTAATTACAGAACTCTTATTGTTTTTACAAGGTTTCTTATATTTGCAGAAAATGAATCCAATTGAGCATTACAACATATTACTATTCAGTTTTAGCTCTTTTTTGTTAATAGGATTGATATTAATTTTTATAAGTCAGTTTTCATGGCGGAGCAACTGGTACGTTAACGATCCATCCGGAATTAAATAATCTTCGTCAATAACTTTTATTGTTTAACTAAATTTTGAATAGTACTTTTGGCTATTAAAGAATTCCCGTGACTAAATATTTAGAAAATCTTAACGAATCACAAAAAGCCGCCGTATTGCATAAAGAAGGCGCAATGATAATTATTGCAGGCGCTGGTTCTGGCAAAACCCGCGTTTTAACTTATAGAATCGCACATCTAATGAACCAAAATGTTGATCCTTTCAATATTTTGGCACTAACTTTTACCAACAAAGCGGCGCGAGAAATGAAAAACCGTATCGCAACGGTTGTAGGCGTTTCTGAAGCCAAAAATTTATGGATGGGAACTTTTCACTCTGTTTTTGCACGTATTTTACGTTCAGAAGCAGACAGATTGGGCTTTCCTTCTAATTTCACCATTTATGATACCCAAGATTCTGTAAGATTGCTTTCTTCCATTATCAAGGAAATGGAATTGGATAAAGACCGTTACAAACCAAAACAGGTTTTGGGTCGGATTTCTTCCTTTAAAAACAGCTTAATTACCGTAAAAGCGTATTATAATGATCCCGATTTGTTGGAAGCCGATAAAATGGCGCAACGTCCGGAAATGGGGAAAATATACAATGAATATGTGGAGCGTTGTTTTAAGGCAGGTGCTATGGATTTTGATGATTTACTGCTGAGAACCAATGAATTACTGACTAGATTTCCTGTGGTTTTGGCAAAATATCAAGACAGATTTAAGTATATTTTGGTTGATGAGTATCAGGATACAAACCACTCACAATATTTAATTGTGAAGGCCTTGGCCGACAGGTTTCAGAATATTTGCGTGGTGGGCGATGATTCTCAAAGTATTTACGCATTTCGTGGTGCAAATATCAAAAATATCATGAATTTTCAGCGGGATTACGACAATGTGGCTATTTATAAGCTGGAGCAAAATTACCGTTCCACAAAAAACATTGTAGAAGCTGCGAATAGCGTTATTGAAAAAAATAAAACAAAACTCGATAAACAAATTTGGACTGATAACAGCGATGGCGCAAAAATAAAAGTCATGAGAACTTTTACTGAAGCGGAAGAAGGCAGGTTTATTGCAAATTCAATTTTTGACAATGCGATGAATTTGCAGATGAAAAATTCTGATTTTGCCATATTGTATCGCACAAATGCCCAATCAAGAGCTTTGGAAGATGCACTTCGGAAGAAGGATATTGCTTATAGAATTTATGGCGGATTGTCATTTTACCAACGCAAAGAAATTAAAGATGTGTTGGCTTATTTGCGATTGCTCGTAAATCCAACGGATGAAGAAGCGTTGAAAAGAATCATCAATTATCCTGCAAGAGGTATTGGAGATACTACGCTCGACAAACTTTCCGTGGCTGCCAATCATTATAAAATATCAATTTTTGAGTTGTTGTTAAATCTCAGCACTTTCGATTTAAACCTTAATTCGGGCATCAAAACAAAGCTTTTAAATTTTGTGACAATGATGCAGCATTTTCAAATTGAATCAGAAACTAAAAACGCTTTTGAGATTGCTGAATTTATAGTGCAAAAAACAAGGTTAATTCAGGATTTAGAAAGTGAAGGAACACCCGAAGGCGTAAGCAGGGTTGAAAATATTCAGGAATTGCTGAACGGTATAAAAGATTTTATAGAGGAACAAAAAGAAAAGGAGGCAGATGATTCCTTAGCATTCTTTTTACAAGATGTTGCTTTGGCAACAGATTTAGACACGAAAAACAAAGATGATTCCCCTCGTGTTTCTTTAATGACCATTCACTTGGCGAAAGGGTTGGAATTTCCCTTTGTTTACATAGTTGGTTTGGAAGAAAATTTATTTCCTTCGGCAATGAGCATGAATACCAGAAGCGAGTTGGAAGAAGAACGCCGTTTATTTTATGTTGCGTTAACACGGGCTGAAAAACAGGCGTATTTAACCTATGCGCAAACAAGATACCGTTGGGGAAAATTGGTGGATTGCGAGCCAAGTAGGTTTTTAGAAGAAATTGATGAAGGCTTTTTAGAGCATTTAACACCAAAAATGTCGCCCCCAAAACAGAATGCCTTTATTGATTCAGATGTTTTTGGTGACATTCCACAAGACAGAATCCGTTTTAAAAAACCGATACAGCGTTCGCCAACTAAAAAAGCAATACAGCCACCAATAGAATTATCAAGCCCAAAAAACTTTAAAAAAGTAGATGCTTCTATGGTTTCTTCCGCAAATTTATTTGATGATAATATTATTGTGGGAACAATTGTGGAGCATGCAAAGTTTGGAAAAGGAGAAGTACTTAGTTTAGACGGATTTGGCGCCAACCAAAAAGCGGAGATTCAATTTGCTTCATTTGGCGTTAAAAAATTATTATTACAATTCGCAAAGCTTGTAATTATTGGATAGATACATATTGTAAAACCAATTTTTATATTGTAATTTGCATAAAATATTATAGAAGAAAAGACTCATGGAATTTGATTTAGAATACAATTCAGAAAGACCCCATTTAATTATCCCGGAATACGGCAGACACGTCCAAAAATTAATAGACAATTGTGTGGCAATCGAAGATGCTGAAGAACGCAACAAAATGGCAAGAGCCATTGTTGATGTGATGGGAAATTTACAACCTCATTTGCGCGATGTGCCAGATTTTAAGCATAAATTATGGGATCAGCTATTCATTATGTCCGATTTTAAATTGGAAGCCGAATCTCCATATCCAAAGCCAGAAAGAGAAGAATTGTCAGCAAAACCAGAAAGATTGGCTTATCCAAAATATGATTCAAAGTACAGATTTTACGGCAATAACATTCAAACAATGATTGATGTGGCTTTAACTTGGGAAGAAGGTGAGGAGCGTGAAGCTTTGTATTTTGCCATTGCCAACCATATGAAAAAATGTTACTTAAATTGGAATAAAGACACTGTTGACGATCATATCATTTACAATCATTTACTTGATTTATCAAAAGGAAAAATTGATTTGGAAGGTAAAAATGAATCTTTATCCGAAGTTAAAGAATTGATGAAGAAAAGAAAGCCATCTGGAAAAGTTAAAATATTGAAAAAGAAACAATAAATCAATTCATCTACAAAAATAATGGGAACATTTATTATAGAAGGAGGTCATAAATTAAGTGGAAGTATCACGCCTCAAGGTGCTAAAAATGAAGCGCTTCAAGTAATATGTGCAGTTTTACTAACTCCTGAAAAAGTAATTATTAGCAACGTTCCAGATATTAGAGATGTTAATAAATTGATTTATATTTTAAGTGAATTGGGTGTAAAAGTGAATAGGATGAGTCCTGACACGTATTCTTTTCAGGCAGATGAATTGGATTTAGATTACTTAGAGTCAGAAAAATTTAAAGTTGAAGGAAGTTCTTTACGAGGCTCAATTATGATTGTTGGTCCGTTATTGGCGCGATTTGGGAAAGGATATATTCCACGCCCAGGAGGCGACAAAATTGGCAGACGTAGGCTAGATACACATTTTGAAGGATTTATTCAATTGGGCGCCACTTTTAGATACAATAAAGATGAGCGTTTTTACGGAGTAGAAGCAAAACAACTTACGGGAACAGTAATGTTGCTGGATGAAGCTTCTGTAACCGGAACAGCAAATATTGTGATGGCAGCCGTAATGGCAAAAGGAATAACCACAATTTACAATGCCGCCTGCGAACCATATATTCAGCAATTGTGTAAAATGTTGAACAGTATGGGCGCTAAAATTGATGGCATTGGCTCTAATTTATTGCATATAAAAGGTGTTAAAAAATTGGTTGGTTGTTCTCATAGAGTTTTACCCGATATGATTGAAATTGGTAGCTGGATTGGGATGGCGGCTATGACAAGATCTTCTATTACCATTAAAGATGTGAGTTGGGATGATTTGGGTGTAATACCGCGTGTTTTTCAAAAATTGGGAATTAATTTAGAGAAAAGAGGTGATGATATTTTTATACCGGAACAAGAAAGTTACGAAATTCAAAATTATATTGATGGCTCAATTTTAACAATATCAGATGCGCCTTGGCCAGGCTTTACGCCAGATTTATTGAGTGTTATTTTAGTGGTTGCCACACAGGCAAAAGGGAGCGTATTGATCCATCAAAAAATGTTTGAAAGCAGGTTGTTCTTTGTCGATAAATTAATTGATATGGGTGCTAAAGTAATTCTTTGCGATCCGCATCGCGCTACGGTTATAGGCATGAATCACGAATTTAGCTTAAAAGGCACAACGATGACTTCGCCAGATATTAGGGCAGGAATTTCTTTATTGATAGCCGCGCTTTCCGCAGAAGGCACAAGCACTATCCAAAATATTGAACAAATTGACCGAGGTTATCAAAATATTGATGAACGCTTACAAGCAATTGGCGCTAAAATAATTAGGGTAGATTAAATTGTTTATTTGTTTAAGCGTTTAGTCGTTTATTTGTGAAAATTTGTTTAGGCATTTATTTGTTTATCTGTGAGACTTCACCTCTGCTTTGTATCTAAATTTTCTTTTTTTTCTTTAAATTTTTTAATTGTCAATTATCAATTTTTAATTTTCAATTATAAGGGTGTCATATTGGCATATCTCAAAAAATGGCAATACTTTTGCAGACGATTACAAAATAACTATTTTATTGAAAAATTATGAGTAAGAAGAAAGACAGCAAAGCCTCGAAGGATATAAATGATAAGGATTTAAATCAGCAAGAAACACAGGAATTAAGTGTTGAAGAACGGTTAAAACTTGAACTTATTCAAGAAAAAGATAAATTTTTACGGTTATTTGCCGAGTTTGAAAATTATAAAAAACGGACTTCCAAAGAAAGAATTGAGCTGTTTAAAACTGCCAGTGAAGATTTAATGTCAGTTTTATTGCCAATTTTGGATGATTTTGAGAGGGCTTTGAATGTGATTAAAAAAGTCAAAGATGAAGACGATGAGCTTTTAAAGGGCGTGGAGTTGATAAATAATAAATTACAAAACACTTTAGCCCAAAAAGGCTTAAGTATTATTACTGTAAATGGAGGAGATGCTTTTGATGTTGAATTGCATGAAGCCATTTCACAAATTCCAGCACCAAATGAGGATTTAAAAGGAAAAATTATTGATGTTCTTGAACAAGGATATAAGTTAGGCGAGAAAGTCATCAGATATCCAAAAGTAGTAACGGGACAATAAATTAAAAACAATGAAGCAAGATTATTACGAAATATTAGGCATTTCCAAAAATGCCACACCTGCAGAAATCAAAAAGGCCTATCGTAAAAAAGCCATAGAATACCATCCTGATAAAAATCCGGGAAATAAAGCAGCGGAAGAAAAATTTAAAAAAGCAGCTGAAGCTTATGAGATACTAAGCAACGAAAATAAAAAAGCACGTTATGATCAATATGGTCATGCAGCATTTGAAAATGGCGGTGGCAATGGCTTTGGAGGCGGAGGAATGAATATGGATGATATTTTCAGCCAGTTTGGAGATATTTTTGGCGGCGGTTTTGGTGGCGGAAGTTTTGGTGGTTTTAGTGGCGGAAGTCGCGGCAGGGCTCGTGTTAAAGGAAGTAACTTGCGAATCAGGGTTAAATTAACGCTGGAGGAAATAGCAAACGGCGTAGAGAAAAAGGTAAAAGTTCGCCGAAAAGTAATGGCCGAAGGTGCCACTTATAAAACTTGTACCACTTGTAATGGTGTCGGTCAAGTGATGCGTGTTACCAATACTATTTTAGGACGCATGCAATCTGCTTCAACTTGTCCAACTTGTCACGGAGCAGGTGAAATTCTGGACAAAAGACCAAAAACTGCTGACAGTGATGGCTTAGAGTTTAAAGAAGAAACAGTTTCAATAAAAATTCCTGCTGGTGTTACAGAAGGGGTTCAGTTAAAAGTAAATGGAAAAGGAAATGCAGCGCCTGGAAACAATGCGATTGATGGTGATTTAATCGTGGTTATTGAAGAAATACCTCACGAAACCTTAAAAAGAGAAGGAACAAACTTACATTTCGATTTATATATCAATTTTTCTGAAGCTGTTTTAGGAATTTCAAAAAATATTGATACCGTAACAGGAAAAGTAAAAATTAAAATTGAACCAGGCACACAATCTGGAAAAATTTTAAGATTGCGGGGAAAAGGATTGCCAAGCATAGATAATTATGGAAATGGTGACCTGTTGGTTCATACCAATGTTTGGACACCCCAAACACTTTCAACGGAACAAGAAGCATTTTTTGAAGCGAATAAAAAGGACGAAAATTTTAAACCAAGCCCTTCAAAATTAGATAAATCATTTTTTGAAAAAGTGAAAGACATGTTTTCATAAAATTAAGTGTTAAAAAATTTTATATATTTTTAAAATAAACTATATTTGAAAAGTTGTTGGTGAAAAATCCAATAACACTTTTTCTTTTTCATAGCAATTTTCCCACTCATTTTATGAGTGGGTTTTTTATTGTCATATTTTAGTTTATTTTTGCAAAAAAAATAGTAGGTCGTCTTATCGCTTCAATTTATTGGAGAGGAAAGTCCGGACACCAAAGAGTAGCATAATGGATAACATCCATCCGGCGCAAGCCGAGGACAAGTGCAACAGAAAGCAAGTACAGTTCGGCTGTAGTGAAACCAGGTAAACTCTATGCGGTGAAATGCCATGTATATTGAAATTTTAATGTGACTCGCATTATTTCAAGGGGTAGGCAGCTTGAGCTATAGAGCAATTTATAGTCTAGATAAATGATAAGAACTTTTCGAAGTACAGAATCCGGCTTACAGACCTACTTTTTTTATTTTATTTACCATATTCTTAATATCTACATCGTTTTCGCAATCCTTTTTTGCCGTTTTAAAAATAATAGGGTTTGTAAATATCTTATTTATAAAAATCAGTTAGATGCTGGCATTTTATTAATTAAAGCAATCATTTTTCGTACCTTCGCTAAATTAAAATAACTTAATTAAAATTATAGATATGGCTTTTGATATTGAAATGATTAAAGGTGTTTACAATAGAATGACAGAGCGTGTTGATGCCGCTAAAACTGTAGTGGGGAAACCTTTAACTCTAGCTGAAAAAATATTATATAACCACCTTTGGGATGGCAAAGCGGAAACAGCCTTTATCCGCGGTAAAGATTATGTGGATTTTGCACCTGATAGAATTGCTTGCCAAGATGCTACAGCACAAATGGCCTTGCTTCAATTCATGCAAGCAGGTAAAGCAAAAGTGGCTGTGCCAACAACGGTGCATTGTGATCATTTAATTCAGGCTAAGGTTGGTGCTGATAAAGATTTACAGACCGCGCTAAATAACAGCAGTGAAGTATTTAATTTCTTGGCTTCGGTATCTAACAAATACGGCATTGGTTTTTGGAAACCGGGAGCAGGTATTATTCATCAAGTGGTACTTGAAAATTATGCTTTTCCGGGAGGAATGATGATTGGAACAGATTCACATACCGTAAATGCAGGCGGACTGGGAATGATTGCTATTGGCGTAGGTGGTGCTGATGCGGTAGATGTTATGGCAGGAATGGCTTGGGAATTAAAATTTCCAAAATTGATTGGTGTTAAATTAACGGGAAAACTTTCTGGCTGGACAGCCCCAAAAGATGTGATATTAAAAGTTGCCGGTGTTTTAACCGTTAAAGGCGGTACTGGTGCAATAGTGGAATATTTTGGTGAAGGCGCGAAAGCGATGTCGGCAACAGGAAAAGGAACAATTTGCAATATGGGTGCTGAAATTGGCGCTACAACTTCCACTTTTGGTTATGATGCGTCAATTGAACGTTATTTGCGCGCAACCGACCGTGATGAAGTGGCCGATGAGGCCAATAAAATAGCTTCTTATTTAACAGGTGATGATGAAGTGTATGCAAATCCTGAAAAATATTTTGACCAAGTTATTGAAATTAATTTATCAGATTTAAAACCACATTTAAACGGTCCGTTTACGCCAGATTTGGCCACTCCAGTTGGTGAAATGACAGAGAAAGCCACAAAAAATGATTGGCCTTTAAAAGTAGAATGGGGATTAATAGGGTCTTGTACAAATTCCTCTTATGAAGATTTATCAAGAGCGGCATCGGTTGCAAAACAGGCAGTGGACAATAAAATTGTTGCAAAAGCTGAATTTGGAATCAATCCAGGATCTGAACAAGTGCGTTTTACGGCTGAAAGAGATGGCTTATTAACCATTTTTGAAGATTTAAATGCCAAAATATTTACCAACGCTTGTGGACCTTGTATCGGTCAGTGGGATCGGGAAGGTGCTGAAAAACAAGAAAAGAACACCATTATTCATTCTTTCAATAGAAACTTTTCAAAAAGAGCAGACGGAAATCCAAATACCCACGCATTTGTTGCTTCACCAGAAATGGTTGCTGCAATTGCAATATCAGGTAGGTTAGATTTTAATCCGATGACTGATTCGTTGATTAACCGAGATGGTGTGGAAGTTAAATTTACAGAACCAACCGGTTTTGAATTGCCACCAAATGGTTTTGATGTTAAAGATGCAGGCTTTGTTGCACCATTTAAAGACGGAAGCAAGATAGAAGTTTTGGTAAGCCCAACTTCTGAAAGATTGCAATTGTTAACACCTTTTCAACCGATTGGAACAAATGTAAAAGGTGCTAAATTACTGATAAAAGCATTTGGAAAATGCACCACCGACCACATTTCTATGGCAGGTCCTTGGTTGCGTTTTCGCGGACATTTAGACAATATTTCAAACAACTGTTTAATTGGCGCAGTGAACGCATTTGGTAAAGAAACCAACAAAGTTAAAAATCAGATGACTGGCGAATTTGGCACGGTACCAGATACAGGAAGAGCTTATAAAGCCGCAGGCATTTATTCGATTGTTGTGGGTGACCATAATTACGGTGAAGGTTCATCCCGTGAACACGCGGCAATGGAACCACGTCATTTGGGTGTTGCAGCAGTTATTGTAAAATCCTTTGCACGTATTCATGAAACAAACCTTAAAAAACAGGGAATGTTAGGTTTAACTTTTTCAAATGAAGCGGATTACGATTTGATTAAAGAAGATGATACTTTTAACTTTTTGGATTTGGATAAATTTGCACCAGGGAAAACCTTGGCTTTGGAATTGGTTCATGCTAACGGAAACAAAGATGTTATTCAATTAAACCATACTTACAACCAAAGTCAGATTGAATGGTTTAAAGAGGGCTCTGCCTTAAATTTGATTAAAAAAGAACAAGCAGCTCGAGCAAAATAGCCATAATAGATAGCTTAATTTATTAAAAACAAAAGAGGGAAGTTTTTCAATTTTCCTCTTTTGTTTTTCTGTTTGTTTTCGCAAAATTTATAATTTAAATCCTTTACTTATTAAAGTATTTTTTGTAATTTCATTTTTCATATTTATGAATAAATTCAAGTATTAACAGCATTATTAAAGCCGAATTCTAAAATAGTTTTGATGTTTTGTTTGTGTGTGTATTCAATGATGAAAATTGACAGATACACCTAGATTTTTAACCGCAAATTCCGCAAAGAAAATCCGCAAAGAGCACTAGAAAATATTTTATTATTTATTTTTAATTATTGGTTCAATTTGCGTTAGGGATTGAAATGAAAATCCTGGCATTGCGAGTTTGTGAATCCCGATTGCGTCTGGCGGGTAATATACTCAACAGATTGCCATGCTCTGCTCGCAATGACAGATTGCAATGTAAAGCCCGACCGCTTTTTTAGCGGAAACGCCCAAGTTTTTAAGGCATTTTTTTAAATTGATTAAAAAAATATTAAAATAAAATACGAAGAATGAAAATAACACATATAAGTGCAGAATGTTATCCAGTGGCAAAAGTGGGCGGATTGGCTGATGTTGTGGGTGCGCTTCCAAAATACCAACATGATGCGGGTTTTACTTCGGAAGTAATTATGCCTTTTTATGATAATAAATTCACAAAAAATTCAGAGTTTTCCGTGCTATTTACCTCAAAATTAAATTTGGGGAAACAAGAATATCCCTATCAAGTTAAAACATTGAACAATAATAATTTAGGTTTTAACCTTTATTTGGTGGACATTCCTGAATTGTTGTTCACAGATTATGTGTATTCTTTTGATGATACAGATCGGTTTTTGGCATTTCAAATTGCTGCTTTAAATTGGATGCTTACTTGGGATGAAAAACCAACAACTGTGCATTGTCACGATCATCATACCGGACTGATTCCTTTTATGATGACACAAAGTAAGGATTATTCGGCGTTAAAAAATATTCCAACGGTGCTTACCATTCACAATGCCCAATATCAAGGTTGGTTTTCGCATGAGAAAGTCGGTTTAATTCCCGAATTTAATTTTAGCAATGTTGGTTTGCTTGATTGGGATGGGAGCATCAATCCACTTGCTTCTGCCATAAAATGTGCTTGGAAAGTTACCACGGTTTCCCCAAGTTATATGGAAGAAATGAAAAAAGCAGCCAATGGTTTGGAATCTTTATTAAGTCATGAAAGCGCAAAATGCACCGGAATTTTAAATGGAATTGATTGGGAAGTTTGGAATCCTGAAACAGATCCTTATTTGATAGGGAATTACAACATAAATACAGTTGAATTAGGAAGGGATGTCAATAAAAAATGGCTATGCAGCCAGTATAATTTGGACTTTAAAAAACCGCTTTTTGCATTTATTGGCAGATTGGTAGGGGAAAAAGGTGCCGATTTATTTCCTAAAGCTTTTGAAAAAGCACTTCAAAAAAGTAATATTTCTATATTTTTATTGGGTTCGGGCAATGATGCTGTTGAAGTGAAATTAATTGAGCTAAAAAAAGATTTTGAGGGTTCTTACAACGCTTTTATAGGATATGATGAAAAATTGGCGCATATTGTATATGCGGGCGCCGATTTTATTTTGATGCCTTCAAGGGTTGAACCTTGTGGATTGAACCAAATGTACGCCCTGCGTTATGGGGCAATTCCTATTGTGAGAAGTATTGGCGGTTTAAAAGATACCGTTATTGATATTTCAGAAAAAGGCGGATTTGGGATTTGTCATAAGGAAGTTACGGTTTTAGAAATTACTGAAGCTATAGAAAGAGGCGTAAAATTGTTTAAAAATAAGACCACATACAATAAAATTAGAAAAAAAATTATGGGCATCAACCATTCTTGGGATGCATCGGCATTGGCGTATATCAATTTATATAAATCGTTAAATCAGTAAGTTATGGTAGGGAATAAAGTTTTATCAATTATTTTAGGTGGCGGACAAGGATCCAGATTACACCCATTAACAAAGACCCGCTCTAAACCTGCCGTACCAATTGCGGGTAAATATAGGCTGGTAGATATTCCAATTTCAAATTGTATTAATTCAGACATCAAACGTATGTTTGTGTTGACACAATTCAATTCGGCTTCATTAAATAGGCACATTAAAAACACCTATCATTTTAGTTTTTTTAGTTCTGCATTTGTTGATGTTCTGGCCGCCGAGCAAACTCCGGGAAATAGCACGTGGTTTCAGGGAACTGCAGATGCGGTTAGGCAAAGCATGCATCATTTTTTAAACCATGATTTTGAATATGCTTTAATATTGTCTGGTGACCAATTGTATCAAATGGATTTTGAAGAAATGGTTGAAAAGCATATTAAAATGGAAGCTTCTATTTCTATAGCAACAATTCCTGTGAATGCAAAAGATGCCACTTCTTTTGGGATTCTGAAAACAAATGATGAAGATAAAATCACCTCTTTTATAGAAAAACCTGCTGCTGAATTGTTGCCAGATTGGACTTCCGAAGTAAGTGATGAAATGAAAAAGGAAGGCCGTAATTATTTGGCTTCCATGGGGATTTATATTTTTAACAAAGATCTTTTGATTGATTTAATGAAAAATCCAGATACCAATGATTTCGGTAAAGAAATTATTCCGCAGGCTATTAATCAATATAAAGTTGTTAGCTATCAATATGAAGGTTACTGGACCGATATCGGAAACATAGATTCGTTTTTTGAAGCCAATTTAGGCTTAACGGATGATTTTCCAAAGTTTGACTTGTACAGCACAAAAAAACGTATTTATACGCATGCCAGGATGCTGCCTACCACAAAAATTTCGGGGACCATTTTGGATAAAACCGTGATTGCAGATGGTTGTATCATAAATGCTGGAAAAATTGAACATTCAGTAATTGGTGTTCGCTCAAGAATCGACAAAGAATCAACCATTATTAACACTTATATGATGGGGTCTGATTATTACCAGTCACTTGAACATATTTTGGATGAAAATATAATTTCAATGGGTATTGGTAAACGCTGCTTCATCAAAAA
Source organism: Lutibacter sp. (assembly GCA_027449025.1). Lineage (GTDB taxonomy): Bacteria > Bacteroidota > Bacteroidia > Flavobacteriales > Flavobacteriaceae > Lutibacter. The sequence continues at coordinate 33,554 of DAIDMK010000019.1, read as the reverse complement.
TGCAATTTTGGATAAAAACTGCTGTATTGGTGATGATGTTCGAATTAATGGCGGGAAACATCTTAAAGACATTGAAACTGATACTTATGTGGTAAGAGACGGTATAGTCGTTGTTAAAAAAGCTGCAATAATTCCAAATGGTTTTAGTATTTAATTTATGATAAATGTAATTACACACAGCCTTTTTACAGATTTCGACATCAATTTATTTAAAAGCGGAAAGCATTATCGATTGTATGAAAAATTTGGTTCGCATATTACCACATTAGATGGTGTTGCCGGCACTTATTTTGCGGTATGGGCTCCAAGTGCAAAGCAAGTATCGGTTATAGGAGATTTCAATCATTGGGTTGATGGCGAATTTAACTTAAATGTTCGCTGGGATTCCTCAGGTATTTGGGAGGGATTTATTCCTGCAGTAGGAAAAGGAAACTTATACAAATATAAAATTCATTCAAACATTAACAATTACGTTTCAGAAAAGGCCGATCCTTACGCTCGCAGATGCGAACATCCTCCAAAAACGGCATCTGTAGTTTGGGAAGACACCTATAAATGGAAAGATAAAAGCTGGATGCATACCCGCAAAAAGAATAACGCCTTGGATGCACCTTATTCAGTTTATGAAGTCCATTTAGGCTCGTGGAGAAAAAACACTGAAGAAAATAGATCCTTGTCCTATTTTGAATTGGCAGATGAATTGGTGACTTATGTGAAAGAAATGAATTTTACCCATGTAGAATTTATGCCGATTATGGAATACCCATACGATCCATCTTGGGGGTATCAAATTACTGGCTATTTTGCACCAACGGCTCGTTTTGGTTATCCTGAGGAATTAAAATATTTGGTCGATAAATTACATCAGAATGAAATAGGAATTATTTTAGATTGGGTGCCATCACATTTTCCTGAAGATGCGCACGGACTTGGTTATTTTGATGGCTCAAATTTGTACGAACATCCTGACAAGCGAAAAGGCTACCATCAAGATTGGAAAAGCCTTATTTTTAACTACGGAAGAAATGAAGTCCGTTCCTTTTTAATCAGCAATGCTATTTTTTGGCTAGAACAATATCACGCGGACGGTTTGCGGGTTGATGCGGTGGCTTCTATGTTATTTCTTGATTATTCACGTGAAGACGGCGAATGGGAGCCAAATATTTACGGCGGAAACGAAAATTTGGATGCGGTGTTGTTTTTAAAGGAATTGAATGAAGAAGTGTATAAATCGTTTCCCGATGTGCAAACTATCGCAGAAGAATCTACCGCATTCCCCATGGTATCCAAACCAACTTTTATGGGTGGATTGGGTTTTGGAATGAAGTGGATGATGGGTTGGATGCACGATACATTGGACTATTTTTCTAAAGACACCATTTATAGAAAATACCATCAAAATGAAATCACTTTTAGTTTAACCTACGCTTTTACAGAGAATTTTATGCTGCCCTTGTCCCATGATGAAGTGGTACACGGTAAAAAAACCATTTTAGGGCGTATGCCTGGTGATGAATGGCAACGCTTTGCAAATCTCAGATTGCTATATGGTTATATGTTTACGCATCCCGGGACTAAATTGTTATTTATGGGAAGCGAATTTGGACATTATGAAGAATGGAATTTTCAAAAAAGTTTAGATTGGAATTTATTGGAGTTTTATCCGCATAAAAACACGCAAAATTATTTTAAGGATTTAAACCTATTTTATAAGTCCACGCCAGCCTTATATGAAAAAGGCTTCAGTAATGAGGGTTTTGAATGGGTGAGTTATGATGATTCCGAAAATTCGGTAATATCCTATTTAAGAAAGGGTAATAATCCTAAAGATGATGTATTGGTAATCTGTAATTTTTCGCCGCAAACATTAGTGAATTATAAAATCCAAGTACCAAGAAAAGGAAAATTGCTGGAAGTATTTAACAGCAATCATGAGAAATATGGAGGAAGTGGCACTGTAAATGCTGAAAAAATTACTATAAAAAAAGAGCCTAAAGTTAATAAATACTCGGCTATTCTTGATTTGCCTCCACTTGGTATCTCAATTTTAAAATTCTGTTAAATTTATAACGCGAAATGGCATAAATCTTACATTTATGTTAACAAAGTAGCTTTATTTTAATAAAAATAATATTTATTAAATTGTTTATTTTAGTAGGTTTGCACTTTGATCAAATAATTTAATTTATGATTATAAATACTGAACTCGAATTAAAAGGAAATCAATTTCCTTCAAAAATAATATCTTACAAAAAAGACGTTGATACCCTCTACTTTACCAGTGAAAATAATGTGGTTTTGCAACTTACAATACTAAGAGACAGTGTGTTGCGATTTCGTTATACAACAATTTCTATTTTTGAGAACGATTTTTCTTATGCCATTACCCGTTATGCAAGCAGGGGATTTAACCATCTTGAGGTAACCGAAGATGAAACTAATTATATTGTCACAACCTCGAAATTGATTTGTCATATATCAAAAGAAGATATGAGAAAATCAATTTTCGACGCAAAGGACAATACGCTTATATCAGAAGACGAACTTGGGTTTCATTGGGAAGAAAGTTACGAATTTGGAGGCAATATTGTAAAAATGTCTAAAAATTCGTTGGAGAAAGAAAGTTATTATGGTTTAGGGGATAAACCGGTTCCTTTAAATTTAAAAGGCAAACGTTTTGAGAATTGGGTAACAGATTCATATGCATATACTAGGGATACGGATCCACTTTATAAAGCAATTCCATTTTATACAGGACTTCATCACGGAAAAGCATACGGTATATTTTTTGACAATACTTTTCGTGCATATTTCGATTTTTGTCAAGAGCGTAGAAATATTACCAGTTTTTGGGCACAGGGCGGCGAAATGAATTATTATTTTATCTATGGTCCAGAAATGGGTGAAGTGGTATCCAATTACACCGATTTAACCGGGAAACCACATGAATTACCACCACTTTGGGCATTGGGGTATCACCAATGTAAGTGGAGCTATTATCCAGAATCCAACGTAAAAGAGGTTACCAATAAGTTTAGGGACTTAAGAATTCCTTGTGATGCTATTTACTTAGACATCGATTATATGGATGGATTTAGGTGTTTTACCTGGAACAAAGAATATTTTCCTGATCCGAAAAGGATGGTGAAGGAATTGGCTGATAATGGTTTTAAAACCGTTGCTATAATTGACCCGGGAATAAAAATCGATAATAATTACAGTGTTTTTAAAGAAGGTTTGGATAAGGATTACTTTTGTAAACGTGCCGATGGTCCCTATATGAAAGGAAAAGTTTGGCCAGGGGAATGCTATTTTCCCGATTTCACCAAACCTGAAGTCCGCGAATGGTGGTCGGGTTTATTTAAAGAACTTATTGAAGATGTTGGGATAAAGGGCGTTTGGAATGATATGAACGAACCTGCAATTATGGAAGTTCCAGGAAAAACATTTCCGGATGACGTTAGGCACGATTACGACGGAAATGAATGTAGTCATAGAAAAGCACATAACATTTATGGGATGCAAATGGCAAGAGCCACTTATCAAGGATTAAAGAAATTCTCTTATCCAAAACGCCCTTTTGCGATTACCAGAGCGGCTTATTCGGGAACACAACGTTATACATCAACTTGGACAGGCGATAATGTGGCGTCATGGGAACATTTAACCATCGCAAATTTACAGGCGCAACGTATGTGTATGTCGGGTTTCTCTTTTGTGGGTTCAGATATTGGCGGATTTGCAGAGCAGCCAAACGGCGAACTTTATGCACGTTGGATTCAGTTGGGCATTTTTCATCCATTTTGCAGAACGCATTCTTCGGGTGACCATGGCGATCAGGAACCTTGGGCTTTTGGTGATAATATTACCGATATTGTTAGAAAATTTATTGAAATCAGGTATCAATTGCTGCCTTATTTATATACTGCATTCTGGCGTTATGCTACGGAAGGTATTCCAATTTTGAAATCGTTGGTTTTATATGATCAGGCAGATACACAAACGCATTACAGAAATGATGAATTTGTTTTTGGCGAAAAAATATTGGCTTGTCCAATTACAGAACCAAATGCCAAAGGAAGAAGGATGTATGTGCCGGAAGGGAATTGGTATAATTTCTGGGATGATACAATGGTTAAAGGTGGAAATGAAATTTGGGTTGAGGCAGATTTAGACAGTATGCCAATTTTCGTAAAAGAAGGTGCTATTATCCCAAAATATCCTGTACAGCAATATGTTGGAGAAAAGGAGATTGAGGAACTTCATTTGGATGTATTTTTTAAATTAGGAAAAGAAAAATCTCAGGTTTATGAAGATGCACAAGATGGATTTGATTATAAAAAAGGAAGGTTTAGCTTGAGAAATTTCAACCTTCTAGGCAAAGAGGATTCTTTAACCATCCAACAATTTAAATCAGGAAAATTTATTACTTCTTATGAAACTTTTGAAATTAATTTGGTTGGATTGCCTTTTGAGATTAAAAAAGTGGAAGTGGACAATGTTGAAATTGATTTGGCTTCCAGCCTTAAAGGAAAAGTCTTGGTTATTTCAAAAGAATTTACGGAACTTCATATTATTGGTGAAAAAGCAATAATTATTTAACAGATTTAATCTATTACTTCATAAAAAGAGCTCTTCGTCTCGAGGAGCTTTTTTAATTATCGATTGGACATACCGAATGCATTAGTTTCTATAAAACACAATAGGAATTAAAATTACATTGCTTACTGAAATACCGTTTTCAAAAGCAGGTTTCCAATTTGGCATGTTCTCAACAACTCTTTTTGCTTCTTTATTAAGTATTTTGTTAACGCCTTCAACAATATTTACATCAGAAATTTTCCCGTCTTCTTCAACTTTAAAACATACAATTACCCTTCCTCTTGTACTTGAATTATAAGAATTTCTGGGGTATCTAAGGTTTTTACTTAAATACTTTGCTAACGCTGCATGACCACCTTGAAATTCAGGTTGAGAATTTATATTTTTTGAGGACAAAGGAAGCTCTAATACACTTGACTCTGCATTATCATCTATATAAGTTAATGTATTTTGTGCATTTATTTGTGTAGTTAAAAAAAACAGCATTATTAGAATTGAAGTAGCCTTCATAGTATTTTATAACTTTAGCCCTTTCAGGAGTTAAATTATTTCGATTAAAATAATTACTGCAAAATTACGCTATAAGAGGGGTAAATGGAGTTGATAAAAATCATATTAATGTGTTTTATATTGTTTACTGAAAGTGTAATTTTATTAAAAACAACAAACCCGTAAAGAAAATATCTTTACGGGTTTTAAATATTCTAAATTTGATCTTCTATTTTAAAGACACTTTATTTAGCTATTATTTAAGTATAAAATTCAGCCTGGCAAAAAGGAAACGTCCGCCAATACCAAATTGTTGTGCTCTTCTAGACCAATCGAATCTACCAGAGCTTCTATTTCCGTATTCCTCACCAGCTCTGTCTGGATAAATATCAAAAAGGTTATTAGCTCCTAAAGTAACTGTTGTACTTTCAGATACTTTATAACCAAATGATAAATCAGTTACCAATTTAGAACCGAAAACTTGTTGGTTGGCAACAGTTGTAGTTGCTTCTGTAACTTCACCAAACCAAACGTTTCTTAAAAACACATTAAACTTATCAGTAGTTAAACTGTTAGATAAATTAATTTTGGTTCTTGGCACAGCTTCTTCCAAATAAACCCTACTGTCTTCAGGAAAATAAGTTCCAACTAAGCCTGCATTAATCAAAACATCAGAGGCATTAATGTCGCCAACTTGTATTGTTTTAGAAAAAGTACCCGATAAGTCAGATTTTAGCTTGGCATTAGCACCTATTAAAGCATCATGCGTTATTACAATATCCAAACCTTTTGATTCCGTATCAATGGCATTGGCAAAAAATGAAGCTGCAGATGCATTTGCTTGTGCCAATAAATTGTCTAATTCAGTTCCAGTTCCAGGCCCTTTAAATTGACCAGTATATACAACTCTGTCATTAATACCAACAAAATAGGCATCAACAGTAAAAGTTAAATGAACCTCTGGTAATTTAGAGGTAAACCCAACACTAACGCTTTTAGAGGTTTCTTCTTTCAACTTAGGAATTCCTAACAATTTTGCAGCTCTACTGTCGTTAGCAAAGGTTCCTACTTCTTGTGGATTTCCTTGGTTGTCGAAAATAGTAGAGGTGGAGTTAAAATTCAATTGGTGTAATGAAGGTGCTCTAAAGCCAGTATTAAAGGCTGCCCTAATATTGGTTTTTTCACCAGCTTTAATTCTGGTGGCAAGTTTAACATTTAAGGTAGATCCAAAATCAGAATAATCCTCATAACGAACTGCGCCACTTATTAATAGGTTTTCAGTAAAGTCAGCTTCCATATCAAAATAACCTGCAACACTGCTTCTGCCTCTAGATAGTTCATTTGCAGGACTAAATCCTGGGAATACTTGAGAGCCTCCCGGTCTCGAATTTCCAAAGAAATCTTTTGCCGGAACCTGTGATGCCAAAGTAATAATTTGTCCATCAGCCGTATATTGCGCATAGGACGCAGGTTCCCCAGCAATAATATCATAATTTTCCAAACGATATTCAGCACCAAAAGCTACGTTTAAACCAGCCATAGTGTCTTCAAAAAACTGGCTAATGTCTAAATTAGTGGTGTTTTGTGCAAATGAAAATCCACCAGCATCAAAAAGAGTTGGGGATGCTTTTTGCATAGAGGCATTAAAAGTATTACCTATAGTATACATAAATGCGTTTTTTCCCCAAGTATTACTAAAATCTACATCCCAGTCAGAAACTTTACCTTTTATACCAATAGAGAAGGATTTATCTGAAATATCAGAATTAATTTCAGGTAAAAATCCATTCATGTAGGCTGGTGTATAGGTTCTGCTTTCATTAGGTTGCCTGTAAAATCCAGCAGAATTTCCTGTTCTTGAACTCATCCCTGCAAATGAATACAATTCGGTACCTTCTTCATCTAAAGGAAGTGAAAAGTTTGCGAAGAAACGACCGCCACGCAATGCGGATTGCCCAACTCTCATATTAAAATCACTTCTTTCTAAACCACGTGCTGTTAATTCAGCGTTTGTTACATCGTTAGAAAGAGGATTATAAAAAGTTATATTTCCGTCACTGTCTTTTTTTGTTGGCGTATGTAATTGAGAAGATGAAAAACCATTAACAATGTCACTATCAGCTTGTGATAAATAGCCGCTTGCTAAATTTTTAACATTGGTATCTGATAAATTAGAGATGTCTAAATTTTGACCTACTGCCAATCTTTCAATTGCATTATAGGCATTAAATACAGCACCTTCCCACTCTTTCATTCTGCTGTAGTCTTCTCTAACATCGAAATCACCTGTAAAATTGATAAATCCGCCTTTATCTCCTAATTGAAGTCCGTAATTTGCACTAACATTGGTTGTTTCACCATCCACACCACCAGTTTGGTCATTTGCGTTTTTTGTGAAGTTTGCTCCTGTTGTAACATTTAGGTTTAATACGTTAGTATTTCTTTTTAATACAATATTAATAACCCCGGCAATGGCATCAGAGCCATATTGTGCAGCTGCGCCATCTCTAAGAACTTCAATTCGCTCTATTGATGCCGCTGGTATTGCATTTAAATCAGTACCAACACTACCGCGACCAAATGTACCATTCACATTTACCAATGATGAATTGTGTCTTCTTTTACCATTGATCAAAACCAAAACTTGATCTGGACCTAAACCTCTTAAAGAAGCCGGATCAATATGGTCTGTACCATCAGCAATGGTTTGGGTATTAGATGTAAACGAAGGCGCCACATAGTTCAATATTTGGTTTAAGTTCACTTGAGGCCCTGCGGTAATCAACTCCGCTACATCAATTATATCAACAGGAACGGCTGTATCAACAGCTGTTCTGTTTGGATTTCTTGATCCAACAACTACGATTTCCTTTAATGCTACCCCAGAAACCAAGACGACATTAAATACTTTTGTGCCGTCCATTTGTAATTTCTTTTCGTTATACCCCACATATGAAAATATGAGGTTTTCACTGCTTTGTACCATAACCGCATAATTACCGTCAAAATCAGTTGTGGTTCCTCTTGAAGTTCCTTCAATTGTAACAGAAACTCCAGGCAACGGTTGGTTGTCTGTGTCTGTTACTTTTCCTGTAACTTGATACGATTGCGCAAATATTACCACCGTAAAAAGCAAGAAAATTCCTAAAATACGTAATTTTTTTGAGCCCATGTATTTGTTATTTAGTTAATTAATTAGACTAATATATGACAAATATTTAACAATTTATAGATAAAAATGTATCTTTTGTAGCATTAAGCGCAAAACGTGATAAATATCATTATTTATATCGAAAAAATTTACTATTAATTCAGGAAAATGATTTTATGGTAACTACTTTGATTTTTTAATGGCTTATTATAGATTCTATAATTGATGCAAATTAAGAACGGTTTATTTTTATGCAATTATGTATATTTGAATTGTTGAAAAAATTAAAAGAAACTATAATAACAATACAACATGAAACTTTTAGAAAACAAAACGGCTTTAATTACAGGAGCAACCAGAGGGATAGGAAAAGGAATTGCTGAAACTTTTGTAAAACATGGTGCAAACGTGGCTTTTACATACAGTTCATCCAGTGAAGCAGCGGAAGCATTGGAGAAGGAATTGATGACTTTTGGCGTAAAAGCAAAGGGCTACAAATCAAATGCGGCAAATTATGAAGCTGCCCAAGAATTGGTGGCCGAAGTTTTAAAAGAATTTGGAACCATAGATATTTTAATAAATAATGCAGGAATTACAAAAGACAATTTGTTGATGCGAATTTCTGAAGAGGACTTTGATACGGTGATTGAAGTAAATTTAAAATCGGTTTTCAATTTAACAAAAGCAGTTATTAGACCGATGATGAAACAACGTTCGGGTTCTATTATCAATATGAGTTCGGTGGTTGGATTAAAAGGAAATGCCGGACAGGCAAATTATGCGGCTTCTAAAGCCGGAATTATTGGTTTTTCTAAATCAGTTGCCTTGGAATTGGGTTCAAGAAATATACGTAGCAATGTGATTGCGCCAGGTTTTATTGAGACTGAAATGACGGCCAATTTGCCAGAAGAAACAGTGAAACAATGGCGAGATGCCATTCCATTAAAACGCGGAGGAACTCCAGAAGATATTGCAAATGCCTGCGTATTTTTAGCTTCTGATATGAGTTCATATATTACCGGACAAACATTGAGCGTTGATGGGGGAATGTAAAGCCCCCTAGCCCCCGAAGGGGGAATAAAAAAAATAAAGTAGGGACAGGTCGTGACCTGTCTGTTCTATGGGTTGAAAGGAAAATAGAAAATAGACTAAAAAATTGCATAAATTTTAAATTTTGAATTTAAGTTTAAACAAACTCCCTTTCCTTCAGAAAAGGCTAGGTATAGGAATTACAATTATAAATTAAAATGGAAACTGAAGAATTGTTATTGATAATATTGGCGGTATTTGTTGCATTATTTATAGCTGTTTTTCAATATTTATGGAAAAATAAAGAGCGAAGCCAATTAGATTATTGGCTTTTCTTTTTTAGATTTTCGACCATTTTTTTGATTTTATTATTGTTGATAAATCCTTCATTAAAAAAAAACAATATTGAAACAATAAAACCAAATTTATTGGTTGCGGTTGATAATTCAAAATCCATTAAATTCAACTCACAAAATGAAGAAGTAGAAAGTTTAGTTGAAAAACTAAAGGAAGACAAAGAGTTAAATAATAAATATAACATCAGTTTTTTCGGTTTTGGAAATGGATTGTATCCATTGGCTGAACTAAATTTTAAGGAAAGTCAAACCAACTTATCGCTGCCTTTTCAAGAATTTTCTAAACTCTACAAAACAGGCTCAAGTCCTGTGATTTTAATTTCGGATGGCAACCAAACAGTAGGAAACTCAGTGGAATTTGTAAACTATAAGAGTCCTGTCTTCCCTTTTATAGTTGGTGACACCACTGTTTTTGATGATATTTACATCAATCAATTAAATGTAAATCCTTACTCTTTTATAAACAATCAACTGCCAGTTGAGCTTTTTATCAACTATACTGGAAGTAAATCACTTACAAAGAATCTTAACGTTTATCATAAAGCAACGAAAGTTTACTCAGAGAAATTTCAATTTTCAGCATCGCAAAATGTTAGGACAGCTTCATTTTATTTAACTGCCAATACAGTAGGAACACAATTTTATACAGCCACTGTCGATCAATTGGAAAATGAGCAAAATACGCTGAATAATACAAAAAATTTCAGTATCAATGTTATCGAGGAAAAATCTAAAATCCTTATTTTAACAGCCATTGTTCATCCCGATTTAGGAATGCTGAAAAAGGCCATAGAAAGCAATAAACAACGCACAGTTACGGTTTCAACTCTTGCTAATTATAAAAATAATATTTCTGATTACCAATTGGTTATACTTTATCAGCCTAATGTGCAGTTTAAAAATATTTTTGCTGAAATCAACAAAAAGAAGTTAAATTATTTTGTGATTACTGGGCGAAGCACTGATTGGAATTTTTTAAATAGTGTTCAGCCAAGTTTTTCAAAAAAGATAAGTACAGAACAAGAAAATTATCGACCGATTTTCAATTCAAATTATGCTACTTTTTTAAGTACGGATATTGATTTCTCTAATTTTTCGCCCATTGAAGATTATTTTGGAGAGATTTCATTTTCGGTACCTTACCAATCTTTATTGTTTCAAAAAATCGGAAACATAGCAACACAAAAACCGTTATTGGTTACTTTTGAAAATACAGGTCAAAAAGCTGCCGTTTTATTTGGTGAGAATTCTTGGCGCTGGCGAATGAACAGTTTTGTGGAAAATAAAACTTTTGAACGTTTTGATGGTTTTATGGCAGGTTTAATTCATTATTTGGTTTCAACGGATTCAAAAAATAGATTGAGTGTAACTATAAAGCCCATTTATTATGCGAATGAAATTATTCAAATTTCTGCAAGTTATGTTGATGAGAATTTCAATTTTGACAATAGAAGCAAACTTTGGTTGACTGTTTCAAATGAAGTATCAAATTTCGTTAAAAAAATTCCTTTTGCCGCGTTAAACAATAGGTTTGTTGTAGAACTTCCAACGATTCCTTTCGGAGAATATATCTATACAGTTCAAGTTGAAAATCAGGATAATAGCATTTCGGGAAGTTTTAAAATTTTGCCTTTTGAAATTGAAGCGCAATTCACCAATGCCAATGACCAGCTCTTAAAAAAGATTTCTAATGAAACTGATGGATTAACTTTTTATAACAATCAGGAGCAAAATTTAATAGAATATTTAAAAAAGGATGAAAGGTTTAAAAGCATTCAAAAAAATACCATAACAAAAACAGCTTTAATTAATTGGAAATGGATTCTTGGATTGATTGTGGTTTTATTAAGTTTAGAATGGTTTACCAGAAAATATTATGGTAAGATTTGATTTCTTTTTGAAATAAAACTGAAAAGACAATTTTATTTTAATAACAAACTGATTTGCAGAAGCTTAAATTCTCATACAAATTTAGCCATTATAATTTTCTTTCGTATATTTGAACAAATACTAAAATAGAAAAATATGAGCAACGGACAATTACAATTGCCAAAAAATTTAATGCCAATAATAATAGGTGTAATTATACTTATTATCTTTTTATCAAAATCAACGACAACAATTAATTCTGGAGAAGTAGGCGTGTTGTATAAAACATTTGGTGGAGGTGTAGTTACCGATGAGCCACCTTTGGGTGAAGGGTTTCATATCGTTGCACCTTGGAACAAAGTATTTGTTTATAATGTAAGACAACAAGAATTGTTAGAAAGAGAAATGTTGGTTTTATCAGCCAATGGTCTTGAAATTAAATTGGATGCTTCAGTTTTATATCAGCCCACAGCTGCCACGGTTGGATTGTTGCATCAAACAAGGGGTCAGGATTATCTTTCAAGTGTTATAATTCCTGCCGTACGTTCAGCCACCAGAAGCGTGGTTGGTAGATATACGCCTGAGCAATTATATTCAACAAAAAGGGATGCTATTCAATCAGAGATTTTTGAAGAAACAAAAAAAATTGTTGAACCTCAATACGTACAATTAAATGCTATTTTGGTGAGGGATGTTACCCTTCCTGCAACCATTAAAACAGCGATTGAAAGTAAATTGAAGCAAGAACAAGAATCCTTGGAATATGAATTTAGGTTGATAACCGCATCCAAAGAGGCGGAAAAACAAATTATTGAGGCAAAAGGTAAGGCAGATGCCAACCGAATATTAAGCGCTTCATTAAATGATCAAATTCTTCAGGATAAAGGTATTGAAGCCACTATAAAATTATCAGAATCTCCTAACAGTAAGGTTATTGTTATTGGAAGCGGAAAAAGTGGGATGCCAATTATTTTAGGAAATCAATAATTATATGATAAATACCTATAAAAAATGCACCTTTTTGGTGCATTTTTTGTTTCTATAAATCTGAATTTTATAGAGTAGTTTTTTAAGAAACAAATATTCCATATCTTCTATATTTGTCCCATTGTACGCGTTTGACTGAAGTAAAGTTTGCAAAAGGCACATTTTTTTTGTTTTTTTCTGATGAGTTTAAATTTGTTGTTTTCATAATATATGGTTTTTAGTTGTCAGTATTTTTATTAAAAGACGCGTAAAAACATATTTTGTTACAGTACTATGCATAAACAGGTACTGTATTAACATAATTTTAACCAATGTGTAATTTTATAATAGGTTAGGAGTCTAAATTATTTAGTGGATGTTTGGTATTCTATCAGAATTTCATTTAGAACTTCAATTAAAATATTACAACCTTTGTATATTTCATCCTCTGAAATGGTAAGCGGTGGTGTAATTCTGATGGCTTTTCCTTCAAACAATAACCAAAACATAATTACACCTCTATCGAGGCATTTTAAGATAATTTTAGAGGCCATTTCGCTGCTTTCAACCATAGGAGCAAGCATTAAACCCTTTCCTCTAATTTCAGTAATTAAAGGATGAACCAATAATTTTCTAAATAATTTTTCTTTCTGAAGGGTTTGTTCAATCAAGTCCGAATTAAGTAATGCAGTCAAAGTTGCCAGTGCTGCCGCGGCAATTACCGGATGTCCGCCAAAAGTGGTGATATGTCCAAGTTTTGGGTGTTGTTTTAAACAGTCCATAATTTGGAATGATGAAATAAAAGCACCTATTGGCATTCCGCCTCCCAAACCTTTTCCTGCAACAATAATATCTGGAACAACATTGTAATTTTCAAATCCGAATAATTTTCCTGTACGGCCAATTCCTGATTGTATTTCATCTAAAATAAGCAAGGCGCCAACTTCGGTGCATTTGTCTTTGACTTTTTTTAAATAATCATTTTGTGACTCAATAAATCCCGCACCACCTTGAATCGTTTCTAAAATAACGCCAGCGGTATTGGTGGTTATTTTATCTAAATCGTTTAAATTATTGAAGGCAATAAATTTTATACCAGGAATTAAAGGTCTGAAAGCACTATTTTGTTCTTCGGCGCCACAAACACTCATCGATCCCTGTGTATTGCCGTGGTAGCCAAATTTTGCGGCAATAATTTCACTTCTTCCAGTAAAGCGTTTGGCTAATTTCAAGGCACCTTCAGTAGCTTCAGTACCCGAATTTGTTAAATAAACTGTTTCTAAAGGTTTTGGTAAATTTGCTGCCAATAATTTACACAGATCAACTTGAGGTTGTTGCACAAATTCGCCATAAACCATTACGTGCGTGTATTTGTCCACTTGATTTTTGATAGCTTGAGAAATTTTAGGGTGATTGTGTCCCAAGGTATTTGCCGAAACACCGGCAACAAAATCTAAATATTCTTTACCGTTAGACCCATACACATAACTGCCATTTGCATGAGAAATTTCAATGGCCAATGGGTGAGGGGATGTTTGTGCCTGATATTTAAAAAAATCTTCTTTCAACTTCTTGTAATTTCTATTTCTTTAGTTTTTTTCTTCTTTAGCCTCAGTTTCTATAGTTTCAACCTTTTTAGTCTCTATTTCTAAATTTTCTACTTCTTTAGTCTCAGTTTCTATAGCTTCAACCTTTTTAGTCTCTATTTCTTTAGTTTTAATTTTTTTACTTTCCTTTTCATTAATTTCTATATCATCATAAATGAAAATGCCTTCCTTGTTGAGTGGACGTTCTTTTTCTCTCCAAATGAATCCTTTTAAAATTTCTTCATTTTTAGGAAGTTTTGATTGCGGATAGGTTTTTCCTTCAGGTTTTTTATTAAAATCGATGGATTCAATTTCATTATTTTCCAAGGTGATGAAAATATCTTTACTGCTCTTCATTCTAGTAATTCCAATCAGTTCGTGAAGGTCATTTCTGATATAGAAAATAACTTCACTATTTCCTACAACATCTAGAGATTTTAGCGCGTTGTTATTAAATTTTCCGTACATGTTTTTACCCTTTAATTGGCTATATCCTGCGGAATCTTTTTGCACCATAAAGGCGTTATTTAATATTTTTAAAGAGTCGAGTTGTTCTGTTTTTGGATTTGAGATTAAATGAATGGTATCTCCCGTTATCTGATTTCCTTGTGTCCACATTACCGGATTTACAAGTAATTTGGTCAATCCAGTTTTTTCAAACGTAATTAAGGAATCGCATTTCCCTTGCAAATCCGATTTAAAAAATTTTACGCGATTATAGGCTCTTACAATACGATCTTCCACTTTTCCTGTGACCATCAATTTATCACCATGGATAAAAACAGAATCTTTTTCTATGATTGAAATCGCTACCGCTTTTTTGATGATAAAAACAGAATCTTTCAATTTAAAATATTCGGCATAACCACCTTTTATAACTGATTTATTGATGGTGTCCACCACAATGATATTGCCGGTTGCAGAAGCAAATTCAATATTTTTATTGTAATACAAACTATCGCCTTCAATTGTCCTGTCATTGTAGAATATTTTAGAATTTTTTAAAAAGTGCGATATATTTGTTTTTGAATTGTGGTGTCCTTTTTCAGTATAAATAGAATCTTGTTTGCTTATGATGGTAGAAGGTCCTAGCAAATCGGCGATTCCAGTATTGGTATAATAATCGAGATGGTTTGAAACCACCTTACTGTCCTTACCAGTAACTTCAACATTGGTAAAAGCCTGAAATTTTTTGGTGCGCAAATAATAGTCGCCAATTTTGCTTTTTAACACATTGGTTGCATCGGTAATTGTTCCGCCACTTTTATAGTATAGCTGTTGTGTTTCCCTGTTAAATTTTAAAGTATCTGTTTGCAAGGTCATTACCTCGTCTTTCAATACCACCTCTCCCCATGAAGTCGCTATTTTTTTTTGGGCATCATAATCGGCATATTTGCTGGTTTGCACAATGGTGTCGCCTTGGTTTATAACAACGTTTCCCATTGCCTTTACCAATTTTTTTTCCTGATAAATATAGGCTTTGTCACAACGTAAAGTTGCGCCTTCATGTTCTATGAAAACATTTCCCATGGAAATAGTGGCATCCGGAAATTTGGGATCTGTAAAAGTATTATCGGCTTTAAGGATTTTAATTTTTTTTGTTTGAGAAAACCCTGAAATACTAATAAATATGATAACGACGAGAAGTAATTTTTTCAAACTTATTTATTTTGATACAAAACTAATGAAAAAGTAGGATGTAATTTCTAAAACCACTTAAAATAAAAAAGCTTCAAATTTTGAAGCTTTTTTATTTTTTACCTTATGATTGTTTGTTTTCTATCTGGGCCAACAGAAACAATTTTTATTGGAACTTCAACAAAATCTTCGATAAACTTAATATAGTCGTTTAATTCTTTTGGCATTGTTGCTGCGCTTGTCATTCCTGTTAAATCTTGTTTCCAACCTTTAAATTCTGTATAAATAGGTGTAACATTATGTTCCTCAATATTGTAAGGAAGGTGGCTAATTTCCGTTCCTTGATAATTGTATGAAGTGCAAGCTTTTAATGTGGAAAATCCTGAAAGCACATCTCCTTTCATCATAATCAATTGGGTAACACCACTAATTTGAACAGCATATTTCAACACTACCAAATCCAACCAGCCGCAACGGCGCGGTCTTCCTGTTGTGGCGCCAAATTCTTGTCCAACTCTTCCCATAGTTTCACCGTCTTCATCAAATAATTCGGTAGGAAAAGGTCCTGAACCAACACGAGTGGTATATGCTTTAAATATTCCAAAAACCTCGCCAATTTTATTTGGTGCAACACCTAAACCTGTACAAGCGCCGGCTGCTGTAGTGTTTGAAGAAGTCACATAAGGATATGTACCAAAATCAATGTCTAACATAGAACCTTGAGCCCCTTCAGCCAAAATAGTTTTTTTGTTTTTGATAGCCTCATTTAAATATTCTTCACTGTCAATAAAAGTAAGTTGTTTTAAAACTTCAATTGCACCAAAAAATTCTTTTTCTAGTTCCTGTAAATCAAATTCGATTTCAACTTTAAAGAATTCAAGCATATTCAAGTGTTTCTCTGTCAATGCATGATATTTTTCTTTCCAGTTATCCAATTCTAAATCTCCAACTCGCATTCCGTTTCTTCCGGTTTTATCCATATAAGTTGGTCCAATTCCTTTTAGGGTTGAACCAATTTTTGCTTTTCCTTTTGAAGTTTCGCTAGCTGCATCTAACAACCGATGTGTTGGTAAAATTAAGTGGGCTTTTCTGGAAATTAACAATTTAGATTTTATGTCTAAATTAAATTTTTCTAAGTTTTCTAATTCTTTTTTGAAAATTACGGGATCTATCACAACGCCATTGCCTACAAGATTCATCGCATTTTTATGGAAGATACCAGAAGGGATGGTGTGTAAAACGTGCTTGTGCCCATCAAAAATTAGGGTGTGTCCGGCATTTGGGCCTCCTTGAAATCTAGCAATTATATCGTATTTGGATGTGAGAACGTCAACAATTTTGCCTTTTCCTTCATCTCCCCATTGTAATCCTAATAATAAATTTACAGCCATTTGCTTAATTATATATGTTAATTGTTATTTGTTATTTGTTTTTTTTGTTCCGTAGAAATAAAGTGAGTGTTTGTGGATGTCTACATTAAAAATTTCCTCAATGGTTTTTTTAATAATTTGAACTCTTGGGTCACAAAATTCAATCACTTCACCTGTGTCAGTTAGAATAACATGGTCATGTTGTTTGTCGAAATATGACTTTTCGTAGAATGCCTGATTTTGGCCAAACTGGTGTTTTCTAACCAAACCTGATTCTAGCAATAATTCTATGGTATTGTAAAGTGTAGCCCTGCTTACCCTATAATTTTTGTTTTTCATTTGGATATAAAGTGACTCAATATCGAAATGATGGTCTAGATTATAAATTTCTTGCAAAATAGCAAATCGTTCAGGTGTTTTTCTGTGGCTGTTTGCTTCAAGAAAACTCACAAAGACTGCCTTTACAATTTTTTGATCTTCACTACTCATAATTATCTTAATAGAGTTTTAAAACTGAACAAATTTAATCCTATTTTTTTAATAAAAGGTCAGGTAATTTGCATATTTATTAACTTTGAATTGTGAACAAATTTAATGTTTATAAATTCTGTCGACAGTATCAATACCTTCAATTTTCTTAATACGATCACATAATTTTTGAAGTTGCGATCTGTTTTTAACACTAACAGTAATGTTCCCTTCAAAAAGTCCGTCATCACCAGAGATATTTAAACTGTGAATATTTACATTCATATTGTTCGAAATAATTTGGGTAATTTCACTAACCATCCCAACATGGTCAATACCATAAATTTTTATAATGGCTTTAAATTCTTGTTTTGTAGAATCAATCCATTTTGCACTTAGAATTCTATATGCGTAATTGGCCTGTAAACTTATGGCGTTGGGACAATCTTGTTTGTGAATTTTAATACCATCGTTTATGGTAATAAAACCGAATACTTTGTCGCCTGGAATTGGGTTGCAGCACGGTGACATTTTATAATCTAAGTGTTCTTCTTCCTTTCCAAAGACCAAAGAATCATACTGATCTACAATTTCATCTTTTTCAATAATTTCTTGCTTAACTGCGCTTCGTTTAATTCTATTTTTAAAGAAACTTACAAATGCATTGTTTCGTTTGCTGATAAATTCCTTTAGCATAGGGTTGTCTATTGATCCAATACCCACCCTATAAAATAAATCTTGGCTTGTTCGCAATTTAAAATGCGTTACAAGCTCGTTGACCACCTTTTCTTTGAGGTCTATTTTTAAATGTTTTAATTTACGCGTTAAAATCTCTTTTCCTTCTTCGGCAATTTTCTTTTGGCTTTCTTTTAATGCATTTTTTATTCTATTTCGTGCCCTAGCAGTTACCACAAAATCTAACCAGCCAATTGTTGGTTTCTGACTTTTTGAAGTGATTATTTCAACTTGGTCGCCACTTTGCAATATATGGCTTATGGGTTTTAATTTTCCATTCACTTTTGCGCCTCTGCAGTTCATTCCTACTTGTGTATGAATGGCGAAGGCGAAATCCAATGCTGTGGCATTTTTTGGCAATGCTTTTAGCTCTCCATTAGGGGTAAACACAAAAATTTCTTTAGCATAAAGATTTAATTTAAAATCTTCAACAAAGTCTAGGGCGCTTCCGTTGGCATTTTCAAAGGTATCCTTAATTTTATTTAACCAATCTTCTAATCCATTTTCCCGCTCATTTGCATTTTTATATTTATAGTGAGCTGCATAGCCTTTTTCGGCAATTTCATTCATTCTTTCTGAACGAATTTGTACTTCAACCCATTTTCCTTGTGGTCCCATTACTGTAATATGAAGCGATTCATAGCCGGTAGATTTGGGCTGGCTAATCCAATCTCTTAGTCTGCTTGGATTCGGTCTAAAGGTATCTGTTACAATGGAATATATTTTCCAGGCGTCAAATTTTTCATCTTTATCGGTGGACTTATAAATTATTCTTATGGCAAATTTGTCATAAATCTCATCATAAGTAACACCTTGCGAAAGCATTTTTTTATGGATGGAATAAATTGATTTTCTGCGGCCTTTTATGTAATATTTAAAACCCTCTTTGTCTAAAGATTCCCTTATAATATTGGAGAATGTTTCAATATATTTATCTTGTTCTTCTTTACTTTGTGTAACTCTATCTAGGATTTCATTATAGACTTCAGGCTCTGTGTACTTCAATCCAAGATTTTCTAGCTCTGTTTTTATGTTATAAAGACCCAAACGATGTGCAAGCGGTGCATAAATATATAAAGTTTCTGAAGCAATTTTTACCTGCTTGTCTGGAGGCATCGCATCCATCGTTTTCATATTGTGCAACCTGTCAGCAATTTTTATCAAAATAACCCTTACATCATCATTTAAAGTTAAGAGCATTTTTCTAAAGTTCTCAGCTTGAACGGAAGCGTCTTGATCTTTTTTTAAGTGAGAAATTTTTGTTAATCCGTAAACGATTTTAGCCACAATTTCGCCAAACATTCGCTCAATATCTTCAATAGTATAAGCCGTGTCTTCTACAACATCATGCAATAAAGCAGCAATAATTGAAGTTGCGTGGAGTCCAATTTCATAGGCAACTATTTTGGCAACAGCAATAGGATGGAATATATAAGGTTCACCAGTTAGGCGTCGTTGCTGGCTATGCGCTTCTAATGCCAACTCAAAAGCTTTTCTAATTTCTTTTTTGTCGGTATCGGTAAAAGATTGGTAAGCGCCCTTCAACAAATCTTTGTAGCGCCTTGCAATTTCTTTATTTTCTTCTTCTATGGATAATTTGTATGCCATCGCCTAAAAATACTTATTAAAATTGATTATCCAATTATTTGTATTTATTTTTTTAAGTTCAAAAACCGTTGTAATAGTGTAGGGTGGGAGTAATGAATTTTCACATATAAAGGATGTGGTGTTAAATTACTCAAGCTATTTTTTGATAATTTTTTTAAAGCAGAAATTAATGCATTTGCATTGTAATTTTCTTTTGCATAATTATCAGCTTGATATTCAAATTTTCGGGAGAAAGCGTTCATAAATAAACTGGTGATTTCAGAAATCGGACTGTATAAAACACCAAAAGCTATCAGTCCAATATGAAAACTGGCAGTTTCAACGCCCAAAGCCTGTGATAGGGTTACACTTCCCACCAATAATGATAAAATATAAAACGTTAATCCAGTTAATAAAATTGAAAAAAACAAGTTATAAATGATGTGTTTTTTCTTATAATGACCAATTTCATGCGCCAAAACAGCCACAATTTCATCGGTATCCAAATCATTTATCAAAGTATCATATAGCGTAACGCGCTTTTGTTTTCCGAATCCCGAAAAATAAGCATTCGCTTTTGTAGATCTTTTAGAGCCATCAATCACAAAAACATTGTCTAGTTTAAATCCAACTTTATTGGCAAAATTTTTAATCTCATTTTTTAATTCACCGCTTTCCAATGGCGTTTGTTTGTTAAAAATAGGAACAATTAATTTTGAATAAAAAAGATTCATAAAAATGGTGATAGCTGTCATTAATGCCCAGGTATACAACCAAAAATCTGTCGTTGTTAATTGATAAAACCAAGTGATTAATGCCAAAACGCCACCACCCAGAAAAATCATCATGAACCAGCCTTTTATTTTATCGAATACAAATGTTTTTTTTGTGGTTTTGTTGAACCCAAATTTTTCTTCAATCACAAATGTTGCATAATAAGAAAATGGCAATGATAAAAGATCACTTGCAAAAATGATAATTCCAAAGAAAATTAAGGTGATGACAATGGTATTGTCTGAAAAACTTCGGGCTAAATTATCAACAAAAGCAAAGCCTTCAAAAATAAAAAACAGCAGTGTGGCAACAATCGAAATAATACTTGTAACCACTGAAAATTTATAATTTGATTTTTTATACGCCTGAGATTTTAAATATTCTTCTTCATTATAAATGCCTTCCAATTCAGCAGGAATAGCATCATTAAAATGTTTTGAATTTAAGGAATCCAGAAAAGTGTCAAATAAAAATTTAACAATGATGATGGTGATTAATATATAGAAGAGTATTTGCGGAGTCATTTGTTATTGATGATTAATTAACAATGTGTGATTAATGATTTTTGGTTTTTTATTCTTTTGACGATTCAATTATTTTATATAATATTTTTAAGATACTTGTAATTTCTCCACTTAAATAGTTGAATTCTTCAATTTAAATATAATTTGTGTCTTTAAGTATTCTCAACCAGTAGTTCGTTTCTCTAGCTTCTTTGTATGATATTGACATTTTTGCTCTAAAATCTTTTTTTGAAATACCTCCAATTGCTTCTTCAACATTTGCTCCTATTGAAGTGCCCGATTTTAAAATTTGTCTAGATAACACATATTCATTTTGTGCACATAATTTTTTACTTAAAAGGACTATCTTGATAGCAAAATTATATGTTTTATCGGCAATTAAATTTTCTTTCATAACATTTTATTTGTAAAGATTAATTAATCATTATTCATCAATAATTGTTAATTATTAATTATTTGCCTTTGCCGCACCGCTTCAAACAAAATGATAGCGGCACTTACAGATACATTCATAGAATCGATAGCACCTCGCATAGGAATAATGATGTTTTTTGAAGTATTTCGAAGCCATTCTTCAGTCAATCCGGTTGCTTCTGTTCCTACAATGATGGCGCTTGGTTTCGTATAATCTATGCTTTGATATTCCACGGAAGCCGTTAATGCTGCTGTGTATAAGTTAATAGTATGTTCCTTTAAAAATGAAATAATTTCTGAAGTTGTACCAGTTGCAATTTGCGTTGTAAAAACACAGCCAATGCTGGAACGAATAATATTCGGATTGTAAATATCGCTTTTCGGATTGGCGATAAGCACCGCATCAATTCCTGCTGCATCCGCAGTTCTTAAAAGAGCACCAATATTTCCTGGTTTTTCAGGTGCTTCTGCTACTAGAATTAGAGGGCTCTCACTTTTAAATGTGATTGATTTAAGCGATAAATCTTTACTTTTCGCCACAGCCAAAATGCCTTCGGTAGATTCTCGCAAAGCCAATTTTTGATATACATCATTAGAAATTTCAATTACTTCAATCGGATAATTTACTGAATTTAGCAGTTTTTCAATTTCTTCATTTTGAATAATTGAAGTGGCCGCCAAAATAGTTTGAATCGCATAATTTCCCTGAATAGCCAATGAAATTTCGCGCAAACCTTCAATTAAAAATGTTTGTGTTTGCTTGCGTAACCGCGATTTTTCTTTAAGCTGCGCAAGTTCTTTTATATATGAATTATGTACGCTCGTTATTTGTTTGTGCATTTTTACTAAATAATTAGCAAAGATACTAATAATTAAAATTTTAAAAATATTTGGGGAGTTGAAAAAATAGCCAAAATTAGTGTGTAATTTTTTTAATTTAGGTGAACGATTCTTTTTATAAAAACCACACTTAAATTTCACCATTGTTTGAAACAGAAAAAACGTCTATACTTCCTTATGTTTATGATAATTTATTAAAAGTACCACAACTTTATTGTAGCTTTTCAATCCGTCTAATTGTTTATTGGCTTTTAAAAAGGTATCGTAAAAAGTTTTAAAATACTTCTCTGACCAGTTTTGGTAAGATTCCCAAAAAGCTTCACTCTGCTGTATATCCTTTATAATACCCTTATTCAATTCAATTTTTAGCAATTCAAATTTTTCGGGATTTTTTTGATAAATTTCATACAAACAAAAACGCAGTGCCATTAAATATCCTGAGTAATTGAAATAAATGTCATTTGCATTTGTTGAAGCCAAATACCCAATAAAATTTGCTTCACTTTCAGAAGCAATGCCAACTTGGTGCGCCAATTCGTGACAAACTACCATTGGATAGGTGTTTTTTGGAATTAAAGAATTTACCTGGGCTTCATTTGTAATCGGATTTAAATAACCGGCAAACCCCATATAGGTTAAAGGCAAGCTGAAAAGCGAATGTTTTGCTTTAAAATTTTCATGAGAATATTGTGGATAATTTTGTTGAAATTTTTCATAAACGATATAAGAAATTTCTTTAATTTGATTTTTAGCTAAGGTGTTTTCAACAACCAAGGTGTCGTTTTTTGTAATTGAAAGATGCACCTGATTAATTTTTACAATCAGTTTTTCTGTAAAATCTACCAATTCATTTGTGGCGTACTTTTCTCTTTCAAAATTTAATGTTTTATAAACAGGTTGTCTAAAATAATTTAATCCCCAGTTTAAATGAAAAAGGAAAAAGAGAACAGAAATGAATCCTCCAATTTTAAATAAGGTGTTTTTTAAGTTGAATTTTTTATTTTTTATTGTGGTAAAAATATTTTTAAGGATAACAATCACCAATATTGTATATAAAATATCTCCAACTGAAAATGGAATCCATCTGAAAAGAAGATTTAAAAATTTTGAAATATAGCTATAAAGTCCGTTTGAATAATATCTTTCAATTTTCTCTGGAAATTGGGCTATAATTCGCAGAAAAGCCCATTGCATCACCAACAATATCGTGAGTATTTTATATGTTTTTTCACTATTCATCCGTCAAAAATAAGCAATATTTTGTGAGAAATTGGCGTTTAAATAGTTATTAACAAATTAGTTACTTATTAACAAAATATGTTTAAAAATATAATTAAAAATTCGAGCTAAAATTGTGTTTTAAAAATTACATTTGTCTTTGTAATAATTGCTAATTATAAAATTTGGGTATTTCATAAAATTAAAAATACAATTGATTTTTATGATAAAAAAAGACGTATCTTAAGGGCTTATTATAACCTACATAGAAATAAAATTTTGATTAATAAATAAATATAAAGAATCAACCGAGTGAAAAATTTGCAGCCTGTACAATCCTTTAAGCCCAAAAAAAGCACCATTATTAGCCTTGAAAAAGGTAAAATCCCACCTCAGGCGTTAGATTTGGAAGAAGCGGTTTTGGGCGCGATGATGATTGACAAAAAGGGTATTGATGATGTAATTGATATTTTACACCCTGAAGTTTTTTACAAAGAAGCGCATCAATTAATTTATGAAGCTATTTTTGCCTTATTTAAAAACGCTGAACCAACCGATTTATTGACTGTTGCTAATCAGTTGCGGAAAACAAATAATTTAGAGGCTGTTGGCGGCGATTTTTATTTGGTTCGTTTAACACAAAAAGTGGCATCCTCAGCACATATTGAATTTCATGCACGTATTATTCTTCAAAAATTTATTCAGAGAAAATTAATCACTATTTCATCTGAAATTATTGAGGAAGCCTATGATGAAACCATAGACGTTTTTGATTTATTGGATGATGCTGAAACAAAATTGTTTGAAGTTACCCAAGGAAATTTAAAAAAGGGGTCTGAAACATCTGAAGGGCTTGTTGCACAAGCGATTAAAAAAATTCAAGAAATAGGAAATAAACAGGGGATGAGCGGTGCTGCAACCGGTTTTACTCGTTTAGATGAGCTTACCTCTGGCTGGCAACCTCAGGATTTGGTAATTTTAGCGGCACGTCCCGGAATGGGAAAAACGGCTTTTGTAATGTCTATGGCAAAAAATATGGCTATTGATTTTGATCAGCCTGTTGCTATATTTTCATTAGAGATGTCGTCCGTACAATTAATTACACGGATGATTTCCAGTGAAACAGGGATTTCTTCGGGAAAATTAAGAAAAGGAAATTTAGAGCCTCATGAATGGGAACAGCTAAACGTGAAAGTTAAAAACTTATCAAAAGCGCCTATTTTTATTGATGACTCTCCATCGCTATCCATTTTCGATTTGCGTGCAAAAGCGCGTCGTTTGGCATCACAACACGGAATAAAAATTATTATTATTGACTATTTGCAGTTAATGACCGCAGGAACTTCGCAAAAAGGTGGCGGAAATCGCGAACAGGAAATTTCAACCATTTCACGAAATTTAAAAGCCTTAGCAAAAGAATTAAATATTCCTGTAATCGCACTTTCACAATTATCGCGTGCTGTTGAAACGCGTGGAGGAAGCAAACGGCCTTTGTTGTCGGATTTACGTGAATCTGGTGCTATTGAGCAGGATGCAGATATTGTAACTTTTATTTATCGTCCTGAATATTACGGACTTACAGAATGGGATGACGAGGAAAGATCGCCTTGCGAAGGTCAGGCAGAATTTATAGTTGCCAAACATAGAAATGGTGGTTTAGACAATATTCGACTTAAATTTACGGCACACTTGGCACAATTTAGCAATTTAGATGATGGCAATGCAAGTGAATTCCATTCCAAAATGAACAACGCCATTTCGCAACATAGTTTTGTTAGTGCTGAAGACGCTTTTGAAGCGCCCAATACTTATGACGAAGACGATGTTCCATTCTAACTATGTGATTTTTAAAGCAAAACATCACCAATTTTCAATCATAAAAAAAGCATTGATAGCAATATTAATGCTTTTTTTTCAATCCTCATTTGCATCATTTATACTTATACCGATGGATGATGTTTCGCAAACAAATCATTTAAAAGCTTACGGAATTACTTACTGGTCGCTTCAAAAGGGAAATACAGCCAAATGGTTGTTAAATTATGAAGGTGGCTCGTTTTTGCTGGAAGACAATGAGGTAACCAGAAACGAATGTAAAATTAGAGGCGTTACTTTTCATGTGATTTCCGATACCGAAGCTGCAAAAATTTTGGAAGAAATTAGCAGTCCGTCACAAAATATGGAGGCTGTTACACTCGAAAAAGCGCCAAAAATAGCTGTTTATTCCCCAAAATCGAGTTTGCCCTGGGATGATGCCGTAACCTTGGTGCTCACTTATGCCGAAATTCCTTTTGATGTAATTTATGATGAAGATGTTTTGGAGGAAAAATTGGTGCTGTATGAGTGGCTGCATTTACATCATGAAGATTTTACCGGTCAGTTTGGCAAGTTTTACGGCTCCTACAGAACAGCGCCTTGGTATATTGAACAAAAAAAAGAAGCAGAGGAACTTGCAAAAAAGCTAGGCTACAATAAAGTTTCTGAAGAAAAATTGGCAGTTTCCTTAAAAATTAGGGATTTTGTGATTGGCGGCGGATTTATGTTTGCCATGTGTTCTGCCACAGATAGTTTCGATATCGCACTTTCTGCGGAAGGCGTGGATATTTGTGAGACTATGTTTGATGGAGATCCTTCAGAAATTGATTATCAGCACAAAATAGATTTCAACAAAACATTTGCGTTTAAGGATTTTACTTTGGTCAGAAATCCAGTTGAATATGAATTTTCTTCTATCGATATGACCCAAAAACGAAAAATTACACGTACATCCGATTATTTTTCTTTACAAGACTATTCCGCAAAATGGGATCCAATTCCAACGATGCTTTGCCAAAATCATACCCAGTTAATTAAAGGCTTTATGGGCCAAACAACTTCATTCGACAGGGAAACTATAAAGTCGAATGTGTTGGTGATGGGAGAAAATAAAACAAACCGAGAAGCCCGCTATATTCACGGTGTAAAAGGAAAAGGAATGTTTACTTTTTATGGTGGTCATGACCCTGAAGACTATCAACATAAAGTTGGGGATGCAAAAACAGAACTCTCTTTGTATCCTAATTCACCAGGATATCGTTTGATTTTAAATAATGTCTTATTTCCGGCAGCAAAAAAGAAAAATCAAAAGACGTGATGTTAATAACAGCACAATAATTTTTTTATTATTTCCGTGATTCAAAATTCAAAAACAGTATTTTTGCTACTTTAAATTAAAATTCATCAAATGCCAACAACACAACAATTGCAAGATTTCGCGCAACAAGTAAGAAGAGATATTGTTAGAATGGTTCATGCCGTGAATTCTGGTCATCCAGGAGGTTCATTGGGCTGTAACGAATTTTTAACAGTTTTGTACCAAGATGTTATGAACTATTCCACCAATTTTACAATGGATGGAAAAAATGAAGATTTATTCTTTTTGTCGAATGGCCATATTTCACCACTTTTTTACAGTGTTTTAGCACGAAGCGGCTATTTTCCAGTAACTGAATTGGCTACTTTCAGAAAATTAAATTCGCGTTTGCAAGGACATCCAACAACCCATGATGGATTGCCTGGGATACGCATTTCTTCAGGCTCTTTAGGTCAAGGAATGAGTGTTGCGATTGGTGCTGCTCAAGCAAAAAAATTGAACGGAGATTCAAAATTAATCTATTCTTTGCACGGAGACGGAGAAATGCAAGAAGGTCAAATATGGGAAGCAGCAATGTATGCTGCTGGTAAAAAAATTGACAATTATATTGCAACCATCGATTATAATGGCCAGCAAATAGATGGCGCAACTGATGATGTATTGCCTTTGGGCAATTTAAGAGCCAAGTTTGAAGCTTTTGGCTGGACTGTTATAGACGTTGAGAAGGGAAATGATATTGACAGCATTAAAAATGGTTTGGCAGAAGCTAAATCTTTAACAGGCAAAGGAAAACCGGTTTGTATATTATTACATACAATTATGGGTAATGGCGTCGATTTTATGATGCATACCCACGCCTGGCATGGAAAAGCGCCAAATGACGAACAATTGGAAATTGCTTTAAATCAAAATCCTGAAACATTGGGTGATTATTAAAAAAAGCTAAAAGTAGGGACAGGTCGCGACCTGTCCTTGCCTGCCGGAGGTTGGTTAAAATTATGGGCGGATCCGAACTGTCCGTTTGAAATTGTAATTATCAATTCTTATTCTGCACGTGCGGGATTAATTATTAATTTTCAATTATTCATTATTAATTATTCATTTTTTACTACTAAATTAAAAACATGAAAATAGGTATAGTTTGTTATCCAACATTTGGAGGAAGTGGTGTAGTGGCTACAGAATTGGGAATGGCATTGGCACAAAGAGGTCACCAGGTTTATTTTATTACTTATAAACAACCTGTTCGGCTCGATTTTCTTTCAGCCAATATTCATTTTCATGAAGTTTTTGTAGAAGAATACCCATTATTTCATTTTCAGCCTTATGAATTGGCATTATCTAGTAAGATTGTTGAAGTTGTTCGATTACATAATTTAGAAATATTACATGTGCACTATGCAATTCCTCATGCGTACGCCGCTTATATGGCGAAACAAATGTTGAAAGAAATAGGGATAGATATTAAGGTAGTCACCACTTTGCATGGAACCGATATCACTTTGGTGGGGAGTCATCCAAATTACAAAACAGCAGTGGAATTTAGCATTAATAATTCTGACGTAGTTACCACAGTATCAGAAAGTTTGCGCAAAGATACGCTAAGGCTGTTTAACATCACAAAACATATAGATGTTATTCATAATTTTATTGATTTTGAAAAATACCCTGAAATTCATTCAGAAGAATGTCAGCGACATACCATTGCAAATGAAAATGAACGCATTATTACGCATGTGAGTAATTTGCGTCCTGTGAAGCGGGTAGCCGATGTTATCACTATTTTTTATAAAATTCAGAAAGAAATTCCATCAAGATTACTTTTGGTTGGTGAAGGTCCGGATCGGGAGAATATTGAACATCAAGCTAAAGAATTGGGAATTTTGGACAAAGTGTTATTTTTAGGAAATAGCAACGAGGTGAATAAATTACTTTGTTATTCTGATTTGTTTTTACTGCCTTCAGAAACCGAGAGTTTTGGATTGGCGGCATTGGAAGCGATGGCGGCTAGAACTCCTGTAATTTCAACAAACTCAGGAGGTTTACCAGAGGTTAATATTCAGGGTGTTACTGGTTTTTTAAGCAATGTTGGTGATACTGATGATATGGCAAAAAATGGGATTTATATTTTAGAGGATTTGAACAGGCTTCAAGAATTTAAACAAAACGCATTACAACAAGCCAAAAAATTTGGTATAGAGAATGTTTTACCATCATATATGGCGGTTTATAAAGGAATACTTAATAATTGTTGTTAGGCATTGTAATAATTTAAAGCGTCAATAAGCAAGGCTTTTTCAACTTTACAATCTAGTTTATATTGCTCAAAATTAGATAGTAACACAAAATTCACCTGACCTCCCACGTTCTTTTTGTCGTGAATTAAAAGGGCAATAATTCCTTCATAATCAAGAACATCAATTTCTGCTTTTTTGTAAATTCGAAGAATGGTTTCTTTGATGGATTTTAAATGCGCAGAAGGAAAATTCAACAGTTTTTGCGAGATAAAAGCTTCTGTAATCATCCCAATAGCAATGGCTTCTCCATGAGTTAAACTCTCTTTATCTTCCGATTCCAAAAAGTAAGATTCAATGGCATGACCCAAGGTGTGTCCGAAGTTTAAAATTTTACGCAATCCTTTTTCCTTAGGGTCTTTTGTAACGACTTCATTTTTAATTTCGATAGAGCGATGAATTAAATTATTGATGGCGCTGATATTAATTTGTTCAAAATTATGTATCTCATGCCATAAATTAAGATCATAAGTAATTCCATATTTTATAATTTCTGCCAATCCGGAACGCAATTCTCGGTCGGAAATGGTTTCCAAATAACGTGAATCAATCAACACCATTTTAGGATCTGAGAACAATCCAATTTGGTTTTTTAAAACGCCCAAATCAACACCCGTTTTACCTCCAACTGAGGCATCAACCATACTTAAAAGAGTTGTGGGAATATTTACGAAAGAAATTCCGCGTTTAAAGGTAGAAGCCACAAATCCTCCCAAATCTGTAATAACACCACCGCCTAAATTAATCATCAGGCTTTTTCTGTCGGCACCCAATTCTGTTAAGGCATGCCAAAGACCTGAACAAGTATCAAGATTTTTATTTACTTCACCAGCTTCAATCTCAATAATTTCAATTTCAGCTTCAGTTTCAAGCTCCTGTAATAAAATAGGTAAGCAATGAAAATTGGTGTTTTCATCCACCAAAACAAAAATAGTTGAAGGCTTATCTTCAGAAATAAAAAGATTTAGTTTTCTGTAGGCGTCTTCATTAAAATTCACAAAGTAATTATTGGATAAAATAGGCGTCATTTCGGATAATATTTTGTGCAAATTAAAGGTAAAAAAATTAAAAAATAAACACTTTCTAGGTATCTTTGTACAAATAGAACTTACAATGAAAAAAATATTTGACAATACTGAAGTTGCCTTTGCTTTAAAATCAAATTCAGAGCTTGAAAGAGCATATTATTTGTTTGAGATGATTAAGCGGGAGCCTCTTGTTAAAATTGGGACTGCCGTAACCAGATTTGCTCTAAAAACTCATTTACCAGTTGAAGGTATCATTAGAGCTACCGTTTTCGATCATTTTTGTGGTGGCGTTACGGAAATTGACTGCATGTCAACTATTGATAAAATGTACACTAAAAATGTACATTCCGTATTAGATTATTCCGCCGAAGGCAAAGAAATTGAAGAACAATTTGATTTGGCGATGGGAAAAACATTAAACACCATTAAATTTGCTCTTGAAAAACCCAGTATTCCATTTGCCGTATTTAAACCAACAGGATTTGGTCGTTTAGAAATTTACCAAAAAGTAACAGAAGGTACTACATTGGATAGCCATGAGTTGTTAGAGTGGAAGCGTATTATTGAAAGATATGATACTGTGAGCAAAGCTGCCCATAAAGCAAATGTTCCTTTATTAATTGATGCTGAAGAAACTTGGATGCAGCTTGCTGCCGACAATTTAATTGAAGAGATGATGGAAAAATACAATAAAGAGAGAGTGATTGTATTTGGCACCTTACAATTATACCGTTGGGATCGATTGGATTATCTTAAAAAATTGCACAGTCGCGCTAAAGAAAAAGGATTTAAAATTGGACAGAAATTGGTACGGGGAGCCTATATGGAAAAGGAACGAGAACGTGCTGAGGAATATGGATACAAAGATCCAATTTGCGAAAACAAAGCTGCCACCGATAAAATGTACAATGATGTTTTGGTCTATATGATGGAAAACATTGATGATATGGCCATTTTTGCCGGAACTCATAACGAAGACAGTTCTAGTTTGTGTATGGATTTAATTGATAAATTCAATTTCGATAAAGGCGACAAAAGAATTTGGTTTGGGCAATTATACGGAATGAGTGATCATATAAGTTATAATTTGGCTGCTGTGGGTTACAATGTTGCTAAATATTTACCATTTGGTCCTGTTAGAGATGTTATGCCATACCTAATTAGACGTGCAGAAGAAAATACTTCAGTGGCCGGACAAACAAATCGGGAACTTGAATTATTGAAACGCGAACGCGAAAGACGAAAAATTTAATATCATTTTTAATCAATCTTTGAAAGAACTGCCTGTAAAGGCAGTTTTTTTTACCGATATTTTTAAGGACAAAAAACGTGCATAAAATATAAAAAAGAGCTAAGGAAGTCTGCTTATAATCCATTAAACCAAGTATTTAATAAAATAAGATTATTTAGAAATATAATTGTTTTTTGTTTAACGTGTACTCTTACAGGATGTTAGACACTTAAAATTAGAAAAATCATTATGAAACTTTTGTGATAAAAAACAAAATAAAAAAACTAATTTCGCATCGCCTAAAAAATTAGAAAATGCAATCTATCAGAAATATCGCTATTATAGCCCACGTTGACCATGGTAAAACTACTTTGGTTGATAAAATTATTGATCAAGCTCACATATTAGATGAACGTAAAGTTCGTACAGAATTATTATTGGACAGTAATGATTTAGAAAGAGAGAGGGGAATTACCATCTTGTCGAAAAACGTGTCTATTATTTATAAAGGTGTTAAAATCAATATTATTGATACTCCTGGTCACGCCGATTTTGGTGGTGAAGTTGAAAGAGTATTAAATATGGCAGATGGCGTTTTATTATTGGTCGATGCTTTTGAAGGACCAATGCCACAAACACGTTTTGTTTTAGGCAAAGCACTAGAGTTGGGTTTAACACCAATATTGGTAGTGAATAAAGTTGATAAGGAAAACTGCACACCCGATTTGGTACACGAAAAAGTATTCGATTTAATGTTTGCTTTAGACGCAACTGAAAAACAATTAGATTTTACTACAATTTATGGCTCTGCCAAACATAATTGGATGAATACCGATTGGAAAGAGGAAACTGACAATATTATTCCTTTGTTGGATGCAATATTAGAAAATATTCCTGAAGCACCTTATTATGAAGGTACTCCTCAAATGCAAATTACTTCTTTAGATTTTACCTCATTTGTTGGTCGTATTGCTATCGGACGTGTATATAGAGGTGATTTGGTTGAAGGTAAGGATTACACAATTTGTAAAGCAGACGGCAGCTTTAAAAAGGTACGAATTAAAGAACTGCATACTTTTGAAGGTATGGGTAAAGATAGAGCGGCTACTGTAAGAAGTGGTGATATTTGTGCCATAACAGGTATTGAAGGGTTTGAAATTGGTGATACCATTGCTGATCTTGAGAATCCCGAACCATTAACAAGGTTAAAAGTAGATCAACCTACAATGAGTATGTTGTTTACCATTAATAATTCACCTTTTTATGGAAAAGAAGGAAAATTTGTTACTTCCCGCCATTTACGTGACAGATTATACAAAGAAATTGAAAAGAATTTAGCTCTAAGAGTAGAAGATACTGATAGTGAAGACAGATTTAATGTTTTCGGACGCGGGATTTTGCATTTATCTGTGTTGATTGAAACAATGCGTAGAGAAGGTTATGAATTACAAGTGGGAAGACCACAAGTAATTATGAAAGATATCGATGGCGTTAAATGTGAACCATATGAAACATTGGTAATTGATGTTCCTGAAGAATTATCAAGTAAAGTAATTAACTTGGTTTCCTTAAAAAAAGGAGATTTATTAATTATGGAACCTAAAGGCGATTTGCAACATTTAGAATTTTCAATTCCATCAAGAGGTTTAATTGGCTTGCGTAATAAATTACTGACCGCAACGGCTGGTACTGCCATCATTAACCATAATTTCGTTGCGTTTAGTCCTTATAAGGGTGATTTTAATGAAGTGGTAAATGGGGCTTTAATTTCTGCGGAGGCTGGAAAAGCTACTGCTTATGCAATTGATAAATTAGGAGACAGGGGAGTTTTCTTTATTGATATTAACCAGGAAATATATAAAGGACAAGTTGTTGGTGAAAATAGTCGACAAGATGATATGTCTATTAACTTGATAAAAGGTAAAAAACTAACCAATGTTCGTAAATCTGGAACGGATACTGCCGTAAACATTGCACCTAAGAAAGAGTTTTCTTTAGAAGAATGTATGGAATATATCAAAGATGATGAATATTTGGAGGTAACACCACAAAGCTTACGTATGAGAAAAATTAATTTCAAATAATTTTTTTTTATATTTATAAAAGAAGCCGTCTCACAACTAGAGACGGTTTTTTTTGTACATTTATTTGGAAGTTTTATTAGTTTTTTGTATATTTAGTCATTGATTTACAGACAATTAACTATGAATTTCAAACATTACAACCAACAGCAAACGATACTTTTACCTTAT
>DAIDMK010000018.1 GCA_027449025.1 Lutibacter sp. | reverse complement strand
CAATTGATATCATAAAAAACAAAAAACACTGATAATCATACGATTAACAGTGTTTTGATATAACCTAAAACTAGGTTCGTCGGGGTGGCAGGATTCGAACCTGCGACCTCCTGCTCCCAAAGCAGGCGCGATAACCGGGCTACGCTACACCCCGAAGGTGTTTTTATTTCTATTCATCTAGGCGTAGTTTATGCCGTGCTTGCCACGGTACTACACCCCGAGTAATATTTACTCTAAATTCGGTGTGCAAATATAAAGCTAAAAATAAGTTTTGCAAGCAATTATTCGAAAATAAGTTTGTAGGGTCTTAAAATGGCAGATTGCAGTTCATGAATGCCAATATTTCTACTTTTTCTGATGGTTTCTTTACCCTCAAAAAATACTAAAATTGTTGGCTCAACAAAAGCGCTGTGTTTTGCCGCTATTTCAGGAGAAAAATTCATATCGACTTTATAAAAAGCGATTTTTGGAAAATCCGTTTTCAGCAAGCTATGCACTTTAGGCTCTAAGGCTTCCCCAACATTGCACGAATTTGTTGAAAAATATACCAAAACGGCAGTTGTTTCCTGTAATATATTTTCAAGATGCGTCAATGAATTGATGGTTTTGATTTCGTTCATTTTATTTAAATTAAAACAGTCAAATTTAGGTGAAATATCAATTCGATTTATAAAGTTTGTTTCCTATTGTATCTGGTTATAGTGGCATCATAAAAAATAATTGACAATGGAGCTAATATATAATTAATTGGCATAAATTTGCTATTCAATAAAAATAAAAAGTTAATCATGTCTGATAAAATTGAAAGAATTAAATGTTTGATAATTGGGTCTGGTCCTGCTGGGTATACTGCTGCAATATATGCCGCAAGAGCCGATTTAAAACCTGTGATGTACACAGGAATGCAAATGGGCGGTCAATTAACAACCACAACAGAAGTCGATAATTTTCCTGGATATCCAGATGGAACCGATGGAACTGCCATGATGGAAGATTTAAAAAAACAAGCCGAACGCTTTGGAACTGAAGTAAGATTTGGGGTAGTCACCAGTGTGGATTTTAGTAAAAAAGTTGGAGGTATTCATAAAGTAACGGTAGATGAGTCCATTCAAATTGAAGCGAACACCATCATTATTTCAACTGGTGCAACTGCTAAATATTTAGGATTAGAAAGCGAACAACGCTTAATTGGTGGAGGTGTTTCTGCTTGTGCCACTTGTGATGGTTTCTTTTATAAAGGTCAGGAAGTGGTTGTGGTTGGTGCTGGAGATACAGCAGCAGAGGAAGCAACTTATTTGGCCAACCTTTGTAAAAAAGTGACTATTTTAGTTCGAAAAGATTATATGCGGGCATCAAAAGCGATGCAGCACAGGGTTGATAAAACAGCCAATATTGAAGTAAAATACAATACTGAGATTGAAGAGGTTTTGGGTGAAAAAGTTGTTGAAGGCGTTCGAGTTGTGAATAACAAAACAGGTAAAAAAGAAGTAATAGAGGTAACAGGAATTTTTATAGCGATAGGACACGTACCAAATACAACTATTTTTAAAGGCGTTTTGGAAATGGATGAAACAGGGTATTTAATCACCAAAGGAAAATCGACCAAAACAAATTTGCCAGGTGTTTTTGCTGCCGGAGATGTGCAGGATAAAGAATACCGTCAGGCAGTTACGGCTGCCGGAACAGGCTGTATGGCTGCATTGGATGCCGAGCGTTATCTGGGGTCGCTGGATTAAGAAACGAGAATTATAAAGAAAAGCCTAAATTTATTAAATTAGGCTTTTTTTTAGCTTAAGATTGTTGCAATCGTTTTCGTAAATAGTAATGCCGATAATAGGGATTGAACCTAATAAGTATTTAATTTTGCGTAATAAATTAAGGTTATGAGTTTGCTTTCAAATAGTTATTTTGTATTATTTCTGATTATATTAATTGGATTTATCATTGGTCGAATTAAAATAAAGGGGATTTCTTTGGATGTTTCCGCCGTAATTTTTGTGGCATTATTTTTTGGCCATTATGGTGTGGTTGTTCCCATAGATTTTCAATATATCGGTTTGGTGCTGTTTATTTTCACCATAGGAATTCAGGCCGGACCTAGTTTTTTTGAATCGTTTAAAAGAAACGGACGCGAATTGGCTATTTTAGCGACCATGCTTATTCTTAGTGCAGGTTTAATCACTTATCTGATTTCTTACTTTTTAGACATCGATAAAAATTTGGCTATTGGCTTATTGAATGGGGCATTAACCAGCACGCCAGGTTTGGCAACAGCCATTGATATCACGGGTTCTCCATTGGCGTCGATAGGTTATGGTATCGGTTATCCGTTTGGCGTAATTGGGGTTATTCTTTTTGTTAATTTATTGCCCCGAATGCTGCGAATAAATATAAAAGAACAAGAAAAAATTTATAAGGACATTATGCTGGCTGAATATCCCGAAATTATAGCCAAACATTTTGTGGTTGAAAATGAAAATGTAATTGGAAAAAGTCTTAGGGATTTAAGCATTCGTTTTATGACCAAGGCGGTTATTTCAAGAATTAAGCATAACAATACAGTGATTATTCCCGAAGCTGAAGTTATTCTACAAAAAGGTGATGTTGTAAGAGCAGTTGGTTCAAATGAGGCATTGGAAAGAGTTAAATTGTTGGTTGGTCCCGAAACAGTTGAGGAAATTCCGTTGGATACCAAATATGATGTTCGCTCTATTTTGGTCACCAATAAAGAGGTTGTTAAAAAAACATTGGGACAGCTTCATATCCAGGAAGCTTATAATGCAACAATAACTAGAATTAGACGATCAGGAATAGATATTTCTCCAAGTCCATCATTAAAACTACAGTTTGGTGACAAGTTGATTGTGATTTGCTCCAAAGAAAACATGGGTGAAGTAAGTCGTATTTTTGGTGATGACAAACTTTCTAGCACAGATTTTTTACCGATTGCCTTGGGAATTATTTTAGGTATTTTGGTAGGAAAAATGAGTGTAAACTTTGGCGATTTTTCTTTCGGACTTGGATTGACAGGCGGTATTTTGCTTGTGGCGCTTGTTTTGGGAAGAACTGGGAAAACCGGTCCTATTATGTGGACGATGACCGGAGAGGCAAATCAAATTTTGAGACAGTTTGGGTTGTTGTTCTTTTTGGCAGCAGTTGGCACCAGCGCGGGATCGAGCCTTGAAAGCACTTTTGAGCAATATGGTATCGAATTATTTGTTTATGGAGCTATAATTACCCTTATTCCTATGATTATTACAACTATAGCTGCCAGATATTTCTATAAAATAAACTTGCTTGTTTTACTTGGAACACTTACCGGAAGCATGACCAGTACACCCGGATTGGCTGCAACCGACACCATGGTTGAATCGGATGCGCCTGCGATTGCTTATGCAACGGTGTACCCAATTGCCATGGTTTTGTTGATTATTGTAGTCCAGATTTTGAGTTTGATTTAATTAAAAGTGAAAATTTTGAAAGATAAATTTTTTAACTTTTAATATAAAACTTCTAATATTTGATATCTTATTTTGAGTTAGGGGTTGAAGTGAAAATCCTTTTTTGATTCGCCGATAGGTGAATCAAAAAAGATTGCAGCGTAAAACCCGCCCCCCCGCCTTTTCGGCGGGGGGAACTCCCAAAATATTATTTTTGTAATTGTTAATTATTGTTTTTTAAAAAGACTGGCTTTGTCAAAAAATTCGGTCATAGTGATTTTTGGATTTGAAAACAGATAAACTTCACCTGAGTTAATTATTGACAAATCTATAGTTTCTGAGGCATTTACGTAAGCACTTGAATTATTTGAAGTGTTTACCTTGGCAGTTGAGGTTTTAAAATCTTTACCTTTAAAAGTGCTGTTGTGCAACGTTTCTAATTGGAAACTGGCAGTGTTTCCGCTTAAATTAACACTGGCTTTGTCCAAAGTGCGAATAATCATATTTTTGGTGTCAATTATTCCTTTAAAATTACTGGACTCTTCTGAAACAATAATAGCGTCTTCACATAAAATTTCGAAATCCAATTTGCTTGATCTTTTGGCATTTATTTGAATATTTTTTGAACTCAGTTTTAATTTAAAATCCGAATCGTCAAAGGCGTTTATGTTTAGTGCGTCTATTCTGAGGGAATTGTTTGATTTTACGATTGCATTGTTATAAGCGTAAATTTCAGTTAAAAAGTTATTTACCCTTACGTGAACCGTTAATTCCTTAGCGCGCACTATTTTTGCACTTGTTTTTATAATTAGCGACCCATTGTTTATCTCTGTAGTTACAGCATCCAGCACATTAGAATCAGCTTCGACTGAGACAGATTGTTCATCATTATATACCAATAAAACGGTCACGTCGTTTACAACTTCAATTTTTGTAAATGCGGAAAGATTTCGATCTTCAGTGGTAACATTTTTATTTCCTATTAATTTTTCCTGAGCATTTATTATAGAAAAAATTAACAAAATAGAAATGAAAATGATTGTTTTAACTGTTTTCATAGAATAGTTTTAAACAAAAATACGTAAAATAAATTTTACATTTAATTTGTGTATTTAAAAATCTATGCTAAATTTGCCAAATAATGATGTTGAAAAATACAAATACTAATTGGTGGTGGAACTCTCTTAATTTATAAGCGAGCCAATACTACTATATTTATATTTAAAATATATAACAAAAGGACTTATCTCGCGGTAAGTCCTTTTTTATTTGAGCAAAACATGATAAAAGAATTAAAATTTAAGACAATTTCTAAAACGCAGTTGGCAGATACCATTACGCCGGTTGGAATGTATTCAAAAATTAGAGATAAATATGCCAATAGTCTATTGTTGGAAAGTTCAGACTATCACAGCAAGGAGGAAAGTTTTACCTTTATTTGTGCTGAACCTATTGTGACATTAAAGGCGGACAACAATGTATTTACCTACAATTATAAAAATAGGGAACTTGACAAAAAGGAAATTAATCGTGATTTCTATTCGATTTTTGAATCTTATAGCAAGTCGGTAAAAATAGATTGCAACGATTCCATAAAAGGTTTCAACGGTTTTTATGGTTATATTTCATACAATGCCATCCTGTATTTTGAAACCATCAAACTAAATGCTAAGAAAGCGCCATCTGAAATACCAGATTTTCAGTTTAGTTTTTTCAAGTTTATCATTGCCATCAACCATTTTAACAATGAACTTATTTTAATTGAAAATATGGAAGAAGGCGAGGATTCAAGAATCCACGAGATAGAAACTTTGATCAATGCGCGCACTTATGGATTGTACAATTTTGAAATCGCCGGCGAAGAATCTTCCAATTGTACCGATGCAGATTTTAAAAATTATGTGGTTAAAGCAAAAGAGCATTGCAAACGTGGCGATGTTTTTCAACTGGTGTTGTCGCGTCAGTTTCAACAATCATTTATGGGCGATGAATTTAATGTTTACAGAGCATTGCGTTCTATAAATCCGTCACCATATTTGTTTTATTTCGATTATGGAAGTTTTAAATTAATGGGATCTTCACCCGAAGCACAAATTAAAATTGATGAAGAAAAAGCCATCATAAATCCGATTGCAGGAACTTTTAAACGCACTGGAATTATGGCGCAGGATAT
Organism: Lutibacter sp.; assembly: GCA_027449025.1. GTDB lineage: Bacteria > Bacteroidota > Bacteroidia > Flavobacteriales > Flavobacteriaceae > Lutibacter. The sequence goes on along the minus strand of DAIDMK010000018.1, from coordinate 44,606 downwards.
TTTATTGGGAGAAAAATTATCAAAAGACAAAAAGGAAAATGCCGAACATGTAATGTTGGTTGATTTGGCGCGAAACGATTTGAGCAAACACGCCAGTAATGTAAATGTGGAGGTTTTTAAAGAAGTGCAATATTTTAGTCACGTTATTCATTTGGTTTCAACAGTGCAAGGAAAACCCATAGGAAAAGCCATTGAAATTGTGGGAGATACTTTTCCTGCCGGAACTTTAAGCGGCGCACCAAAGTTTAAGGCGATGGAATTAATAGACAAATATGAAAACCAAACCCGCGGATTTTATGGCGGCGCGGTCGGATTTATTGGCTTAAACAATACCGTGAATTTGGCCATCGCCATTCGCTCTTTTGTGAGTAAAAACAATACTTTGTTTTATCAGGCAGGCGCGGGAATTGTGATTAATTCAACGGAAGAAGGAGAATTACAGGAAGTAAATAACAAATTGGCGGCTTTGAAAAAGGCATTGATCTTGGCTGAAAAAATATAGTAAGGATAGTTTGCGACTTGTCCTGATTTCGGTAGAAAAGATTTAATATAAAAATACGATTAAACGATTACACAAATTGTCACCCTGAGCGCAGTCGAAGGGAAACAATTCAACGTTAAAACAATTAACATGAAAATACTCATCATAGACAATTACGACTCCTTTACCTACAATTTGGTGCATTTGGTAGAAACGATTACTGGCGAATATCCTGCAGTTTTTAGAAATGACGAAATTACGGTTGAAGAAGTAGGAGCATACGATATCATTATGCTTTCTCCCGGACCCGGAATTCCGGATGAAGCCGGAATTTTAAAAGAAGTGATTGAAACCTATGCCACAACAAAACCAATTTTTGGTGTTTGTTTGGGCTTGCAGGCCATCGCCGAAGTGTTTGGAGGTTCGTTAGAGAATTTGGAAAATGTTTTTCATGGCGTTGCTACCACTATGAAAGTTAAAAGTCCGGAGGCGGTTATTTATAAAAATATTCCTGCAGAATTTGAGGCTGCACGTTACCATTCTTGGATTGCTTCTTTAAAAGATTTTCCCGAAGAACTAGAAATTACCGCGGTGGATGAATTTGGATCGGTGATGTCTTTACAGCATAAAAAACACAATATTTGTGCGGTTCAATACCATCCAGAATCTATTTTAACCCCAATTGGCGAGCAAATTGTTAGAAATTTTATAGAAGCGAACACTATATGAAAACGATATTAAGCAAATTAATAGAACAGCAATATTTAACAAAAATAGAAGCGAGCGAAGTGCTGGTTCAAATAGCGAACAACAGCTATAATGCTTCGCAGATGGCGTCATTTCTAACCGTTTTTATGATGCGACCAATTTCTGTAGAAGAACTTTCTGGTTTTCAGGAAGCGTTGTTGGATTTGGCGGTGAAAGTGGATTTATCGGAATTTAACACAATCGATTTATGCGGAACGGGCGGTGATGGAAAAAATACTTTTAATATTTCAACATTAACTTCATTTATTGTTGCAGGTACAGGAAATAAAGTGGCGAAGCATGGAAATTATGGCGTATCCTCGGTAAGCGGTTCTTCAAATATGTTGGAGTTTTTAGGTTATAAATTCACCAATGATGAAGTAGTTTTAAAACGCCAGATGGAGCGCGCCAATATTTGTTTTTTGCATGCGCCATTATTTCATCCCGCGATGAAAGCTGTTGGGCCCGTGAGAAATGAGTTGGGTGTAAAAACGTTTTTCAATATGTTGGGCCCATTGGTAAATCCGAGTCGCCCACAAAATCAAATGGTTGGCGTTTTCAATTTGGAAGTGGCAAGGATTTACAATTATTTATTGCAAAAAACAGCCACAAATTATGGTATTGTTTATAGTTTGGATGGTTATGACGAAATTGCCTTGACAAGCGGATTCAAATTATTTACTAGAGAAAACGAACAGATAATAACCCCTGAAGAATTGGGATTAAAAAGATTGGATCAGTCGGATATTTATGGTGGAAATACTGTAAAAGAAGCGGCTAAAATTTTCAGTTCCATTTTAAATGGAGAAGGAACCGACGCCCAAAATAATGCGGTTTTGGCAAATGCCGCCTTTGCGTTGAAAATAATCGACAAAAACAAATCGTTTGAAACTGCTTTTGAAGAAGCCAAAGATTCCCTGTTCGGATTAAAGGCAAAGGAAAGTTTGCTTAAATTGGTAAGCCTTTAATATTTCAATTTTAATCTTTAAAAAAAATGAACATTTTAGATAAAATAATTGCCCATAAAAAGCAGGAAGTCGCCAAATTAATGCGCGAAATTTCCTTGGAAAAATTGGTGAAAAGTCCGAATTTCAATCGCACCCCAATTTCTTTAAAAACAGCGTTAACTACTATAAATTCAACAGGAATTATCGCTGAGTTTAAAAGAAAATCGCCTTCAAAAGGAGTTATTAATGATAAAGTGTCAATTGGCGAGGTGACACAAGGTTATTTGGATGCCAACGTTGCCGCACAATCTATTTTGACTGAAATGGAATTTTTTGGCGGAAGCATTGTCGATTTAATTCAGGCACGAGCGGTAAATGAAACCATTCCAATTTTAAGAAAGGATTTTATTGTGGACGGATTTCAGATTGTGGAGGCAAAGGCGATTGGTGCGGATGCCATTTTGTTAATTGCAGCCTGTTTGACCAAAGAAGAGTTGAAAAATTACGGCAAACTGGCTGAAGATTTGGGCATGGACGTATTGTACGAAGTACACAATCAGGAGGAATTGGATAAAATTGAGCTAAGCCATAAAATTATAGGCATTAACAACCGAAATCTTAAAACTTTTGAAGTTGATTTAGAGCACTCTATTGATCTGATAAAAAACATACCAGAGAATTGTGTTAAAGTTTCAGAAAGTGGCATCAGCGATCCGAGAATTATTACCGGACTTAAAGAATACGGGTTTCAGGGATTTTTAATTGGTGAAACTTTTATGAAAACGGAAAATCCCGGTTTGGCTTGTCTGGAATTTATTTCTCAAATCAGGTAGAAAAAATAATGAGTTAAAATTAGGGTAGAATGTGGCGTTTAACATTGAGTAAATTTGCAGACTTTGCGTAAATCTTCGCGAGCTTAGCGGTTAAAACATTAAAAACCTGACTTTTAAAGTCAAGAAGTAAGTATCAAGTTAAGGCAATAAGTAATTAAAAAATAAATCTTTCAATCTTTTAATTATTTAATCTTTTAATATTAAATAAAATATGAAAATTAAAGTTTGCGGCATGCGGGACAAGGAAAATATTTCAAGTTTATTGGCTTTGAAACCAGATTATATCGGGTTTATATTTTACGCGCAATCAAAACGTTTTGTGGCCAATTTTCCGCAGGTTGAAATTCCATCATCAGTGAAAAAAGTAGGTGTTTTTGTCAATGAAAAAATCGATAAAATTATTGAGAAAGCAACACAATTTAACTTGGATTTTGTGCAATTACATGGAAATGAAACGCCGGAATATTGTGAAAAATTAATTGCAATGATTACTGGGCAAAGTCGAAATGAAAATAAATTACGTCATTCTGAACTTGTTTCAGAATCTCATCCAATAGGAATTATTAAGGCATTTTCGGTTGACAAGGATTTTAATTTCGATGTAATCCAATCTTTTGAAAAGCACATATCTCTTTTTTTATTCGATACAAAAGGAAAAAATTACGGGGGAAATGGCATCAAATTCAATTGGGATTTGCTTCAAAATTATAAAGGAAGAACACCTTTTTTATTAAGTGGTGGCATCAGTAAAAATGATGCAATAGAAATTAAGAAATTTAATCATCCAGCTTTTTTTGGAATCGACATCAACAGCGGTTTCGAACTGGAACCCGGGTTGAAAAACATCAATGAAATTATAAAATTTAAAAGCACACTATTATGAGCTATTTTGTAGATAAGAAAGGTTATTACGGAGAATTTGGCGGGGCTTTTATCCCGGAAATGCTGTATCCGAATGTGAAAGAATTGGAAGAGAATTATTTGAAAATTATGCAAGAACCTTCTTTTCAACAAGAATTTCAAGACTTGTTAAAAGAGTATGTGGGGCGCCCAACGCCGCTATTTTTTGCTAAAAGACTGTCGGAAAAATACAACACAAAAATTTATTTAAAGCGAGAAGATTTATGCCATACCGGCGCTCATAAAGTCAACAATACGATCGGGCAAATATTGGTGGCGAAAAGGTTGGGAAAAACCAGGATTATTGCGGAAACTGGCGCAGGGCAACACGGTGTTGCTACAGCCACGGTTTGCGCTTTAATGGGCATTGAATGCGTGGTGTATATGGGCGAAGTTGATATTGCGCGCCAAGCGCCAAATGTGGCTCGTATGAAAATGTTGGGAGCTAAAGTGGTTCCGGCTTTATCGGGTAGCAGAACGCTTAAAGACGCCACAAATGAAGCAATCCGCGATTGGATTAACAATCCGGTAAACACGCATTATATTATCGGTTCTGTTGTTGGACCGCATCCGTATCCCGATATGGTGGCGCGATTTCAATCGGTGATTTCAGAAGAAATAAAAAAGCAATTGTTGGAAAAAGGACATACCGAAAATCCGGATTATGTGATTGCCTGCGTTGGCGGAGGAAGCAACGCCGCAGGCGCGTTTTACCATTATTTGGATGAGGAAAAAGTGAATTTAATCGCTGTTGAAGCAGCCGGTTTGGGAATTCATTCAGGTGAAAGTGCCGCAACCAGTATTTTGGGAAAAGAAGGTGTAATTCACGGTAGCAAAACCTTGTTGATGCAAAGTACAGACGGACAAATAACGGAGCCATATTCAATTTCTGCCGGATTGGATTATCCGGGAATCGGACCTTTACACGCCCATTTATACAAATCCAAACGCGCTGAATTTATCTCAATTACCGATGCAGAAGCGATGAGGGCAGGTTTGGAATTGTGTGAGTTGGAAGGCATTATTCCAGCCATTGAAAGTGCGCATGCTTTGGCAGTTTTCAACATGAAAAAGTTTAAGAAAAGCGATGTTGTGGTGTTGAATTTATCGGGACGTGGCGATAAGGATTTGGATACGTATGTTAAATATTTTAAGTTGTAAAAAATGAACAGAATCAATCAAAAATTACAGGAAAATAAAAAATTGTTGTCCATTTATTTTACGGCTGGTTTCCCAAAAATAAATGATACTGTTACCGTTATTGAAAACTTGGAAAAAAGCGGAATCGATTTTATCGAAATAGGCTTGCCTTTTAGCGACCCTTTGGCTGATGGTCCAACCATTCAGGCGAGTTCTACAAAAGCATTGGGCAACGGGATGACTTCAGAGGTCTTGTTTAATCAACTAAAAAATATTCGTAAAACAGTCAAAATTCCCTTAATAATTATGGGTTATTTTAATCCGATGATGCAGTATGGAGTGGAAAATTTTTGCAAAAAATGTGCTGAAATTGGTATCGACGGATTGATTATTCCCGATTTGCCTGTTGATGTTTATAACAACGATTATAAAACCATTTTTAAAAAATATGGATTGATTAATGTATTTTTAATTACGCCACAAACTTCATCGGAACGCATCCAGTTTATCGATAAAATTTCGGACGGATTTATTTACATGGTAAGTTCATCGAGTGTTACGGGCTCTCAAAATGCTTTTGGAAAAGTACAAGATGATTATTTCAAACGCATTGCCGACTTATATTTAAAATCGCCCCAAATTGTTGGATTTGGGATTTCAAATGCTGAAACTTTTAAGAAAGCGACCAAATATGCTAAAGGTGCCATTATTGGTTCCGCATTTGTAAAATATCTGGATAAAAATGGTACGGCCAACATCAATAATTTTGTGAGTGGGATTTTAGATTAAAATCTTTAAAAAAATCTAAAAAAACTTTTTGTATTGTAAAACCCTAAAATCAACCGTATTGAATTTAGGGTTTTGTTTTTTTAATAATTGGTAATAAGGATTGCTTCCAACTGCACGATTTGCGCTTCCTGATGGTGCTGTTAACGAAATCACTTTTATTTTTCTGATGATGTCATTTTCTAAGAGTTCAAATTCGTGAATTTTTGGCGTTTCCGCAGAAATTAATTTGAGTGTTATATCTTTTTCTTTTAATTGTTTCCTTAAATGATATTCAGGTCCGTTTTTACTGTTTCCTCCTGTTAACAATAGCGTTTGCACTAAAGAATTATTTTTGATATAAAACAACAAATCCCGCAGTACAACTTTTGACATTCCCAAATCGGAAGCATCCATTTTTTGGCGTTCGCAAGATGCAACAATGTCGCAAATGCCAATGTTATTAGCATTTAAAAAATCTTTGCGCTGCTGAATGGCAAAATCTGAAGTTTCAAAATGCAACCCCAAGGAAAATATTTCATCTAAAATTCTCCATAATTGTCCGTCGATACTGCCATAACAAAAATTAACATCTCCTTCTTTTAAATTCCCCTTTGAAAATCGTGGCGGAGGTAAAGTGCCAACAATGAGCTTTGTCGCATTTTTGGGAATGAAGGGTTTATATGGGTGAACATGGTAAAACAATCGATTTGTTTTAATTATTATGGTTTTACTTTTTTTGAATTATACGATAAAGAGGGGAACATTTACTTTATGTCTTACGCGATCTATGGTGGTTCCAAAGATTAAATCTTTAAGCATCGCATGACCATGTCTTCCCATAATCAATAAATCGAAAGTATCTGCATTCACAATTTGCGGAATTATTCGTTTTGGACTACCAAATCCTAGCTTTATTCGAATATGGTAACCTCGATCAGTTAATTCCTTTTTATAATTATTTAGAAAGGCTTTGTCACTTGAGGTTTCATAGTCTTTAATTTTATTTCCATAAACCAAAGCTCCGGGAGTTTCAACAACATGAATTAGGGAATAGTTGGCTGTTTTTCCGCCCATTTGCAAAGCAGAAGCAATTGTTTTAGAATCTGAGGCTGAGAAATCTATCGCAATTGCAATATTTTTATAAGGTGGCAAAGCTGAAATTTCCTCAATTTTAACGGGTTTAATATGTGGTACCATAATGGGTGCTTTTATTGGCAATCTTTTTATCAATGGCCAAATTGTAATGAAAATTAGTAAAAATATGGCTCCAATAATAATTGGGATTATAAATAACCAAATATATATAGGTGATGATGATGTTTCAAGCCACATTTTAACCTCATCCAAAACCAGTTTGGCATTTAGTACAACTATAATTATAGTAATTGCCCATGCTGCTATTCTATTGAGCAATTTTATGTGAAATCCTTTCATCAGTTTCTTATCGCTTACAAAATGAATTAAAGGTATTATCGCAAAACCCAGTTGTAAACTTAGCACAACTTGACTTAAAACTAGCAACTGACCAATATATTGTTCCCCAAAATAGATGACCGTAAATAATGCTGGTATTATGGCAATTAATCGGGTGAGCAAAAGTCGTACCCAGGGCTGAATACGCAAATTCAAATAGCCTTCCATAACTATTTGTCCGGCCAATGTGCCCGTAATTGTTGAACTTTGGCCAGCGGCAATTAGTGCCAATGCAAATAGTATTGGTGCCCATTTGGTTCCCAATAAAGGTTCTAGCAATTTATGTGCATCCTGAATTTCTGCAATTTCATACATTCCATTTTTATAGAATACTGCAGCCGCTACAATTAGAATGGCGGCATTTACAAAAAACGCAAAATTTAATGCAATTACAGAATCAATAAAATTGTATTTTAATGCCTGAACGATTCCTTTTTTGGTATGTTTTATTTTTCTGGTTTGCACCAAAGAAGAATGTAAGTACAAGTTATGTGGCATTACAGTTGCTCCAATTATACCAATTGCTATATATAGTGCGCCATCGCCCGGTAAAGAAGGAATAAAACCAGTTAGAATTTGACCAATATCTGGCTTGGCAAAAAACATTTCAAGAAAGAAAGACAATCCAATAATCACAATCAGTCCAATTATAAAAGCCTCCATTTTACGAATTCCTTTGTTTATAAGGAACAATAGTAAAAAACTATCAAAAACCGTGATACTAACGCCCCAGATCATTGGGATGCCAAACAATAGTTGCAATCCTATTGCCATTCCTAAAACTTCGGCTAAATCACAAGCAGCTATGGCAATTTCTGCCAATAGGTATAAAATGAAATTTACTGAACGAGGATATGCTTCCCGGGAAGCTTGAGCTAAATCTAATCCGCGTACAATCCCCAAACGTGTTGCCAAGCTTTGCAATAATAAAGCCATCAAATTTGACATCAATAAAACCCAAATTAAAGCATAGCCAAATTGACTTCCTCCAGCAATATCGGTGGCCCAATTTCCGGGATCCATATAACCAACACTTACCAAATAGGCCGGGCCTAAAAATGCCATTATTTTTCTCCACTTCGATTTGTTTCCGGAGATATTAACTGATCCGTGAACTTCTCCCAGTGATTTTCTGTGTTCTTTATCGTTCATTTATAATTTATGACTGAAGATATAAGTTGGAAGCAGTTTTATGAGAAACCATAATTGTATTATTGTTAATCTCAATTTTTAAGGAGAGGTCAAATGCTTCCTTTTGTATAATTTTAACCTTTGCATTGAGGTAAATATTATTTTTGTCGAGAAATTGTAAAAAAATGGATGAGGAGTCTTTAACCCCAATAAAAGTACCTTCATCTCCCACTTGACATTCAGAAAATAACATTTTTGAAATTTTTGGAAAATTTCCGTCTTTATTTGGAATAGGATCTCCATGGGGATCTATTTTAGGGTATGCAAGAAAGGCATCTAACTTATTGGTGAGTTTTTCCGATTTAATATGCTCTAATTGCTCAGCAACCTCATGTACTTCATCCCATGAAAAATTTAGCTTTTCCACCAAAAACACTTCCCATAATCGGTGTTTTCTAATAATGGCTATCGCAGTTTCCATGCCGAATTGACTCAACTTAAACCCCTTATATTTTTTATAATTGATTAGTTTCTTTTCAGAAAGCTTTTTAATCATATCGGTTACCGAAGAAGCTTTCGTTTCCATTTCTTTTGAAAGCGCATTGGTGCTCACTCCATTTGAGTGTATTTGCTCTAGATGAAATATAGTTTTTAAATAATTTTCTTCTGAGAATGTTAACATTTTTTTGTTTATTAGACACAAATGTACATCAAAAAAACATATTTTTAGATTAGACTAAATTTTATTTATGATTATTATAAAAAAAATATTTATTAAATTAAGAAAATACAATGTAAATTTGACATCGAATTAAATTCTATGCTAGAAACGTTACACAGATTTTTAAAAAGTTTAGATTTTCTTAAAGGAATTGTTTTGGCTGTGGCCATGCTTATTCCCGTTTTGTTGAGTCAATACTTATTTGACAATATTCATATTGGTTTTAGTGTGGCACTTGGCGTGTTGTTTTGTTCGCCAACCGATGTGCCAGGAAGCAATAAACACGTGTTTTTCGGAATTTTAATCGCCACATTTTTATCCTTTGGTTTAACATTGCTCTTTGGTGCTGTTGCAAATATTTTATGGCTGTTATTGCCTTTATTGGGCGTTTTTGTGTTTCTTATCTCTTATATTTCTGTTTTTGGTTTTAGGGCCTCATTAATATCCTTTGTGGGTTTGTTGGCCATCGTTTTAAGTTTTATTCACAATTATTCAGATGAAAACTTGCTGATGCACGCTTCATTAATTGCGTTGGGCGGTTTGTGGTATTTGTCGCTGACTTATTTAAAATTACAGCTATTTCCAAAAATACAGGTCGATCAATTATTTTCAAAAACCATCGAAAAAACAGTCGAATATTTGAGAATTAGAGGCGAATTGTTAGTGAATTCAACTAACAGAGAAGTTTTGCAACACAAATTATTTGAACTTCAAATTGAAATAAATGGACTTCATGAAACACTGAGAGAAATCATTTTAGAAAGTAGAAGCAATTCCGTTCCTTCAAACAGAAACAGAAGGCAACAATTAATTTTTACCGAATTAATTGACATTTTGGAACTCGCCATTGCAAATCCGGTGGATTATGACAAGTTTGATGCGGTATTCAAAAAGCACAAAGAGAAAATTGAAGCTTTTCAACAACTGGGTTTTGAAATTGCAAATCATCTGGAGCACATTTCAAAAGTAATCAGAAAAGAAGAAAAACTTAAAGAGAATACTAAAATTTCCGAGATTTTAGGAAACATCACCAAACATATCAATTCTTACCGCATTTTAGTGGGACTTCCAAAGTCAAGAGTGGGAACTATAATGTTGTTAAATCTTAAAAATTACCAAGAGAAGCAGGCACATAACGTAACTGCTATAGAACGTGTGTTGAATAATTATAGGAAAAATGATGAAATTTTAAGTTCAAGGGAAGCCAACAGATTTATTACCCCACAGGATTATGATCTTAAAAAATTGGTCGAAAACTTTAGCTTTAAATCTCCAATTTTCAAACATTCATTGCGTTTGGCGGTGGTTGTTTTGCTGGGTTTTGTGATTGGAAAATCATTTTCCATGCAAAATCCCTATTGGATTTTATTGACCATTATTATCATTATGCGCCCAAATTTTGGCTTAACAAAATCACGATCCATTCATAGGGTTGTTGGTACAGTAATTGGTGCTACAATTGCAACCGTTGTTATTTTGATTACCCAAAATGCCATTATTTATGGTATTATTGCTGCAATTTCTCTGCCTTTAGCTTATTCGCTGGTTCAATTAAACTTTAGAAATGCTGCGGTTTTTGTAACAATCAATGTTATTTTTGTCTATGCCATTTTTGAACACAATATTTTAGCGGTCATTCAGTATAGAATTTTAGATACTTTAATTGGCGCTTCTTTGGCATTTGCATCAAATTATATTTTGTGGCCAACTTGGCAATTTCAGAATATTCAGGAGGAGTTTGGCAAAGCCATTACATCCAATCAAAATCTTTTAAAGCAGGTAGCCATTTATTATCGAGAAAAAGGTGTCGTTACCACCGCCTATAAATTGTCCAGAAAAGCAGCTTTTTTAAACATAGGCGATTTAAATGCGGCATATCAAAGGATGAGCCAGGACCCAAAATCCAAGCAATTGGAGCAATCTACAATTTATGAAATTGTTATTTTTAACAATACTTTTTTGTCGTCCATCACCGCTTTGGGAACTTTTATCAAAAATAATAAAACTTCTGAAGTGCCTGAAGAATTTAACATTTATGTGGAAAATATTTGTTCAAATCTTGAATTGGCAAAACAGATTTTGGAAAAAAGCGAAACTATAAAAAAGGTAAATCCAACCAATGTTGATGACGCAGAAAATTTGTACAACACTTTTTTTGAGAATCTTTCCAAAAAACGCGACCAAGAAATAGCCTTGGGTGGCGAGCATTCTATGGCAACCCGAGTGAAGTTAAGAGAAACATTGCTGATTTCTGAACAGTTGAAATGGTTGTACAATTTGTCGGAAAAACTAATTGCCTCCGCAAAAAAATACCAGTCAACTATCTAGCATTAGGATAAAAAATTGGGCGTTACCCCTCGCCGAAAGGCAGGGGGTCGGGTTTTTCGTTACAATCTGTCATCGCGAGCGAAGCGTTACAATCTGTGAGTCATATAACTTCCCAAACTCGCAATGTCAGGATTTTCACTACAACCCCTAACGCAAATTGATTTACGATAGCTGATTTACGATTTTAGAAGAAGAAATCTTTAGATTCTGGATTTGGTTTTTAATATTTTACTTGCTTTTTATCATAGAATACGCATTAGGAATTACGAATTTGGATTTGGATGAAAATTCAAATCTGGAACTTCATCGTACGGACAGGTCGAGACCTGTCCCTATCGTACAGACATGTCCCGACCTGTCCCTATCGTACAGACATGTCCCGACCTGTCCCTATCGTATAGACATGTCCCGACCTGTCCCTATCGTATAGACAGGTCTCGACCTGTCCCTACTTCACTTTTACGCCGCCAACATAAGTTTCATCAATTTTTATTTTAGGAATTTCGGACTCCTCAACTTCCATAATGTTTTTGTTAAGTACAATAAAATCAGCCATTTTACCTACTTCAATGCTGCCTTTTTCTTGTTCCTCAAAATTGGAATAAGCTGCCCAAATAGTCATTCCTTTTAAAGTTTCTTCTCTTGTCAAAGCATTTTCCATTTGAAAACCATTTTCAGGATAATTGTTTAAATCTTTGCGGGCAACTGCTGCGTAAAAAGTTAACAACGGACTTACTTTTTCAACCGGAAAATCGGTGCCCAAAGCAATTTTCCCATAAGTGTTTAACAAAACTTTATAGGCATAAGCGCCTTTCATACGCTCAGCACCAATTCGGTCTTGCGCCCAATACATATCAGAAGTTGCATGTGTTGGTTGCACAGAAGGCAGGATGTTTTCGAAATAGTTAAAATCTGCTTTGTCAATAATTTGCGCATGTTCAATCCGCCATCGTCTGTCTTTTTTTCCTTTTAAAACTTCTTTATAGGTTTTTAACATCACGTAATTTGCAGAGTCACCAATAGCGTGCGTATTCATTTGAAAGTCGAGCCCAGCAATTTTTTCAGCAAATTCCTTCAATTTTTCCAAAGGAGTCACCAAAGCGCCAAAATGGTTGTGTTGGTCGCTATAAGGTTTTTTCATTGTGGCGCCTCGAGAGCCCAGCGCGCCGTCTGCGTAAACTTTAAAAGAGCGCACGTTTAATCGGTCGGTTTTAAAAATGCCTTTTTTTGCGTAATAATCAATGTTTTCATCACTTGCCGAAACCATGGCGTAAATTCGTATTTTTAATGCGCCCGCTTGCTGTAAACTATCAATTAACTCAATGGTTTCTATTGAAAGTCCCGCATCATCAACAGTTGTTAATCCCAAATCAAAACAAATTCTTTCAGCATCTTTTAAAGCTTCTATATTTTCTCTTTTGGAAGGTGCCGGAATTTTAGCTTCAATTAATTCCATCGGTGCATCAATAAAAACACCTGTTAATTTTCCGTTTTCCTGAAGAATTTCTCCTCCCGAAAATGGCGTTTTTACGGTAATTCCCGCAAAATCAATGGCAGCTTGGTTGGCCAACAACGCGTGTCCGTCTATTCTTGTAATGGCGATTGGTGTGGTTGGAAATAATTCATCCAATTTATCCTTGGTCGGATATTCTTTCACTTCCCAATCGTTTTGGTCCCAGCCACGGCCGGTGATAAATGCGGCGTTATTTTCTTTTTGAAAATCAACTATTCGTTGTACTACTTCATCAAAACTTTTGGTATCCGTTAAATCAACTTTTTGTTGTTGCAATCCCATTCCAAAAAAATGGCAGTGTGCATCAATAAATCCAGGTACAATTGTTTTTCCTTTTGCATCATTTACAAAGGTTGCGGCATATTTTGCCTGAATTTCCTGTGATGTCCCCACCGCAACAATTTTGCCGTCTTTTATGGCAAAGGCTTCCGCCTTGTCGAAATTATTATTAACCGTATAAATATTGGCATTGATGACTATGGCGTCAACTTTTTCTTTTTTTGTGCAAGAAATTCCTGCAATTAACAAGAGTACTAAAATGGCTTTTTTCATTTCTTTTATTCTAAATAATTATCCAATAAATAAATTAATGAGGCCATTGATGCAGCTCCCAGTTCAAGTTCTCTTTTATTTACTTTATCAAAAGTGTCAGTTGCGGCATGGTGATAATCAAAATAACGCTGGGAATCGGGTCTGTAACCAACTAAAGTAATGGTTTCAGATTTTAATGGTCCAATATCAGCTCCTGTATGTCCCTTATCTATATCGTGCAAACCATAAGGTGCAAGCAACGATTTCCAACTTTTAATCAATTCGGAATTTTTACCGGTTGCATCAAAAGAAAATCCTCTCGGCGTAAATCCGCCAGAATCAGATTCTAAAGCTGCCATGTGGATTTCATTGTTATTTTTTGCTTCTTCAGCATATTTTCTGCCACCTCTTAATCCGTTTTCTTCATTCATAAATAACACAGCGCGAATGGTATGTTTTGGTTTGATTCCGTTTAATTTGAACAGTCTTAAAACTTCGATAGATTGCACAATTCCTGCGCCATCATCGTGGGCACCATCACCCAAATCCCAAGAATCTAAATGTCCGCCAACGCTAATATATTTATCAGGGTATTTGCTTCCGGTTATTTCTCCAATCACATTAAAAGAAGGTGCATCTGGCAATGTTTCGCAACTTTGTTTGAAGTAAAATTTTAAGGTCGGATTTTCTTTTAGTTTTTCGCTCAATAAATTTGCGGCTACTGTACTGATTGCAGCGGCTGGAACTTTTTCGTTTTCAGGAATATCGCCGTATCCCATTGCGCCAGTGTGAGGAAAATTATCTATACTGTTTGTCATGGAACGCACAATAACGCCTAAAACTCCAAATTTACCGGTCACTTTAGCGCCAGCGCCCCTTTGGTCAACGCACCCACCATAAGCTTTAAAAGTTTCAATTAAGGTGTCATCGAACGGGCGGTTAAAAAAGACGATTTTTCCTCTTAATTTCTCACCCAAAGCTTCAGCTTCTTCCAAGCTATTTACTTCAATCACTTCACCTGAAACACCGTTTTTTGGTGTTGCAACCGAACCGCCCAAAGCGCAAATCGCCACATCGTATTTAATTTTGTTAACGGTAAAATAAGCAATTTCTTTTTCGCCTCTTACCCAATGAGGAACCATAACAGGCTGTAACCAAACCTTGTCAAAATTCAAGTCTTGCATTAATTTTTCGCCCCATTCAACGGCTTGTTGTGCCTGTAGGGAACCCGACAGTCTTCCGCCAATATTGTTGGATAAATAATCAAGCCATTGGTAGGATTTTCCACTGTTTAAACCTGAGTTAAATAGGTTTTTAACAACAATTGAATCGGTTTTGTTAACTAGTGGATCAGTAATTTTCGCAGTTTTTACACTGTCAAAAGAGGAGAGTGCAATAAGTATGATTATTGCAATAAAAAAATGTTTCATTCAAGGTAGTTTATTAAAGTGCCTAAAACTACGTAAAAAAGTTTAATTTTTTTGGTTCTGGCTATATTTTTATGGCAAAATTTATGTAAACGAAGCCTTTCTTTGTGTAGTTTAATCTTGCACAGATAAACTTTGTTTAAAAACTATGGTACATAGACTCACAGAGAAAACACGGGTATCCCTTACAAAGTTTAAATTATAATATTTTAGGTGCTTCGGTTTTTTTATAAATCAAATTTATAGGTGAGTCCAGCCAAAATTTGCAAGGTTTGTACTTGATAATTTAAAAATCGGTGGTATTTTTCGCCAAGTGCATTGTTAATTTTTGCAAAAACTGTCAGCCTGTCGGAAAAAATATAACCGCCGTTTAAATTTAAATCAATATACGAATCGTTTGTTACTATTTTGCCATTTTCAGAGGTTAAACCATAAGGAATCACAAAATCTTCGGTTTCGCCATTGTAAAATAATTTTGCGCCAGCAAACCAATCTTTATTTTGATAATCTGCTGAAATAATTGCCGTTATTGTTGGTGTATTCCAAGCTTCCAATTGGGTGTCAAGCGTATGATGTGCATAGTTAACAGACCCACTAAAGTTAAATTCTTCGGAAGCATCAATGGTTATTTCTCCAAAAAATTCAAGGGTTTTAACATCGTCGTAAACAAGCCCAAATGAATTTCCGGCTTCATAGGCTTTCTCAACCACAATAGTTCCATCAGTTTTGGTTTGATTTTGGATAAAAAACGGTTTATTTTTTTCATAAGAATGGCTCACATTGAAGTTATAGCCCATATTTGAAGCCAATTTACCTTTTGTACCAGCATAGGCCCTGTATTGTTGGTCTGTTTGCAGAATGTTTAAAGTAGGGGAAACATATGGATTTTCATTTGCGAAATCTTTATACGAATTTTGCTCCAAATCACCGGTAACGCCAGCCACCAAAATAAGCACATCATCAACCAGTTTAATCGAAGCCTTAACATTTGGATAGGCAAAATAGTCGGTGTTTTTATGTTCTAAATCGTTTATATAGTACAATTTTGCTCCTAAATTAATGGTTAGATTTTCTCGGATAATTTCAAAATTTGGACTAAAACCAAGATTTAAAAAACTGTAATTTACATCGGTTCCTTCCGTATAAGATTGTTTAAACCTTCCAGAAATAAGATCAATTAAAAATTCTCCATTGATTTTTTCCGATGAAATAGGAAATTCCAATTTTGGTTTTACCATCAATCGTATTTCATTGGTATTGTAATCGTCTGCAAAATTTACGATTTCGGCCGTAGCACCTTGAAAAAAGGAATCTTCAAAGCTAATTTTTCCGCCACCATAAACGGTATTGTAGATTTGTTTTGGATTCATACTATTAATAAATGCATCAGTATAGGTGATATCATCAGACAAGCCATAATAATTTTGTGATTTCAGCTGCATACCTGCATTGATTTGCCAATTGTAATCACGGTCAAATTGTTTGAAGTAAACATCAACTTTAGAATCGGAAAAATTATCATCCAACAATACATCATCTATGCCACCTTCTGATGAAAGATGATTTAAAAATATTCCGAAATCGTTGTTCTTTTTGTCGCCAAAGTGCATAAAAGCATCAAGAAACGGGCTGTTATAATTTCCATATCCTGCCGAAATATAATTTTCATACAATCGCTCTTTTGGCGCTCTCGCGATGCTTTGCGCTTTTCCCTTTGAAGGCGTAAAAGTGGAAGCTACAGGAACAGAAAAAATATTATAATTGACTTTTTCTTTTCCTAAATTTTTAGTTTCATTTTCAATATTGGGATTAGACCTAACTTTAAATGCATCTGAAATAGTAGGGGCGTAGGGCTTTTCAACAGTAATTTCTTCAGTTTTTAAGGTGTCCTTTTTCTTTGTTATTTGAGAGAAGGAAACGCTTGTCACTAAAATTAAAAATGAAGTTATAAGGATTTTATTATGCATTTTTTTATTGTTTAATCGTTGAATTGTTTAACTTTTTACTCGTTTAACCTTGTAATCGTTTATAATCGTTTTCAGTCCACATTGCGGGGTTAATTATTAATTGACTCATTGGTTTTTGCCTGTTCCGCTTTAATTTTAGCAAGAGCTTGGGAAGCTTCCGCAACCACATCACTATACTGGGCAAAGTTTTTTATCACGCTTTCTAAAATATAAGTGGCCTGGTAAGCATCTTTTAATTCGTAATTATTGTTGGCCATCAACACCAATCCTTTAGCGCCCCAATATTTGTAAGCAGAATATTCGGCGGCGATTTTTTGAACAATTTCATTGGAGATTTTATAGCTTCCGTCTTTATTTTCAAAATAGGCATTGTAATATAAAGCTTCTGCTTTTAACTCGCCAGCGGCAATTTTTTCAACAGTTGCATAGGCGCTTCTGGCCTTAGTCTCGTTGTTGGTTTTAATTGCTGAACGTGCAATAATAACATGTGCATCAGATTTCACACGGTCTTCCAATTTGTTATTTTTCAAAACCAATTCGGCATAATCTACAGCTTTACTGTAATTTTTATCGGCATAATAACCTTTCATTAAGTTTGATTGCGCAAATACAACATTCTGTGGCAAATTGGCTTCACTTTCCAATCGCTCTAATAACGGAATCGCTTTTTGCCAATCGTTATTTTGCAAATGAATAAGCGACAATCGCGATATGGCGTCTTCAGTAAACTCATTTTGAGGCTGATTTACAACATAACTATAATTAGAAATTGCTTCGGAATGTTTGTTTTCGGAAAATAAAGATTGTGCCAAATAGAAATTGGCATTTAAGGCATGCACGCCGTTTGGAAAGCTTATTAAATACTTTTTTAAGCCCTCAATCGCTTTTTTATGATTGTTTTGCAAGTATTGTTTCTCAGCCGATTCATACGTATCATTGTCTAGTTCCGCATCGGTTATATTCACAAAACCTATTGTTTTTACCCAAGAGGCATACTCATCAACCCTGCCTAAATCGACATAAATTTGTCGTGCATTTTTAACCGCTTGTTTGGCATCGGCAGAATTTGGAAATTGTTGCACTACAGCTTTATAGGCACTTAAAGCTTGGTCGTTTTTATTGGTATTATAATAAATCAGCCCTTTTTTAAGCATGGCTTTTGAAACCAGCGGACTTCTTTTATAATTTGTAATAAGTTTGTCATAATTCTCTACAGCCAATTCATTTTGATTTTTTTCGAGATATGAATTTCCCAAAACATAATATGCATCGTCTATATAGCCAGATTTTGAGGAGGAATTCAAAAATGTATTCAGTTCCTTTATTTTAGCATTTTCGTTACCTGTAAGTCCGTAGCTGATTGCTTTTTGAAATTGTGCATAATCGGCGTCAATTCCTCTCATGTCAATGGCTTTACTATAATAATCTATAGCGTTTTTATAGTTGCTAGTTACAAAATAGCCATCACCAATTCTTAAATAAGTGTCGTTTTTTCTAAGGGCGTCATTCGAATTATTTGTACTGTATTTTTTAAAGGCTTCTATGGCATTCCCATAATCTTTTTGTTTAAAATAAGCATACCCTAAATTATAATACAGCTCATTATATTCGGGCGTTTTAGAAGCTACGGAATTTGCTGCGAATTTTTGGAAATCTGTTGCGGCTTCCCTAAAATTGTTTAAAAGAAAATTTGATTCCCCTTTCCAATAAGTGGCTCTTGCAGTAATATTGGCATCTAAAGATGCGGAAAGTGAATTTTCAAAACTTTCTTTTGCCAAATCATAATTTCCTTCTGTAAAAAGCTCGGTACCTCTATAAAATGCCACTTTTTGGAAAAGTGTACGTTCTTTGGTGCTTTTTTTATCTTTTAAATATTCCAAGGCGCCTTTATAATCTTTTGAAGTAATGTAGGCGCTGATAATTAATTCGTTAATTTCATCCCGATGTGTAGAATTCGGGTACAACTCAATATATTCTTTTAAAACATCGGGAACACTTTTATACGGATTTCCAATTTCGTAACTTAATTTGGCATAGTTTAACCAAGCATCTTTCTGAATTTCCGGTTCAAACTGCATTTGCGAAGAATTTCTGAAGGCGTTTAAGGCTTCCTGTTTTTTATCAGTTTTCAAATAACATTCCGCCAAATGATAGTAAGCATTTTGCGCAACAGCATTGTTTCCGCCAATTATTTTATTGAAAGTGCTTATGGCGTTTTCATAGTCGTTTTGTTTGTAATAGGCATATCCCAACAAATAATAATCGGTATTGTTCCATTTGCCGCGTTGTCCTTTATAATTTTTTAAATGAGGAATCACTTCTTCAAATTTTTGCAGATTGAAATAACTTTCACCCACTATTTTGGAAATTTCGGAATGTTCAATTCCTTTTGATTTTGGCAGCAAAGGCAAGCCATTTTCAATCGCTTTTTCAAAATTTCCCAATTTAAAATTCATATCAGCCAAATAATAGGAAACATTGGTTTTAAATGAGGAGTTATCTGCCACTTCACCCAAATAAGTTTTGGCAGTTTCGTAATCATCCTGATTGTAAGCGATATAGCCGTAATAATATTTGGCCTGAACGCCATAGGCTGGGGAATCCAACAAATTTAAAAAATAGGGTTTTGCTTTTGAGTATTCTTTGATAGAGAACAAGGAGTATGCATAGTTAAAATTAAAGTTTTCTTCCTCCCTAAAAGTTAAATTGGTTGGGTTTACTTTTGCATACCATTTTGCTGCATAGCCGTATTTTCCAACTTTAAAATAATAGTCGGCAATATCGATAGAAGCCCTGTTGTGCTTTGTACTGGTTGGATATTTCTCAACAAATTCCTGCATTAACCCATCAGAATTAGGTTGTTCTAACCGAATGGCGCAATTGGCAATATAGTAGTCGCAATTGGCTTCTAATTCATCTGAATTTTCAAACTGTGGTTTTATGTCAATAAATTTTTCCTGGGCAGCTAAGTACGCTTTGTTTTGGTACAATTCAACCGCGTGGTTATAATTGGCAAGTGAGTTTGTATAAATTGACGATTGTTGTGCTGAAATTGAAAGGGTTGTAAGAAACACAACTAACGGAAGTACAATTTTTCTATAATTCATATGTAAGCATTATTTGTTTTTAATCAGTCATACCTTGTCTGCCGATAGGCAGGTGAAATAGCTTCGCTTGTTCGCAAAAACTCTGGTCGCATATTTATATTTCTATTCGAAGTATATTTCCGTTTTATTTATTTCATTTTAATAAAATTTGAAGGTTTTAAACTACCATGTAATAACGCATTTTTTTCTCTAAATTGTCTTAGCAAAAAATAATTTTTTTAACAAAGTTATACCAAGAAGCGTTCCTTGTTTAATATTTTGGGCATGATGCACTAAATATTCGAAAAAACCAGAGGGATTATTAATTGCTTTAATGTTGATACTTTACTTTAAAATATCTAGTTTTGTCAAAAACAGCGCGTACTATGTCTGAAGTTATTCTTTCCTTGCGAAATGCACAAATATACCAAAGAGAAAACTTGGTATTGTCCGATGTTAATTTGCAAATAAACCTGGGTGAATTTGTTTATTTAATTGGAAAAACAGGAAGTGGAAAAAGCAGCTTGATGAAAACACTGTATGGAGATTTGCCTTTGGAAAAGGGGGAGGGAAGTATTGTTGGATTTAATTTAAAAACGTTAAAAGAAGGTGAAATTCCCTTTTTGCGAAGAAAATTGGGAATCGTATTTCAGGATTTTAAGCTGTTGAATGACAGAAATGTCCACGACAATTTGTTGTTTGTGTTAAAAGCGACCGGATGGAAAGATGCTTTGAAAATGAAAGAGAAAATTAATGAAGTCCTGGTAAAAGTAGGCATGGAAACAAAAGGTTTTAAAATGCCTTATTTATTGTCTGGTGGTGAACAACAAAGAATTGCCATTGCCAGAGCCTTGTTAAATGATCCAGATCTTATTTTAGCCGATGAACCAACAGGGAATTTGGATCCCGCAACTTCCGTAGATGTATTAAATGTTTTGAAAGACATTCACGACAGTGGAAAAACCATCCTGATGGGAACTCATGATTATGCACTTATATTAAAATTCCCCTATAAAACCATTAAATGTGAGGGTGGAGAGTTATTTGAAGTGGTACAGCAGCACAAAACTTCTCATTAAAAGCGATAATTTTAGGGAATTATTCTTCTATAACAGCAACTTTTCTTTTGATTGTCAAATAATAAATATTTGCCATTAAAATAAATCCGTTTGTAATAATAATTGGATAAGAAGTATGCAACAGTATTCCATAAACTACAAAAAGTATGGCTCCCAAAGAATTGATAATTCTGAGGGTATTTATATTTTTCATCATAAACGAAATTATTAGCGCTAAGGAAGCCGCGTACCCGACCCATTCCGTAATAGTAATTCCTAAAAACATAGTATATATTTATATTTGAGCGGGCAAATATACTGATAAAATTGAAATAGGAAAGTGTATAAAAAAAGAAACCTCACTCAAGGAGAGTGAGGAAAATTGCTATGAAAAAGATGGTAAGCTATGAAACTTACCGAAGCAAAGATACGAAATAAATCTATCTGCCAAAAATTAATATGTTAAAATTTTGTAAATATTTCGGATCAATTATTTTTTGTTAATTGCTTCATAAATTAAGTTATGAATTTCTGTTCTAATATTTTGTTCCCCAAGCTTATTGTTGCTCATTGTTGGGAATACCCTGTTTGACAGAAATACATATAAAATTCCACTTGCTGGGTCAGCCCAAGTGTAGGTTCCAGTAAATCCACTATGCCCAAAACTGTTTGCGGAGGCATATTTACTACTTGCTATAATTTCAGGGTTTAAGTCGGGTTTGTCAAAGCCAAGACCTCTTCTAATGCTATCGTTTTCATAATATCTATGATTGAATTTGTCAATTGTTTTCGTTTCAAAATATCTGTTTCCTCCGTAATAACCTCCCTGTAAATACATTTGCATCATTTTAGCCAAATCATTTGAATTTGAAAAAAGCCCCGCATTACCGCTAACGCCATTCATCATCGCAGCACCCATATCATGAACATCGCCTTGTAGCATTTGGTGCCGGTAATAATCATCTATTTCAGATGGAACAATTTCATTTTTGTCGAATTTTTTTAAAGGGTTATAAGTGAGTGTTGTTGCGCCCAAAGGTTTATAAAAAAGACTGTCATTTAAATAATCCATTTCATTATGGTAAGTATCTTTTATATATTTTTTAAATAAGTAGAATACCAGACCACTGTATTTATAACCTTCTTTTTTTAACTGTGGCACTTGGGCAATTCTTTTATAAATAGTGTCGGTATAAGAATCAATCAGGTATAAATTTTCAGTTACTTTTATTGAAAATCCTTCGCTTTTTTTAGTTCTGTATAAATTGGGAAACGGTTTTTTGGTAATACTATCGATTGTTTCCAAATAATAGGGAATCCAAGGCGTAATTTTTCCAATGTGAGACAGGGCTTCTTTTATGGTAATGGTATCTTTATTTGAATCTTTTAAATAAGGTAAAAGTTCCCCTAGTGTTTCATCTAAATTTAACAATCCAGTTTCTTCACTTTTCATAATTATTGGTAAACCGCCAATAATTTTAGTTACTGAAGCCAAATCATATAAATCTGTTAATTTAACTTCATCCTTTTTTTCATAAGTATGAAATCCAAAACTTTTGTGATAGATGACTTTTCCATAACGAGCGACCAAAACCTGTCCGCCAGGCGCCATTAAAGAATCCACAACTAATTTAGTGACAGAATCAATTTTATTCAGCAATTTGCTGCTCATTCCAACTTCTTCTGGAATTGTGTAAGAAAGCCTCATTAAATTTGGAGTATGCAAGCCTGTTCCTTCAGGAAAAATGTTTTTGATGGATACAGGCAATTTTCCTTTTGATTCCAATGCTCCAAAAATAATTTGTGCCGAGATTTCTTGAGAGATTTCGCTATTTTGATAGGAAACCATGACAGCTTCAATGGCATCGAAATTTGGAATGTCCAATAATGCATATGGACTCGCAAAAACATCTAAGATTAATTTGTGGTTTTTAGCAATTTCTGCTAGCCAGATGAGTTCTTCAGCAGACATTTTAAAGCTTTTCCAAGGTGTTTCATCTGATTTATGATAGCCTATAATAACCGTATTGTACGATTTTAATTTTTGCAACAAGTCGATTAAATTTTCACCTTCAACGATGTCGACTTGTGTATATTTTTTTAGAGTGTTTGTGAAATTTAAATTGTCTGAATCTCCAAATTTTACATAAGCTATTTTGTTATTTGCAAGTTCTTTTATAGGCAGTGTCTCTCTATTGTTTTTGACCACTGTAATAGCTTCTTTCATTAATGTTCTATACAATAATTGATCTTTTACAGTAATAATATCCTCTTGTATGCCATTTTCTTTTATAGGGGTAAAATGATTTAAGCCAGCCCAATATTTGGCTTTTAAGATTTTTTGGACAGATTGATTTAATTGCTCTTCGCTAATTATATTTTTTCTGAGGGCTTTTTTTATTTTTTTTATAGCGATTTTGACATTTTCAGGAATCAACAACATATCGTTTCCTGCTACAAAAGCAGCTAAATCTATATCTCCAGGTTTTGCGAAATTGGCAGCGCCTTTCATATTTAAAGCATCCGTAAAAACCAATCCATTAAAACCCATTTTTTCTTTCAAAAGTTCAGTGACCACTTTATGGGAAATTGAGGTTGGCACTCCTTTTTTCGGTTCTAGCGACGGTACATTTAAATGCGCAATCATAACACTAGCCAAATTGGTTTTGAACAATTCTTTGTAAGGATATAACTCAATTGAATCTAGTCTTTTAATATCGAAATCTAAAAACGGAAGTGTTTTATGCGAATCTGTAGAGGTGTCTCCATGACCAGGAAAATGTTTTGCGTTTGCTAAAACGTTCTCATGTTGCATTCCTTTGATAAAAGCCGAAGCTTTTTCCGTTACATTGTATTTGTTTTCTCCAAATGAACGATTCCCTATAATTGGATTTTTGGGATTTGTGTTGATATCTACAACTGGGGCGAAATTTACGTTAATCCCTATTCTTTTGCAGTGTTTTCCTAATTGTTCTCCAAATTGTTCGATTAAATTGTTGTTTTGGACAGCTCCCAAGGTCATATTCCAAGGATAACGAAAAGAATTTTGCAATCTCATATTCAATCCCCACTCGCCATCAAAACCAATTAACAATGGGGTTTTTGAAGTTGCTTGATACACGTTGGTTAATTCCGCTTGTTTTTCAGGGGTTCCTTGCATAAAAATTAGTCCGCCAACCATATTTTTTTTGATTGCTTTTTTAATTTCTTGGGTGTGTTTTTCATCTTTATTTGAATAAGCCTGAATCATAAATAATTGACCAATTTTTTGTTTTAATGTCAGCTTATTCATAATGCTGTCAACCCATTTTTCTTGTTTATCTGCGTCAGAAGTACGCAATGGATCTATTTGTTGTCCGTAACTGGTTGCAATGAACAGGAAGATACTTGCAATAAATATTTTTTTCATCTGTTTAAATTTTATTTTTTAGCGGTAACAGTTGCTGCCTGCCCGCCTATAAATTCGCCATTAATTATTCCTTTGTATGTCAATATTTGTGATGCTCGTTTCATTTTTAGTGAGATTTTATTTGTTTAATTGTGCGCCGATACCATTTAATTTAGAAAATATAATATTTCCGTTTTCTATTTTTACGCCCGAAGCCACATCATTTTTTAACAATAAAGCGCCGTCCATATCAACATAATCTAACATTGGAGTTAAGTGTGCAATGGCTGAAATCCCAACCGATGATTCGGTCATGCAGCCAACCATGGTTTTTAATCCCAATGATTTAGCCTTGTGAAGCATTCTTTTGGCAGGTGTTAATCCACCGCACTTCATCAATTTTATATTGATACCGTGAAAGTGATTGTAACATTTTTCAACATCGCTTTCCACAAGGCAGCTTTCGTCGGCAATAATGGGCAAATAGGAATTGTTAAACACTATTTTGGCACCTTTCCAATTGGTTGGCGCAAGTGGTTGTTCTATAAATTCAACGCCTAATTTTTGTAATTCTATGGAGTTTTTGATGGTTTCATTGACTGTCCAACCGCAATTTGCATCAATTCTAAAAATGGCATCAGTGTGTTTTCTTAATTCAGCCACTATTTCAAGATCGTTTTTTGTGCCTAACTTGATTTTGTATAGTGGCCAAGGCATTTCTTTCATTTTTGCCACCATATTTTCTATGGTATCAATTCCTATCGTATAATTTGATAAGGGAAGATTTTTCAATTCTAAATCCCAATATTCATACAATTTAAGACTCTTTTTTTGTGTATATAAATCTGTATAAGCTTCATCTAAGGCACATAATAAAAACATGTTGTCTTTAAAATGCGAAAACAAATAATCCCAATATTCTTCAGGTGTTTTTGTTGAAGCAATTTCAATAATCTCTCGTTTTTGAAGGAGTTCCTTTTCAAATTGTTCAACGGTTGTATGATAAAAGGGGTTTTCTGTTGCTTCCCCAAAACCAGAAAATTCATTTTCCTGAAGTTCAATAATGATTGATGGAATTACAGTTCTGGTGCCTCTTGAAATTGTAAAAGGATGTTTTAATTGGAGTTTATAGGTTCTTATCAGTAGTTTCATCTGTTTAA
The DNA here is from genome assembly GCA_027449025.1 of Lutibacter sp. GTDB lineage: Bacteria > Bacteroidota > Bacteroidia > Flavobacteriales > Flavobacteriaceae > Lutibacter. The sequence continues at coordinate 19,007 of DAIDMK010000018.1, read as the reverse complement.
ATCTTATTTTTTAGCGGAAACAGTGCTGCTCCTATGGCAGGTAAATTCGCCATTAATCTTTTTTTTGTTTCAAAATCTGTGATGCTCGTTTCATTTTAAACAAGGGCTTCTCTTAAAATAGTGATGGGGTGTTTTGAGATTCTTCCTGTGCCATCCTTTATTTGATGACGGCAACTTGTTCCTGAAGCCGAAATGATAGTGGAGTTTTCTGTATTTCTAATTTTTGGAAACAAGGTGTCTTCACCAACTTGCATACTTAAGTTGTAATGTTCTTTTTCGTAGCCGAAAGAACCAGCCATGCCGCAACATCCAGAATTTATGATGGTGACGGTATAATTTTTTGGAATTGAAAGCATTTTAAAAGTTGGTTCCATGCTACTCAACGATTTTTGATGACAATGACCGTGGATTTTCAGGATCTTATTATCTTCAGTAAAACTTTGGGCAGTAATGTTATTTTTTTCAATTTCTTGTTTGATGAATTCTTCAATCGTAAAGGTGTTTTCCGAAATATTTTTAGCGGCTAATTCGTCATCGGTCAATCTTAAATATTCATCTCTAAAAGTTAAAATAGCAGAAGGTTCAATACCTACCAAAGGCGTTTCTTTAGAAATTAATTCTTTAAAAAAGTTCACATTAAAATTCGCTTTTTCTTTGGCTTCTTCCAACAAACCTTTTGAAATAAAACCTCGCCCGCTTTCTTCGTGTTTGGTTATGTTTACTTTGTAGCCCAGCTTTGTAAGCAGTTCAATGGTGTCTATGCCAATATTTGCATCATAATAATTGGTAAATTCATCCACAAAAAGATAGATTTCTCCAAATTTATTCGGTTGGTTCAATAATCGTTTTTTATTTTTCAGATACCATTTAAAAACGGTGGTTTTAGCCAATTTTGGAATGCTTCTTTCTGTTGCAATACCCATTAATTTTTTGGTAATTTTGGTGTTTAAAATCAAATTTGTAAAAGTAGGAGCAAGGCTTCCCAGTTTGTTATATTTTACGTTATTGGCAAATAATTTTGTTCTAAAGGGAATTTTATTTTCTTTGTAATATTGGTATAAAAATTCCGCTTTTAAGATGGCAACATCTACATTGCTGGGACACTCGCTGGCACATGCTTTGCAACTTAAACACAAATCGAAAACATCATACAACTCTTTGTGGTTGAATTTATTTTCTTCTTTAGAGTTCGTTAAAAATTCGCGTAAAGCATTGGCTCTGGCTCTTGTGGTGTCTTTTTCATTTCTGGTTGCACGATAACTCGGACACATAGATCCGCCAGCCGAAGGCAATTTTCTGCAATCGCCTGATCCATTGCATTTTTCTGCTGCCCTAAGTATTCCTAAACTATCGGAAAAATCCATAATAGTTTCAATCTCAGGTTCTTCTCTGTCAATTTCATACCGTAAACTTTCATCCATGGAGAATGCATCCACAATTTTTCCTTTGTTGAAAATATTGTTGGGATCAAAAGCTTTTTTAATGCGTTTTAATAATTCATAATTTTTTTTGCCGATCATTTGCGGAATAAATTCTGCGCGGACAATCCCATTACCGTGTTCACCGCTAAAAGAACCGCCGTATTTTTTGACGAGTTTCGCGGTTTTTGTGGTTATTTCCCGAAACAAAACAACATCTTCTTTCTTTTTTAAATTCAACATTGGGCGCAAATGCAGTTCCCCAGCACCTGCGTGTGCATAATAAACCGCTTCTTGTCCGAACTCCGCCATCATTTCAGTAAACTCAGCAATGTAATTAGGCAAATCGTTTACTTGTACTGCAGTATCCTCAATACAGGCAACTGCTTTATCGTCGCCGACAATACTGCCCAGCAATCCCAATCCTGCTTTGCGAAGTTCAACAGCTCGATTTATTTCACTGCCAATTAATTTTGGGTACGCATAACCAAAGTTATTTTTTACTAAATCTTCAATGAGTTTATCTGCCAGTTTATTGGATTCTTCATCAGAATTTGTACAGATTTCCAACATCAACAGTGCCTTTGGGTCACCTTCAACAAAAAACCTGTTTTTTAGCTGCTCCCGATTGTTTTTGGTACAATCCAAAACGGTTTTATCCATTAATTCACAAGTATATAAATTGTGTTTCATGGCTACAACCACCGCTTCCAAACTTTCTTGAATGCTGTTGAAATGTGCGACGACCATAATATTTTTGGTCGGCGGTAAATCATCTAACTGAATGGTAATTTCAGTGGTAAAAGCCAAAGTTCCTTCACTTCCTGTAAGTAGCGTTGCTAGATTAACAGTATCATTTGAACCGCCAAATTCTTTATATTTCAACAATGCATCTACTGGATAGCCGTTATTTCTTCGGTGGATTTCCTTTTTGGGGAATTCCTTTAAAATTTCATGTTGATTTTCTTCAATAGAAAGTTCATTAAAAATAGTTTGATAAATTTTATTTTCTAACGAATTTCCCTTTCTTTTTTGATTGAATTCCGCAATATTTACCTCATTGAAGATGGCTTCGGAACCATCGCTTAAAATGGTTTTTAGTTCGAGAACTTTATCGCGGGTAACGCCATATTTGATAGAAGTAGTGCCAGATGAATTGTTGCCAACCATACCGCCAATCATGCATCTGTTGCTTGTTGAAGTGTTTGGACCAAAAAATAATTTGTAGGGTTTTAAAAAGATATTGAGTTCATCACGTATAATCCCAGGTTGCAATGTGACCGTTTTTTTATGTTCATCGAAGCCTAAAATTTTAGTAAAATGTTTGGAAACATCTATAATTAAACCTTCTCCAACACATTGTCCAGCCAATGAGGTTCCTGCTGTTCTTGGAATTAAGGTTATTTTATTTTTTGTAGCGAAATGAATAATTTTTTTAAGGTCTTCATTGTTTTTAGGGAATGCAACACCCAATGGAATTTTTCGATAAACCGAAGCGTCGGTTGCGTAAATGCTTTTGTGCAAATCGTCAAAATGCACTTCACCTTCAATAATTTTAGACAGTTCTTCCAGATTTATGTTGGCTAATGACATTATTTTAATTTACTATTTTTGATTTATGATTATTTTCCTATCCCCAACCCTTTCCGTCCCGATATCAGGAGCTTGTTTACTTTGAGCTTTAGGCTTCGAGCTTTCAACTTCAAAACGCATACACAACCCCGCTGCTGTGATCTTTACTTGCGCCAGTGACACTTTTCAAACAGTTATTTTTTCCTTCGTCTTTTAAATGTCCTAATAGCGCAAAAATCAAAGCCTCTTTATAATTGATAATGGTTTCTTCAGGAATTATCAATTGCGTTTTTGTATAGGATTGTATTCGGTCAATAAGAAAAGTGTTGAAAGCACCGCCACCGGTAACTAACATTTTTTTAGCTGAATTAGAATCAATTTTTTTTGAAATTTGTAGGGCGATGTGCTCCACAAATGTTCTTAAAATGTCTTTTATGTCAAGGTTGTATTTATCGATGATGGGAAAAATAGTTTCTACAATAAATTCATAACCTAAAGATTTTGGTTTAACATTGTTATAAAATGGTAAACAATTTAATTCTTCAAGAAGATTTTTATTTATGTTTCCTGACGAAGCAAGCAAACCTTTATCATCATATTCCATATTTAAAGAAGCAACATAATGGTTTAGAACGATGTTTACCGGGCAAATATCGAAAGCAATTCTTTGCTGATTTTTATTGAATGAAATATTTGAAAATCCGCCCAGATTTAGGCAATAATTGTATTCAGAAAATAACAATTCATCGCCAACAGGTACCAATGGCGCTCCTTGTCCACCCAAAGCAACATCCTGAGCCCTATAATTACAAATGGTTTTTATACCGGTTATTGAGGTGATATATGGGCCATTTCCAATTTGAAAAGTGTAATTTTTTTCTGGATTGTGAAAGATGGTATGCCCGTGAGAAGCTATAAAGTCTAGTTTTTCAATCCTGTTGTCTTTGATGAAATTTAAGAGAATATTTCCTAAAAGTATTCCGTAATCGGTATCTAATTTTATCAATTTTTCTCCAGATAGGTGAAAACCTTCTTTTAATGCAGATTTCCAATCATTGCTGTATGAAATTGTTTCAGCTTTAATTATTTTGAAGCTGTAGTTTTCGGTAGCATTTAGTTTTACATAAACAATGTCAATTCCATCCAATGAGGTTCCGCTCATTACGCCAATAATATATTTGCTTACTTGTTTCATTTTATAGAATTATTTTTATAAAGGTCTAAAACTTTTTTAACACTTTTATGTTTTTCTAAAAGAGTAGAAGCCAAATCTTGATTAATATCAAGCTCATCCATTAGCATAAATACACCGCGATTTACCAATTTGATGTTGGATAATTGCATATGGACCATTTTATTGCCTTTAACCCTTCCTAATTTTATCATGACAGCGGTAGAAATCATATTTAATGCTAGTTTTTGCGCGGTGCCAGCTTTCATTCGTGTGCTTCCGGTAACAAATTCAGGACCTACTATTAATTCTATTGGATAATCTGCAACTAATGATAGGGGACTATTTTCATTACAAACAATGCAACCGGTAACAATATTATGAAGTTTTGCCTTTTCAAGACCTCCAATTACGTAAGGTGTTGTTCCAGATGCAGCAATGCCAATCAAAACATCACTATCGGTAATATTGTAATTTAATAGGTTCTCCCAGGCCAAGTTAGGGTCATCTTCAGCATTTTCAACTGCTTTTCTAAGTGCTGAATCTCCTCCAGCAATTAAGCCAATTACCCAGTCGTCAGAAACACCATAAGTAGGAGGGCATTCAGATGCGTCAAGAACTCCCAGTCTACCACTTGTTCCTGCTCCTATATAAAATAAGCGTCCGCCTTCATTCATTTTAGTATAAATAATATCCACCAATTTTTCAATTGAAGGAATGGCCTTTTCTAGTGCAAAAGGAACTGTTTTATCTTCAGTATTTATATTTGTGAGCAACTCAAAGGTGTTCATTTTTTCAAGATTGTTATAACTTGAAGCTTGCTCAGTTGTTGGTTTATTAGTCATTTTTATTTTTTACAATTATTAAACTTAAAATTGTTAATAGGGCGTTTACCAAGATATTCATAAAACCTAAATCAAATGAAAATTTGGTTAGGAACAGATAATTTAGGTAGTAAGTTATGATTGGCATTAAGATGCATATATATGGAACCGCAGCGTCTTTTATTTTTACTTTTGTAAAAATTCCAAATAAATAAAGTCCTAATAAAGGACCATAGGTATATCCTGCTACAGTAAATATTGTTGAAATTACATCTCCTTTGCTTTTAGAAAAGAGCATTATTATTAAAAATATTACTACTGAAAATCCAAATAAAACAATATTTTTTAAACGCTTTTTATCTTTTGAATTTTTATGTTGGATATTTAAAAAATCATGTGTAAAAGAGGTGGTTAAGGCGGTTAATGCAGAATCAACACTTGAGAAGGAAGCGGCTGTTATTCCTAAAATAAAACTAATGGCTGCTATTGTGCCAAAATGATTTAGAGAGAGCATTGGGAATAAATTATCGGTATTGATAAATTTTCCGTTTTCAACATCTAATTTAATGCCAAAATTTTCAGCATATAGATAAAGCATTACACCCAATCCTAAAAATAGAAATTGGGCAACCGCTAGAAATAAACTAAAAGTCAATATGTTGTTTTGGGCTTCTTTTTTATTTTTGCATGTAAGGGTCTTTTGCATCATATTTTGATCCAAGCCTATCATAGCAACAGCAATTAAAATTCCCGAAATGAATTGTTTGAAAAAATTGCTTCCCGAATTAAAATCCCAGTCAAATATCCTAAAATATTTGTGATTAGTTACTGATGTGATGGTTTCAGAAAAGCTTAGATTCAAGGAGTCTTTTACAATATATATGGTGACAATTGCCGCCAGCAGCAAGAAAAATGTTTGAAGAGTATCTGTCCAAACAATTGTTTTAATGCCAGATTTATTTGTGTATAACCATATTAGTACTAAAATAATAAGTACAGTTAAATAAAATGGAATATGAAATGCCTCAAATACTGCGTATTGTAAAATTTTAGCAGCAAGCATTAACCGAAGCGCGGCACCAAAAGATTGAGATAGTAAAAAAAACAGGGATCCTGTTTTGTATGTTTTAATTCCAAATCTAGTTTCTAAATAGGAGTAAATTGATACTAGTTTTAAATCGAAATAAATTGGTATGAGTACATAGGTTATAAATATGTATCCAACTACATTTCCAAAAACAAATTGTAAATAATAGAAATAATTGGTGCCAACCATACCGGGAATAGACACGAAAGTTACTCCAGAAATAACAGCGCCAATCATTCCGAACGCAACTATTTGCCAAGGTGATTTCCGATCTCCAGTATAGAAAGAATCATCACTTGTGTTTTTTGAGACAAAGTGAGAAATTAACATTAATACTCCAAAATAAGTGAGTATGATTATTAAGATTAGTGTTGAATTCATTTGTAAAATTCAGGGGTTATTAATAGATTTTTATTTCGTTAAGTTGTAATTTATAATCGTACAAGTTCTCAAAAGAATCTAACATATCAATATCTTCATAGTTCTCCACCCAATGTCTTAATTTATTAGATCCATTAATAAGATCAATAGGCAGTAGAGTGTGATTATATTCAAAAGGGGGATTTTTCCATTCAAAATCATTACCTAAATGATGATATAATTCACGTAATAGAAATTGTCCAATTCTCCAAGGTTTATATTTTTGTTTGTTAGTGATATGAATTTGAAAGCCTCCACAAACTTCATTTATATTCTTGTCAAAAGTAGGAAGAAATGTCATAGGGCGAAGAACAAAACCTTCTAATTTTGATTTTTTTATACTGTTAAGCAATTGTTTTTCATAAAATGAAACAGGTTCTATTTTTGGGTGTCCGACTATTTCCAAAGGTTGTGTAGTACCACGTCCCTCGCTTAAATTAGTTTCTTCAAACAATATTGTTGCTGGGAAGGCACAAGCACTTTCGGCTCTTGGAAGATTTGGTGATGGCAATATCCAGGGTAACTTTGTGTCTTCAAAGAACATTTCTCGCTTCCAATTGAGCATTTTTATTACTCTAAGATTTATTTTGTCTTTAGTCCATGAATTTTGATGCATTAGCGCAACTTCTCCAATAGTCATTCCATGTCTTACAGGAATTGGATGTCGACCAATAAATGATTTAAATTCGAGTTCTAGTATATTACCTTCAATATCAACGCCATTAATTGGATTTGGGCGATCAAGCACCACAACCTCTATATCTTTATTGATGCATTTTTCGAGCAAGAGTGTTAGCGTATAAATGTATGTGTACATTCGACATCCGATATCTTGTAAATCAATAAATAAATGATCTATTCCTTCTAACATTTCATTAGTGGGAATACGTGTTTCGGAATAAAGTGAATATACAGGAATATTAAAATATGGATGAATGAAATGACCGGTTTCAATCATATTATCTTGAGCATCGGTATTAAAACCATGTTGGGGGCCAAATAGTTTCACAAACCTTGAACCAAATATTTCTTTAAATTTTATTGCAGCATGTACATAAGTACAATCAATTGATGCATTATGGCATAATATGGCTACATTGCCTTTAAATCCTTTTTGAAGTTTACTATCTTTGGCTAATATATCTAGACCTGTTCTAACTTTTCTCAAAATAAACCCTTTAAGTTATTTTCAAATAAAACATGTTAAAAGTAAGAGGTGAGAGTATTAAATTAATCCCCCTCACCTCAACATCTAACTCAACGTAATTAACAAAAATTTATAATAATGAGAGTTTAATAGATGTGCTTTCATTCAAATCTCACGTATTTACTTTTACTACACATTAATTTACATCCCACCACATTCTGGTAGTTAAAAGATCACCTCCTTGTTGAGCAATTGCTGCTGCAACATTGTCAGGGTTATTTAATTTTTCGGAACCTGGATATGGAAATCTTCTTGGTATTTTGCCTTCGGTAAGAATATTTGCAACATTTGCCGGAACCAAAACAGGATAACCTGATCGTTTCCAGTTTGAAAATGTTTCTATACCATTTCCAAAAGTAGCTACCCAATATTGCTCGTTAATCATTTTTAAAGCATCATTAGCAACAAATGGGTTTGCAGCTAAATAGTCGCTAATCTGAGTTGATGTAATGTTTACACCATGACCGTACATAGCTAAATATTCCATCGCGGCTGTTACGCCAGCATTATAATGGGCTTCAACATTTCCTCCTGCCAATCCCCAACGTTCGGCGGCTTCGGCTAGCATAAATTCAACTTCAGCATAGGTTTGGAAGAAATAAGGTGCATCATAGATTATGGTTCCAGAGCCGCCGAAAATATTAATATTTGGTTTTGAATTTGCAGTACTTCTAGTAGGGTCATTTATATCTTGACCAAATTGTAGCGCAGGGTCTGTATTTCCATCTACAGTTGAACACAATACAGAAATTCGTGGATCATTCCTATCTTTCATAAAATCCATAAATGTTTTAGAAATTTTTATTTGAGTTGAAGCTCTTGAAGTAAAACTTTTTGTAAGTGGGTTCACATTAGGGCCTCCATCATTTGCAGAGTTTTCATATTGTGTAAATGCAATATCTTCATTACTGGTCATAACACCACCGTTAATAGCTTTAGTTGCCCAAGCCTGTGCCCCAGCATTATCAACCTTTACCATACGCATAGCTAAGCGTAGCATTAATGAATTGGCAAATTTTCTCCATTTTGTAATATCACCAGCGAATAATAAATCTGCAGATCCATAAGAACTAGGGCCACTTGAGCTCAATGTTGCCGCTGAACTTTCTAAAGTTGCTAACATATCGGAATAAATATCACTTTGCTTATCATACTTAGGGAAACGGAGGCCTTCTAAGTACCCCTTTCCTGCCTCACTATAAGGTATATCTCCATAGACATCAGTTAATCTGCTAAATATAAGGACTTTTTGTATTCTTGCTATCGCTAAATCTGCTATAGCAGAAGATTCCTCACTTGCTTCTAGTTGAGTCTCCAAATCGATAATGTTTTTAACTGTATAAGCAAATTGTTCTTCGAATAGCTGATGTGTGTTTCCTTCTTTATATAAAAAAGTGACATAAGAGGTATCATTAAGGTGTTGAACATTTTGCATTAAATGAATAACATTCCAAAACAAATTGGCAACATAACTACTTCCACCCGTATACAATTGAATAAATGTTAGTTTTGTTGAGGCATCAAGTTGTGTTGGTTTCGTGGGATTTACGTTAAGTTCTTCAAAGCCCTCATCGCAAGATTCAAACGTTATAAATATTGCTAGTAAAATAAGTATTTTTTTCATTTTTTCATTTTTTAAAATTTAACATTTACAGAAAAGCCATAGCTTTTGGTTGATGGTACTCCAAATCTTTCTATCCCTTGCGAATTAAGATTGTTTAAGGCGGCCTCTGGATCGACATTATCAACATCCTTTGAGATAAAGAAAAGATTTCTACCAATAAATGAAAATCTTAACTCATTAATAAAAATATTTTCTAAAGCCTTTTTTGGTAAATTGTAAGATAAGCTTAATTCTCTAAACTTAATAAAATCAGTACTGTAAACAAATTCTTCTGCAATACCAGCACTCTCTTCTCCTATAAATCCATAATAGGTTCTTAAGTTTTCTGGTGCAACTGTCATAGTAAATGGTTGCCCTGTAGCATCATCAGTCCCTGAAACAACTAAACCAGTTTCACGACCCTCTAAAGTCTTTTTAGTTAAACCCACTAAAGTCAAATCATGATCGGTTCCAGAATATACCGATCCACCGTATTTTGCATCTATTAAAAATCCTAATGATATGTTTTTGTATTTGAAAGTATTAGAGAACCCAATGGTATATGGAGCAACACCTTGACCCAATATTTTGTCTTCTCCTTGAATAGGTTTTGGGACAGAACCGGTAATCTTATACATTATATTTCCGTTATTATCTCTTTTATAAGATGAGCCAAAAATCACACCATAGTGTTCACCAACTATATGGGAAATAATAGCTGTTCTATCTCGAGTTTGACTACCATCAACATTAATAGGAGTATCTTCATCATCAGTATGAACAATTTTACTGTCATTATAACCTAAATTAAATGATGTACTCCAAGAGAAATTTTCGTTTTTAATTGGTGTGCCGCCAATCAATAATTCGATTCCTTTATTTTCCAATTCGCCAATATTTAGTATTGATGACGTGTACCCTGATGTTAGAGAAGCAGAAGCTCTAACAATATCATTTGTTGTTTTATTTGCGTAATAAGCTATATCAAGATTTAAGCGATTTTCGAAAAATCGACCGTCCAAACCGATTTCAAATTCATTTTTTTGAAACGGAACTAAATTTGGGTTAGGGATTGAATTTCCATTTATTTGCCCATAAGATTGACCCTGAAATGTACCCGTAATAGCATAATCTAAATTTAATGCATAAGCATCAGTGGCTCCACCAGCTACTTGGGCATAACTTGCTCTTAATTTAGCATAGTTAATTGCTTTTGGTAATTGAAAGGTCTCATTTAATAATAAGCTACCGCTTAACGACCAATAAAAATCATTGTTTGGAGTTGTTTTTCCAGGAAAAGATAGTGTTGAAAACCAATCATTTCTACCAGTAAATGTTAGGTAAAAGGATTTATCATAATCGAGTTCAAATGACCCATATAAAGAATTAGTTTTAGTTTGGGAATAACTATATTTCGGTTCTGGCAAAGTGGTATTATTTATATCTTCCAAGCCTATAACTATAAAGCCTCTGCCAAGTGCACTTAATGTCTCAGAAGTTAATGTTCTGCTATTAGCACCAATTATAGAGTTGGTTGAGATTTTATTTGTTATTGCTTTATCAATTCCCAACATAATATCAGCATCAAATGACGTGTAGGTAGATTTACTTTCATACATTTCGCCCGTAGGACGGTAAGCTGTTCCATAAGGCGTTACATTTCTTCTAGATAAATCATAAGTATCTATACCTGCCCTACCAGTTGTATATAGCCAATCTGTTATATCGTATCTTAATGTGGTTGAGGCAGTAAGTCTATTTTTCTTATCATCATTATTAAAATCATTGACAGCCCAATATGGATTTGAAATAAATTGGCTTGGTTGAAATAAAAGCTCAGTTCCTGCGTCATTGGATCCTGGCTTTAAGTCATAAATATCCAAACTGCTTGGTAATTCATAAGCTACAACGTTTGCATTTCCAGGGGTGTCTCCAATATTAATACGGTTATGTACTTTTTCAATAACATATTTTGCATTAACAGTTGAAGTTAATTTTGGATTAATTTTTGCTGATGCATTTAGCGATAATGACTTTCTGTTTAATGTCGTTTTTGGAAAAATGTCTTTATTATCTAAATTGGTAAAAGAAAAACGATAATTATAATTTTCCCCACCTTTTGACAAAGCAAGCGTATTAACAGCAGTCGTTCCTGTATCATAAAATTTATCTAAATTATTGCCAGAGTATGAGTATGGTCTCTTAACTCCATCCCAATTATATACTAATGATCCATCTAATAAAGCTCCCCAAGATTGCAATGTATTAACAAAAGAATTATCGATAGCATTAGCTTGATTAGCAATCTCTATGGGATTACCGCTACTGTCGTATTCAAATCCAGGCTTTAATCCATTGATGCCTTGCCCATATTTAGTTTGTAAGTCTTGAAGATTCGTGTTTATTTTATCAAAGGAATAAGAGGTGGAATATTCTACTCCTAAACCTTTTTGAGCTTTACCAGATTTTGTAGTTATCATAATAACACCATTAGATGCTAATGAACCATAAAGTGCAGCTGCCGAACTCCCTTTTAATACAGATATAGATTCAATATCGTCTGGATTGAGTGAAGATATATCATCTCCACCATCTCCAGTCCCATCATTAGTAGGTCCTACAACAGAGCCATTGGTGTTATTAATTATAGGAATACCATCAACAACATAGAGAGGTTGATTGCTTCCTGTTAATGAACTTGCGCCACGAATAATAACCCTACTTGAGCCTGCTGCACCAGTACTGCTGGTAGATATATTAACACCTGCTACCCTACCTTGCAAAGAATTAATTGCACTTGCCGTTTTTACTTGAGAAATTTCGTCTCCTCCAACCTTAGTTAGTGAATACCCTAAAGCTTTAGCATCTTTTTTAATACCTAGAGCCGTTATCACAACTTCGTCTAAGGCGTTTGCATCTGTTTCTAAAGCGATATTGATTGCTTGATTTTGTCCAGTTAAGCTAACTTTAGCAGTTTTATAACCAATAAAACTAATAATTAAGGATTTTCCACCAATATCTTTTGCTTCAATGTTAAACTTTCCGTCAAAATCAGTTACACCACCTATAGAGGTGTTTTCTATAAAGATACTAGCTCCTGGAAGGGGTTGACTATCTTCTTTCGATGTGACAGTCCCAATAATATTTGCTGTTTGTGCAAAGATGTTTTGTGCAAAAAACAGTACTAAGAGTGTTAGTAATAGGTAATGCTTTTTTCTCATAATGTGTTAATTTAGTGTTAATGTTTTGTCAAATATAGTTTATTTTTTAAAACAAGCAACGTTTACGCATAATAAATGCAAAAAAATGCAATAATACTAATCAAAATCCTTATCTTAGTTAAATATACATTTAAATTATTGCACTTTAACTCATATTTTCATCACGATCTTCTTTTAGGTGGTGTAAAGTATAAAATTAAAAATGAGTTGTGTGTGGGGTGGGGGTATATTGTGAATATTCATTATAATTATCCGTAATTGATATAAAAATTCCCTAGAAGAAGTGTCTGTGCGTTGGTGTTTTAACTTTACCTGATTCGATAAGGTTGCATTATATGGCTTATTATGTTGAAATATAGACCTGATAGATATAAATAATGGATTAGTTCCACAAAACATATAAGTGGCACATAACTTGTTCGCTATATTTTTTTAACCCATATAAAACTGTTAAATAAGACTATTAAACTTCTTTTGTGCAAATTATATGGGCTTATTTACGGAGCTATAGTTATAAGGAAAATGTATCCTTAGATCTATAAATTATTTTCTTGCAAAATTTAAATTTTACGGAATATGTATCTCGATTTTTACAAAATAAAACTTAGTAGTCCTTAATCTCCAACGAACAATAATTATAATAATATTAATAATAAATAAAAATCACTTAAATATAGGTAAGTTCCTGTTCCTGTGCTCAGGCAATTGCAGTTCATGGTTGAGTTAGGTTTTCCTAAAATTAAAATAGGGACATGAATTTAGGAATCCCCTAAAAGAAGAATGATAAATATTCATCTAAATTTTCAAAGTGCAATTTATTCTAAATAACTTGCAATTAAATGCGTTTAATCATATAAACAATGCGTTTTTATTTTATTTTATCTTGTCGTTTGTATAATAAATAGTATCTTTGAAAAAACTTTAATATGTTAAAAAGGGAGAGGCAACTAAAAATAATTGATAAGGTTAGAGATAACAGAAAGGTCAATTCTCGAATTTTAGCTGAAGAGCTTGGTGTTTCGGAGGACACTATAAGAAGAGATTTTAATGAATTGGCTGATAAGGGTTTGCTTACGAAAGTACACGGAGGGGCTGTTATAAGTATTCAAAAATTATATCATTATAATGAAGATATCATTTTTGATAGAGAAAATAAGACCAGTATTGCGCTTAAAGCAGTTTCTTTAATTCAGGATGGAATGGTGATTATTATAAGTGGAGGAACTACTAATTTGGTGCTAGCTAAATTGTTTCCAAAAGACATTAAAGCTACGATATATACTTATAGTTTGCCAATTGCAATGCAACTTACCGAACATCCTTTAGTAGAAATTATATTCATAGGAGGCAAAATACAAAAAAATTCTATGGTTACTACAGGTGTAGACGTTATTCAATTTTTATCAAAAATTAGTGCGGATATTTGTTTTATGGGTGTTAGTGGTTTTAGCGTTGAGCATGGGATAACTGATGAAGGTTATGAAGTTTCTTTAATTAAAAAGGCGATGATTAACTCATCAAAACAGATAGTTTATTTGGCAACTTCAAATAAATTAAATATAAGACATAGTTTTAATGTGTGTGATTTAAAAGAAATAGATAAAGTTGTTACAGATCTTGACCCTATAGATTTTAAGCTTAAGGAGTACATTAAGGCTGGGGTAAGTTTGCTGTAAATCAAATCTTTTAGACCACTAATTATAAATTAAGTCTTTAAAATCAAATTATAATGAGACTCAAGCAACTTTCGCTAGATGTTTTTCTGATTTCAACACTATTTTTCTATTTTTTAACTATAAGTTGTAATCAGACTCCAAATAATGATCAAAAATTAGCTCCAGGAGAAAAACCACATATTATTGTTGGTGCAAATCAATTTGATAAATATATAGATCTTTTAAGGGGTAAAAATGTTGCTGTAATGGCAAATAATACATCGGTAATTTTTAAAGATGGCATATCAAATTCCAATTACACACACATAGTTGATTCCTTGTTGTCATTAGGCATTGAGGTTACAAAAGGTTTTGCTCCCGAACATGGTTTTAGGGGATCCGCTGATGCTGGAGAAATTATACTAGACTCTAAAGATGAGAAGACAGGCGTGTCAGTTGTATCACTTTACGGAGATAACTTAAAACCTTCTCCATCAAATTTAGAAAATATAGATGTTGTCGTTTTTGACATTCAGGATGTTGGGGTGCGATTTTATACGTATCTTTCTACACTTCATTATGTGATGGAAGCTTGTGCCGAAAACGGAATTCCTGTAATTGTTTTAGATAGACCAAACCCGAACGGACATTATATTGACGGACCAGTTTTAGAGGAGCAATTTAAAAGTTTTGTTGGATTACATCCTGTGCCAATAGTATATGGGATGACAATTGGAGAATATGCAAAAATGATAAATGGGGAAAAATGGTTAAAGAATGGAGTTCGGTGCGACCTTACGGTTATCCCATTAAAAAACTACACCCATAATTCTGCATATAGCCTTCCTCTAAGACCATCACCAAATCTTCCTAATGATAAATCCATAAATTTATACGCAAGTTTGTGTATGTTTGAAGGAACTAATGTTAGCTGTGGAAGAGGTACAGAAATGCAATTTCAAATTTTTGGTTCACCATATTTACCTAAAGATAGCTATAACTTTACTTTTACTCCGCAACCTAATTATGGTTCAAAAACCCCAAAAGACATGAATCAAGAATGTTATGGGCTAGACCTGTCAAAAACTGAAAATTTTAGTAGTTTGAATTTCACATGGCTTATAGATGCCTATAATTCATCTGCTCAAAAGGAAAAGTTCTTTAATGAAGAATCTTTTAACAAATTAGCTGGAACCACTAAATTGAAAGAGCAAATTGAACAGGGGCTTACTTTTGAAGAAATTAAAGCAATTTGGCAAGAGGATTTGACAACCTTTAAAAAGGTAAGGGAAAAGTACTTAATATACCAATAAAATATTAAAGGATAATGTCATTTTTTGTATTAAATAGGGGATCTAACATAACAATCTCAACATCGCTTCTTTTTGATAATTTTTCAATAAAAAAATGGATAAACTCAAAACTTCTTGTAAAGTCATGCCAATAAAGGGTATAAAAGGTTTTTACCAACCATTTTTTAGTATTATGCCTTAAAATCAGGATATGTTTTTATTTAATGTATTCATTTTTAGATATTAATGATTGTTTTTCATTATTAACAATGCATTTGAGACAGGTCTTTCTATTAGCTCATCACTAGGGAAATTAACGATACTTTTCTCTTTAGTCCACATTGTTGTTGAACCGCCCCCATCTAAATTAATTGCGTCAACACAGCCTATATTCAGTAAAAACTTTTGAACTTCAATCAAACTCATGCCTTCTGCCTCCGTATTTCTGCCATCAATGGTGATGAATATTACAAATTCGTTGGTCTCACACAAGCAAGTTCTGGGATGCCTTTTATTTACTAAATCCATATTGGGTAATTTAATTATTTCTGAATTAAACAGAAGTAAAGGTCCAGTTACCAACACAGCTTTCTCTTGTTTAGATTGTTCATAAAATTGTTCAGAATTAGCTGGCTGTATCATAATTTTAAAGTCATTTGAAATAACAATTGCACCATTAATTATACTATCGGATTTTGCCCATTTTAAATCAAAGGGTCTATTTCGATTGATAACAGTGTCATTGACTTCAAAATAGGTTACGCTTCCGCCATTATCCATATCAAAAAAACCTCCATTGATAGCCGCTAATACATTTTTACTTTTCCCAAATGCGCTTGTCATCCTTAATCCTGAATCGCTATAACCGAATTCAAAGCGAAATCTGTCATAAGATTTTTTTTGAAATTTCAATAGAGAAATTATTTGTTTGCTGTTGAAGAAGGTATCTGTTTTTAGTTGATTAAAAGTGATTGAATCCTTAAATGTTTTTCTTTCCTGATTGAGAACGTTTTTATTTTGACCAAAACTCGCATAAAATGTGAGAAAGATTAGTATTAATGATAGCTGATAATGTTTTCTCATAAATTATTATTTTAATTATTGCTAAAGTGCGTTTGTATTATTGTGTTGAGTAGTAGATAACCGAATTTTTTTTGCTAAAGCTATTGGAAAGAGCCGAAATGCCCCTATCAATGAATTTGCTATTATTCATATTATGGTGTCGGTAATTGTTTTTTGATTATCAGAAATTATTCCGGTGCTATTTGGTTCATTTTCAAAATATTGTTTAACCGATTCTTGAATAGCTCGTAAAGAAGTATAATGCGGTTGATAGTTTAATAATTTTTTAGCCTTTTCGATACTAAAATTGGGACTATGAGCTATATGATCCCAAGTAAGCGCTGCATCACTTTGATTAACTGTTTTTTTCCATTCTTCCCAAGGTAAAAAACTTAGTTTAGTTTTTTGCCCATACCAGGTGGCCATTGCAGTTGCATAGCCCCGTAGGGTGAGGGCTTGTTCAGAAACAATATGAAAACTTTCTCCTACCGCACTATTCCAACTTGTTAGAGCTTTCATAAAAGATTGGGCAACGTCATCCGCATGAACATGGTGAAGGGTTTCCATCCCGTTATTTGGTAATATAATTTCTTTTCCCTCTGTCAATCGTTTGAATATCTTTGGGTTAAGATTTCCGACAGGATTTATTGGTATCCATCTAGGCCCCACGATATGTCCTGGGTGTAATATAGTTGCAGGAAATCCATTTTGACGTGAAACGGAGATCAAATAGGACTCAATTGCCGCATTATTAATACCGTACTGACCGAATGGATTACGTTTTTGAGTTTCAACTGTCGGAACCAGTTCGCTATGCCCATGAACCCAAGTTGTTCCACAATGTAAAAAGTGTTATACTCTGCCCTGAAGTACTTCAACTAAATTTTTAGCACTCTCAAGCGTAAAGCATATCACATCTATTACTATATCAGGGTTTAGCCCTTGGATTTGTTTACCAAATATTTTCTTTTTATCTGCTTCGACACGGTCAATTGTAATCATTTTGACTGATTTCCCGGCTGTGTGAAAGTTGTATGGCTTATTCTCTTGACGGCTAATGCAGGTTATCTCATGTCCAGCCATCACCAAACGAGGAACCAAAAAAGTTCCTATATGTCCAGTACCTCCTATAATTTAATTACGATTCTCATTTTATTTCCTGTTATTTTTTTGATGATTCTAATTCTTTTATTAAGTTAACTTTAATTATTTGGAATTAATGACTTGGTGTTGACTATAAATAATATAAATAAGTTTTAATCATTCGTTTTTTATAATATAAGATATAAATAAACATGATGTGTATTTAAGGTTTTTTTAAGTTGTTTCTTTTCTTTTTCTTGCAGTTTATTTACTTGGCTAATGCAAGATAATTATAAATCTATAAATAGTACTGCATAAACATGCGTTTATTTAAAATAAAAATTATATTTGTTAAAATTATTATAAAAATTAAATATTATGAGAAAAAAAATTACCTTGTCTTTTCTTGTTTTCTTAACAACAGCATTTTCATTACTGCTTGCACAAAATATTACGGTGAGCGGTATAGTAAGTGATGTCTCGGGTAATGTATTGCCTGGCGTAAGTATTCAAGTAAAAGGAACCAAAATTGGAACAGCCACAGATTTTGACGGGAAGTATCAAATTACTGCAGCACATGGCGATATTTTAGTTTTTTCCTTTATAGGATATAAAACTAAGGAGCTGTCTATTACTGGAACATCCTTGAATGTTTCTCTCGATGAAGACGCCAAACAATTAGAGGAAGTTGTGGTTACTGCTTTTGGGGTAAAAAGGGAGACGAGAGAATTAGGCTATTCTTCTACAATGATTAAAGCAGATGATGTTAGCATCGCCGGAAAAAGCAATGCTATTTCTTCACTCCAAGGTAAAGTTGCTGGTTTAAAAATATCAAAAACTTCTGGATCCGTAGGTGGTGGTTTTGATATGACTATAAGAGGCCTATCTTCTATGAATCCTTCGGTTAATAGCCAACCGTTGATTGTTGTTGATGGGGTTGCCATAAATAGTGATAATATTGTTCCTAATTTAACTGGTAGTGGTGAAAATGCATGGGTATCAAGTAGTGAAAAATATTCTTCTACCTCAAAATCAAATGACCTAAACCCTGATGACATAGAATCATATAATATATTAAAAGGAGCTGCGGCTACTGCATTATATGGTACAAGGGCTGCTAATGGAGCTATTATCATTACGACTAAAAAAGGGAAAGAAGGTAAGCCATCGATTAATATTTCAAGTTCTTTTACAAGTAGTAAAGTAAATAAAACACCTGATTTACAATATGTGTTTAGAGAAGGTCGATATGGAAGGCCATACAGGCTTTACACCCCTGAAGCAGACGGCGGTTATACACTTACTGGAGTTGGAAGCGGTAATGGTCCATACTCATGGGGCGTAAGATATAGTGATGATAGTTTTCAATATAATGGGACAACAGTAGATTTA
>DAIDMK010000017.1 GCA_027449025.1 Lutibacter sp. | reverse complement strand
AAATAATAGCCCGAAACAGATGCTGCTGGCCACATCGCCAAACTTTCGGTAAGTTCAACGCCAATAGTTTCTTTAACTTTTAAAAGCTCCCAAATGGTTAATTTCTCGGTATGATCCGGACAGGCGGGATAACCCGGTGCCGGACGAATGCCTTTATAACCTTCCTTTATCAATTCCTCATTCGACAAACCTTCTGAAGCTGCATAACCCCAATATTCCGTCCTTACTTTTTTATGCAAGTATTCTGCAAAAGCTTCTGCCAACCTGTCGGCCAATGCTTTGATCAAAATCGAATTATAATCATCGTGGTCTTTTTCAAATTCAGCCGCCAATTCCGCAGTTCCAAATCCGGTTGAAACACAAAAAGCACCTACATAATCCGTTATTTCAGTTTCTTTTGGCGCCACAAAATCGGCCAAGGCAATACTTGGCGTTCCTTCTTTCTTTTTCAACTGCTGACGCAAGGTTAAGAACTTTGCTTTTACTTCCCTTTTAGTTCCATCAGCATACACTTCAATATCATCATCATTTACCGAATTTGCATGAAATATTCCGAAGATGGCTTTTGCTTTTAACAATTTTTCATCCACTACTTTTTGAAGCAGTTTTTCAGCATCATTAAATAAATGGGTCGCTGTTTCACCAATCACCTTATCTGTTAAAATTTCAGGATATTTCCCGTGCAATTCCCAGGTTCTAAAAAACGGACTCCAATCAATAAATTCAAGTAATTTACCCAAATCCAAATCTTCAATCACTTTAATTCCCATAAAGTTTGGAACTGCAATGTTCGCAGATTTCCAATCAATCTTAAACTTATTTTCCCTCGCATCGGCCAAGGATAAATATTCTTTTCTGTCGGAGCGGTTATAAAATCCTTCCCTAACTTTCACATAATCATCTTTAATGCTTTTCACATATTCTTCGACGGTATTGTTATCGTTAATTAAATTCCCAACCACCGTAACCGCCCTTGAAGCGTCATTTACGTGTATTACCGCATTGGAGTATTGGGTATCTATTTTAACGGCCGTGTGCGCTTTTGACGTGGTAGCGCCGCCTATTAACAGCGGAACTGTGAAATTTTGAAGCTCCATTTCCGAGGCAACATAAGCCATCTCATCTAAAGACGGCGTTATAAGTCCGCTCAACCCAATCGCATCCACATTTTCATTTTTGGCCGTTTCAATTATTTTTTGGGCCGAAACCATCACGCCTAAATCGATAATCTCATAATTATTGCAATTCAACACCACACCCACAATATTTTTTCCAATATCATGTACGTCACCTTTTACGGTTGCCATCAATATTTTGCCATTTACCTTACTTGCCTCTCCTTTATCTATTTCGATGAATGGTTGAAGATAAGCAACAGCTCGTTTCATCACTCGGGCAGATTTCACCACTTGCGGCAAAAACATTTTACCTGAACCAAACAAATCGCCCACAACATTCATCCCTGTCATTAAGTGCTGTTCAATTACTTCAATGGGTTTTGCGGCTTGGATTCTTGCTTCTTCAACATCATCCAAAATAAATTCATCCACGCCTTTTACCAAAGCGTGCGTAATTCTTTCTTGTAACGGATTTTCACGCCATGACAAGTCCACTTTATGCTCTTTTACGGAACTTACAACACTCTCAGCAAAAGACAACAAACGCTCTGTGGCATCATCCCTTCTGTTTAAAATTACATCTTCCACACGTTCCAGCAACGCTTTTGGAATTTCATCATAAACTTCCAACATGGTCGGATTTACGATACCCATATTCATTCCTGCTTTTATGGCATGGTATAAAAACACCGAGTGCATGGCTTCCCTAACAGCATCATTGCCCCTAAAAGAAAATGAAACATTGCTCACACCACCGCTGACGCTCACATTGGGTAAATTTTCACGAACCCAGCGTGTTGCTTCAATAAAATCGAGGGCATTTCTTTTGTGCTCATCCATTCCCGTGGCTACCGGAAAAATATTTAAATCAAAAATAATATCTTCTGAAGGAAACTGAACTTTATCGACCAAAATACGATACGAACGCTCGGCAATGTCAATTCTTTTTTGGAAATTATCGGCCTGGCCCACCTCATCAAATGCCATCACAATCACGGCAGCACCATAACGCTTAATCAATTTCGCCTGTTTGATGAATGTAGCTTCTCCCTCTTTTAAACTGATGGAGTTTACCACGCATTTTCCCTGAACCACCTGCAATCCGGCTTCAATAATTTCCCATTTTGAACTATCGATCATCACCGGGACACGAGAAATATCGGGTTCGGAAGCAATTAAATTCAGAAATTGAACCATGGCCTCTTTTCCGTCAATCAAGCCGTCGTCCATGTTTATATCAATAATCTGCGCACCACCTTCAACCTGATGCCTTGCAATGGCAAGCGCCTCATCAAATTTTTCATCTTTAATCAAGCGCAAAAACTTACGGGAACCCGCCACATTTGTACGCTCGCCAACATTGATGAAATTGCTGTTTGCATTCAAAATTAGCGGTTCTAATCCAGACAGCTTTAGCCATTTCTTTTGGTTTTTTCCTATATTTTCTTTAATGCTCATGTTTTTCTTGTTTTTGTATGGACAACTCGCGAGTTGTCTGTACCGACCTGTCCCTACGAATAATTACTGACCAAATCGGCAATGGCCTTTATATGTGCTGGCGTTGTGCCACAGCAACCACCAATAATTCTTACCAGATTTTTATCTAAATAGGTTTTAATTTGATCTGCCATTTGCTCGGGTGTTTCATCATACTCTCCGAATGCATTTGGCAATCCGGCATTTGGATGCGCCGAAACTGGCAGGTTCGATTTTCTTGCCAGCACTTCTAAATGCGGCGTTAACTGTTTGGCACCCAAGGCACAATTAAAGCCGATAGACAATAAAGGAATGTGCGACACTGAAATTAAAAAGGCTTCTGCCGTTTGTCCGGATAAAGTCCTTCCACTTGCATCGGTAATGGTGCCGCTTAACATAATTGGCACGTCGATATTTCGTTCTTCTTTTACTTCTTCAATGGCAAACAAGGCCGCTTTTGCGTTTAGGGTATCAAACACGGTCTCCACCAACAAAATATCCACCCCGCCATCTAACAATGCTTCAGTTTGTTGTTTATAAGCATCTTTTAAATCGTTAAAAGTGACTGCCCTAAAACCAGGATCGTTTACTTTGGGCGACATACTTGCCGTCTTATTTGTTGGTCCAATTGAACCTGCCACAAATCTCGGTTTATCGGGATTTTTAGCGGTAAATTCATCGGCAACTTCTTTGGCTATTTTTGCTGATTGGTAATTGATTTCATACACATAATCTTCCATTTCATAATCGGCCATGGCAATGGTTGTGCTTGAAAAGGTGTTGGTTTCAATAATGTCGGCACCTGCTTCCAAATATTTTCGATGGATTTCTTTAATGGCTTGAGGTTGGGTGATGGAAAGCATATCGTTATTTCCTTTTACAGAAACATGAAAATCCTTGAACTGTTCGCCTCTATAATCTTCTTCAGAAAAACGGTATTGCTGAATCATGGTTCCCATAGCACCATCAAGTACCAATATGCGTTTTTGTATTTCTTCTTTTATCGTATTCATTGTTGATGATTATTGGTATTTCTAATTATTATTTTAAGTTCAGTTAATTACCTTTTTATGAAAGAAAGCATAAAAAATTTAACCGCAAATTCCGCAAAGAAAATGCGCAAGGAACACTAAATAAATTATCAATTCAATCCGCGTTAGGGACTGCAGCGATATCCTTTTTTGATTCGCCTTTTCGGCGAAGTAAAAAAGATATAGCGAAAAGCCCGACCCATAGGGTAACGCCAAAAAAATTATTAAAAAAGCAGGAAGAATTCTAGAAAAAATCGCTTCGTTATCTATCCAAAATATTTTGGTAGAATGTAGCACCTTCTTTATAAATAAAGGGTTGCTAAGGCTTCAACGGGTCTAATCCCTCTGCCTTTCTTTATAACTTTGATCACTGTGTTTATGAACTTGTCTGCAAATTAACGCCATATTCTGATTATTAGCAAACTAATTGCGATTTAATATGACAATAACAAATTTAATTGCAGTATTTGGCGGAATTCTTATTTACTTTGTTTTTTTTTAAAGCAAATTCAATTTATCGGCTAAATAGATTAACAATAAGGCCAATGAAAATGCAATAATTGGCGCGATGATCCACATAAGGAAGAACTTTTTCACCTCTGTTTTTCTAAAAATATTTTTTGCGCCCAATTTTGCGACGCCAATCCCTAAAATTGCGGCAACATTCAATTGCACCAATGAGGTTGGAATGCCTTTTGTAATTGATGCGAGCAACAATAAACTCGCCGATACGAAGGCAATAATTACGGCTTCAAATTTTCCGAATAAAATAATTTCTTTTCCTGTGTTTCGTAAAATTTTATCTCCAAAAAGAGAGCTTCCTATCCCAAAACTCGGCGCCACAACCAATGTGGACAGTATCATAATTAGTGTAAAATTATCATTTATTGGAATGTTAAGCTCATTTGCGGTCATAGATGCAATGGGACCCGAGGCATTTGCCACATTATTCGCTCCGATAGAGAAGGCAACATATAATGACATGACAAGAATCAATCCATTTATAAATGGTTGCACGTTCACATTTTGCGACCTTGACATGGTGTATCCTCTTTTTCTCATTGGATTGTAAATATATTTTCCGAAAAACAAGCTGATAAAAAATGCGATTACAGGCAAAATAAACCAAGTGGGCAATATTTCATAAAATAATTTGTAGGTATTAAATTTATCAAAATATAATGCTACTGCCACCACCGCAAGAACGGTTGACTGACTGGTAGATTGTGGAATTCCAAACAAATTTGCAATTAACAGGGAAATTGCCACCGAGAAAAGAACAATGGTCACGACGGTGATTGAAAACATTTCAGGGTCCAGCAATCCTTTCCCCATGGTTTCCGCAGTTCCCTTTCCTGCCAAAATTGCGCCTAAAAATACCATAATTCCAAAAAGCCCCGGAATTAAACTTTTTCTGATAACATTGGCGCCATAAGCGGCTGAAAAAGCCGGGCCAGTTCCACTTCCGCCCATAGTAATGGCCAAAAACATGGCGGTAATAAACGGAATTAAAAGGTGACTGAATAAGGGTGAAATCATTTTAAATCATTTATTTAATTGGTTGTTCAAAAGCAATGATTTTGTTAATTTACATAAGACAAAAATTACTTTTAGAACTTTTCTTTAGAAATTTGTTCTTGAGTTTTATCCTATCCCCAACCCTTTCCGTCGCGATAACTATCGGGAGAAAGAGCGTTTGATTTAGTTATTAGAAAAATGATTTTCTACATTTGACTTTTAACTAAAAATAGTTTTTCCCCAACCCTAAAGGGAGAACTATTTTAACAAGATTCTGCCAAATTATATTTATTCAATACTTGTCTCACCTATTAGATTTCCCAATCACTATGTTTTGAACTAAACTTGACTTGAACTTTGAGCTTTCAACTCTTGGTAATTCTCCTTCTTTTACAATCATATCTCCCCTGCTAACATTCACATCATTTTCCAATGTTACAGAAATAGAAGTTCTACGTGCAGCACTTTGGTATTTTTTGCCATTAAAGAAAATTTCCTTAATTCGGGATTTCGTTTCAGATGGCAACACAACAACTTCATCGCCAACATTTATTTCTCCTCCATAAACTTTACCAGCATAGCCTCTAAAATCATGAAATTCTTCTGTTTTCGGACGAATGACATATTGCACTGGGAAACGCATTTTACCACTGTTATAAATATTTACCGTTTCCAATCTCTCTAAATGCTCCAATAATGTTTGTCCTTTAAACCAAGGCATTGCTGTTGAATTTTCAACCACATTATCAC
The DNA here is from genome assembly GCA_027449025.1 of Lutibacter sp. Taxonomy (GTDB): domain Bacteria; phylum Bacteroidota; class Bacteroidia; order Flavobacteriales; family Flavobacteriaceae; genus Lutibacter. The sequence continues at coordinate 54,614 of DAIDMK010000017.1, read as the reverse complement.
CTTTTAAAGCGCTTACGGGAATGTAGGTAATATGTTGGTCTTCATAATCGCTTTTTTCAACCAGCTTTTCAAAATCGGCTTTGATTTCGTTGTACCTTTCTTCCGAAAAATTTACCAAATCCATTTTGTTTACCGCAACAATCACATCTTTAATTCGCAATAAATTATTGATAAAAAAGTGACGATAGGTTTGCTCAATCACACCGTGACGTGCATCAATCAAAATGATGGCAACTTGTGATGTTGAAGCGCCTGTAACCATATTTCTGGTATATTCCACATGGCCCGGCGTATCGGCAATGATATAACTTCTTGTTTTTGTTGAAAAATAAATATGGGCTACATCAATGGTAATTCCCTGCTCGCGTTCAGCCACCAAGCCGTCAGTTGCCAAAGAAAAATCCAAATAATCATACCCTTTTTTCTTGCTACTTTTTTCAATAGCTTCCAATTTATCGTCGGTCAACGATTTTGTGTCGTACAATAACCTTCCAATTAAGGTGCTTTTACCATCGTCCACACTACCTGCCGTTGCTATTTTTAAAACTTCCATTTTCCCTCCTAACCTCCCCAAAAGGGAGAATGTTTTTTATTATTAATTATAATTTAACTTTTTATTGTTCTTGCGCCACCTGGTATCATCGCGTCAACCCGCCCATGACTATCGTTATGTCGCACTAAAAATGCCCACTGGATATTTTAGCTCACGACACTTAATTATTTATATTAATAGTTGTTCGTGAATCTTCGATTTTTTAACGCACTGTCTCACAATGACGTATTTTTCTTTTTCCATTGATGAAAAAGAAATCGACTTTTTGAGATTATCTACGTTGAACCTAAAGGTTTCACGAACGCTTAATAAAAATAAAATTCGTGATGTAAACAAAAAATCTAGTCTGATGATCTTTTTCTGTAAAATGTATTTTTCCCGCGCACCAGCTGGCCCATCGCTAAAAATGTCCACCGGACATTTTCTTTACGCTCTGTCCCCTTTGCCCTGCTTCTCCTGCCGCGAGGCTCTTTGGGTTGCTTCCTCAGCCAACGCTAAAAAAATCACCTATTTTACAACGAAAAACATCATATGACGGGCTTCTTTGATTCGTTTTCAGTTTATGTTTAGAACTTAAATTAATACTTGCATTTCTCACGTCTCACATCTCAATTTACTTTGAGCTTTCAGCTTTTGACTTTGAACTTTTAACTTTTAATATTTAATATCTAACTATAAAAGCCCTTCGCGCCAGCTAGCCCTATCGCTAAAAACAGCCACTGGCTGTTTTCTTTACGCTCTGTTCCCCCTTCGGGGGTTAGGGGGCCTGCTTAAAAATACCCTTGTTGTTTTCTTTTTTCCATGGCGGCTTCAGAGCGCTTGTCGTCAATTCTGGCACCACGCTCAGAAATACTGGACTCCCTAATTTCTGCAACCACTTCACTAATTGTTGCAGCATAAGAATCCACTGCGGCGGTACAACTCATATCTCCAACTGTTCTAAAACGAACCATTCGTTCCTCAACTTCTTCCTCATCATCTTTAAACACATGTTCTGAAGCCGACCAAATAAGTCCGTCTCTCATAAATATCTCACGTTTATGTGCAAAATAAATGGACGGAATTTCCAAATCCTCATTTTCAATATAAGTCCACACATCTAATTCTGTCCAGTTTGAAATAGGGAAAACACGTACATTTTGTCCGATTTGTATTTGTCCATTCAACATATCAAACAATTCCGGACGCTGATTTTTTTCATCCCACTGTCCAAAATCATCACGAACTGAAAAAATACGTTCTTTTGCTCTGGCTTTTTCTTCGTCTCTTCTTGCGCCGCCAATACAGGCATCGAATTTAAATTCTTCAATTGCGTCTAACAAAGTGGTTGTTTGCAACACATTTCGGCTAGAGTATCTGCCCGATTCTTCCTTGACTTTTCCTTGGTCAATGCTATCCTGAACATTTCTAACAATCAATTCCAAGCCCAATTCTGCAACCAGTTTATCGCGAAAGGCTATGGTTTCCGGAAAATTATGTCCGGTATCGATATGCATTAAAGGAAAAGGAATTTTTGCAGGATAAAAAGCTTTTTGAGCCAGACGAACCAGCGTTATCGAGTCCTTTCCTCCCGAAAATAACAATACCGGTTTTTCAAATTGTGCGGCAACTTCCCTAAAAATATAAATTGCTTCATTTTCCAGTGCATTTATTAATAATTTCTCTGTCATTCTATAATTTTTAAGAGTGCAAACCGCATTCGCGGTTTTCTAATACTTTTGTTGGATCAAAATACGTGAATTCGTTTGGCAATTGGTATAATTTTAAATAATTATCTAGCTGTTCATCTGTCCAATGATAAAAAGGGCTCACCTTTAAAACACCGTCTTTGCTAATTGAAACAATATCAATACTGTCTCTAAAAGCCGTTTGACCGCTTCTTAAATTGGTAAACCAAACATCAGGTTTATGCTCATCCATTGCTCTATTAAACGGTTCCAATTTTACTTGTTCTGTAAAAATATGATGCATTGGATCTTCTATTTGCGGAATTCCCATGGTCACATTTCTATGTCCTACAGTTTGTTTTGGAACATATAAATATACATTTAAATCTAATCTTTCAATTAAATCATTGGCATGTTTATAGGTTTGGGGCGTATTATAGCCCGTATCACACCAAATTACCCTTAAATCTTTTTTAACTTCGGTACAAGCATATAAAATAGCTACTTCATAAGGCCTGAAATTTGTGGTAACCACAGGGTTTTTAGCAATGCCAATTGCCCAGGAAATAATTTCGATGGGCGATTTATTCTCAAGCTCTTTATTTATTTTTACTAAGTCTAAATTTCTCATTGCTTTCTCCATTTAACTAAATTCCAAATCCGTTCATGTCCATAATATAGCACCATTTTTGTAATTACCTCAATGGATCCTATCGAAAGTGCCATAGTAAGTTCTCCCGTAATAAACCAAGAAATAATAATTGTGTCAACAGTCCCCACTATCCTCCAACTTATTGCTTTAACAATGCTGCGAATAGGCTTTTCCGATTTTATGTCAGACTCAAAACCTTTTTCCTGAGTTTCTTTGGATGAAGTCAAAATTTGATCTATTATCATATTTATTGTGTGTTCTATTCTTTTTATTGGGAACAAAAGTACATATTTTTCAATACTCTACCAATTCAATAGGCTAATTGATTGGTTTAATTTAACATTTATTTAAATATATTGTAAATTTTAATTTTGGGCGTTCTCCCCGCCAACTGGCGGGGGCGGGTTTTTCACTACAATCTTTTTAGCTATGAAAAATAGCTAAAAAGGATTTTCGTTTCAACCCCTAACGCAAAATAAATGAGTAATTAATAATTAAATATTTTTTAACACGCCTTACGTATTTCCTTTGCAGAATTTGTGATTTAAAATCTTTATGCTTGGATTAATTATTATAATTTCCTCTTGCTTTTAATCATAAAATGCTGTAGGGACAGGTCGCTACCTGTCCCTACTAGGAAGAGGTCGCAACCTGTCCCTACAAATTTTTATCCGTCAATCTCAAAATATCTCCAAAAACGCCACGCGCGGTAACAGCTGCTCCGGCACCTGCGCCCTGAATTACCAGTGGCTTTTCACCATAAGATTCTGTATATATTTCAAAAATAGCATCGGCACCTTTTATTTGTCCGAGTGCGCTATTGCTTGGCACCGAAACCAATTTCACTTCTAATATTCCTTTATCCTGTTGCAAATCGCCAGAGATTTCTCCAATATAACGCAATACGTGATTTGGCTTTTGATCGTCTTTAATTTTCTGAAAATGCGCATTCATTTCCTCCAATCTTTTCAAAAATGAATCCGCCGCCCCTGTTCTCAAATTTTCCGGAATTAAATTTTCAATCATCACGTCGGTAAGTTCATTTTGCAAATCGAGTTCCCTTGCCAAAATCAGTAATTTTCTTCCTACATCATTTCCGCATAAATCCTCTCGTGGATCAGGTTCAGTAAAACCTTGGTTAATGGCCTCCTGCAACACATCGCTAAACAAACGATCTTCAACCGAAAAAGTGTTAAACAAATAACTCAACGAACCCGAAAAAACACCTCTTATACCAGTGATATTTTCACCTGAATCATGCAACAATTTAATAGTGTCAATCAATGGCAATCCTGCACCCACATTGGTTTCGTATAAATATTTTTTCTTGTTATCTTTTAAGGTTTGTCGGAGCGATTTGTAAAACGCATACGACTTGGTATTGGCTATTTTGTTGGAAGAGATTAAATCGAAACCGTTTGTTGCCAAAACCATATAATTGTCTACAAATTGCGCACAAGCGGTATTGTCCACTGCAATTAAATTTTCTAAATGATGTTTTTCAGCAAAGTCAATTATGTCTTTTATGGTATAATTTTGAAGCGCATTTTGTTCAAATTCCTGCGCCCAATTTTCTAAAATTCCGTTTTTATCGAACAAAACTTTAGAGGAATTGGCCACCGCAAAAATATTAAGCTGGATGTTTTTTCGTTTTAGAATATTTTGTTGACTTTTTAGAATTTGGTCAATTAAGGTTCCGCCCACCAATCCTTTCCCAAAAACGGCAATGTTAATCCGTTTTGAAATTCCGAAGATTTCACTGTGAATCACGTTCACCGCTTTATTCAAATCCGATTTTTTGACCACCAAACAAACATTGGCACCAGTCACCGTATTGTTAATTAAAATTGGCTTTATACGATTTTTTATCAAAGCCCCATAAGGTTCATTAAATGATTCCAAACTTTGGCCGATAATGGAAATCACAGACACGTTTTCAGTCACGTAAATTTGGCTGATGTCTTTGGTGTGAAATTCATTTTTGAACTCATTTTCCAAAACATTTTTGGCTTTATAGCCGTTTTTGGCATCCACAATAAACCCAATTCCACGTTCGGATGATCCTTGTGAAATAATGCTTACGCTAATATTTTCTTTTGCCAAGGCCGTAAAAATTCGTCCGTCCACCCCAACTTTTCCCAACAATCCGCGCCCGATTAAATTCACCAAAGCCACATCACCCTGAACTGTCAATGATTTTATGCCGCCTTGTTCGGTTTCAAAACCGATTAATGTTCCTTTATTTTCAGCATCAAAAGTATTTAAAATGCGCAAAGGGATATTTTTTTCAATTAAAGGAATGATGGTTTTTGCATGCAGTATATTCGCACCAAAATTTGCCATTTCATTGGCTTCCTGATAACTGAGTTTTTCAATTATTTGGGAATTTTCCACCAAATCTGGATTGGCTGTATAAATTCCGTTCACATGCGTATAATTCTGAAGCTCTTTGGCATTCAAATAATTGGCGATTAATGACGCCGTATAATTGCTGCCGTTTCGTCCCAACGTAGTGGTTTCGCCTTGCAAGTTTGACCCAATAAATCCGGTAATTACCTGAATGGTATCGCCGTTGTGCTTTTGAAAATGCGCAACAACATTTTCTTCGGAAACCGATTCAAATGGCAATGCTTTTCCGAATTGATTGTTGGTTTTTATCAAAGTTCTTGCATCGGCAAAATTGGCTTTGATGCCTTTTTTATTCAACAAATGAACAATGAATTTTCCGGAAAGAATTTCTCCTTGCGAAAGCACCTGATCTTTCACTTTTTCACTGTAATCACCCAATAAATTAACACCCCTGTAAATTTCTTCGAGCAATTTAAATTCTGCCGATAAGTCAAGGTCTTCTTCCGTTCCCAATTGGTATTTTTTTAGCGTCTCGAACGCCTCAAGATAAGGCAAATCGTTTTTCGACTTTTCTAAAATTGACTCCAGCTGATCCGTAGTTTCTCCTCGTGCAGAAACTACAATGGCAATTTTTTCTCCATTTTTTATTTTATTTTCAACAATGGCCAAAGTTTGTTTCAAACCTTTTCCGTTGGCCAATGATTTTCCTCCAAATTTTACAACAATCATAATTTATATTTAAAAACGTCACGCAAAGCTTCCACCAATTGTTCAAATTCAATTAAAAAAGCATCGTGACCGTGAATAGATTTGATTTCTTTATAATCAACTTCCTTATTTTTTTTACGCAATAGTCTTGCGGTTTCCTTATTATCTTCTGCAACAAAAAACAAATCAGAGTCGATTCCTATCATAATCACCTTCGATTTTAATTGTTCAAAAGCTCCTTCAACACTGTCAAATTCTTTTGAAATATCCACAGTGCTCAACAAATGTGTCATTACTTTATAGGCGTGCAGCGTAAAACGGCCTTCCAGTTTTTCGCCGTGATGCAGCAGCCAGCTTTCAATATTGTAGATACCTAAATTGCTGTTCACCGTTCGGTTAAAACGCGATTGAAATGAGGCCGGACTTCGGTAAAAAAGCATGGCCATCATGCGTGCATCATGCAAAGGCTTTTTTGAATTTTCCAAAATTTGAAACTGCACTTTGTTATGCCCTAAAACCCAGTCTGATGCCTTCCAGTCTGATGCAACCGGAATTAAATTCTCAATCAAATCGGGGAACAAAATTGCCATTTCCCAAGCAATTCCACCACCCAAAGAACTTCCAATAGCAGCATACAATGTTGAAATTTGCAATTGTTGTGTTGCCAACCCGAAAAGTTTCGCGATGTCTCTTGCAGAAAACACATCATATTCAAATAAAATTTCTGTTGTTTTATAGCCATTTCCGGGAATGTCAAAAGCCAGTACCGTATATTTTGTGGTGTCAATTAATTTTGAGTCGCCCACAATGCTTTTCCACCAGCCATTTTCACCAGCCACATCAGAGTTTCCTGTTAAGGCATGGTTGATTAACACCACTGGCGCCGTATGCAATTCTCGCCCAAACAATTGGTAAGAAAGCTTAATATCAGCGATTATTTTTCCTTCTTCGGAAGTAAAATTAGGTACCGTTATGTGTTTTAATAAATTCATCAATACTATTTTAAAATGGCCAAAAACAAAATTTTTGACTGGCATTAACTGATAGCATTATTTAAGAAAGGCAAAAAATCACAGGAAGTAATTTCGGTTTGTTATCTATCCAATTTTTGGTAGAATTTAGCACCTTCTTTGCAGGCAAAGGGTTGCTAAGGCTTCAACGGGTCTAATCCCTCTGCCTTTCTTAATAACACTTTTCAATACGTTTATGAACTGAACCGCAAATTAATGCATTAAATTTTTCTTAAACAACACTTTTAATTAATTTAACAAATCGCCACATTTCGTTTAAAAAATCAACAGATATTCTTTCATTGTTATTTTGGGCATTTCCCTTCGGGCCGGGCTTTCGCGGCTCGCAGCCCGTAAAAACGGGCGTGCTCAAACAAACCGCTCAATCCCTAATGCAGCTTCAATTAACAATTGAAAATCCAACATCCATCATTCAAAATTCATTTAGGCTCTTTGCGTATTTTCTTTGCCTTTGCGGTTAAATGCAAATTAATCCTTGTTGCTTAAATTTTGCTAAAAGCTGCTTTCAAATCCTGCTTCAAATCTGCCAAATCTTCAATTCCTACAGAAAGACGAATTAAGTCTTTTGAAACGCCGGCCGTCGCCTGTTCAATCTCAGATAATTGTTGGTGTGTGGTGCTTGCCGGATGAATAATCAACGATTTGGTATCGCCAATATTTGCCAAAAGCGAGAATAATTTGGTTTCATCGGCCACTGTTTTGGCTGCTTCAAATCCGCCTTTCAATCCGAAAGTTACCATGCCGCTTTGTCCTTCTGGCAAATATTTTTGTCCTAATTCATAATATTTGCTCGATTTCAAACCGGGATAATTTACCCAGGAAACTTCCGGCTGATTTTCCAGCCATTCGGCCAAAGCCAAGGCATTTTCACTGTGTTTTTTAATCCGAATTGGCAAAGTTTCCAATCCCTGAATAATCTGGAATGCATTAAACGGACTTAAAGCAGCGCCATAATCGCGCAAGCCTTCTATTCGCACTTTGGCAATAAAAGCGGCTTTGCCTAAAACATCGTGGTAAACCAATCCGTGATAACCTGCCGATGGCTCCGTAAATTCCGGGAATTTTCCACTGGTCCAATCAAAAGTTCCCGCATCAATAATGGCACCGCCAAGAGAGGTTCCGTTTCCTGAAATATATTTTGTTAAAGAATGAATCACAATATTGGCGCCATGTGCAATCGGATTCAACAAATAAGATGTTGCCACCGTATTATCGACAATAAAAGGCACTTTATTGGCTTTGGCTTCCGCAGAAATCGCTTTCAAATCTAAGATGTCCAGTTTCGGATTTCCCAAACTTTCGGCAAAAAATACCTTGGTATTTTCTTGGACTGCTTTGGTGAAATTTTCAGGTTTGGAAGGATCTACAAAGGTGGTGGTAATACCCAATCTTGGCAAAGTAACTTTAAACAAATTAAAAGTTCCGCCGTATAAACTGTTGGATGCCACAATATGGTCGCCAGCTTTCAGCAAAACCAACAAAGCAGTTGCGATGGCGGCAGTTCCTGATGCCGTAACCACAGCGCCAATACCACCTTCAAGAGCAGCTAATCGTTGCTCCAAAATATCGTTGGTCGGATTGTTTAAACGGGTATAAATAAATCCAGCTTCTGCAAGACTAAAAACATTGGCTGCATGGTCGGAGTTATTGAAAACATAGGAAGTGGTTTGGTAAATTGGGACGGCCCTGGTGCCTGCATTTTTAGCAACATCATGTCCGGCATGTAATACTTGAGTTGAAAATTTTTGAGTGCTCATTTTTTTAAATTTTATTTGTTATTATTTTTTTGAAATAAAAAAGTCCCTTTGATTTTAGATATTACCAAAGGGACTTTAATCGTTATTGATTTTTTTTATTCCAATCAGTTTAGGCAATATCTTTTCATGATACTTTGCATCATTTGCATTTGCATACAACAAATTGTAGAATTAATAAATTGGAATTTTAAGTTCATTTGTTTTTGCTTATAAAAAAACCTCTGAAAAATCAGAGGTTTTTAGTTGTTTTATATTTTATTAAATTTTAAACAATAAGGTCCTCTGCGTAAATTTTACACATCATACACATCATATTGTTCAATTTAATTGTCATTTTTTCTGTTTTTAATGCCACAAATGTAATCACATTTTTTTAATATGCAAGTTTATTTTAAAATAAACTTGCATTTTTAACAAGTTATAATTTAAAGTTTTCCTAAATTTGCCCATTGAATTTCACGAGGAAAAATTTGAACTGATTGCAACCTCATAAAAAAAAATGCTAAAGCAGTAATCATTTACTTCTTTAGCGACCAACGCAATTACCAAGCTTCCTCAATTTTTATTAATAATATAAGGCTAAGTTCTATTTACAATAGCATTTGCGTTAGGGATTGCAGTCCTTCGACTGCGCTCAGGATAAATTCATCCTTTTTTGATTCGCCTTTTGGCGAAGTAAAAAAGATTGTAACGAAAAGCCCGCCCACCAAAATGGCGGACAGGTCCAAAACAATGAGCTGTAAATTGCTGTTCTTTTTAGAGTTAAACCTAAAATAACTAAAAAAATTATGTCATATTTATTTACGTCCGAATCCGTTTCGGAAGGACATCCAGATAAAGTAGCCGATCAAATTTCAGATGCCTTAGTCGATAATTTTTTAGCTTTTGACCGCGATTCGAAGATTGCCTGCGAAACATTGGTAACAACCGGACAGGTGGTTTTGGCTGGAGAAGTAAAATCGAAAACGTATTTGGACGTTCAAAAAATAGCCAGAGACGTCATCAATAAAATTGGCTACACCAAAAGCGACTATATGTTCGACGGAAATTCCTGCGGCATATTTTCTGCCATTCACGAGCAATCTGCCGACATTAATCAGGGCGTTGACCGGGCAACTAAAGAAGATCAAGGTGCCGGAGACCAAGGAATGATGTTTGGTTACGCTACCAATGAAACAGAAAATTATATGCCTTTGGCCTTGGATTTAAGTCATAAACTTTTATTGGAACTTGCTGAATTGCGCAGGGAAAATAAAGAAATTACTTACCTGCGTCCCGATGCTAAAAGTCAGGTTACCATTGAATATTCTGATGAAAATGTTCCTGTTAGAATTAATACCATTGTGGTTTCCACACAACACGACGACTTTGGTCCGAATGATGAAGCAATGCTCGCGAAAATTAACAGTGATGTTGTCACTATTTTAATTCCGAGAATGGTTGCCAAATTGCCAGCGGGAATACAAGCATTGTTTAATGATGACATTATTTATCACGTAAATCCAACCGGTAAATTTGTGATTGGCGGACCCCATGGCGATTCTGGCTTGACAGGCAGAAAAATTATTGTGGATACCTACGGCGGAAAAGGTGCTCATGGTGGTGGTGCATTTTCAGGAAAAGATCCAAGTAAAGTGGACAGAAGTGGGGCGTATGCCACACGTCATATTGCCAAAAACTTGGTTGCTGCAGGCGTTGCCGATGAAGTTTTGGTGCAGGTTTCTTATGCCATTGGCGTTGCAAAACCTATGGGGATTTATGTAAATACCTATGGTACATCAAAAGTGAAAAAATCGGATGGCGAAATTGCTGTTATTATCGACCAACTTTTTGATATGCGCCCTGCATTTATTGAAGCACGTTTAAAACTGCGCGAACCTATATACTTAGAAACTGCAGCTTACGGACATATGGGAAGAAAAAACGAGATTGTCGAAAAAACGTTTACCAATGTTGACGGCACAGAAATTACGCGAGATGTAGAGCTTTTTACTTGGGAGAAATTAGATTTTGTTCCTCAAGTAAAAGAAGCTTTTGGGTTGTAAAAATATATTGAAACTTATTGGCGCGGATTTGTAATTCGTGCGAATCTATTTAACCGCAATGTTCGCAAAGAAAGCGCAATGTTCGCAAAGTGTTAAGATTTTAAAATTGGCGCTTTGCGTTTTTTGCGTAAAAACCTAGCGAACTTTGCGGTTAAAAAAATACTTTTTAAACAGTTTCTTCTTTATAAATATGCACAACAGCCAACGCGCAATTTTCTGAACTTTTTAACGCAACAAAATCATTATTTGGATGCTGGATCACCAATAATTCTCCTTGTTTTAAACTTAGTTTTTCTAAGTTAAAATGGCATTGCAAGTTTCCTTCATAGGCATAAAAAAAAATAAATTCACTATTTGAATCCAGCTGAAAATTCAAACTTTTATCCGCTGAAACACAAACTGACGAAATTTTCCCTTGGGTTTTCCCTTTGGTCATTAAGTTAAAATCGACACAAGTTCCATCCGCAGAAGTTTCCCAACTGCCGTCAAAACTATCAATCTCATTTTTATTCAATAGAACCGTGTGGTGATTTTTATGGGATACCTTAATGCTTCCCAACAAAACCATCAATTGGCGAGAAACATCGGGAAGTTGGGTGAAGTTAGATTTCTCAATTTCCACGGTGGCGGAGCTGATTCTAAAATTAAAATTACGGTTTTTATAATTTGATTCTGGCGGATGAATGTATAATTCAGTAGTGCTTCCGCCAGCCCATTTGGTGGTTTTAAAATCTGCCGCCTTTAAAATGTCAATTTTCATTGATAAAAAATCATTTCCAAAAAACGTCACTTAAATTCTCCACAAATTTTTCATCTCTATGAAATTTTTCAATTTTTTCTAACTCTTCCTGAGTGGCAGCACTTTGAATTTCATTAAACAAAATTTGCTCCTCAAAGCGAATGTGGCTTTTCAATAAAGTTTGGATTTGCTTTAAAGAATCTTCAATCTGAATGGTATCGGTAAAAAGTTCCAACAATATTTTGTGTTCATTCAATGCCTGAACTATCAATTTATGTTCATCTCCAAGCACCGGAAACATATACTTTTCCTCCTTTTGAAAATGTTCCAGAATATGATTTTCATAAAACCAATCCGAATAAGCTTTTATTCTGTCTGCGGCAATTCCTTTTGAAAAACCAACCTGAATTTTCCAGCAAAGTAATAAAGCCTGATGATGGTCTTTTGAATATTCTTTTAATGCCTGATGCCTTTTTATTGCCATAATTTTAAGTGGAATTCATTTATAAAAATACCAGATTTAACTGTAACTCATTTTAGTTGCCTCGAATCATAGTGAGCACCATTTTAAATTTTTCGACCGCTATTAAGGCGTGACGAACATTGGCTGGCATTATAATGGTTTCTCCAGCCTCCAAAATATTTGATTTTCCGTCGATGACAATATCGGCCTTCCCATCCACTACAAAAACCAAGGCATCAAACGGCGTGGTATGTTCGCTCAAACTTTCACCCTTGTCAAATGCAAACAAAGAGATGTTGCCAGTTTCCTTTTTCAATATTTGTTTGCTAACTACGGCATTTTCTGCGTATGCTATGCTTTCATTAAAAGAGAATTTCATCCCTTTGTCAAATTCATTTTTTCCCATTAACCTTTTATTTTATGGTTACTATTATATTAAATCATTTCTTGTTTGCAACCGTTTATTAAACAAATTGCTATCGCTGTTTTAATATATTTGCTCTCAATTTTGAACCCCTTAAAGTTAGTGATTAATTGGCAATCTTCTAATAAAAGTATGGCTAAGAAAAATATTAAATTGGTTTAAAGAAATTTTATAGGATTAATAATTATTCGAAGAAACTTCAATACAGATTCAATCAACTGCCCAATTTAATTTCACAATCAATATCAAACCCTTAAAAAATAAAGTGCGTCTATATGCTTCGTTAGGAAGAAGCCCAAACAAGTTTGACTACGCTCACAGGAAGGATATTGCAGTATTTTTCTTTGGGGAGATATATTACTACAAATAAATATAAAGAGTAGAAGAACAAAAAAGAATAGTTTTTTATTATCCTTTTGAAGATTTTGTTATTTTATAAAAATACTGGGTAAAACCTTCCAATTCAATAGATTTAAACACGCTTATTTAGTGTACCAACGTCTTTTCGACACTGCAGACCTCTTTATTTTGCGTAAGAATCAACCGAAGCGAAGAGTCTTTTGTAATATAAACCCAGGCCCAATTAATAAAAATTAATAATTTATTTCTGGTGCTTAAAATAAGCATTAAGTGTAAAAACATCCATAAAAGCCAAGCAAAATAACCTTTAAAAGTCATAAAAGGAAGATCGACCACCGCTTTGTTTTTTCCAACAGTTGCCATAGCGCCAAGATCTTTATATTCATAATCAATTGGGGCTTTTCCTTGCAACATTCGTTTATAATTTTTCGCTAGATTCCTTCCCTGATTTACCGCAACATTAGCCAATTGAGGATGGCCTTTGGGATATTTTGGCGTCTCCATATAGGCGATATCTCCAATTGCAAAAATATTTTTAGTGCCAACAACCTTGTTTACCCTATTCACTTTTAGCCGATTGCCAAAAGTTTTGGCCTCATCTGGCAATCCCTCAATGGTGTTGCCGGTAACACCTGCTGCCCAAATAACTGTTTTTGTATTTATTTGATTGCCATTGTTTAATTTAAGAATATTCCCATCATAAGCAGTCACAAATGTTTCGTCAAGTATCTTTACTCCCATTTTTCCAAGATATTTTCGAGAAGTTATTTTAGCCTTATCACTCATGTTATTTAAGGTGTTTTTAGTTCCTTCAACCAAAGTAATTGTGAATCTTGTAAAATCAATTCTTGGATAATCCTTGGGTAAGATATTCTTTTTAATTTCAGCAAAAGAACCCGCCAATTCAACCCCTGTAGGTCCAGCACCTACAATCACCAAGTTTAATAAACTTTCCTTTTCATCTCCTTTTGCATGGATAATATTTTCAAAGGTTTGCAAAATGTGATTTCGTATTTTAATGGCATCATAGGTTGTTTTTAAGGTAAAAGAATGCTGGCAAATATCATTGTTACCAAAAAAGTTTGTTTTACAACCGATGGCAATAACCAAAGAATCATAATAAAAATCGCCTATGGTTGTATTTATTGTGTTGTTTGAGGAATCAATATCAATAACTTCCGCCAGCCTTATTTGGACATTCTTTTTATTTTTAAAAATATGACGTAAAGGAAAAGATATGTTTGAGGGTTCAATTTGTGAGGTGGCAACCTGATAAAATAATGGTTGAAACTGGTGGTGATTAATTTTATCAATTACCAATACATCAAAAAGCTTCTCATCCAAATTTCTTGCAAGTTGAATTCCCGCGAACCCACCACCGACTATAATTATTCTTTTCTTATCCATGTGTAGAAATTAACAGTTAATTATAAAATTTTTAATCTTTTATCTTATTTCATTTGCTAATTTTATTCCTTATTACATCAACATTGTAACTTCCCGAAATAGGTTGTCTAAATATGACTTAATACTATTACCTTTTTTACCTATATAATAGCTGTAATATTATTATAAGTATGTTACAAATTTACCGTCTCATAAAGGCCAATTTATTATTTATGTTATTTGATAATTCGAGTAAAGAGGTTGTTTCCAACATTTCTTTTAAATCTTCCCTAATGCTTTTATACTTAAAATGGACTGAACAAGGTCTTGTTTCAGAACAATTGCCAAATCCCAAGCCACAATTTGTATAAACGGGGTTTCCGTCAATTGAATCCACAATTTGACTCATCATAATTTTATCTAATTGGTCACTTTTTATTTCAAAGCCACCAGCAGCACCTTTTACAGAATCTATAATGCCGTTTTTTGACAATTTCTGTAATACTTTTGCCGTAAATGCATTGGGAGAATCAATCTCTTTAGAAATATCGCTTAAGTTAACTCTCAAATTTTCTTGAGATTTAATTGCAATAAAAATTGCTGCTTTTATTCCATATTGACAGGCTTTAGAAAACATCTATATAATTTTTATGCAAAGATAGTGAAAATATTTAATTCGGACAAGTTTGTCCGAATTAAATATTATTTTTAACATTTTGATAATAAGATATCTCTCAGCACAATTGCCTGGTTCATCTTAGAATTTTTCGCACCGTATAACAAGGTAATTCCATTCTTTTTGGCAATAGTTTTCAGCCTGTTTAATTCATCTTCTTTGGGCCTTAGTTCCTCACGATACTGCTTAGCAAATTCATCAAAGCGTTCTTCCTTATGGTCAAACCATTTTCTCAGTTCTGTTGAGGGTGCAATTTCTTTATTCCATTCATTGAGATTTGCATCTTTTTTAGAAATCCCTCGAGGCCAAATCCTGTCTATTAACATCCTGTAACCATCCTTGTCAGATGGCTCATCATAAATCCTTTTTATGTAGATTGTATCCATAGTCGCCTATTATTTGTCTTGTTATACTTAATAACTACCCAGAACTTTGCATAATCATATTTCTATGATTGACACAGCTAAATCCTTTTCATTAAAGTAGTTGCGAATTGCTTCAAAAAGTAAATCTAATCTCTTATAAGAACAAAATACGAACATCCTAGAATATCAAAACAATTATCTATAATAAAATTAACTTAATGGCTATGGCAGTTTTTATGAAATTATCAAAACCAAATAGCTTAAGGTGATAAACCGACAGCGCCATTCAAAATCTACAATTACCTGAATAAGTAAAGGTGCTACCGATAATCCCATCTTTTGTTCAAAAGTATTGATATTCTAGGATTTTCTAATTTAAGTATCAGACAAATAACGCACACCCAATAGCTGGCGTCCTCCAATCTAAATTGTAGCACCAAATACCTGGAAAATAACTAATTATTTAGCCGCTTCTAGTTGTTTTTTAGTTGTTGTTCTAATGCAATAGCCTTCGGAAATAAAATATTATTCTCTAAATGAATATGCAAATGAATGTCTTCTTCAAATTCATTTAACAACCTGTACAACAAGGTAAAAGTAGCGCAAGCATCTTCAGGCAATGCATAATTACTGGTAAGTTCCCTGATAGAATTCAAATTTTCTCCTACGCCCTCGTGTTCATTTTCATGATTGCCGACAACATCTTGTATGGAGCTAAAATGAGTTGCTTGTGGCGGTCGCGTATTTTTATCTGCACGTGCTAATTCTTTTATATAAGGAAACAAGGTTCTTTCCTCTCTCTCCAAATGATCTGTTAATGTAGAACTTAGCGCTTTTACAAGTTGATTAATTTCTATTAACTCAGGATGCACATCACCATGAACCTCCATAACTTTATTGGCATATGTGGTGATGTCCGGCAATTGTTTCCTGATATACCTGTGATGGGTATTTATAATATAATCAACAAGAAAATCGAGATTCCATTCATTATAAGGTATCGGATGTGCAGCAGGCACTTTATCTGTCAGTTGTAGTTCTTGTTCTATTTTAGTAACATCAAGCCCCTTTTCTTCACAGGCTTCCTTCACTGTCTTTTTCCCACCACAACTAAAGTCCAAGCCGTACTTTTTAAAAACTTGCACTTTGCGTAAATCTTTTGCTGCTAACTGCCCTAGTGTTTCATCGTTTTCACCGGCAATTTTTTTTCGTATTTTAACTTTCCACCATTCAGGACCTTCTTCCAGATATTCCCATGTAAAAACATTGCCTCTTTCTCCAAGCAACTGATAATAAAGTGGTTTAGGATCGTGATCATTGTGTATGATTAAACTTTCACCTTCTTTTAGCTCATCGTAGCGCGCAAAAATGGTGGGATGTTTATGCTTAGGCTCTAACAATGTTACATTAAGAATATTTTCTGCTGTTGCTCCCATCTTGTTGAAATCTTTTAGTGCGTTGTTAATTAACTATTTTTTTTTAGTAATTTTTATTTTCCACCACTCAGGACCTTGCTCTAAATACTCCCAAGTAAAAACATCACCTTTTTGACCAACAAGCTGATAATAAAGTGGCTTCGGGTCATGGTCATTTTGTAAAATAAAGTGTTCCCCCGGATTTAACTCATCATAATAAGCAAAGATGGTTGCATGTTTTACCATTGGATTTAGCAAGGTTGCATTTAGGATGTTTGAATTTTCCATTGTATTTGATTTAATTAGTTATAAATTATATTTTAGAGTCAATTTCCATATTACATTGGCTTGGAAATCTTCTTTTATTTTTAAATCTGCGGTTCATTGCTGATATTGTTGTAGCATTGTTTACTTTTAGACGAACTGCTTTCATAGCAAATTCCATTATAGCTTCACCTTTCTTTACAATGATAACAGTTTTGTTTGTGTTTCCATTATTTTGAAAACATATTCACTTGTTTATGATGCAAAAATAGGTAATTTATTTAATAAAGGATAAATTTGTCCAATATAATTCTCATATTTTAAACGAAACCATTTATCTTTGCCGTCGAGTTCCTTATTCCATTAATAGAAAACTCTTTATAATTTAAATCAGCAATATTGTTTGTATTGAAAAAACAGCAATGCTTAACTAAAAAAATATAAAAAATTCATCGTTTAAATTAAATTATCATGAATCATAAAATACAGACAGAAGAATTGGATATGCGGGTGCTTATTCCTATTGAAAGACATAAAAAATTAATACAAATCTTCAAAGAATTACCTGTTGATGGAAGTTTTATCTTTATCAATGACCACGACCCTATCCCGCTCTTTTATGAGTTTCGTTCTATTTATGGGGACGTAGTTGGATGGGAATATCTCAATCGCGGTGGAAGAGAGTGGAAAGTGAAAGTTACCCGCACCGAAGCTTCCCAAAGCAGAGAAATTACGGATATCGCAACCTTGCTCGACCTTAGAAAAGCAACTAAAAAAGAGTGGAAACAAATTGTATTTCATCGTTACGGAATGATGGAACAAGATGACATCATGGAAATTATAGCTGCCGAAAAACCAACTGAGATCCATTCTATATTTGTGCAGAAATTTGAGGGACAGCATTCCTGGATATATAAAAAACAAGAGCCCAATGAATACGTTATCCATATCACTAAAAAGGTTGAAAGTGGTTTAGGTGATGATGGTTTTTCTACCATTAACGAGTTTGACTTACGACCTTTTCCGCCTGCAGAACGACATGAAATGTTTTACGAGGCTTTTGCCGATATAAAATCGGGTGAAGCTTTTGAATTTATTAACGATCACGACCCTTTGCCTCTTTATTATCAAATGGAAGCAGAAAGCAAAGAACCTTTTAAATGGGAATATCTTGAAAAAGGTCCTCAGGAATGGAAAGTGAGAGTTATCAAAACAAAAGAATAATCTTTATTTAAGGGAGCCCAAATGGTTCCCTTTTTTTATTCTTGCTTTTACATATTTTATCAGCCGACTAATCGTTAGTGCGTCGAACGATTTCATCAAAATCATAACCCGCTCTCACCAATGCCCGCCGAGCGACTTCTAAGGCATAGGGTGCCGAATTAGGAGGGTGAATAGGGACTTCTTTTGTAGCTATGAGTTGGACTAAAAGCTCCTGTGTTTGCCCCTGAGTCAATCCTTCACAAATATCGTACAATCCATCCAATCCCTCTTCCTTCAGATTGTGTTTTTTCAATAGGTATCTTATTACTTTTATCAAAGACGGCGTAGGTGTAGGCACCATTAACGCGGTCAGTGCCCCATGTTCAAGACGGTATTGTGGAAGAAGTTCCTTCATCAATGCTGGGTTCGCTTTTTTTGCTGCTGGAAAAAGGATTTTTTCTTCCATTTTAATATGCTTCAATAATTGGGTTCGAAATTGATGATAATAATTCAAATCAATTTCGCTTGCTTGTTCCGTCGCTTTATTCAACAGATTATCAATCCGGTGATGGTCGTCTGCAAAAAATTGGTATAAGCGCTTATTCATAAATTCTTTTTATGATGATTGTATCTATCGTCTATTTATTAATGCTTCTTGTCTTTTTGTTTTATAGGGGTCGGCACAAATTTAACCTTTATTGGCACCTCATCTCTAAATTCCTTTCTCACTTCACTGCTATTTGCATAACAAACCGGAGAAGAAGGTTCCCGTTGTTCTTCCCATTTCATTTTAGGTTGCAAGGGTCGGAGTGTTATTTCATCAATGAGCATATTACACGGAGTTTCTAAAACATGAATAATCAAAGCAGCGATATCAATGGGTTGCAACATATTACTATGGGGCTCAATACCTGATTGTTCAAAAAAACGGGTTTCTATACTTCCAGGATTTACACAGGTTACTTTAATATTATAGGCGCGCAACTCTTTAGATAAAGCCTCACTAAACCCTTGAATGCCATATTTTGTGGCAGAGTAGGCGGCACTATCCGGTCGGGTGGTTTTTCCCAGAATAGAACCAATGTTGATAATGTGGCAAGAAACATGATTCTTTTTCATAAACGGAACTATGTTGGAGCTAATGTAAAAGGCGCCGTTTAAATTGGTATTAATCATATCATACCAATGTTGTAACGGAAGCTCATCTATTTTATTAAAATATCCGGCTCCGGCATTATTAATCAGAATATTGGGGATTTTGGCATCAGAAAAAGTTTTTTTCACCCAAACAGCTACGGCTTTTTGGTTAGTGATATCCATTTTAACCGGAATAAATGTTTTGCCCAACTGCTTTTGAAGTGCATTGAGTTTATCTAAATTACGTGCAAGACCGTAAACAGTGGCTCCTTTAGCAACCAACGCATGAGCCAGCGCAGCTCCTAATCCACTGCTGGCACCTGTTACTACAGCTGTTTTTTCCTTAATTTCCATTTCTTAAATATATAAAATTCTAAATCATCCCCGTTATATCAAGATGTCTCTTCAATCTCAGGTCTTTTATGTTTAACAAAATAACTGATAAAAATTAGCATCAATACGGTCAAAACCGCTGGCAGGGCAATAAAAATTAGTCCCAGCCCAAGTTTGTTTTTGCCAGTTTTGGGATCGTAATTAAAACAGGAAAATAATAAGTTTTTACTAGGCAAACGATAGGTTGGTGAAAAGACATTGTTTACACTTGCGATTAATAAATCCATGTCGTGCCCCCGTCTTATCCCTATTAATTTTTTTGTGATATACCCCTCGCTATTGATACCTACCAAAAGGGCATCATGATCATATTGATTTATTACACTATCCCAAACAGGATTAAAACTAATTGATTGATTTAGTTTAGTAATGCTATCTGTTACTGCAAAAAACCATTGTTTATTGTTTTCTAAGTCAAATTTTTTTGCCAGCAAATTCATATCTTTTATACTATCTCTGGGGTCAAAGCTCAGAACTAAAACATTGAATGAATTATCTTTAGTCCTGAACTGTAAATTTTCCTTTAACTGCAACAAAAAAGGATTGCATACACCAGAGCAACGTGTAAAAACAAGTGCCAACAGTAGCGGTTTCTCGTTATAAAGCTCATGTAAAGATAGCTGTTGTTTTCCTGCTACATTTAGCGGAGCATCATAAATTTTCTCATAGATATTACGCTCCTCCTTCACTTCAGCTGAAACCGTTTGGGCATTCCCTTTGATACAGAAACCAATCGTTATGATGGTGAAAACAATATTTTTAAACATCTTTTATAAATATTAAAAAAGAAAATTAAGATTGCAATTAAATAAATAGTAGCAAAAGTAGCTCCAATAGTAGCCATAGGTGCTGCCATAGGAAAATCGGATGGATAGATGCTATATCTACGCGGAATGGAATCTGCTCCACCAAAATAAAACGCTAAAAGAAATCCTATCCCACCTATTAAAAGCAGTGTTAATGTTAAAGTTGTGAATTTCGATACTTTACTATTTTCCGAAAACTGTGTGGAAAACCAGTAGAAAAATCCAAGGCTAAATAACACATTCCCCATAGCATTATAAGTGTGGAAATGTGCAGGAACCCAAAGCGTATTGTGCAGCACAATATTGTTGGAAATGGTGGAATCAATTACCGCACCCAAACCACCAATAACCCAGCCTGCAATACCAATAAAAAACAGCAAATTGGTAAGCGACCATTTTATTTTAGTTCGATAAACTGCTATAAAAACACTGAATACAGTAACACCTGCCGCTGGTAAACTAGCCAAATAAGATGCTAATTGTCCAATAATTTGCAATCCTTCCGGCTGCACAAAATCCATATATAAATGATGGAAGAAAGCAGTAAGGACAAATATCAACGTAAAGTTCCATGCCAATGCCACATACCAGGTTGTTTTCCATTTCGGTCTTCCGCTTACTTCTGAAAACAACTCATAAATAACAGCCAAGCCTAAATAGAGCATTTCATTGGCAATGGTATGACCAAAAAAGTAAGTAAGGTTTTTCATCAATAATGCATCATTCACAAAATTGCCCTTAGAAAAATATTCAGCATAAAACAGGACAAGCAACACTACTGCAGCAAACAAACATGCTATAACACCAATTAGCGTTATCATTGAAATAAGAATAAAAGGTGGCGTTTCAACCTTAGGGTTCTTTTTAAAATGTTGCCAGGCAAATGCCTGAGCTATGGAATATTTTTTAAGTATTTGTGTCATTAAACTTATACTCCAAATTAACCAACCGATGCCCAATACCGTTAAGGATGCTAAGAACAACAGCGTAGCCCAAGTTGCTGCTCCCATTTCTTTAAATGGCAATGGATAGAGAAAAGTCCATGCCGCATGAAATTTACCTATAAAAGTAGCAGTCCAAAGCATTAATACACCAATAACTGTAAACACCAATGCAATAACATTTGCCGCATAGCTCGTTTTTATGTAACGCTGCATTAAATAGTTAACTGCCGCCATGCCTGCCACAAACCAAATGCCAATCATGGTTAATCCGTGAGTAGTCAAATTTGAATAAAAGGTAACAGGAGATTGACTGATTACTTCGCCTTGGTTGAGCCGCATAAGTATGCCCAATGTAATACTAACAATAAATAATATGAGTACGGTTATAACCCAAACAGATGTGATTTTCCTTAATTTTATTGATTCCATGATTTTATATTTAATTGATTTTATTTAACAGTAAAAGATGCTCTCATAGCCTGATGTGCCATCCCACAATATTCTAAGCACAGAATATCATACTGTCCGGGTTCTTTGAATTTATACCTTAGGCGATTTACATACCCTGGCATAGCTTGTACTTGAGTAATTAATCTATTTGAGTTATTATAGATAGCAAAACCAT
The DNA here is from genome assembly GCA_027449025.1 of Lutibacter sp. Lineage (GTDB taxonomy): Bacteria > Bacteroidota > Bacteroidia > Flavobacteriales > Flavobacteriaceae > Lutibacter. The sequence goes on along the minus strand of DAIDMK010000017.1, from coordinate 32,652 downwards.
GATTTACATCTAAGCTGGTAACTCTAAATTCAACCAGTTCATCTGCTGGTAATTCTATATCCTCCCCTGTAGGACTTGCTGGATCAATAGCTTTCTCAGATAAAAAGAAAGTAAATTGCCTTGCCGCAACATGAACCACTTTTGCCGGAGTTTCATCTGCAAAAAGATAATAGGGCGAATCTGGTAACGTAGCCGTCGTGAAAATACTCAGTATTACAAATAGGATGAGCGAAAACCAAAACCGCTTTTTTAATGGATTAGACATTCCTTTTTCTGATTGCGCGGCCTTTTTTGAAGACACAAATATATAGGTAAAGACAATGGTAGTTATACCTGCTAAGGCTAAAAATAATACTAAGATTGGTTGTTGTTGCATAATTATATGTGTTTAATGTTAATGAGTAATTTTTGTCTAAAACTGTTTCTTTAAAAGAATTTATAAATTTTTAATCAACTTTTCTGTTTCTGTTGGGTTAGTCCCATCCCAAACTCCCCTAATTTGTTTATCTAAATCAATAAGTATAAAGTTATTCCTATGGATATAACCGCCTGGGGCGCTTTTATCAGCAAAAATGGAAGCAAAGATGCTCATCCATGTTCGATATAAAATAGTGTTTCTCAACAAGCGTTTAAAGCCTGCCGACATTGTTCCTTTTCTAAAGCCATTCGTGTATTTTTGGTATGTAGTCAAATAATAGGTATAATTATTAATTTAGAAATATCTTCCTTTTATCAATTTATATAATATCTTTTCAAGCCCTGAGCCCTGTAGCTACTTCTCATACTCTAACATACCTTTTATAGCATCGGGATCTATTTTTATCCCATTTATTTTTTGTTCCATCATATTAATTTAGAGCTTTTTATCCATCTCAACCATCGCAATGGTAGCATGTTTATAAACCGCAACTGAACACATTTCAGAGGCAACCCATATTGCCTCCATGATTTCTTTTTTGCTTGCTCCTTTTCTCATGGCCTGCTTAGTCTGTGCTTTAATGCCATAGGGACATTGTGTTACATGTGCCACGGCAACAGCAATCAATTGTTTTGTTTTTTCGGAGAGTACACCTTCCTGAAATACGGTGCTACTAAAGTTACGCCATGCCTCAATGCTTTTAGGTGCTAAAGCAGCCTTTTTATCAGACAGTACTCTGGTTGTAATTGGATATGGATTTTCGCTTTCCATAGCTAAACGTTTTAGTTGTTAATTTTTTAAACTGATTATAAATAATATTTCTGATATTTAGTCCTAACTTTAATCTCTTCCATTTATATCAACTGAATCTCACGAATCATTTGATTGGTAAATCCCCATTCATTATCATACCAAGTCATTATTTTTACCAAATCTCCATCTACAACCCTAGTCATTCCTAAATCAACAATAGAAGCAAAAGGGCTTTGTACAATATCCGAAGAAACCAAAGGCTCATTTGAAGTAGCCAATACCCGTTTATACCTCTCAGTATTTGATTCTTCTATTAATATTTCATTAATTTCCTCTGCAGATGTGTTTCTGTCAGCCACAAAAGTAATATCAGAAATAGAGCCTACAGGCACTGGTGTACGTATCGCTATGCCATCAAACTTACCTTCTAATTGAGGCAGCACCTTAATGGCAGCCTTTGCTGCTCCTGTGGATGCTGGAACTAAGTTTATTGCTGCGGAGCGACCCATCCGAAGGTCTCTTTTAGAAGGAGCATCTAACAAAGATTGTGAAGAAGTATATGCGTGAACCGTATTTAAAACGGCTTTTTTTATTCCAATCCTCCGGTTAATAATTTCCATTACTGGACCAATATTATTAGTTGTACAACTTGCGCAAGAAAATATGGATGCTTTCCCGGTTAAGGTATTTACTCCGTGTAGTATGGTTGGTGTGTTCTCGCTTTTGGTGGGGGCAGATATGACTACATTTTTTGCTCCGGCATAGCTATGTTTTTCCGCATCTTCTCTCTTTGTAAAAAACCCGGTGCTCTCAATAACCACATCTATGTCCAGTTCCTTCCAGGGGAGCTGTGCCGGATCTTTTTCAGAAAGGAATAAAATCTTTTTATCCTTGATGAGCAAGTAGTTATCTTGGATAGTTACTGCACTTTCATATATACCATAAACACTATCATACCTAAATAAATATGCTGCGTTTTTAATGCTCATCAAGTCATTAACCGCTACAACCTCCAATCCAGGAGTTGCAATAATCACTTTTAGGGCTGCTCTTCCTATTCTTCCAAAACCGTTAATTGCTATTTTTTTCATACCTTCTTTACTTTTGATATTGCCTGTTTATTGCAGTATTAATTTTATATTTCTTTCAGGAATTTCAATATGCCAGCCCGACTTATTATCAGTCGATTTTCCATTGGTTCTTCTGAATAGATTGTTGGTTTCCACGATAAAATGATTTCATTTTTAATTCCTAAGAAGTGCGTAAAAATAATTTTGCATCAATCAATAGAAAATAAATTACGTTTAGAAGTACTGAATTCTAATTTTAAACAAATCAAATATAGCAAAAAATATATATCGGACAAAATTATCCTGTATAAAAGCAAGTATTACTCAAGAAAGAGCTATTTCCTGCGTAACACACTAGAAATGTTATTTTTAATCTTTACCACAATACTGCATCTCTTATCACCAATCACTTAATTTATCATCATTTTTTACTCTGTATATTTATGTTTTGCTATTATCTTTAGCAATGATTTTAAATAAGTTTAGTTCTTCTGGGTCAAAATCTTTAGCCAATATTACCTGATGGCTCATCGTAAATCAGTTTAATGCCGCTTTTTTTATAAGTCTGATTTTTTAAGTTCATATTTCTATTTATCCAATTCTAAAAATTCCACTTTTAAATGGCTTAATGAGAAAGCTGCTGCAGAAGCGACAAAAACGGAATAGTCAAGAGCACTTTTCACTCCTATTGAAAACGTCATTGACAAAGCAAATATTAACAACAGAAGTCCGCTTAAGTACGCAAACAACTTCTTCTTGAACCCGATAATTAAACAAATTGCAAAAACAATTTCAGCAGCGGTAGCAATAATTCCGATTGTAGGAATTAAGAATTTTGGAGCCCATAGATTTATTGTTTGTGTATAAACCAAAAAAGTATTCCAATTTCCCCAGGAAAAAAATCTCTCGCCCCATATTCCATACCTATCGGTAACTGCCGATAAAAATCCGGCTGCAAGCGCCAATCTCAAAAACAGCTTAATTACCTTTTCATTCATCATGAATACCTTTTAGGAAGGCTGATAACTACCAGGAACAGTGCGAAAACTGATTGCCAATCGATTCCACCCGTTAATGGCGATAATGGCCATTGTAAGCGCAACCATCTCTTTCTCGTTGAAAAACTTACGGATAGCTTCGTAAAGCGCATCCGGAACATCATTTTCTGAAATTAAGGTTAGTGCTTCTGTCCATTCCAAAGCAGCTCGCTCACGTTCTGTATAAAATGGTGTTTCCCGCCAGGCATTTAATGCGTACAGACGCTGTTCGGTTTCGCCTGCCATTCGGGCATCTTTGGTATGCATATCTATACAATAAGCGCATCCATTTATTTGGGATGCTCGCGTTTTTACCAATTCATATAAAGTTTTTTCAAGTCCTGAGTTTGAAACGTATTTTTCGAGTTCCAACATTGCGTTTAAAGCATCGGGAGCTATTTTTGCATAATTTAATCGCGCTTTCATCTGTTTAATTTTTATTTTTTTGTTGGTACAGCTGCAATTAGCCATTTTTTAAGTAAAAAAATTAGGTATACTCGTTTTATCTTAAGGTGTTTTTGCGGTTTTAAAAATTCTATAGTTCTTTAATAATTGCCTCAGAAGGGACTTTCAGATTTGCCAATTGCTTCTCAACAGCATCCATCATTGGCTGAGGGCCGCACACATAAAAATAGTTATTCGATTTTGTAATTGATTCTCTAAGAAAATCTTCAGTAATGTAGCCGTGTACGTATTTATCAATCTTTTCTCCAGATAGAATATTGATAAAGTTTTTGCCCAGTATTTTTTTAAATTCCTGTTCGTTGATAATATCGGCTTGGGTCTTGTTGGCAAAAATGAGTTTATTGCTACCGATTTCATTTTTGGATTGAAGATTTCTGAAAATGGAAATGAAGGGAGTGACTCCAGCGCCTCCTGCAATAAAGATTCCTTCGCCTTTATAGTTGATTGATCCCCAAGATTCCCCGATGATCAATTCGTCATCTTTTTTTAATTGCAGTAATTCATTGGTTACTCCTTGATGTGAAGGATAAGTCTTAATCACAAATTCAAGGTAATCATTTTCGGGGAGTGATGTGAAGGTAAATGGTCTCTTTTCATTTTGCCAACCAATTTTATTTATGGCAACTTCGGTTGCCTGTCCAGGTTCAAAAATGAAATTCTTAGGTTTTTCAGTTATAATTTTCAGCACGTCAGAAGTGACTTTATCAACTGATTTTACTTTTATGATATGTTCCATCGTTTTTTATTTATTATGAATTAAGGAGATGAATTCCATTTTTACTTTTTCGTCTTGAAATTTCCCCGAATAATGAGCGGTAATTGTATTTGTATTGGTGTCTTTAATTCCACGGGCAGAAACACAAAGATGAACGGCCTCAATAATTACCGCTACATCCTCTGAATCCAACGCTTTTTTTAATCCTTCCGCAATTTGATTGGTTAACCTTTCTTGAACTTGAGGCCTTTTGGCATAGTATTGTACCAATCTATTTATTTTCGAAAGTCCAATAACTTTTCCGCCAGAGATATAAGCAACGTGTACGTGACCTATTATAGGCAAAAAATGATGTTCGCAATACGAGAATAATGTGATGTTTTTCTCAATCAGCATTTCATTGTACTGATACTTATTTTCAAAGAGTTTTGTGCCGGGATTATTCTTTGGGTTTAATCCGCCAAAAATTTCTTTCACATACATTTTTGCAACCCTATAAGGTGTTCCGTTCAAACTGTCATCATTTAAATCCAAACCTAAAATATTCATTATTTCTTTGAAATGCGCTTGTATCAATTCAATTTTTAGCTCATCATTAATAGCAAAAGCATCATCTCTGAGCGGTGTTTCAAGAGCTGTTGCAACATGGTCTTCACCGATTAATTCAAATATATCCTGTATTGGGTTCATAAATTTATTTCTTTAATTTTACTCATTACGTTATTAACCATTGTATCGCAGTAAATTAGGTTAAATTCAAAAATTTCTTCTGCTGAATAGGATTTTTCCATTTCTTTTCTCAACATTGATTTTGCACGATTTAATCTTACTTTTACGTTGCCCTCGCTAATGTTTAAAGTATCTGCGGTTTCTGCAACATTCAGCCCATTAACTTCCCTTAAGGAAAATACTATTCTATAATCTATTGGTATTTGCAACAGGGCATTTTCTATCACAGAATTAAGCTCTCCATTTATAACTGCTTTATAGGTGTCTGAACTTTGTTTATTTGTAAACATAGGCGCCGATTTTTCGTTAATTTCCGTAGTAATAATATTTTTAGAATTCCATTTCTGTCGCTTTCTGAAACAATTATTTAGCATTATTTTAATAATCCAAGTCTTAAAAGTTGAACGATATTCAAACTTGGATAAGTTAATAAAAGCATCAATATAGGTGTCTTGCATCAAGTCTTGTGTGTCTTCATGGTTATAATTATAAGACCTTCCTATTTTGTACAAATAGGGATTATATCTTCTAATTACAATTTCATACAATTTTATTTCTCCTGCTACAATCTTTTGTATGAGCTCAAAATCTGAATACTGTGTGGATTCTTTCATTAATTTTATTTTTTTCCTAATAACTAAACTTAGCCATTCGCATCATAAAAAATATAGTGATAGCCACTACAAAATTGCGAATCGCAACTTCTAAATAATTAAAAATAACCAAAAGGCTTATGGCTATCAATAATTAGCCAATCGGCAAGAATACAACGATCTATTTCAGTTTTTATCAAGGCAAGCATTCCGTCAACAATTGACGCGATAACAAAATTGGATTTATAATGGAATTTCGATTTGATTGTCTGACTTAAACCTACGGTGTACATTTCTAAATATTTTTATTATTGAGATGCTACTAATAACGCCCCTACCATATTGATATGAATACTACAATAATAGGAATCACTTTTTTCAATCACTTTTTCCCATGTGCTCTCAGGAAGCAAAAGAGGTGAAGCCCAAGTATTATTTTTTTCTGTTACATTGTGTGCCACGATATCCTTGTTTATCCATATTACGGTATCTCCTTTTTGCACAATGAGTTTAGAAGGTTGAAATTTCATGTCTTTGATTTCAACAATATATTTTTTAGGAAGATGATTCGATTGACAGGCGAAAACGCCTGTCAAAAGAACCAAGGAAACCAAAAATAAAATACCGTTTTTTATGGAAATAAAAGCCTTCATTTCTTATAACATTTTTTTCTGAGTCATTTCTGCATGCGCTAAATGTGCTTCCAGAATAGGCACCACTTTTTGCAATAAGGCCTTTAATTCCGCATTTTGAGATTGGGGTACCAATACATTTTTAACTGCTGCTATTACTGCTTTGTGATAGGCCACTTCATTATCTACATAAGCTTTATCAAATTCCTTAGCCGATTTTGAATTGAGCATTTTCTTTGTTTTTTCTGCATCAGAAAGCAATTTTTTACTTACTGCATTGTCTTTAGGCGTTACATGAAATTTTGTAACCAATGCCACTGCCAAATCGATAACAGTCTTATGATCTTTAATCATAGTATTCGCAAATTCCAATACTTCGGGATTCTGTGATTTTTGCTTTGCGATTTCTGCAAAATCAATATCATTTTGATTTGCCACTACGGCCACTGAGGCAATCTCTGGGTCTGAAAGGGTTGGGGTATTTTGTCCAAACGCTGGCGATAATAATGTAACTGAGCACAAAAACGCACCTGCCAATAAAGTTACTTTTTTTACATTTTGAAAATTTTTCATTTCGTTTTAATTTAAAGTTAAACTATCTACAACATTAGAGTAGGGCTAAAATGAAAAGGTTACAATCAATTTTACTTCTGAGGATTAAGATGATTGGAAATAAGCGACCTCAAGGTAATTTTATCCATCAAAAGATTGTCGGATGTTTTTAATATTTATTTTTAAAAGGGTGAAAATTTGCTAAAAATTAAATTTTGGACTTTTCAGAGTGGCCTCAAAAAATTATTTTAAAATATCATAAGAAGTAATAACAGTAGCTCCAGCCTCTTTCATTTTTTTAAAAGCTGTTGGTACGTCTTCTTCATTTTGGTAAATCCCTTCTACAGCATCGCTGATTACATAAGTTTTAAAACCGTTTTTTAAAGAGTCCAAAACCGTTTGTTTCACACAATATTCCGTAGTCAAACCACATACATATACTGCATCAACCATATTGGTTTGAAGGTATTCGGCTAGATTATGATTCGTCGCTTCAAAAGCAGAATATCCATCATCTTTGTTGCCGGTGCCTTTTAGCAATACTAAATCAATTTTAAGGAAATTTAAATCGGGGTGAAATTCGGCTCCTTCGGTATCTTGTATACAATGTGGGGGCCATTTATCAAAATGCACCGTTTGAATAGGATGCCAATCCTTAGAAGCTACCACTTTATCGAAATGATTCATTAAACGATTGATGACCGAAACAATTCGATCTCCTTTTGGTGCTGGAAGTTCGCCATTGGGGCAAAAATCGTTTTGGACATCTGCAATCAATAAGGCTTTCATATTACTTTAGTTAGTATTCTTTATTTATTAATAAGTCCCGCTGTTTTTTTAATTTTTTGCTCAAGCCAACTTTGTAAACATGGGGAAACTCAAACCGCTTGTACTCTTCTGATAATTGTGAAACACGATACTCACGATACTCCGATATTTCAGAAATACTTTTCTTTTTTAAAAGAATTTCACCCGCTTTCATAACTGTTGAACCTATTTGCTCTCGTTTTAAGCCTGTTACAGACGATTTTTTCTCAACGAATTGAGGATGAAATATCATATCAATGTCGTTTTCATTTTCATCGGAAAGCATGATTCCATCTGCATAAAATGTTCCTATATCATTATATAAGCGGATGATTTTTTTCTTCCCCGGCAAGGTTATTTTAGCCACATTTTCCGAAAGTTTAATAACTGGCCGGTTATTGATATCCGTTAATTTATAAACGCCATCAAGTGCCGCATCTTTTTGTCCGGTAATTAAGTTTGTTCCTATTCCGAAGCTGTCAATCTTTGCCCCCTGCAGGATAAGGCTATTAATTAAATATTCATCAAGTTGATTGGATGCAACTATTTTGATATAAGGCAAATCAGCATCATCCAGCATTTTTCTTGCTTTTTTTGACAGATACGCCAAGTCACCACTATCGAGCCGGATGGCAAAAAGTCTCTGTCCTTTTTGCTCCATCTCTTTGGCAACAATCATGGCATTTGGTATTCCTGTTTTTAAGGTATTGTACGTGTCTACTAATAAGACGCAGTTTTTAGGATGGAATTCAGCATACTTTCTGAATGCTGTCAATTCATCCTCATAACTTTGAACCCAAGAATGCGCCATAGTACCAACTGCTTTCAGTTCATATAAATGTGCAGCCAGCTCATTTGAAGTACCATCAGCACCTCCAGCAATAGCGGCTTTACTGCCGTGAATGGCGGCTAATCCTTGTGCTCTCCGCATGCCAAAGTCTATTATAGTACGATTCCCCGCAGCTTTCCTCAATCTGTTCGCTTTGGTTGCAATCAACGATTGAAAATTTAAAGTATTCAATACGATTGTTTCAAGTAATTGCGTTTCAATTAGCGAACCTTGAACACTTAAAATAGGCTCATTTGGAAATATGACTTCTCCTTCATTGGGTGCAGTTATGGTGCCGTTAAAATGAAATTTCTTTAGATATTCCAAAAATTCAACATGAAAGCCTTGTTTATGCAAATGGTCAATAGCATTGGCATCAAATTTAAATTCCTGAATCATTTCAAGCAGGTCTTGTAAACCACTAAAAACAGTGAAACCCGAATTAAAAGGATTTTTTCTAAAGAAATAATCAAAATTAGCCTGAACAGTTTTTCTACCATCACGAAAATAACCTTCTGCCATGGTCAATTCATAACGGTCGATAAAAAGTCCTAAATGTCTATTTAACACATCCATAAAGATAGCTTATTGTTTATCCATTTCGGCCATTGCAATTGTTGCATGGGCATAGGCAGCACCTGCACGCATTTCGCTGGCAACCCAAATAGCTTCCATGATTTCTTCCTTACTCGCGCCTTTTCTCATGGCTTGGGTAGTGTGCGATTTAATGCAATACGGACATTGCGTAACATGGGCAACTGCAACGGCAATCAATTGTTTTGTTTTTTCGGGCAGCGCGCCTGCCTCAAAAACTGTTTTGCTGAAATTTCGCCAGGCTTCTAAGTTTTTAGGAGCTAATGCCGCTTTTTTATCTGCAAGTTCTTTCGTTGTTTTTGGATATAGATTTTCTGTTTCCATAATAAAATGATTTAATTAATTATTAGTTTAAAACTCAAAAAAAATCTACCGTGAATCAATAAAAAATGAATTATCAATTATAGGTGGTGAATTGTCATTTTGATCAAGTAAAGTTACGTAAAAAACCTATATTGGACTAATTTGTCCATCTTTAATTTGAAATATTAACATTTCAAATTAGATTTAAGATTAGCAGCATTTTAGCAAACATAATAGTATCATATAGCCTCTAAAATAATTGAAAAATACTTTATAATAAAATTAATTTTCTTAAAACAAAACATTTTAACAAAGGAGAATTGAATATTTCCTTAAACTTTATCATTACTAAAATAATGAAGTACTTGTTTAAAATAACTACATTCTCATTGTAACAAATAGCCATCCCTTATGCCAACTTATCTAATTTGCTTTTTCTTATTTATTGAAATTAATTTGCTTTATCAAGAAATTGCCTTAATACATATTGCAAGATTCCGCCATGACGATAATATTCAATTTCAATTTGGGAATCTAACCGAGCAATGACTTGAAATGTCTTCTCTTTTCCTTGCTCGTTTTTGGCTGTAATCTGTATTTCCTTTAACGGCTTTATATTACTGGCAATTCCTGTAATGCTAAATATTTCTTTACCTGTAAGCCCTAATTTTTCGGCAGTTTCCCCATTTTTATATTGAAGTGGCAAAACACCCATTCCAACCAAGTTGCTTCTGTGAATACGTTCATAACTTTCGGCCAGTACAGCTTTTACACCCAACAAAAAAGTGCCTTTGGCTGCCCAATCTCTTGAAGAACCACTACCATATTCTTTTCCGGCTAAAACAAGTAAAGGTGTTTTAGCCATCTTATATTTTTCAGCAGCATCATAGACGGTCAATTCTTCACCGCTTGGTAAGAATTTAGTGAATCCGCCTTCTTTATCTGCCAATTTATTTTTAATTCGCACATTGGCAAAAGTACCTCTAACCATCACTTCATCATTACCTCGGCGAGAGCCATAAGAATTGAAACTTTCTTTTTTCACACCTCGCTCCAATAAATATATACCAGAGGCTGATTCTGCACTAAATGCCCCTGCTGGAGAGATATGATCGGTCGTAACACTATCACCCAGCACCAACAAAGCTCGGGCATTATTAATATCTTTCAGCAGTTCAGTATTTACAGAAATGTCATGAAAGAATGGAATTTCTTTGATATAGGTCGATTTCTTATCCCATTCGTACAACTTGCCTTTGGGAATTTCAAGATTTCGCCATATCTCATTGCCTTCAAAAATTTCCCCGTAATTTTTCGCAAAATCATTGGGAGACAATACACGACTTAAAATTCCATTGATTTCATCATCAGTAGGCCAAATGTCTTTCAGAAAAACTGGTTCCTGATTGGAATCATAACTTATCGGCTCATTGATTAGATCGATGTCCACGCGGCCGGCAATGGCATAGGCCACCACAAGCATTGGCGACATTAAAAAATTCATTTTTACTTGTGGGTGAATTCTGGCTTCAAAATTTCGATTGCCAGAAAGCACTGAAGCCACCACCAAACTATGTTCGTCAACAGCTTTGGCAACTTGTTTTGGCAAAGGACCCGAATTTCCGATACAAGAAGTACAGCCATAACCCACCAAGTGGAATTCCAACGCCTCCAAATCCTTCATCAAATCGGCCTTTTCTAAATAATCTGTAACCACTTTAGAGCCGGGCGCAAGCGAAGTTTTTACCCAAGGTTTTACATCAATTCCATGTTCTCTGGCCTTTCTGGCTACCAATCCAGCGCCAATCATCACAAAGGGATTGGAGGTATTGGTACAGGAAGTAATGGCGGCAATAACCACCGCACCGTCAGAAAGCATAAATTTCTCTTGGCCACGCGTAATCCAAACTGTTTTTAGCCCGTTTTTTTTACGAACTTCCATTTCTGTTGTCAAAGTTTTCTCGTTGGGCTTACTTATGGGTTGATCACCTCCTTCTGCATTCCATTGCGTGATAGATTTATCTATTTCACGGTCTGCTTGTGCAATATATTTTCGGTCGAACGATGTATCCAATAAATCAATAAATTTATCTTTAAAGTTCTTTAAAAGTATTTTATCCTGTGGCCGTTTAGGACCAGCAACAGTAGGTTCTATGGTTGATAAATCCAATTCCAAAACCGCTGTATAAGTTATTTTATCTTCATTTTCCCGCCAAAGCATGTTGGTTTTGCAATAGGTTTCCACCAGGTCTATTTGTTCTTCGGAGCGATTGCTTTTCCGCATATACTCCAAAGTCTTGTCATCAATAGGAAAATAAGTAATGGTACATCCAAATTCAGGCGACATATTTCCTATAGTGGCTCTGTCTGGCACGGAAAGATTCTTTAAGCCATCACCAAAAACTTCTACAAATTTTCCTACAACACCAAATTTTCTCAGCAAATCGGCTATGGTTAAAACGAGGTCGGTTGCAGTTGAGCCTAAAGGAAGCTTACCAGTAAGTTTTAAACCGATAACTTCGGGCATAATAAAGTAGATTGGTTGTCCTAAGATGGCCGCTTCGGCTTCAATACCACCAACGCCCCAAGCCACCACGCCAATACCGTTGACCATTGGTGTATGGCTGTCTGTTCCAACCAGTGTATCAGGAAAAATTTCTCCATTTCTTTCAACCACACCTTTCGAAAGGTATTCCAAATTTACCTGATGGCAAATCCCCATTCCGGGAGGTACTACACTAAAATTATCAAAGGAATTTTGCGCCCATTTTAAAAATTGATAACGCTCTGTATTGCGTTTATATTCCTCATCCATATTGCGTTTGTAGGCATATCCTGTTCCAAAATAATCCACCTGAACCGAATGGTCAATAACTAAATCAACCGGTATTAGCGGATTAATTAAGTCAGGGTTTTTCCCTTTCCTTGCCACTTCAGCGCGCAATGCAGCAATATCAACCACTGCTGGAACACCCGTAAAATCTTGCATCAGCACGCGAGCCGGCTTAAATGGGATATCTTTGTCGGATCCCTTGGGGGTCCAATGTAAAAGGGTCTCAATATTTTCTTTAGTTACCGAAAAATCATCAAAATTACGCAAGGCATTCTCTAATAATATTCGGATAGAAAAAGGCAATTTATGAATTTTATAACCTTGCTTTTCAAGTTCAGTAAGACTATAATAGGTATAACTTCCATTTTTTGTGTTTACCGTTTTTTTAATTTGATAAGGATCTTTAGGCATGGCTGAAATATTTAATAGATTATTGAAAAGTATATAAACTCAGTTTATTTATTTAGAAAAAAGGGGGTATCTGAAAATAAAATGCACTATCCATTTCCGAGATAAAGTTAGCTATTTTTTTAAAACAAAAAACAATTTTTATAAAAAAGACATGATTGTCCAGTAAATAATTCTTTACTTTGCCATTTCAAATTTAAATTTTCCACCACATGATTTTTATAGAAAATGAAGGACATACCAACCCCAGGCTAAATTTAGCTTTGGAGGAATATGCACTTCGAAATTTTAATTCGCAATCTGATTATTTATTGTTCTATATTAATGAACCTTCCATTATTATTGGCAGAAACCAAAATACTTTAGAAGAAATTAACCATGAATATGTTGAAAAAAACCACATTCACGTGGTGCGGAGAATTTCGGGAGGAGGCGCTGTGTATCACGACTTTGGAAACCTCAACTTCAGTTTCATCACCAATCATGATACTACTCGTTTAAATAATTTTACAAAATTTACGGAACCTGTCATTGGTGCACTTTCAAAAATTGGGGTGAAAGCTGAGTTGAAAGGAAGAAACGATATTCTTGTAAATGATAAAAAAATTTCCGGAACTGCTCAATTTTCAACTGGAAAGCGCATGGTAAGCCATGGCACACTTTTATTTGACACAGATCTTGGAGAAGTGGGGAATGCACTTCAGGTAAAAATGAGTAAAATCATATCCAAAGGGCACAAATCTGTACGCAGCCGAGTGGCCAATATTAGCGAATACCTTAACAATCCGATAAAAATAGAAGATTTCAGAGCGCTTTTACTGGAGGGCTTGTATGAAGAACGGGAATCTTTTGAAACTTATCATTTAACTTCTGAAGAGTGGAAGCGGGTACATCTATTAAAAGAAGAAAAATATGATTCCTGGGATTGGAATTATGGCCGTTCCCCAAAATTCAATATTCAGCGCAGCAAACGTTTCTCTGTGGGAGAAATAGATGTGAGGATGTTTGTGGAGAAAGGATATCTTATAGAACTGAAAATTTTCGGAGATTTCTTTGGAAAAGAACCTTTAGAAAATATTGAAAATCTTTTGACAGGCTTAAAGTATGACAAAGAGAAAATCTCCCAAAAGCTCGCTGAAATCAACATCGAAGAATATTTTGGGGACGTTCCTAAATCGGAATTTATTGAGCTGCTTTATGGCGCTGATGAAGAGGATAATTAAAGATTCTTACGAATGTGAATTAAGGATTAAAAATAATGAGAAGCCAATGATAAAAAGTATTTGATATTTATATAAAATACTGATATTTAGCATCTATCTTAAAAAGTGCGTAAACATCATTCTCTGTGTTTTTCCTTTAAATTTAACAATTCGACACAATTATCCCCAGACATCTATATAAATTTTAACACTTCACCTTCATCAAGTTTTGTGTGTGCATTTTTGTGACGCCTATGTATCCTGCAATTCCACCATTAAACCATCGCTTTATTCCTCCTAAAGTCGGGCTACTTTAAATCTTGTTTTGCCTATAAATTGGGTCTAAAATTCTATTCTTACCCTATCCATTAATCTCTTTAACCACCACATCTCAATAACAATCTTTATCGTCTAAGTATTACCTTTTCAATTTTAAAAACTTAAAAATAAGCGTTGGCAAAATAATCAACAAAAGTGGCAAAGCAATAATAAAACCACCAATAACGGCAATCGCCAATGGCTGGTGCATTTGAGCTCCTGTTCCAATACCTAAAGCCAATGGTGTTAATGCCACGACGGCAGCTATAATGGTCATTAAATTTGGTCTTAACCGTTCTGATATAGTGCCTATTATTGCTTTTTTTGCTGTATTATTTTCAGCTTTATAAAAATATTTTTGAATTGTAAAAATAGCATTTTCGCCTAAAATTCCAATAATCATAATAATTCCAGTATAACTTCCAACATTGAGTGGTGTATGGGTCAGATATAAGGCTAAAACACTTCCAGATATTCCTAATATCCCTATAAATAGTACGATAAAAGAAATTAATAAGTTTCTAAACATAAATAAAACTACTGTAAAAACTAATAACCCACCCAGTATTAAAATCATAAGTAATTCTTTAAATGATTGTTGTTGTTCTGCGTAAGAACCTCCATATTCTATTTGATAAGAAGAGGGAAGATTTATTTTAGACAATTCTTTTTTAATATCAGTCATTACACTTCCTAAATCTCTATTATTTAAACGAGCAGTAACAACGCCCATAGTTTGTAAATTTTCTCTTTCAATTTCTGCAACACCTGGCAACATTGTAAAATCTGCAAAATTAGACAAGGATAAATATTCGCCTGTGTTTGTACTTATCTTTGCATGTTTTAATTTTTCGATGGGCGTTTTATAATTTTCAGGATGTAAAACACGAATATTGGTTAATTGCTCTTTCTCTAAAATTGCCCCAGCAACTATTCCTTCAATATAGGTTTGCACCTGATTTTGAAGATCAATATCTGTTAATCCATATTGTTTTAAAATAGCCTCTTTTGGATAAATTTTAAACATGGGGCCTGCAATAATAATCCCATCAAATACATCTGCAGTACCTTGTACTTGCTCAACTTTTTGTGCTATTTGTTGAGATAATTCTTTTAATTTTTCGTGATCAGTTCCAAAAATTTTAATTTCTATGGGTTGCACACTGCTCATTAAATCACCCAACATATCGGTTATTACCTGACCAAAATCAACCGTTAATGCAGGGATTGATGCTTCAACTTGTTTTCTAATAATATCCGTTACCTGTTCAGTTGTTTTATTTCTTTTTTTACGCAACTCTATTAAATAGTCACCTCTGTTTGGTTCGGTAATAAAAAATCCCATTTGCGTACCGGTTCTTCTGGAATATGCTTTTACTTCAGGAATTTTATCCAAAATATTATCAACCTCAGTTAACATTCTGTCGGTTTCTTCAAGTGAAGTTCCATTTGGGCTGTTATAGTCTAATATGATAGAGCCCTCATCCATTTGTGGTAAGAAACCAGTTTCTAATTTTGGTAAAATAAAGACAATACTAAGGATAGAAAGACCGATAAATACATAACTAAATAAGGGTTTTTCAATAAAAAAACGCACCCATTTTTGTTCAGGAACTAAATGTTCTTTTATTATTTTATTTTTATTCCTATTTCTTGAAAAAAGCAAATAAATTACAGGAAGGCCTATCCATGTAACAAAAAATGATACGGTAAGCGTTATAATCATCGTTTCCGTTAAAATTTTGAAATAGGCTCCTGCTACACCTGTCATTAATACAAAAGGAAGAAAAATTACAATGGTACTTAAAGAAGAACTTACCATTGCAGGGAATAAAAATTTGATAGATTTCCCTACTAGATCCCTTGGAGATTCTTTCGGAAATTCTTCATGAGTTCTATGAATTTGTTCTATAACAATAACTGCATCATCTATAATTAATCCAACGGCAGCAGCTATGGCGCCAATGGTCATAATATTTAAATCATAGCCTAAAGCTTTCATCACCAAAAATGTAAGGCCTAATGTTATTGGTATAGTAACCAATAAAACGCTGCTTGCTTTAAAAGAGCGTAAGAAAATCATGACAACTATAATTGCCAGAATAAGGCCAATCCACAATACATCAATAATACTTTTTAAACTATTACCAACAAAAGAAGCCTGATTGTAATATTGCTTGAGTTCGACACCTTTTGGTAAAATTTTATTGAGTTCTATTACTTTTTGAGTTACCTGATCTGCAACTTCTATTAAATTACTGTTAGGCTGTTTTAAAACTGCAATAAGTGGTACATCTTTTCCGTCGGCTTTAATTTTAATAAATTCCGTTTTTTCAGCAATTACAACTTTTGCAACATCACTTATTGTGATTTTACGTTTGGCATCATCAAAAATTACCAGGTTTTCTAATTCTGAGGTATTATTAATCGTTGCGTCTGTAACTGTTAGATACAATCTTTTATAATCTACCGCATAACCATTCGATTGAATAAATCCGGTTTGCTCAATAGCATTTATAATTTCTTGTGGATTTAGTTTTAATAAACTTAATTTATTTTGGTCTAATAGAATTTGATACTCTTTTGTTTTTCCTCCAATAACTTCAATAGCTGCAACGCCTTTAATTCTAGACAAATATGGTTTCACAATATATTCACCAATCATTTTTAATTCAATTTGATTTTTTTCATCAGATTGAAGAGAATATCCCATAATTGGTAAAATAGAGGGATTCATTTTTTCAACAGTTATTTGCGTATTGGGCGGTAACTCATTTTTGATTTGTGCAATCCTCGATTCTAATCGTTGTTTATCTACATCAATATCAGAACCCCAATCCATAAAAGCTGAAATTTCGCAACTTCCCATACTGGTAATACTGCGAATCAATTGTAAATTTTCAACTCTCTTAATAGCATTTTCTAATGGTTTTGTAACCGTAACCATCATTTTATCAACTGGTTGTTGTCCGTTATCGGCAATAATTTTAATTTTTGGAAAAGTTACATTTGGAAAAAGTGATGTGCTTAAATTCTTATAAGAATAAGCACCTCCAAATAAAATAAGCACTAAAATTACGGCTATCGGACTTTTATATTTTACAAATAATTTATCCATTATTGCTTAATTTTCACTTTAGTACTGTCTTGCAAACCATAACCGCCATTTTTAACGATAACATCTGATAGTTTTAACAACGGACTCACAATTTCAACACTATCATCATTTTCAATTCCTTTAATTATTGGAATTTTTATTGCTAAAGTATCTTGTGTAACTTTTAAAATCCAAAATTTATCTTGAGTTTCATTGGTTAAAACCACCTCTTTAGGTAATATTGTAATGTTTCCTTTTTCTAGTTTAGGAAATTTTATGAGCACATTTAAATTCTCAGGTAAAACACTGTAATTAGTCAGTTTAAAAAATACTTGCTGGGTTTGTGAAACTGGATCAACAACTGGCATTGTTTTATAAAAAGTTGCTATTTTAACCTCTTTATTTGGCAACTCGATTTCAATATTTTTTATACTGTTTAGCAGTTTATTATATTGAAATGGCACATTTGCCTGAATCGCCAAATCCTGATCTTTTACTATGGTAGCCATTGCGTTTCCTTCAGAAATAAAAACACCGGCATCCGAAATAGTTAACGCATTTATAAAACCAGAGGCACTTGCATACACATTAATAATACCAAAATTAGCAGGTGTCGCTATATTTGAATTTTGCAAAGCTTGACTTTCTTTGGTTTGAATTCTAAACAATAAATTTCCTTTTTTTACCCAATCTCCCAATTTCGAATTTACTGAAGTTACATAACCTGAAATTGGCGCAGTAATATCAGTTTTGTTTAAATACACTACTTGACCGTTAATTTGTATTTTTTCTTGAATTTCACCTAAAACAGGATTTACGACACTTACCAAAGGTTTTTGATGTGCAATATTATCAGTTGAAGTTTCTTTGTTCTTACAAGATTGAATGAAAAACAATATGATCATTAAACTACTAGTTACAATTTTGTTCATTTGAAGGCATTTAATTATTCCAATAATTATATGAGTTGATTAAAATTTCTTTTAGCATTAAAACAGTTGTTTTTTCCTGTTCTTTAGCAGCAATTTCTTTAATGATTGTTTTTAATTCTAAAACAGAAATAAGACTATGTTTTATTTCAATATTATAAAGTTCCAGCAACTCATTATACGATTCTAATTGCTTATTTATTAATGTAATTTGTGTGTCTGAACTACTTATTTGACTTAAAATATTGTTTTTTTGAATCTTATTTTGATTCTCAAAGTAATTTTTATCAGTGTTTATATTTTCTAACAATAATTGCGTTTGTTCTTTTTTAAACTCTTTTTGATGCCCGTCAAATAAATTCCAGCTTGCCGAAATTCCAACGCTAAAACCTAAACGATTTAATGTTGGTTGGTAAGTGGCATTCAACCCGGCATCTCCAAAAGCACTTATTTGGGGTAAATATTGAAGCTCAAAAATTTCTTGTTGCGCTTTAATTGCCAAGCTATCTAATTTATATTGCTCTAAAAATAAAGATGGTTTTTGTTGCGGTAAACTTAATTTCAATGCTATATTTTCTAAAGCATACAAAGTAGTATCATTTATTCCACAGATTAAATTTAAGTCATTAAAACCAGTAAGAAAATCCGCATTAGATCGCTCATATTCAATTTGACCGTTCTGCAAGGCTATTTCCAACAATTTTAAGTCAACCAATTTATAGATTCCGGCATTTACCAATATTTTCATTTGAGCCACCTGTTCTTCAATTATTTGAATGGTTTTTAAATTATTTTCAACTTGTTTTTGCGATTGAATACAAAGAATGTATTGGTGCGTTACAATTTGCTGCAATTCGGTTTTTGTTAGAAGTGACTCATTTTCATTCCTGACTTTTGAAATTGACGAATTTTTTTTCTGTGTTTTATAATATTTAGCCGTAAACAAAGGCTGATTTATAGAAACCAAAGCTTGATATTGTCCTCCGTTACTGGCACCTAAATCATATCCAACATAATTAGCACTTCCGTTAGAAACCAATTCTAATTTATTGTTATTTCCATCTTTTGAAATAATTGGAGCAAACAATACATTGCTATTCAAACTTACCTTAGGAGATTTGTAAATGGCATTGAATTGTTTTAAATCGAGCTCAATAATTTTATTATTGTTCACTTGTTTTTGCAATAAAGGACTTTGCGCTAAAGCTTTGTTTATATAATGGGTTACATCGAATGTTTGACTATAAGCAACAAAAAAGAAACTACTTAAAAACAGTACACTAAAAAAACATCGCTTATTTTGGTTTTTTACTTTGAAAACTTCCATTAATTAAACCTTTATTTTGATATTTATTATAAACTATTAATATATAAAAAAGGCCGGATTTAAGCCAACCTTTTTTATATATTATTCAATAATTAATCTTTGTCTTTGTCTTCTTCATCTTCATTTTTCACTTCTTTTTTCATTACTTTTCCATCAGGCGCTATGCCAACTTCAAGTTCCGATTCACCTTTCTCTAAAGCAAATTCATATACTTTTCCGGCTACTGTTTCAGAAACTTCTGATTCTTCAATTTTATAATCTGCAAATTCACTATTTAACGTTTGTTTTACTGCTGCTGGAATTTCAGCTTCTGAAATTTCATACTCAGTTTCTTTCCAAATTCCTTCAGAAGTAAAATTGGCGGAAAATTCTTTTCCATCCACTTTAAATTCAGCTTCCCACTCTGTTTCATTTTCTTTATCCCAGGTTACTTTTTTTGCAGTTGGAAATTTTTGGGAAAAAGCAGTTGTCACTTCAGTTGGTGCATTTGTTTGAGCACAGGCTTGAGATAGTGCTAACACAGACCCAAGCATTAAAAACATTATTTTTTTCATTTTTTTATTGTTTTAAAATTATTTATAAGTCAAATGTATTGTCCAAATTTGAATTAATATTGAATTATTGGTACTGTTCTTCAAAATCGAATTATCAAAAACTATTTTCCAATACATCTACCAAACTTAAATCCATATTCGCTAAAATTTCTGCCATTTTAATATCATGGTTTTTGGTGCTTAGGTAAAATCCTTTAAATAAAAAGTTGAATGAATCTTTTAAATTATTATCCGTTACATTAGCCAAGTTTTGCCCTTGTAATGGTAAAAGATTTAAACAAAAAAGTGTTAAAATTAAACCAAAGTGAATTTTCACCATATTTTTCTTTTATTATTGTGTTAAAGCACTTTGTTCATTCTCCTTTTTAAATCTTAAAAACTGTGTTTTATATTAATTTAAAAAGTTATTTGGGCATAAAAACCGAAGTGTTTATCATCTATAAGTGGAACAACCGACATTCCTTTTACTTTTTTAAACGGGTTAAAGTTTTTAAGTGGTTCAAAATAATAAACTAATTCTGTTGCCAAAATTCCAACACCTGCACCAACCAATACATCAGACAGCCAATGTTTATTATTAATCATCCGAAATGCACCAGTTGTGGTGGCAAAAGCATAACCACTATAGGCCAAAATAGGTGAGGAATCTTCAAATTCATTATAAAGAACAGCTGCATTTGTAAATGCCAATGTTGTATGGCCTGAAGGGAATGAATTTGGTGAGCCATTTGGTCGTGTTTTTTGAGTAATTCTTTTTAAACCATGCGTAATTGTTGAAGAAATTAAATTTGAAATAAACAAATATTTTGTTTGATCGAACCAATGATTTTTAGCTTTTAGACCATAAATATCGGCCATATACATTTCAGCAACTGGTACAAATTGCAAATAGTCATCAATTGGTAAATTATAATTATTCCCAACTTTATTTCGTAGGTCTGTTTGTAATTGTCTTTCAAAATGACTTTTATTTACAAATACTCCTAACCCAATTAAACTTACAGGAACAATACTTCTTTTGAATATGCTTTTAGATTTAATAGTGTCCGTAAATTTTGAGGATACATTTATTTTTTGGTTGTTTAAAGATTGACTTTTAACATTCCACAAATTAAAAAACAAGATAATTAATAGGGTATTATTTAAGATAATTCTCATTTTTGGTTTTTATAATTAACCAAAAGAATTACTCAATTTTGAATTAAATTTGAATTTTAAAAAGTTATGGTAAATGAATGTAAATTATTTTTATAGGAATAGGAAATTGACCAATTATTTAGATCTACTATTTTTTTAACAATAGCCAAACCCAATCCATTCCCTTTTTCAGAAGTACTGATTTTTGAAAATCGATTAAAAAGTGATTCCGATTTTATGGTAGCAGAAATTCCAGTATTTGAAATCGTAAGTTTATTTTTTGCTATATAAATTGAAATATTTCCATTAATAACATTATGCTGAATTGCATTTAAAAACAGGTTGCTGAATAGGATTTCCGTAAAACCTTTGTTGGCAGTTATATTAATTACACTGTTAATATGTGATTCAATATGAATGTTTTTTTGAATTGCCTGTTCTTTAAAAAACTCCAATTGTTTTTCAATAACTTCTTTAATTTGAAAACTTGTTATTTCATTCAAAGTGTTTTTCTCAATTTTAGAGAGCATCAATAAATTTTTGTTCAATCTATTTAAACGAGCAATGCTATTATTTAGTGATTCCAGCAATTCAGCCTGCCCTTTTGTAATATCAGACCGTTGCATTAAAATATCGATTTTACCTTTAAAAACTGCTATTGGAGTTTGCAATTCGTGCGCGGCATTTTCCACAAATTCCCGTTGATTTTCATAAATAATATAATTATTTTGAATCAATTTTTCAATACTTAAATTAAGGCGATTAAATTCTTCAATATTTGTTTGTTTTAAGTGTAATTTGTTTGGGTTGTCAATTTGAAAAGCTTCAAATTGGGCTAAGTTTTCATAAAAAGGTTTCCATATTTTAATAGAAATTTTATTCGTAATAATTCCTAAAACAATAAGTAATAAAGTGATTAAAATAAAAAATAAAAAAGCAATACTTATTATTAAATCTTCTGATTCAAAAAGGCTAATTTTAGTAGTAAATATATACTTGTTTTCACCAATTTTAATTGGCGTTTCTAATTCTCTATAAGGTTCTAATTCTTGCTCAATTTCACTAAAATAGGTTGTATAAAATATAGTATCACGTTTTATCGGATAATATTGTTTTATTTGTTGTGTCGTATTGAAATTATTCCAAACGGATAAATTTTCTTCTGTTAATTTTGGAAGCATTTTTTCAATAAAATCCTCTTTGTAATCTACCAAAGTTTCATCTATGTTATTAATATACATCCATCTTGAAAAAATATAAAATATAGGTGCAATTACAATGAAAATTACAATTGCAAAAATTAAGTAGATTTGCTGGGTTTTATGTAATAATTTTTTACTCATTTTGCCATTTATAACCTAAACCATAAACTGTTTTTATATAATCTACGGCATTTGCACTTTTCAACTTTTTTTTCAAATTTTTAATATGCGCATACACAAAATCGTGATTATCTAGCATATCTGCCATATCACCTGACAGATGTTCTGCAATTGCGCCTTTAGACAACACTCGATTATGATTTCCAATTAAATATAACAACAAATCAATTTCTTTCTTAGTCATTTCAACTAATTTATGGTTCACTTTTACTGTTTTGGATTGTAAATCAATCTCAATTTCATTAAAAGTAACTATGTTATTGCCACTAAATTGTTTTCGCCTAATTAATGCTTGTATTCTTACCAATAGTTCTGATAAATGAAATGGTTTCGTGAGGTAGTCATCAGCTCCCAAATTAAACCCTTCTATACGAGAATCCAACGTTTCTTTTGCAGATATAATAATAACTCCATCTGTTTTATTTTGTTTTTTTAGTTCTGTCAACAATTCTAGCCCATTACCATCAGGCAGCATAAGATCAAGTAGAATACAATCGTAATCATAATTTGAAATTTTATCAAGCGCTGTGGAAAATTTATTGGTCCATTCACATACAAATTCATTCCCATTCAGATATTCTTGAATGCTTTTTGCTAATTCCTGCTCGTCTTCTATGAGTAATAATTTCATCTGTTTAAATTTTATTTTTTATTGGTAACAGATGCTGTTCGCCATTAATCATTCTTTTATAAATCAAAATTTGTTATGCTCGTTTCATTTAGCTAAGATAGGATTCAATTTAGAATAAAATATGAATTTTTCATCAAAGCCAATCAAATTAAATATTTACCTACTCATTATTTTTGTTTCAGTGTTCTGGTTGTCGTTTTAAAAATGAATTTTCGAAGCCCTTAATCCCAAAATACAGTTAGGTTTATCTGATGAAAAAATAGTTTCCATAAAATCAATGGATATTGTTTTGCATAAAGTTCAAAAATAATAATTTCTAGAGCTCTCCTTAAATCATTTTTCCAAAGTAAAAATTTGTTTAAATAAAAAAATTCAACGATTTAAACCCAAATTGATACTTTGGAAAGCGCACCAATCGAATAGCATTTAAAATAACAATAAGAACACTCAACTCATGGATAAGCATTCCGGATGCTAAAAATACTTTTCCGGTTAACACTCCTGCTAACAGCAAAAACACAACACCTACGGCAAAAAACATATTTTGTTTCATATTTAGAACGGTTGCTTTTGACAGTTCATAGGCGTAAGCTAACTTATCCAATTTATCTGACAATAAAACAATATCCGCAGTTTCCATGGCGATATCGGTTCCCGCATTGCCCATGGCAATACCCACATCGGCCGTTGCAATGGCGGGAGCATCATTAATGCCATCTCCTACCATGGCTAATATTTTCCCTTTTTGTTTACAGGTTTTTACTTTTGAAACCTTATCTTCTGGAAGTAAGTTGGCAAAAACTTTTTCAATCCCAAGTTGTTTTGCTACTTTATTCGCTGTATGCTCATTATCACCAGTTAACATAACCAGATGCTTAATTCCGCTCTGTTTGAGTTGGTTGATGGCGGCTGATGCGTCTTCCCTGATTTTGTCTGCAATAGAGATTATCCCTAAAACACGATCTTTATCGCTCACATATACTGCGGTATTTCCTTTTATTTCCTGCTCAAGCGCATAAGCTTCCATTGTTTGAGTAAAGGTTATTGGGTTGCTAACAAGCATTTTTTTATTGCCTATCAACAATTCTTTATCATTAACAGTCGCCTTGATTCCCTGTCCTTTAATTATCTCAGAATTCATTGGTTTGTTGGAAAGCTGTATTCCCCTGCTTTCTGCTTCTTTAACAATAGTGCGTCCCAAATGATGCTCAGAAACCAGTTCGGCTTCTGCTGCCATTAAGAGCAGTTCATCTTCTTTTAGGCCATATGATTGAATGGCTGTTACCGATGGCTTTCCTTGGGTTAAAGTTCCTGTTTTATCAAATACTATCCCATTTATCTTGGCTAATTTTTCCATTTTGTCGCCACCTTTAATAAGAATTCCATGTCTGGCTCCGTTTCCTATGCCAGCAACAATCGATACCGGAGCAGAAATAACCAAAGCGCCCGGACAAGCAATAACCAAAAACGTAAGTGTTAGGTGAATATCCCAAGTAAAAAGCATAACAATAACTGACAGAACCAAGATTCCTGGCGTGTAATAAGTTGCGAACCGTTCCAAAAATTTCTGAGTTTTCGCCTTTGATTCCTGGGCTTCTTCCACCAAATCAATAATTTTAGCAAAGGCGGTGTCATCTCCAACTTTTTCTGCAATCACTTCTAGGTATCCACTGTCTAGTATTGTACTGCTATAAACCATCGCTCCTTTCTCCTTTTTGACAGGCACGGATTCACCGGTAATCGCCGCTTCATTAATCAAAGCAGTTCCCGAAAAAACCCTGCCATCAACCGACACTTTTTCTCCTGACTGCATAAATACGATATCACCTTTTTTTACATCTTCCGCAGGAATGGTTACCCTTTTACCTTCTCTCTCCACAGTCGCTTCCATCGGCATCATTTTGATGAGGGATTTTAAAGAGGATCTTGCTTTCTCTAAAGTTCTCGCCTCGAGAAAAGCACCAAATAAAAATAGGAAGGCAACTGCTGCCGACTCAACATATTCCCCTATAATTATTGCACCAACAACTGCAATTGACACCAAGAGTTCTATGCTGAAAACTTTCATCCAAACAGCCCGCACCGCCTTTTTTGCAATGGGAAATCCTGCAATAATTGAGGATGCAATTAAAATAATATTTATCAATAAGCTATTCAGCTTAAGAAGATATAATATAAAAGCAGTAACGAGTAAAATACCCGAAGCGATTATTAAACTATTTTTTCTATTCATTTTCATCTGTTTACATTTTATTTTTTATTGGTACAGATGCAGTTCGCCATTAATCATTCTGCTGTGTATCAAATTTTGTTATGGCTCGTTTTATTTGCTATTTTTTATTGTTTTTCATTTGTCAAATGGAACGCTTAGTATCTTTCTTTTTTCTGTTAGATTATTTTGTTATAGGCGTTTCATCTGTTTAAATTTTATTTTTTAACCAAAAGTGGTTGTTCCAAAATCTTGTGTTGTTTACAGCATATTAAACCAGGGTTTTATGCTTATATCGTAGTAATTATATTAAAAAAATCCCCCGATTGAGGGATTTTTTTATTCATTTAAAAGCAAAGACTTACTTGCCTTTTACCACATACCCCAACTTTTCAATTAAATCAGTAATATGTTTTCCCGATATTTTATCTTCTTTGTAAGTAACTTTTACCTTACTTGCATTATAAAGCACTTTGGCTTCTTCCACCCCTTCTTCTTTTGTAAGCACACTCTCTATTTTAGTTATGCAACTAGGACAGGTGAGTTCCTCTAATTGAATTTTTTCTGTCTTCATTTTTCGTGTTTATTTAATTAATAATGCCCAATTTCATTTTTCAGTAGGCTGATACAAATTATGCCACACATGTATTATTCTTTGTGTTCTGCATGACCGCTACCATGTTCAATTCCATGTTCAAGAATACCGTCTAAGGCCTCAATAGTGTGTGTATAATCTACGTAAGCTGCAACAAATTCTCTACCTAGGTCGGTTGAATTGTCCTTAACTTTACTTAGTTGCAACACTTTATCATATTTTTCACGAACTATTTTTTCAATGTGTTTGTTAAATTTTAACAAAAACCCATCTACATTGCCCACTTTAATGGCTTCATCAGTCATTTGAATAATTTGTTTTGTACTTCCTGCAGGTTTTAGTCCTGTATAAGGTGCACCTTCTGTTTCACGGTGTAAACGTACCAATGTTTCAAAAAAATGTTTTTCTACTATTTCATAAACTTCTTTATCACCATTTCGCAATTTATAGGTTTTATGAAATAGGTTAGTGATTTCATTTTCCTGATCTTTTGTTATCCATTTAAGAACCGGATTGACATCATTTGTTTTAAGCGCCAAAACGGCATCTTTAATTACCGGACCGTCATACGAATCGCAATGGGCAAATGTTGCCTGTGAAGTGAATAATAAGATAGCGAATAAAATTAACGGCAAGCCGCCAAATTTTACATTCCCAACAAATCTTTTTTTACTAGATGCACTTTCTTCTAACTGTTTTTTAATTTTTGTTTCCATGATTTTACTCTTTTATAAAATGATTATTATTAAATTCTTGTACAAAAGTAGCACTGAAACATAGTGTAATCGCTTTAAGCTATAAAGTGGGACTAATTTATTTCTTAGAAAAAGTGCCCAGTCATAAAGTAAGACCTTAAGGTTTTTTATAAAATGAAGGGCGAATTACGGATGTGGTTGCAAAAGAAAAATTTTTAAAGCTCCTTTTAGATGCTATCTCTATTGAAGTTTACACTTTATTATAGATTTAACTTATAAAAAATAAAAATGGGAGTTCTTTTAGTAACTCCCATTTTTTATTTATTTAGATCAATTACCTCTAAAAATAAAGCATTCTTTTACTCAAAATATTTAGTATACGCGCCTAAATGAACATTTATTTTATCAAGACTCTCCTTACGAGAATTTAAGTCGGGAGCACCCATACCTTCAAATAAATCTTTCATCGGAACCAAATATTTATGTAATTGATTGTGTGCTTCTCCCGTCATTGTGCATTTCATTAAAATAGTTCCAAATTCTTTTTCTAAATTTTGTTTAAGGTCTGTATAAGCCTCCATATTATCTCTGTCCGAAAAAGATTCTATTAAAAGTTTCATCTTATTAATTCCTTCGGTAGTTTCAAGATTGGCTTCCCATAAGTTTCCATTATTTAATTGTAAAACTTCGTCCCCTTCATGTTCATCTGTCTGTTTATTTGCTGGGGTCTCGTGTTGATGTGCATCTGTTTGTTCCGCTCCATTATGATCAGGGGATTTCCCAGATTTATTGTCACAGGAAACAGAAAACATTAATATGCTAACCGCAAAAATTAATTGAATAGCTTTTTTCATTTTTTTAATTTGTTTTTTAATGTTAATAAATTTTGAATTATTTTGCAAATAAAGTCCCGATATAGAGACCAATCGTTTTAAGTTATAAAGTGGGACTAATTTATTTGTTGAAAACAAGTTTTTTTTATAAGCTAGGACACAAAGTTTATTAAAAAAAAAGGATTAAATTTTTAAAATCTGCGATTTGTATTGTGAAGGCGTTTGATTTGTGAATTTTTTAAATATTCGATTAAAAGCAGATTTTGAATTAAACCCTGAGTCAAACGCTATGCCCAAAAGTGAATAATTCTCAAATTTCGGGTTGCTTATCTTTGTTTTGACTTCTTCCACCCGATACTGATTGATATAATCGAAAAAATTAAGGTTGAATTTTTCATTGATGATTTGCGATAAATAATGTGTCGAAATCCCTAGTTCAGTAGCCAATTGCAGTAGCGTTAAGTTTGGATTTAAAAAGGGTTTAGCAGAAATCATAACATTGTTAAGCTCCTCCACAAATTGCTTTGCTTCAGTATCCGTTAATCTTGAACTTGCATATTTAATTTTTGTCTCTTCAACAAAAACCTGTTCGTTTTCAGTATCGGTACTAAAAATAACTTTTTGTTTCAATCCAAAATAACCAATTAAAATTACAAAAACCGACAAGGAAAGAAATAATCCATCGGTACAAAAGACCATGGAAAATAAATTAAAAACATGATGAATGACTGTAATAATAATTAATGCTGTCCAAATAATGCCAAAAATGTAAACAAGTTTTCTTAGCCAAATCAAATTAATCTCTTCCGATGAAGAAAAATTATTGAATATATTGATATCCAATTTTTTAAACAATTTTATTGATAAGGCAAAATAAAACGACCCCGACAATATGGTTGCAATTAAAAAGAAAATAAATATAAAAGGTGGTGAAATATTTACTTGTGCATAATCCAGTCGAATCGTTTCTGAAATAGTTGGAAAGAATGAAATAGCTATCAGATAGCAGTTAAATAAGACAAATGGCGCAAAATGCAAGAGGTTGGTTTTACCGAAAATCTTTTTTGGGGAAATTAATGCCGAAATATAAAAAAACAAGAATGCCCCATGCAATAAAAATAAGGACGTGAAACTGATTGAAAGCAATTGAAATTGGGTAAATAGTTCATGGGAATAAAACCCATACATCCCAATAAATAGCCCTAAATAGAGCAGCCACAGCAATAAAATCTTGTCGTGTAATGCCCATAGTTTTTTCTGAAACAATAAAATTGCAAAAAAGAACGCATTAAAAGAGGCGATAAGAAAAACGAACTTCATTTGTGTTATTTATTAGCTTAAATGTTAGCTGAAATATTTACTTTACCATTTTAGGTATAAGATTCATATAGCTCAAACTGTAATCTCCGCGTAAATTTACCGTTTTATCTACAAAATCATTAACTAAATGCCTATTAAATTCTTAAATTATTTTGTTCAATATCATGTCTTTTAAACTTCCAATGATATAAAAGTCCTTTTAAGTTTAGTGACTCATAATCAAATTATTTGTATTTGAATTTGATTATATTTAGCAAAAATTTACGCTACTGGATTTCTCATCCATTGGTATCTAAAATTCAAAAAATGTCTAAAAAATATTTTTCTTTACTTATTGCCACCACACTCACTTTTTTAACTTATTCACAAGAAGCCCCAAAATGGGATGTGGCAAATCCCGGTTCGGCTTTTAATTATAAGGTTCATAATTTTAGCACTTCTGAAGGAACCTGGATGAATCTAGACGTGAGTCCCGATGGAAAAGTCATCATTTTTGATCTCTTGGGCGATATCTACAGTATGCCTATTCCCGGAGGTAAAGCTAAGCCGCTTCGCACAGGAATTCCCTACGAAATTCAGCCACGTTTCAGCCCTGACGGGAAACGTATTTCCTTTACCAGTGATGCTGGCGGAGGCGACAATATTTGGGTAATGGATGTTAACGGCAGCAACGCAAAGCAAGTTACCAAAGAAGATTTCAAACTATTAAATAATGCAGCTTGGATGCCAAATGGCAACTACTTGGTGGCACGTAAGCATTTCACTTCAGAACGTTCTTTAGGTGCCGGAGAAATTTGGCAATATCATATTTCCGGAGGAAGCGGCGTGCAACTTACCAAAAAAAGAACCGACCAAAAAGATGTTAACGAACCTGTTATTTCGCCCGACGGAAAGTTTATGTATTATGATGAAGATGTAACTTCTGGAGGAATTTTTGAATACAACAAAGATGCGAATAAACAAATTTATGCCATAAAACGCTACGACTTTGAGACGGGAGAGACTGAAAATATTACTGGTGGACCAGGTGGTGCGGCCAGACCTCAACTTTCCAGAGACGGAAAATTGCTAGCCTTTATAAAACGTGTGCGCACCAAAACTGTTTTATACATTCACAATTTACAAACTGGTGAAGAATGGCCTGTTTATGACGATTTAAATAAAGACCAACAAACTTCTTGGGCAATTTTTGGTGTGTACCCAAATTTTAACTGGATGCCAAACAATGAAGAAATTGTAATTTGGTCCAAAGGAAAAATTCAAAAAGTAAACATAAAAACCAATGCCGTTTCCACAATTCCATTTACTGTTGATGTTGCTATCGACATTGCGGAAAGCGTTCATTTTGAAACGCCAATTGATGATAATGAGTTTACCGTAAAAATGATTCGGGATGCGGTAACTTCCCCCGATGGAAAAACATTAATTTTTAGGGCTTTGGGTTATTTGTGGACAAAAAACTTACCAAATGGAACTCCAAAAAGATTGACTTCGGAAACAGATTTTGAAGCGGAACCTGCCTTTTCGCCAAACGGAAAAGAAATTATTTTTGTGACTTGGAATGATTCCGAGTTAGGAAGTATTAGAAAAATAGCAGTTTCAGGAGGAAATTCAACTAAAATCACTTCAGAAAAAGGAATTTATAGAACGCCCGCTTATTCACCTGATGGAAAAACCATCGTGTTCCGAAAAGAGGGAGGGAACAACGACCAGGGACATGCTTTCGCCAAAAATCCGGGTATTTATACCATGGATGCTTCTGGAGAAAATCATAAATTTCTCAGTAAAAATGGAGAATATCCTACATTTACCAATGATGGAAAACGCATTTTTTATCAGACCGGTGGGGTTTTCTTTGGAGAGCTTACCAAAGCGCTAAAAAGTATGGATTTAAACGGAAAAGAAGAACGCACCCATATTCAGTCCAAATACGCAAACAGATTGGTTCCGAGTGTGGATAACGACTGGATCGCTTTTTCACATTTGCATAAAGTATATTTAGCGCCGCTTAATATCAACGGACAAATGACCGATTTAGACAACAAAACAACTTCGGTTCCAGTTTCTCTGCTGGCAAAAGATGCCGGAATTAACCTGCATTGGTCTGCCGACAGCAAACAGGTAATGTGGACCTTAGGTGAAACTTATTTTAAAAATGATATTAAAGACCGATTTACATTTTTACCGGGTTCGCCTGAAAAAGTGGACAGTACCTCAACAATAGGTCTTGCGATAGGATTAAAATCGAAAGTAGACAAACCAAAAGGCAGTATTGCATTTACAAATGCGAGAATTATAACGATGGAAGGTGATGAGGTTATAGAAAACGGAAGTATTGTCATCAACCAAAACCGCATAGAAGCCATTGGAAAGGCCTCAGAAATTACTATTCCAAACAATGCCAAAGTCTATGATGCTGCAGGAAAAATAATTATGCCCGGAATAGTGGATGCACACGCCCATGTTGGCGGCTTCCGATACGGATTAACCACCCAACAAAACTGGCAATTTTATGCAAACTTGGCTTATGGGGTTACAACGTCTCACGATCCTTCAGCCAATACCGAAACGATTTTTACTCTTGTAGAAATGATTAAAAGTGGCGCATTGGTTGGCCCTCGCCTCTACTCAACTGGATATATTCTTTATGGTGCCGAAGGTGATTTTAAAGCTGTGATTAACAATTTAGATGATGCGCGTTCTTCAATAAAAAGAACCAAAGCTTTTAGAGCGCTTTCAGTGAAAAGTTATAACCAACCGCGCCGCGACCAACGTCAGCAAATATTGCAGGCTGCTCGGGAAGAAGGTATCAATGTGGTTCCTGAAGGCGGCTCTACCTTTTTCACTAACCTAACCATGGTAATCGACGGACATACCGGTGTGGAGCACAACATTCCAGTAGCGCCTGTTTACAAAGATGTTCTTGAACTTTGGGGCTCTAGCAAAGTTGGTTATACACCAACCTTGATTGTAAATTATGGCGGACTTAACGCTGAAATTTACTGGTATCAAAAAACAAATGTATGGGAAAATGAAAAGCTGCTGCAATTTACGCCGAGAAGCATTATTGATGCACGTTCCCGTCACAGAATAATGATTCCCGATGAAGAATATGAAAATAGCCACATACTCACTTCTAAAACTGTAAAAGCAATGGCCGATAATGGCGTAAAAGTGAATTTGGGCGCACACGGCCAATTACAAGGAATGGGTGCGCATTGGGAATTATGGAACCTTCAACAAGGAGGCATGAGCAATTTGGAAGCTTTAAGAGCTGCCACCATAAATGGCGCAAATTATATTGGTGCCGGAAAAGATATTGGCTCTTTAAAGGTCGGTAAAATGGCTGATTTGCTTGTTTTAGATAAAAATCCTTTAGAAAATATCCAAAACTCAAACAGTTTAGTTTTTACCATGGTAAATGGCAGGCTGTACGATAGCAATACTATGAACGAAGTTGGCAACGAGCCTAAAATACGCGCTCCATTTTATTGGGAAAACAACAAATACAATGCCTCATTTCCTTGGCACGAAGAAAGCAACAGTTTTATGATACAGGAATGCTGTGGCGCTGGGCATAATTAGTATATAATTATTAAAATCAAAGTGAAGCCGTCTCACAACTAGAGACGGTTTTTTTTGTACATTTATTTGGAAGTTTTATTAGTTTTTTGTATCTTTAGTT